>CAZHYQ010000014.1:28528-74761 GCA_964536805.1 uncultured Longilinea sp.
GCAAAAGAATCCGCCCAGGCAAATCGATGTCCAGGCGGGAGAACGCGCGAAAATTCGTCAGCGATAGGTGCGTCAGATGCATATTAATCGACCGGAATTTCTTCTCCCTCGCGCGGTTTCCAGACACGGGTGGCGCGGTCTGTGTATATAATCCCGTCGAGATGGTCGATCTCATGCTGGAAGATGCGGGCCAGCCAGCCGTTTGCCTTGATTTTCAAGGGCTGCCCGCGGCGGTTCTGCGCCTTAATGGTGATGGCAGTGTGGCGGTCTACTTCCCCAACCAGCCCGGGTACGGAAAGGCAGCCCTCAATGCCAAGTTCGGTTTCTTCGGACGGTTGAATGATTTCGGGATTGACGGCCACATATAATTTTTTGGGCGAGTCTTCTTCTTCATCATTTTCCGCGTATTCAACCACTATAACCCGCTGCGATACGCCCACCTGGGGGGCTGCCAGGCCCACGCCCGGGGCATCGCGCACAGTTTCAACCATGTCGTCAATCAGCACTTGCAGATCGTTATCAAATTGGGTTACTTTATGTGCCTTACGCCGTAAGACAGGATCAGGTAGGAAAACAATTTCTCGGATGGCCATTTCCACTCTTTGCATTTACCGGATAAATTTTTCTTTACTGCCCTATTTTACCCGTTTTCTTCTTCTTCGTCATCGGAGGATTCTCCATCGACTCCGTGACCGGTGACTTCCTGATGATAAATTTCCAGCCACTCGGAGACACGCCGTTCGTTCTCATCATCATCCTGCTGCTGCTTGTTCAATTTTTTGCTCAGAAACCGTTCAAAAATTTCGCGCTGCACATCCGCGGGGTTAAATACATTATTAAAAGTCAAAGAAGCTTCACCAATGCGAATGTAAACCGTACCGAAATTCAAGATTAGGTGAATCAGGTTTGGGCGCTCATAATCGATGCTGAGAATATTCTCCAACGGAGCTGTCCGCTTGTTCTCAATCCTCAAGGGCTTTTTATATATATCAATTAATTCCCGGTCTGTGACAATATAGCGGTCATTGCGCCAGTCCACATACTGGTACAGCGCCCAAAGGCCGAAAACAAGGAAGAGACCCAGGCAGAAGAGCAGGGTCGATTTTACGGAAAGAAATGTAAACAGGTTGACCAAACGCGATATCAGTAAAAGTAATGTCAGAAAAAGCAGCAGACCAGGCAGGAAGGTCTTCTTAAGCAGGATAAACCAATGAGTTCGGTAGGTAATGATTCCATTGACCTCGCGGCGGAGCATGAATAGATCGGATAATGCATTGGGCAGGGTACCCGTATGGACTGTGGGCACAATCGGCTGTTCCACTAAATCAGCGGCTGGCTCGCCTTCTTCATAGCCCAATTGTTGGCGGATGGTGCTGCGAATGGTCTGGCGTTGGTTCCGCTGGCGGTGTAAATGAGCCCGCTGCCTGCGGTTATCGAGTAGGTTCTTTACCTCTGCCGGCATGCTGATACCCGGCAGCGTGATTGCACCGGTGTAGGTACGAATCACCAGATCGCCAAAGTCGAACCAACGGCCGATTTGATTGGTGATTACGTCATCGGCCAATACCGCGTCGAGCGGAACCTCCTGCCGGCTGTCATAAATCAGGATGATTTTCTCCTGAAACAATACGCGGCGGTTGGTGATAATGGAATAGTCATTGCCCCAATCGAAGATATTCCAGACCGTTAATCCGGCAATCACCAAGGCGGTCACCACAGTCAAATAGAAGAAGATCATCATTTGGGTTGATGAATAGAGATAAACCCACAATGGGAGCACCAATAAAATACTCAACCCGGGCAGGATCAGGCGGGGGATCAAATAAAACCGGCTGCGGCGGCCAATAAAATGAATAACTTCACGCGGCCCAAGCCACGGAAATTCCAACCTTGTGAACAAGTGAAAGCTGTCGGCGATGATTTTGAACCGTTTTTTCATCTCAGGGTGTTGTTCGCTGAGATGGCCAATAAATTCAGCACTGAGAACCAATAAGACGATATCCGTTAGCGCCGATGCGGTAGCTTTGCGAAGTTGGCCAGGTTCCAGCGCTTCCTGGCCGAAGTAATCGCCTTCCTCAAGCATACCCAGCGACCGTTCCGATTGCCTGGAAACAAGAAAAAGTTTTACACGGCCGCTTAAGATGATATAAAACGAGTCGGCTTCGCTGCCCTGTTCGTAAGCCACTCCATCCCTGGAAAGCACCAGGGTGGGGATGGACTCGGCAATTTCGGCCAGCTGTTCCTCGCTCAAGTCGCGGAACAATGACATCTGGCTGAGCAATTCGGTGGCAGAGGGTCCGTCATCCATGCGTTAAGTATAGCGCCAAATCTGGTAGAATCAGGTCTGGCGGGTCCGCCAATGAGGAGTTGAAATTGCGAGGAAGAAATTTTCCTTTTTTAAGATGGATTGCGATTGTCTTATTTGTACTGGCAATGATTTTGGCGATTGTCCAATTGGTTACCTACAGCCGAATTCGAGCCAGCTTTCCACTGGGTACGGTCATCGCCGGGGTTCCAGTCGGCGGATTGGACCAGCAGCAAGCAGCCGAACGGCTGGTTCAAGCCTACAGTTACCCGGTTGAAGTCCATTATGGCAATGCCGTGGTCCAGATCAGACCAGCGGTGGTTGATTTCGATCTGCAACTCGAAACCATGCTGGCCGTTGCTGACCAACAAAGGGTGAACCAACCCTTCTGGTCAGCTTTTTGGGATTACCTTTGGAACCGGCTTCCCGCGCCAAGCGAAGTCCCTTTACGCGCCACGTTTTCCGAAGAACGCTTGCGAATTTACTTGAAGGATGAAATTGCCTCCCGGTATGACCAACCGGCAACCTCGGCACAGCCAGTGCCGGGGAGCACCAATTTTGCCAGCGGCACACCAGGGCTGACATTGGATGTGGATCGGGCTGTCACGTTAATTAGCGATGCCCTGCGGTCGCCGGTGGCGCGCGTGGTTAATCTGTCTGTCGTCAAAGTCTCTCCCCCGCGTCCTTCATTTCAAAACCTGCAAATACTCCTGCAGCAGGTCATCGAATCATCTGGTTTTGATGGATTGACCGAACTTTACCTGATGGATCTGCAGACCGGCCAGGAATTGAATTTTGCGAATGAGAACGGCAATGCATTGACGCCTGGCATCGCATTCACGGCTGCATCGACCATGAAAATTCCGATCATGGTGTCTACCTTCCGGCGCACTGACGAGCCGCTGGCGGCCAATTTGAGCGATCTGATGACATTAATGATCGAGCGCTCGGAGAATGACCCGGCAGATCGATTGATGGAACAGGTTATGGACCGCAACCTGGGTCCGCTGCAGCTCACCAAGGATATGGAAGATTTAGGCTTGCCCAACACCTTCCTGGCAGGCTATTTTTATGCTGGCGCGCCTTTATTGCGGAGGATTTCCACTCCTGCCAACCAACGCACCGATGTCAATACAGCCCCGGATCCTTACAACCAGACCACGCCGGCCGAAATGGGCATGCTGCTTTCGGATATTTATCAGTGCTCGCAATCTGGCGGTGGAACGTTTGCTGCTGTTTTCCCGGGCGAGATTTCCCAAAACGAATGCCGCCAGATGATCAATTTCCTTGTTCTGGATAAGATCGGCGTTTTATTGCAGGCCGGCCTGCCCGAAGGAACGCAATTTGCCCACAAGCACGGTTGGGTGACCGACCCTGTGGATGGAGTCATCCACACCATCAGCGATGCCGGCATTGTTTACAGTTCCGGTGGTAACTACATCCTCACGGTTTACCTGTATCATCCCACCCAGGTGATTTGGGATCAGGCTAATGTAATGGTCGCAAAATTATCGCTGGCGGTTTACAACTACTACAATCTCGCACCCTGATTTTTCATTCTTTGCCCAATAAAGCGGCTTGCAGACGGTCTGTCAAGGCAGCCTCCGGAATTCGCATATGCTGGCAAATTTCTTTTTGCATTTTTCGCAAGGCTGGCAGGCAGGCTTGTATGCCGGCGCTAAACCGGCTGTAGCGTTGGCTTAAGGCATTCATGCGTTGTTCAGGTGTCACGAGACGGCTGCCTTCCACCATCTTATCCGCGAAAAAAACCACTTTCTCTTCCCAGGTTCTCGGGGCAAGCTTGTCGTCCAGCAAGTGGGTAAGGATATGCCGCCTGGCGATTTCGGCTATAACCGGTTGGCCGCGGGTTTCCAACAATCGGGCGGCAGCCTCGCCGTGATTGATGCCCGGCGTTCGCAACGCACTCACCTTGGCCAGGTCGTGCAGCATGGCTCCGCGGTGAGCCAACAGCGGGTCAACCGTTTCTCCAGCCCCGCGCAGCCAGACCGCCATTTGATAGGCAATGGCCGAGACAGCCTGAACATGCAGCAACAGGTTGGCAGATGCGCCTTGTTCGATCAGCCAGGTCTGACATTGAATCAATCCAGGCAATCGCGGTCGATCGAGCGCTGCCGGCAAATCAAGCAGATGTTTGATTTCCAGGTCGTGAACCGGCAGCAACCCGGGCGCAGCAGTACCGGACGGGTTGTACCAGACCGCCAGCCAACCTGCCTGCCAGCTGCCGATGACATCGGTTGCGTAACTGTCGCCGACCATAGCAAACAAGCCTTTCACATTCAGGCGGTCCTTGATTGATTGAAAGAATTCCGGTTGAGGCTTTCTGCCGCTGACTTCATGGCTTGTGAAGATATCGCTGATAAAGCTGTCCAGATTTACCCGCTGCAAAGCTGTGCGCACTTTAGCGGCATCCGAATCCACTGCGTTGGATGCAACCACCAGCCGCACGGTATGAGTCGCAAGCTCAGCCAGCATGGCTTGTGCGCCGTTCACAGCGGTCACCTCCGGCCAATCAGCCATGGCACCAGTATATTGCGGCAATTCGAGCATTAGAGTGTTACCCCAATCAAAAGCGATGACCTGGGGGTAGATTGCTTTTGAATCCAATAAAACCTCGCTCCTTTTTTAGGCAGTTGCGGATGCTTTTTGCACTTGATTCTTAAAGATCACTGGCAGCAGCGGAAGGGCCAGCAGGTTCAAACCGGCGATGAGTATGAAAGTCCAGCGGTAGCCCACCGAATCGACCAGGACGCCGCTTAAACCGACTCCGATGGCAGTGCCCAAATTGGCAACCGCCATGAGGATGGCAAACATGGTCGCTGCAATGCGCAGATCGGTCAGGCGCATGGCAAGGGCGAAGTAGACCGTTTCATAATAGCCATAAGCCAGGCCAAACAAAGCGGCCAGCGGCCAGGCAGCCTGCGGGTTGAATATGAAGGCCAGCGCCAGAATGGCGGCCAGCGAAGCCAGCAGCGCTCCCTGTGCGGAGCGTTTAAAACCAACCCGGTCTGTCAGTCTGCCGCCGGTGAGGCCGCCGGTAACCACACCCAGGCCCCAGACAGCCGTGTAAAGGCCAGCTTGCGTATAATTTATCTGATATTGACTCTGTAGAAATGGATTCAGGATCTGGCTGGCGGCGTTAATCACCAGCGAATAAAGCGCTCCCAATAAACCGAGAGTAATGATCGACGGCTGCAGGAACGTGGAAAACGCTCCCCAGCTGAATTTCCCGCCGGCCAGGCGGGGGCCTTCATGCACCAGCAGCACCAGCGGAATCGGCAGCAGGGATAACACCGCCAAGGTATAAAATACCGCCGGCCAGGAACGGTCCGCCACAGCTCCCAAGACGCCGGCTACCAGAACCAATCCGAGCGCGCGTCCGCCCACCATAAATCCCTGGATGGTGCCCTGCTCCTTGGGCGGGGTGGTATCCAAAGCCAATCCATCCGTGCAAGTGTCATAAAGCGCCATGCCGCTCATTAACAGAAAGGCGGTAACGATGAATAGCCAATACTGCCGCGCCGGGTGAATGAGCGGAATTGCCAGCACTGCCAGTGTTTGAATGACAATGCCGATCAGGATGTACGGCTTCCGGTAGCCCAGCCCGAATAAATTGACGCGGTCGCTCAGCATGCCCAGAAATATTTTCAACACGAATGGGATCATTGCCAGCCCGCCAACCAGGCCGATTTTGCTCATGCTCAGATCGAACGAGCGCAAATACAGTGCATTCAGGGCTGTGTAATAGCTAAAAATGGCACCCTGGGCAAAATAAAGTGAGGCAAATAGGCTGTAGCGAAGCAAACGGGTACGCGGCATAGCCATTCTCCGGTAGAAGAATAAAAAGAAAGTATAGAGGAGAGCAGCCCATCCGTCAATCACAGCTTGATGGGACGTCGACGGGGTGCCTCAAAGCCGAACTACTTGCCAGAAGCGGAAGTATAAAGTATAGTCACAATGAAAAATCCCCATTCATCATAATTGCTGAGAGTCTATGGAAAAATCGCCGGAAAATTCTCCTGCTGCATCCTGGTTAGACCGTCCTGTTTTTCAATCTTTTCCTCAACTTCGCGTAGAAACCCTGCTGATCATTCTCATTCTGATCGCGGCAGTTTTCACGCGGTTTTACCACATCGATTTGCGCGTCATGAGCCACGATGAGGTCAATCATGTGCGGCCCGCCTGGGATTACTATCAGGGACGCGGTTATTCCTATGATCCCGTGACGCATGGACCATTTCAATTTCATGTACTGGCGGCTTCCTATTTTCTGCTGGGCGACAATGATTTTAGCGCCCGCACCCCTTATGCTCTCTTTAGCATCGCCACCGTCGCGGTCGGCATGCTCGCTTTCCGGCGTTACCTGGGCCGGCGCGGCGCCATTATTGCCGGCGCGATGTTTTTGATCTCGCCAATTCTATTATTTTACGGACGCTACACCCGAAATGAAGCCTTTGAGGGTTTGTGGACCGTCCTGATGCTTTATGGAATATTGCGCTACCTGGAGAAAGGGGAAAAATCATCGCTCATTCTCCTGGCAGTTGTGACAGCTTTACACTTTAGCGATAAGGCCACCTCGTACATTTACACAGCTCAGGCGCTTATGTTCCTGGCACTGTTTTTCCTTGCCCAGGTGACCCGCTTGAAATGGCCTGAGGAAGCCGCGCGGAAACGTTTCATACTGTTGATGGGCGTGATGTTCATCCTTTTTGTTATAACGCTCGGGGCTGCCGTTTGGTCGGCCGATGCCTCCGCGACGCCTCTGCAGCCCGTTGGTACTGCTGTGCCAGCCAATGCTCCGCTGAAACTACTGCGCGGTATTGAATTTGCCGGATTGGCTGCCGCAGGATTGGCAGCCGTCGCTGCGCTGGTTACGCTGGTGCGTTCTTTGGGATGGAAGGCAATCCGCCAGCAGCGTTCCTTTGACCTGTTAATGTTGTTAGGCGCATTGGTGCTGCCGCTTTTGGCGGCGTTCCCGGTGCGCATGGCAGGCTGGAATCCGTTGGATTACTCCACCACGGGCATGCTTCACACCGCCATCTTCCTGGTGCCGGTATTCGCTGCCGGAGTCGCCCTCGGCTTGTGGTGGAATCCACGCATCTACCTGACCTGCCTGGCGATTTTCTTTACCATCTTCACTGTGCTCTACACTTCGTTCTTCACCAACGGACAGGGTTTCTTCATGGGGTTGATCGCCTCATTGGGCTATTGGCTTTCGCAGCAGGGCGTGCAGCGCGGTTCGCAGCCGCTTTATTATTATGCACTCATCCAAATCCCGATTTACGAATATCTGCCAGCCATAGGCGTATTGGTGGCGGCTTATTTTGGTATCCGCTACCGCCGTTTTGTAACCTGGGCTGGTTTTTCGCCCGCGCACCAGCCAGCAGAGAAAACATCCACCGAACCAGCAGTTGTGGAGGGAACCGAAGAAATCAAACTTGAAGAGGGACATGAGGCGGAGCTGGCAACAGGCGTTTCAAGCGAAGAAATTGAGCCTGAGGATGACGTCCCCGTAATTCCAGAGGAAACGCTTGAAACTCACGCTTCCGAACCCATTCCGGTTTTGGCGTTGTTATTATTCTGGTCGTTTACCAGCCTGGTTGCTTACAGTTTTGCCGGCGAAAAGATGCCTTGGCTCACCCTGCACATCGCCACGCCAATGATTCTGGCGGCTGGTTGGGGGTTCGGCTTTCTGGCCGATACCACCGATTGGAAGCGCTTTGGACAACAGAACGGCTGGCTGGCCTGGCTGCTGCTGCCGGTGTTTGTTGCCAGCGCCGCCGGCCTTTTTGCTTCATCCATGGGTACGAAACTGCCCTTCCAGGGAAAAGAACTGGCGCAATTACAGGCGACTGCCGATTTTGTCCTTTCTTTGATCGGGGTCATCCTTTCCGGCTGGGGCATCACCCGCGTACTACGGTCGGTGCACACCGCACAATTGTTGCGAATCTTTGCCATTGCCTTTCTGGGTCTTTTGGCTGTTTTGACTGCGCGGACTGCCTTTACCGCTTCCTATATCAATTATGATTTGCCGACCGAATTTTTGGTTTATGCGCACGGCGCCACTGGCCCGAAACAAATGTTGGCGCAGATCGAGGAAATATCCCGGCGCACCACCGACGGGCTGGGGATTCAAGTGGCTTACGATGAAGACGGCATCTATCCTTTCTGGTGGTATCTGCGCGATTACACCAATGTGACCTACTACAAAGATGCACCAACGCGCGAGTTGCGCGACAAGGCGGTCGTCATTGTCAGCGATAACCTGTACACGCGTGTCGAGCCCATCCTGAAGGATAATTTTGTTTATTACCAGTACCAGCGTTTGTGGTGGCCGATGCAGGATTACTTTAACCTGACCTGGGAAAGGATTAGCAACGCGCTCATCAATCCCCAGATGCGTCAGGCCCTCTTCAACATCTGGCTAAACCGCGACTATAAGCTGTACGCTGAATTGCAAGGGCGCACCGACCTTACGCTCGAAAAATGGTACCCTTCAGCTGGCATTCGCCTGTACATCCGAAAGGATATCGTCTCGCAAATCTGGAATTACGGCGCGGCGCCTGTCACCCCGGCTGTGCAGCAAGACCCGTATGAAAAAGCAAAGATCACGGTGCTGCCCGATAAAGTCTTCGGTTCAGCGGGGACGGGAGACGGACAATTTGATGCTCCGAGGGGTGTGGCGGTTGCTTCCGACGGTACAGTATACGTGGCCGATTCGCGCAACAATCGCATTCAACATCTAACCGCTGACGGTCAATTGCTGCAGCAGTGGGGCGGCTTTAGCGATATCAGCCAGGGGGACGGACAGGACGGCATGTTCTACGAGCCCTGGGGGGTGGCAGTTGGCCCGGATGGTTCAGTCTATGTCACCGATACCTGGAACCACCGTGTGCAAAAGTTCACGGCGGACGGGAAATTTGTCACCAAGTGGGGCTTCTTCGGCACGGCGGAATCGCCGGATGCTTTCTGGGGGCCACGCGGAATTGCGGTTGACAACCAGGGGCGGGTCTATGTGGCTGATACGGGCAATAAACGCATCTCCGTTTTCACCTCCGATGGTAAACCGGTCACTCAGTTTGGCGGCCAGGGCTTTGAAGCCGGAAAATTCGATGAGCCGGTTGGCGTTGCGGTGGATAAACAGGGTCTGGTTTACGTAAGCGACACCTGGAATCAGCGCATTCAGGTCTTCTCTCCATCCGCAGCGGGCGACAGCTTTGAACCCTTGTTACAGTGGGATGTTTCTGCCTGGTACGGGCAATCGTTGGATAACAAACCGTTTATCGCCGTCAGCCCGAACGGAAATGTCTTTGTCAATGATCCCGAAGGATACCGCATTTTGGAATTTACTTCCGATGGAACCTTCGTACGAACCTGGGGCGACCCAAGCGGTGGCTCGGATGGGTTCGGCATGCCAGCCGGCGTAGCACTTGATGCGGAAGGGCGTGTATGGGTCAGCGACGCCGTAAACAATTCGATTTTGCGATTTACACTGCCCTGAGTTTACTGGGGAAAAGAAAATAAAACAAAACAGCGGTTATCTCAACCGCTGTTTTTCTTGTTATCCTGGATTCCTCGCTGGTGTTCTAGCGCATTTCGTCGCGAAAGATTTGACTGAGGATGAAGCTGACCACGCTGACAATTAATGCACCCAAAAAGGCTGGCACGAAACCGTCGACGGTGAAACCGACACCAAATTGGGTTCCAATCCATCCGGCCAGGTAAAACAGTAAAGTGTTAATCAACAATGTGCCCAGCCCTAGGGTGAGAATCAAAAGGGGACAACTAGCAACGACCAAAATTGGCTTAATCACGGCATTGATCACGCCAAAAATCAACGCCAACCAGAGATAGTCGTACCAGTTTTGACCAGTAGGGGTGATGCCGTTATTTCGCATTAATGCGATTGCTACATATAAGGCAACTGCATTGATAATCAGGCGAAGCACAAATTTTCTCATTGGGATGCTCCTTATATCGAGTATACGAAAAACATCCAAAAATGTTTCACCCAGTTTTATGATCGCGGGAAAAAGGCGCTTCCATCCAGATCAATGTATTATGTGGGTGAAAACCGGCTGCTTCGATGCCGTGAGCCGCGAAGCCAGCCGGAAAATTGATCGTCACAGGTTTGCGTGCCGGTAATATCCGCCGGGCATGCGTTAAAAGTGCCTGCGCGGCCAGGTCTTCATCCAATGGATTGGTCGCCAGCCAGATCACATCCGTGACGATATTGCCAGGTTCCCAGGCTGCTGCCCCCAGCAAATGACTGCCCGACCATGCACTCCAGGTTTCAAGGCGTTCGCCATTGACCCAGCGCAGTAGGCTGTTCCAGACTCCCGGGCGTAGGCGGTCAATTTGAAAAGGCAGGTTCCAACTAATTTCCGGCGGGTAAATTTCCTGCAGCCAGCGCTGCTGCATATGCCAATCTGCCGCCGTGCGGCGGCGGATGGTAATTTGTGAAAGCGGGGATGGGGCGGGTTGGCCGGGAGGATCGAATATCCAACTGGTGCGGCGTGCGCGTTCAATAAACCCTAAAGACAGGTAAAGTTGGGCGGCTTCTTCGTTATCATCGCGCACCTGCAGCCAGGCGGCCGCAGCGCCATGTTCACGGGCGTGGGTCATACCTTGTTGGGTCATCTGGCGGCCGATCCCGCGCCGTCGGAAATCGGGATGCACAGCCACATTGGCAATCATATAGACGACCTTGCCCGCCTTGAAATAGGGAATCAGGGTCAGGTTGCCAACCACATGGTTATTTTCCAACCAGACGTAACCCTGAATCGGCACGCCCAGCCGCCGTACGCCAGGGATTGGAAGGCCGAGACCTCGCATTTCCAACGCCATATGGCGAATCTGGCGGATATATTCACGGCCGTCGGCATCCATTGTGCTGGCGAAGCATAACTCGATCAGATCCGCGATTTCTGGAAGGTCTTTGTGTACATCCACCGGGCGCAGGTGAGAGGAGTTGACAGCGATGGAGGCAGCCATGAATGTATTTTAACACCACATGGATTTGTCTACCCGGCAAAAACCAGTCAGCCTTGATAGGTTGGGCTCCCTTTAGCCAAATTCGATAATTTACCAGATTTGAATTCAGGCCTCCCTCATTCCGGCACAGGCATTCTTATATGTTTCTTATCGACCTCAGATACAATAGAGATGTTTGGGATGCTATAATCCAACCCAAGGGTTTTTTATTAACAACAAAGGAACAATTTCCTATGATGCGCTTTGACAGGTTTACCGAACGTGCACAAGAGGCAGCACAAAGGGCTGCCGAAATTATCCAACGCTATGGCCACAATCAAATCGATACTGAGCATATTCTGCTGGCATTGATTGAACAACCTGAAGGCGTGATCCCGCAGATTTTAGAGATTTTAAAAGTTGATGCCAACAGTCTGGCAGACCGCCTGGATTACATCCTGCGTACCAGTCCAAAAGCCAGTATTTTTGGCGGTGGAGCAGGGCAGATCTTTATCACGCCGCGCGTCAAGCGGATTATTGACCTGGCCAACGAAGAAGCCAGCCGGTTGAAGGATGAATATATTTCCACCGAACACCTTTTTCTGGCGATCCTGACGGAACGAAATACGCCGGCTTCTCGGCTGCTGGAAGGCTCCGGCATCACGCGTGAGCGGGTCAATGATGCCATTGTTCAATTGCGCGGTGGCCAACGGGTTACCGATCCTCAAGCCGAAACGCGCTACCGCACACTGGAGAAGTATTCGCGCGATTTAACCAATCAGGCTCGCGAGGGCAAGCTGGATCCGGTCATCGGCCGGGAAAAGGAAATCCTGCGGGTCATGCAGATTCTCTCGCGCCGTACCAAGAATAACCCGGTATTGATTGGCGAAGCCGGCGTTGGTAAGACGGCCATTGTTGAGGGACTGGCACAAAAAATTGCAGCCAACGATGTACCTGAACTTCTTGCCGGCAAGCGCGTGGTCTCGCTCGACCTGGGCGCCATGATTGCAGGTTCGCGTTTCCGCGGTGAATTTGAGGAACGCCTCAAGGCAGCCATCGAAGAAGTCCAGCGTTCCGAGGGTGAAATCATCCTTTTTATTGATGAGTTGCATACAGTCATCGGCGCGGGTGCAGCCCAGGGCGCCATGGATGCATCCAACATGCTCAAACCCGCGCTGGCGCGCGGCGAACTGCAATGCATCGGCGCAACCACGCTGGATGAATTTCACAAACACATTGAAAAAGATTCGGCGCTTGAACGCCGTTTTGCACCGGTGTATGTCGACGAACCGAGCGTGGATGACACCATTCAAATGTTATTTGGCCTGCGCGATCGCTATGAGGCCCATCATAAAGTCCGCTTTTCCGATGAGGCTCTGGTGGCAGCCGCGCGCCTTTCAACCCGGTACGTCACCGACCGCCACCTGCCGGATAAAGCCATCGACCTGATGGACGAGGCGGCCGCTAAGCTGCGGGTGGCTTTATACTCGCTGCCAGCCGATTTGAAGGAAATGAAGTCGGAGCTCGACCGCCTGACCGCTGAAGAAGAGCAGGCCGGTCTGGAACGCGATTATGAACGCGCTGCCCGTAAAAAAGCGGAACGCATCCGCCTGGAAACTGAATTTAATGAATTGCGCGATAAATGGGAAGTTGAACACAAACTTGACGAAGTGGTGGACGTGGACGACATCGCCCAGGTGATTGCGCAATGGACTGGTATCCCCGTCAGCCAGATGATGGAAACGGAA
Source organism: uncultured Longilinea sp. (assembly GCA_964536805.1). Taxonomy (GTDB): domain Bacteria; phylum Chloroflexota; class Anaerolineae; order Anaerolineales; family Anaerolineaceae; genus Longilinea. Next base: position 41,573 of record CAZHYQ010000014.1, read on the forward strand.
TCGGAAAAACTGCTGCACATGGAAGAACGGCTGCACGAACGCATCATCGGCCAGGATGAGGCCATTCACGCCATCTCGGATGCCATCCGCCGCGCCCGTTCAGGCCTCAAGGATCCGCGCCGTCCAATTGGATCGTTTATTTTTATCGGCCCTTCAGGCGTTGGCAAGACCGAACTGGCCAAGGCACTGGCGGAATTCCTCTTCGATGATGAGGATGCCATGGTTCGCCTCGATATGAGCGAATACCGCGAGCAGCACACCGCTTCGCGCCTGTTTGGCGCTCCGCCAGGATACGTGGGTTATGAAGAAGGCGGCCAGTTAACCGAGGCCGTGCGCCGGCGTCCGTACCGCGTTATTCTCTTCGATGAAATCGAAAAAGCGCACCCCGAGGTGTGGAATGCCCTGCTGCAGATCCTGGATGACGGGCGTTTGACGGATGGTCAAGGCCGGTTGGTGGATTTCCGTAATACGGTCTTGATTATGACCAGCAACCTTGGCACCGAATATGTGCGCCGCAGCGGAACCTTGGGCTTCCTCCAATCGTCCAATAACGCTGAGGATCGTTTGTCCGAGGAGAAAATCAATACAGCCCTCAAGTCCACCTTCCGTCCAGAATTTCTCAACCGGATCGACGAGATCATCATGTTCTCGCCGCTCAGTCTGGAACAGATGGGCGAGATTGTCACGCTGCAGATGAAGGAAGTCCGTTTGCGGTTGGAGGAGCACGGTTTGCAGGTGACTCTTTCAGATGCCGCTCGTGACTGGCTGGCTTCCGTTGGATACGACGCGGCCTTTGGCGCCCGTCCGTTGCGCCGCGCGCTGCAAAAATATGTCGAAAGCCCGCTTTCTGTCAGCTTGCTTTCTGGGCAGTTTGTAGAGGGTGATACGGTTCTTGTTGACTTTGACAAGGAGAGCAATCAACTGGTGTTCGCCAAACAGGATGCAAAAGTAGAGGCAGTAATCGAAAAGGTCGAATAATCCTTTCAAAATAAGCATAGAAAAAGCAGCGGAAGTTCTCTCCGCTGCTTTTTGATTGGTTTGACAGTCTGACCCTGTGTGATTATACTTTCCCGGGGCGGATACCTGAAAATTATTATCCCCTGAATGACACCTGGAGGGAATTTTGAAAAAAGCGTTAATTACTGGCATTACCGGCCAGGACGGATCTTATCTGGCTGAGTTATTGCTTTCGAAAGGTTATGAAGTCCACGGCCTCATCCGACGCGCCAGCACATTTAATACGCGCCGCATCGATCATATTTACCACGATCCGCATGCCAACGGCGAACGGGTGAATCTGTACCTGCACTACGGCGATGTTGCCACAGCCGACAGTCTGCAGGATGTCATGTACAACATCCGGCCAGATGAGATTTATCACCTGGCAGCGCAGTCTCATGTGCGTGTAAGCTTCGACATGCCGGAATATACCGGCGATGTCACCGGGTTGGGCACCATTCGCATCCTCGAGGCGATCCGCAAGGCGAAATTGGAAGCCCGCTTTTACCAGGCGTCTTCCAGTGAAATGTTCGGTGGCGCCAAACCCCCGCAAAATGAAGATACTCCCTTCGAGCCGCGCAGCCCATATGCGGCTGCCAAGGTTTATTCCTACTGGGTGGCGCGCAATTACCGCGAAGGGTACCAGATGTTTGCATCCAACGGCATTCTTTTCAATCATGAATCTCCCCGCCGCGGCGAAACTTTTGTCACCCGCAAGATCACCCGCGCGTTGGCCGCCATTGTGGCTGGTACTCAAAAGGCGTTGTACCTGGGCAATCTCGATTCGCGCCGTGACTGGGGTTACGCGCCGGAATACGTTGAGGCCATGTGGCGCATCCTGCAGTTGGAAAATGCCGGCGATTTCGTCATCGGCACCGGTGAAGCCCATTCGGTGCGCGAATTTCTGGATGAGGCTTTTGGCTACGTCGGGTTGGACTGGAATAATTACGTCAAGATCGACGCGCGCTACTTCCGCCCGACCGAGGTAAATTACCTGCTGGCAGATCCCAGCCGCTCGCAGCAGAAATTGAACTGGAAGCCAACTGTGCATTTCCACGAGTTGGTGCGCATTATGGTGGATGCCGATCTGGAACTGGCAGGGCAGAAAGCGCCTGGCGAGGGTCGCAAGATTCTCCAGGAACGATTTGGCGGCTGGCATCGCTGGGAATCACAAGTCATCAGCATGGAGCGATAGGGCAGCATGGCGTTACCAGCAGAGGAACAAGTCCCTTCGGTTCTGTTCGTCTGTACGGCAAACATTTGCCGTTCGCCGATGGCAGTTGCTCTGTTTCGATCAGTCTTGGCAGAAAATGGCATCGATCCATCTGGCTGGCGTATTGAATCTGCAGGTACCTGGGCGCCAAAAGGACAACCGGCAGCACCGGAAATGGTCGAGATTCTGACCGCCCGCGATTTGAAAATCACAAAGCACCGCTCGCGGGTGGTTACAAAAGAGTTGCTTGACCATTTTCCCCTGATTTTGACCATGGAAGCCGGCCACAAAGAGGCTCTGCTGGCAGAATTCCGGTCCTTAAAAGGTAATGTCTACCTGTTATCAGAAATGGCCGCAGAAAACGGGCCGGTGGAGGATCCGACAGGCGGCCCGCCGGAAGCATATATTAAAACTGCTGATGAAATTGAGCGTTTGCTGCGTCTGGGTCTGCCGCGGATCATCGAGCTGGCCAGCGGATAAGCATTCAACAAAAAGCGTCGATCGACGCTTTTTGTTATTTACAAGGTGGATATTTTTTAAGATTACCCTCTTGTATTAATAGAACAAAATATCTATAATGGATGCATCCATGATGAATTGAGGCTTTGAGCCATGAACAGCATCCAAAGAGCCATTTTCCCGGCAATATTATTCAGTTCCCTGGTTTTGGTGGGGATCACGCGCTTGATTGCCATTCCACAATTAACCGTGGTGGCCGCCACAGAACCTCCTGTGCAAGATATTAAATCTATAGAAAACTTTGATGAAGCTCAACCGGCAGCAAATTCAATTTCAGAGGCAAGCCAGTCTGAAGGAGAAACAAACAACTCGAATGATTGTTCACTTCCTGAGAAATTTCCGGAAGCCATCCGCCAATGGTGTGGATGGATTGAGCAATACGCTTCCGAGGTTGGGCTGGAACCTAGGTTGATTGCATCTGTGATGCTTCAAGAAAGCGGCGGTAAGGCGGATGCTTATTCTCACAGCGGTGCCGTCGGTTTGATGCAGGTGATGCCGCGCGATGGCCTGGCAGCGGACTTTCTGTGCAGCGGAAGGCCCTGTTTTTCATCCCGCCCAACCATGAATGAACTGTTTGATCCCGAGTTCAACATTTCCTACGGAACGCGCATGCTGGCTGCTTTGGTCTCGCGGCACGGCAGTGTTAGGGATGCATTATATGCGTATGGTCCAATGGATATTGGCTATCGCTATGCCGATTTGGTCTTGTCGATTTATGAAAATTATCAATAACGGATGACCCAGTAGAGGTTATGCTCTGACGGTCCGTTTGGGACCAGGGCCTCAACTGAATAGGACGGCCGGTTTCGGGACCGGCTGTCCGCCATTTAATCATCCAATGACAGTGATTATTTGAGCTGCACTTCCAATTCAAGATCGGCCAGCAAAGTCTTTGCAGCCATCTGGATGACCAGATTCCGGTAACCGGGGAGAGAGATTATACCGAAGGATCGATCCTGCTGCATTGCATCGCCGCTGCTGTGAATGTCTGGTCCTGCCCCATTGGCGGGTAAAACCAATGTCTGCTCGGAAGCGATATCCGACAGGGCGGAAAAATTCGAAAACGCGAATTCTGTTTTTAGACTCGATAAAGCATAAAATGGAGTCCAAAAGAAAGATTCCTCTTTAACGGCCACCAACAAAGCTGGATACTGATCATTTGTCGGAAGGGTGTTTAGTAAAATGGGTGAGAAGTAATTGGAGGATTTGGCTTGATGAAATACAGCTGCCGCCAGGGATCGCGACAAGGGATCGTTTTTCGCAGACGCAATGAAGAGCATCGATTTTGCCGGTTGGTAATTCTCAGGGACAAAAGAATTGGCACGCGAACGGTTGTGAGAGGTGTTCGTGGCGGATTTAGCGAAATGGAAGTCCAAAAACACAAAAGCAACGATGGCAACAACGAGAATTAACAGGGTAATTCTTAATTGTTTCGATGCGATCATTATTCCTCCTGTGTTGCATCTGCATCCAAGATCAACCTACCGATCAGCAGCGCATATCTTGACCAGAGTGTCTCTCGACGGTAGAATAGGACCTGGTATTGCGGGCGTCGCCAAGTGGTAAGGCATCAGCCTTCCAAGCTGACATTCGCCGGTTCGAATCCGGTCGCCCGCTCTTTTTATTTTACCTCTACTAAATGTTCTTGCCTTCGCCGGTCCACATAATGGGATCATATTCGAATCCGGTCGCCCGCTCTTTTTATTTTACCTCTACTAAATGTTCTTACCTTCGGCGGTCCCCGTAAGGGGATACCATTTGAATCCAGTCGCTCGCTCTTTTTATTTTACCTCTACTACATGTTCTTACCTTCGGCGGTACACATAAGGGGATTACATCCGAATCCGGTCGCCCAATCTCTGGGAAAAATATGTGCTAGTTGAAATTATTTCTTGATTACTGGAATTGTGACTGTATAGATCGCTTGATAGCGTTGATTTAGATTCCCTGAACCAAATACGTACACAAAATTATCCAATCCCAACGCTGCCGCCCCAGCCCCGATGGGTTGAAGCGAGTTATCCAACACGCTCCATTCATCTCGCTGGGGTTGGTATTGCACGCCGGGCAGATTCGGCGAGATGGATCCATCGCTGCCGCCGAACAAAAAAATCAGGTCGCCGAGGGCGGTGGCGCCGCTGGCGAAGCGCGCCTGCGGAATTTCAGATTGTTTTTCCCAGGGATCTTCACCATCCAGGTCGCGTTGCGGGTAATAGGCCAGTACAGTGCTTAGCGGTGTCTTGCCATCGCTTGAACCACCGAACAGGTATATTTTTCCATTGGAACTGACTGCAGATGCGAAACCCAGTGCATAAGGTAAATCTGCACCCCTCGTCCAGCGGTCTTCCGCTGGATCGTAAATATACAGGCTGTTTTGGTATGCTTTGCCATCCCAACCGCCAAAGAGGTAAAGCTTTCCTTCCAAAGCAGCCAGGGCATAGGCTGAACGCGGCGCAGGCAAATCGGCGGAATTATCCCAGCTGTCGTTGCGCGGATCATACCGTTCCACTTGAGTGACCGGTTTTCCGTTACCATTCAATCCCCCGGGGACATAAATGAGTTCTGCCAGCAGCGCCGCCTGAACTTCCCAGACCGGGTTGGGTTTAGGTTTGTGAGTAATCCATTTTTGATCAACCGTGTTGAAGGATAAAACTTCGGCTGAAGGTCTGGAATTGCTTTGGCCGGCGATCAGGTAAAGATTATTTTCGTAAATGGCTGATGCGGCGTAACTCAACTGGATGGGAATGGCTGGCGCATTTAGCCACCTGTTAAGCCCGACGGTGGAGGTTGGGCTGACAGGGGTGCTCTTCGGCGTGGGGGTGAAAAAGAGGGGCAGCCCTAATGCCCGGCCGCCAGCCAATACCAGTGCAAACACCACCAGCAGAGTGACTGCAATTAAGCCAGCCCAGCGCAGCCGGCGAGTCCAGGGTAGTTGGGCTGTATTCTCTGCTGGAAGAACGAGTTCTTCATTGGTGGGCTGAAGGGCTGATCCTGCTAATTCAGACGGAGGCGGTGCGGGCGATTCGATCAGGCCAGTACGCAAAGCATAAAGCGTTGCTTCGGTACGCGAAACAACGCCAATTTTTGAAAAAATGTTGCGCAGATGGACCTTGACGGTATTGGGACTGATCACCAATTTCTGGGCTATTTCCTTATTACTCGCCCCCGTTGCGACCAGCCGCAGGATGTCCTGTTCGCGCTCGCTTAATCCGTTTTCCTCGGCCATATGATTATTATTATAATCGATGCATCGGCCGTCAAAGATAGCATGCGTTTAAGACTTGGCGGGAAATAGGCCTATGATATAATCGGCTTGTTTAGGGCCTGTAGCTCATTGGCATCACACCTTTCCGGGTGGATCAAGCGGGCGTTTGGAATGTGCCCTTAATTGGGCCTGTAGCTCAATGGCATCACACCCTTTCGGGTGGAGCAAGCGGGTGTTTGGAATGTGCCCTTAATTGGGCCCGTAGCTCAATGGCATCACACCCTTCCGGGTGGAGCAAGCGAGCGTTTGGAATGTGCCCTTAATTGGGCCCGTAGCTCAATGGCAGAGCAAGCGGCTCATAACCGCTGGGTTGATGGTTCGAGCCCATCCGGGCCCACAAAAAAAACTCAATGTCAGCACCCAAAAGGGTGCGGGGCAAGCGGCTCATAACCCCTCTGGGTGAACCGCTGGGTTGACCCTTTCTGGGTAATGGTTCGAGCCCATCCGGGCCTACAAAAAAACTCAATGTCAGCACCCAAAAGGGTGCAGGGCAAGCGGCTCATAACCCCTCTGGGTGAACCGCTGGGTTGACCCCTTCTGGGTAATGGTTCGAGCCCATCCGGGCCCACAAAAAAACTCAATGTCAGCACCCAAAAGGGTGCAGGGCAAGCGGCTCATAACCCCTCTGGGTGAACCGCTGGGTTGACCCCTTCTGGGTAATGGTTCGAGCCCATCCGGGCCTACAAGAAGAAACTCAATGGCAGCACCCAAAAGGGTGCGGGGCAAGCGGCTCATAACCTTTTTGAGAAAACGACAGCGATAACCTGTTGATGTTTGCAAATCCTGCAGAATAATGGATAATTAATTCAGATCGAATAGTATGTGTTTTCCACAGGAACGAAAAGCAAACTCAACTTTTCATTAGCAAAAAGGAGCATGCCATGTCTGTTGCACGTGTTACAGAAATAAAATCCTCCTCCACGGTGAGTTTTGACGATGCCATTCGCGAGGGGATTGCCCGCGCCACCAAGACCATTAAGAATGTCAAATCAGCCTGGATCGAGAATCAGGAAGTAATGATCGATGATGCCGGGCACATCATCGAATACCGGGTTCAGATGAAGGTCACCTTTGTTTTGATGGATTAACTTTTTGATCTGAAAGAATTCTCCCATCAGCCTCCGCGGAATAACGGAGGCTATTTATTGCATAGGGTGAAGGAAATCCATAAACGGTTGATTGACAAGGTCCAGTAACACAAGCTAAGCTTAGTCGTATGCATTCGGTGAAGGCTAGGATTTGCCTTTGCCACTTTCTTTCTGCAATGGTAAAAGCTCATTGGGTCTAAATGACCTGGCAAATCAATCCCGAAATCAAGTGAAAGAAACAATCCCACCTGTGCCAAATGAATCTTCCTTGAAAGAAAACTATGACCTCCACAACACCTTTACTGCCCATTCCACGCAGCGTTGAAAGACTTGCGGGCGGTTTTCGTTTACCGCTGCATGGCTACATATCCCTGGCGGGGGATGTTCAAGCACTGCTTCCCGCCGGCCGGCGGTTTCACAAGACTCTGAAAGAGAAATTCGGAATTGATTGGGAATTATCGGCTTCGCCCTTCATCCCAAATCCTTCTATTGGGTTGGCATTGCGCATAGGCGATGAAATACAAAAATCCCAGGGTTATCGTTTGGAAATTACATCGGAGGGGATGGCGATCGTTTCACCAGACGCGGCCGGTGCATTCTATGGGGTTTGCACGCTATTGCAATGGCTGAAGGGGCAGCCGCCTGAACGGGTGGAATGCGTGCGGATTGAAGATTGGCCGGATTTTCCAGCCCGCGGGATCATGCTGGATATCAGCCGCGACCGCGTACCAACGATGGCGACTCTTTACGAACTGGTCGACCGCCTGGCAAGCTGGAAAATTAACCAATTGCAGCTTTACATGGAGCATACCTATGCTTACCAGGCGCATCCGGAGGTCTGGAGAGATGCTTCCCCCATGACGCCGCAGGAATTGCTTGACCTGGACTTTTTCTGTCGTGAGCGATTCATTGAATTGGTCCCCAATCAGAACGCATTTGGCCATATGGAACGCTGGCTCAAACATCCGCGCTATGCACCCTTGGCTGAGACTCACGGAGAATTTCAGACGCCATGGGGCGTAGAGAAGGGTCCTTTCAGTCTGGCGCCTGTAGATCCCGATTCTAAAGCTTTGGTGAGCAGCTTGTTTGAGGAGTTGTTACCGCATTTTACCAGCCGCATGGTAAACGTGGGTTGCGACGAGACCTTCGACGTGGGGCAGGGGCGCAGCCGCGAGCAATGTGAAAAACGCGGTGCCGGACGGGTTTATCTTGATTATCTGCTTTCCATCCTGAATGATGTTCATAAACGGGGGTGCCAGCCGCAATTCTGGGGAGATATCATTGTCAAACACCCTGAACTTGTCAGGGAATTGCCCGGGGGCGTGATTGCATTGGAGTGGGGCTATGAAGCAAATCATCCCTTTCTGGAACACGGAGCACAATTCAAGGCGGCTGGCGTGCCATTTTACGTTTGCCCGGGAACATCGAGCTGGAACAGCCTGGCTGGCCGCAGCGACAATGCGCTTGCCAATTTGCGCAATGCTGCCGAAAATGGCCTTTCACAAGGCGCCATTGGCTATCTCATTACCGATTGGGGAGATAACGGCCATTGGCAGGTGCCGCCGGTGAGCTGGCTTGGTTTTGCTGCCGGCGCAGCCTTTGGTTGGTGTAAAGACGGCACCCTTGATTTGCCGGTCGCCGACACATTGAGTCTGTTTGCCTTTGAGGACCCAAGCGGAACCATGGGCAAGATGGCCTATGAATTGGGAAATGTCTACCGCGCAACCGGTTTTGAACCGCCCAATTCGTCATTGCTCTTTCACTTGATTCGAGCCGAAGTTGAGCAGGTCAGCCAGGCGCCTTTTGTCACCGCGGCAGGATTGCAAAATGCCCTGGAAAGAATTGATGCCGCGATGGCAATGTTGCCTGCGGAACGGATGGCGCGGCCGGATGCTCCATTGATCCGGCGCGAATTTGTAAACACCGCTCACTTGATGCGTTATGCCTGCCGAAGAGGTTTGAGTCTGCTGGCTGGCCATGATCCTGACCGGGATCCGGAAATCCATGCTGATTTGGCCGACTTCCTGGTTGAATATCGAGCGTTGTGGTTGGCCCGTTCCAGGCCAGGCGGCTTAAGCGACAGTACCCGCCGCTTTGAACAATTATTGCATCGCGCTGATGATGCCAAAAATTAGCAAGAAAGTAACTATAATCTGACCATTCAGACTTCAGGAGGAAATCATGAAGTACATCGATATTTCAGTAGCCATCCGCCCGGACTTGCCCGTTTGGAAAGGCGATCCGGCGGTTTCAATTGTCCGTGCAAGCAGTATTGCAGCTGGAGATCAGGCTAACGTTACGCGCCTGGATATGGGTGCGCATACAGGCACGCATGTCGATGCCCCGTTGCATTTTCTCGATGGGCGGCGGCCCGCCGATCAACTTGAACTGGACGTATTGATTGGACCAGCCTGGGTAGCGGAGTTTGATGTACCCCGCGAGATTAGCGCCGTAGACCTTGAAAGGGCCGGGATTCCGGCTGGAACGACTCGGCTGCTGTTGAAGACGAGCAATTCGTGCTTGTGGAGTCAAAAACCCGCTACTTTTGACGAGAATTTTATTGGCATTTCGGCTGACGGAGCACAGTGGCTGGTGGAACAGGGAGTTCGGTTGGTCGGCATTGACTACCTGGGCATTGAACGCTATGACACCGTTCCTCATGGTGCGCCTACTCACAAAACCTTGCTTCAAGCCGAGGCGATATTGTTGGAAGGATTAAACTTAAGCGACGTGTTTCCGGGAGCATACCAGTTGATTTGTCTGCCGGTCAAAATTCAAGGCGCTGATGGAGCCCCATGCCGGGCTGTATTGGTGAAGGAGAGTTAATCTACTAGTTAATTATTTTGGAAAACCGGGTGGCGAGCTGAGAATGTCGAAACCCGGTTTTTATATAATTGCACATTGACAGTATTACGTAATACTGTTATAATATCAATTAATGAAAAAAATGAAAAGGAGGTTGCGTGAATAACCAGAATCCTGATGAAGAGGGCATGATGATCAGCGAGTTGGCCCGCAAAGCCAATGTTTCCGTGCGGACGATCCGTTTTTACATCGCTGAAGGTTTATTGCCAGCTCCACAGCCGCGCGGACGCTTTTCAATTTATGATGAGGACGCCCTGTTACGTCTTCAAGTAATTCGGTATCTTAAGGATGCCTTTCTGCCTTTGCGTGAGATCCGGGACCGATTGGCTGGCCTTTCGACCGGCGCAGTTCGAGAACTATTATCGACCCTGGAACAAACGCCCCCGGTCCGAAATCCTTCAAACATCTCGGCGGTGGATTATATTGACCAAATCACCGAGCGAAGCCAGGCTCCCCGTGCCAGGATGGCGGAACCTGAAAAACTATTCAGCCCACAAATAAGACGAGCAATTCCAATTCCGTCGGAACCACAGCCTGGTCCACAAGCGGAGAAATGGCGCCATTACCGCATTTCGCCAGGTGTAATCGTGCTTGCCAGCGAGTCGATGGATCGTGCGGCTGAACAAAAGCTGGAGGAATTGCTCAAATTCGCCAGCACTTTATTTTCATCACAAGGGGTGAGAAATGTCTGAATCAATGATTGAATTCCAAGTTACCAGTGATGCCGGGGTAATCGATAAAACCGTGCCCACCAAGCGGTTGATTGAAATATCCATAAAAGCACCACAAGCTGCCCGGCGTGAAAACCGACCTTCCTTCAACCTGGCGCTCGTGTTGGACGTCAGCGGTTCGATGGCCGGCGACAAGCTAGCATACACCAAACGGGCAGCAGCTTATTTGCTTGACCAGTTGCGTGAAAGCGACAAAGCGGCTTTGGTCGTTTATGACTCGGAAGTGCAAGTGCTGGCTGAAATGCAGGCGATGACCCAGGAACACCGCAGCCAGATTAAACACAAAATTGATTTGCTTCGAGCTGGTTCAATGACCAATCTTTCCGGCGGCTGGCTGGAAGGTTGCCGCCAGGTCGGGCTGGTGCACGCCAGCGGCGCGGTCAATCGGGCTTTGCTCCTCAGCGATGGCCTGGCAAATGTCGGCATCACGGACCGTGAAGAACTGGGCGAACATGCCCGCCAGCTTAGCCAGCGCGGTGTGACCACATCGACCTTCGGTGCCGGTAACGATTATGACGAGCATCTATTGGAGGTAATTGCTAATCAAGGCGACGGCAATTATTACTATATCGACCAATCCAATTCCATCCCAGAGATTTTCCGGCGCGAATTGGAAGAGATCGCTGCCATTACTTTACAGGAAGTTACCCTCTCGATCACAATTCCACCCCATACCAGCCTGCAAATCCCCGGCGAGTGGCGAAACGAACAGGTCGGTGATCAATTAAAGGTTTTCATTGGCGACCTGGCCTCGGAACAACAGCGCTGCTTGTATCTGGAAGTGCTGGCGCCGCCTTCGGAGGACTCAACTTTAGAGTTTCGGCTGGCATTGCATGCTCGCACGCCTGAGGGTCAGGAGATCCAACGCGAAACACAAGTCGCATTTACTTATGGGTCTGCCAAGGAGGTCGCCAACGCTGCCCGGGATGCCGGTGTTATGGAACGTTATTATGTTGTTTCCACCGCGCAGGCTGCCTCCGAGTCGCTGCGCCTGGAACGCGAAGGCCGCAGGGAAGAAGCCGACCGTCTGCTGGAACGGCAATTGGCGGCTGCCAGTCCATTTATGTCTACTGACATTTTGGAGGAATATCATCACCTGCGCATGAACATAAACCGGGGAATGGATATGGGCGAAAGCAAGGCAGCATCGCAACAGCAATACCGCATCAAACGCAGCAAGAATCAAGATCCAGACAAATAAAGAATAGGTGTTTTTAGAACCGGGCGGAGACAATTCCACCCGGTTTTCATTTTTTCAACAAATAGTGAGGGCCCCGGCATACTTTATAGGAGGATATCGGTGTTCAGATTGATCCCTTGCGGCGGACTCGCAGGATTGCAATTTTTGTTGGGGAGTTGAAGGGAGCTGGATCAGAAGGCCAGCCTTCGGTGCGGGTTTCGTCATAACCGGTGAAATCTTCCGGCACAGGAAGGATTGTTTCAAGGGAAAGGTATCCATCCTGGCATAGATCTTCCAGGTCGCGTATATATTCAGCACCTGAAACAAACAACGCATTGTTAATGCTCACCAGCCAGCCCTCGTTCCGAACCAGCGGACGCAATTTGTTGATAACCCGGCGGCTTTGACCCACCAGGTTCACTTGGCCCTTTGCAGTTGAAGAGAAGAACGGCGGATCTGCAATGACGATATCAAAAAGAGTACCGCTTCGTTTGAAGTTGGCCACCTGGGTAAAAAAATCGCCCGCCAGGATTTGACAGCGCTCGTCTGGAATTCCATTGAGCGCTGCCGATTGTTTGGCTACTGCGAGAAAACGCCGGTTTAGATCGCATTGGACGACTTTTTGCGCACCGCCGGCAGCCGCTGCGATCCCAAGGCTGCCAGTGTAGGCAAAGGTATTGAGAACATCCTTGCCAAGAGCCTGGGCTCGCAGCCAATTTCGTAAGAGGCGTGTGTCCAAATACAGACTGGCATCCTGGTTCAAGGTCAAGTCGAGGGCATACCAGACATCATTTTCAACAATCTTGCGTGCCAGGCTATCGCCGGAAAGCAGGATGCCGCGTTTTTCCTCATCGTTCTTCGAATTGCGTACCTTGAGAAGCACCGATTTGATCCATGAAAAGTGACCCCCAAACCAATCAACCAATGGAATCCAATGATCCGGCGGTTGTGGGGATTTGCTGTAGTCAAATAGGACCAGCGTATCCGCATAAAGATCGATGGCCAAATCCGGAATGCCCTCGGTAAAACCGTTGAGGAGACGAAATGCGGCAGGGCGCAGCTCATCGAATAACGGTTTACGACATTGGACTACCTTTTCGAGTTGCGGCAACCATAAAGGTAAGTTATGACTCATGCTCACTAAATTATAGCTTCTGGTTTGTAATAGGATGGATTTCCCGTTAAGGTGAAAAAATTGCCAAGGAGAATTTCCTGGTGTCATCACCAATCTTTTGTCGGCGATCGGATTGAATAATTGGTCCGATTTTTGTATAGTGTTATCACGACGGGAAAAGCGGGTGGAGGGACTCCATGGGTGAAACAGTGACGATCAATACGGTGCTTCCCGCACGACCGGAAACCATTTATAAAATTTGGTTGGGCAGCCGGCAGCACAGCGATTTTACGGGCAGTCCTGCGTTCATTGATGACCGCGAAGGGGGAGATTTCACTGCCTGGAATGGCTATATCTCCGGAAGAAATAAAATCCTCGTGCCCGGTAAAAGAATCGTTCAATCCTGGCGAACTGCGGATTTTCCGGACGACGCGCCAGACTCGGAACTGGAATTGCTATTGGAATCATTTACGGGCGGAACGGTATTTACACTTATTCATCGAAATCTGCCCGAAGATCAAGTCGACGATTATCGCAACGGTTGGGAAGATCATTATCTGCTGCCGTTAAAGGAATATCTTGAAGATAATCTTGATACTGAAAACATTCATTAGGTTAAGCGTCATACGACCCAAACCGCCCGCGGGATTTCCGCACGGGCGGTTGGGAATCAGGAGCTTCCCCCGAACCGGGCAAACTAAAATAACTTTTCGAACTTTTCAACGATCGCAGGATCGTAGTTTTTTCCAGAACAGCGCCTAATTTCCGAGAGTGCATCCGCATGAGTGCTTGCTGGCCTGTAAACCCGGCCGTCCGTCATGGCACCATAACTATCGACTACCGCCAGGATACGTGCGCCGATCGGAATTTCCTCTCCCTTTAGGCAGCGCGGGTAACCCATACCATCAAACCGCTCATGATGGCTGCGGACCATCTCGGCGACTTCTGTCAGGTTCGATACCATTAGTACAATTTCCGCACCGATATCGGGATGCTGGCGCATCAACTCCCATTCCTGCTCAGTGAGCGGTCCTGGGCGGTGAAGTATGTCATCCGATATGCCAATTTTGCCAATATCGTGTAAGAGCGCAGCCCAACGAATATTTGTTACATCTTTTTCTTCGAGATGGATGCTCCGTGCGAGCCTTTCCGCCAGGTCGGTCATCCGTTGCGCGTGTCCGCCTGTATATTGATCGCGGGCCTCGATTGTCTTTGCCAGAGCCAGAACCGTCTCAAGCCGATTCTCCGTTAATTGAGACAGCAAACTGGCTCGGGATATGGCGCTGGCTGCCTGATCGGAAATGAGGCTTGTCAGGTAAAGCTTGTCATCCAAACTTAAGCCGGCGGCGTTAAAGCGGGTTTGATCGCCAAGCACCAGCAAACCAATCGGTTCATGATCCACCCATAAAGGTGCCACCAGGAGTGTGTCAATGAAGAAGAGACCCAATGCCCGCCGTTCTTGATTTGAAAAACGGGGATCCTGGTGGTGAATCAGACTTGGAAGGCGTGATTGTAGAATTTCCTGATAGATCGCCTGTGAAACCAGCGGCTCCGGTTTGCCACCGTTTTTGCTTTTTTGTGTGCCATTCTTGGATGGATAAGTGGCTCGACAGATGAAAGAGCCGGCTTCATCTAACGTTAATATTTTGCAAAAAGCGCCCTGAACCATATCGGCCGCAGCGTGAACGGTGGAGTTGAAGATCAAATCCAGCGAGTTGGTGGCGACCAATTTACGGCCCAAGTCGAGCAGCATGCTCATTTTGTCACCGGGCAGGTGTCGATTGGATTTGGTATCGCCTTCCATCTGGCCAATGGCATGCATGCTGCCAGCCAGAAATAGTTCAGGCTCGGCTTCTTTTGTGGAAGCCGGTCTAATTGAAGGAAGATACCATCCAGGGGTAGTCATGGTCATTTGTCCCCACTTACCAGCAGTTTTTGCATATAGATAATGAAATTAATCACCCGCAGCAAAAGCCATTCCGCCACGAACCATTTCAGGACCCTGAGTCAGTTGACTGGCGAAATCCTCGAGAGATGAGGCACGGATGGAGGAAACCCGTTTCTTTTCCTCTTTGGGGAGATGGAAGGCTTCACCGCCAAATCCAGAGGCAATTGCTACGCCTGGATTGCTTAGTAGAAGTTGGCGGAAATGCGAATTAATCACAGCGGCTGTCAGGATTCGACTGTATTCATTTTGACGGGTGGCTGTGTGATATCCATTTGATTGTTGAAAACCCTTATTCATTGTTTCCTCCTCAAGGATGCCCTTGTAGTACTGTCTTTTTGGAAAAAAATAGGATGAACCAAGACTGATGTGCGCCTTGCCGTTCATCCTATCAACTGTTCCGTTTTGATAATGCCTGCCGTAGGTACAACAAATACCATTGGCAAAACATCGCCATAATCGAACCAGTCACCGGCCAGCGCCTGTACCCCATGTGGGGCCGGTTATATGGTTATTCGAAGGGAGAATTTACAGTCCGCTAACTCCGCCAGGTAGAGCAGGTTTATTGATGACAATCGGAGCTACAATGCCAAATATGATAATCATGACGAAACGGATAAGCCGGGGATCAATTTGGTAGAGTTTGTTGATGAATGATGACATGTTGAATTCTCCTCGAAAAAGCATTTGTTTCTGATGTATGTTGAAAGTATGACAAGGGAGAGGCTACAAAAGTGGCTACAAAACCTTCCTTTAGCTCTTCCTTTTTTATGGATTTATCTATTTTCCACCATTGAAAGGTTTTTGTAAGGTTTTTAACTTTCCAGTTTGGTCTGGATTGTATAACTATACGAAAATCAATATTCAATTGAATGACTAACATATTTCGAACAGAAAAATAACTTAGAAAGAGCTAGCTAACGCCAAAGCGATTCCAACAGGGTTTCGCCAGGGGAATGAATTAATTATTCGGAAACTTTTATTGGAAATCAGCGAATCAATGATTCGTAAAGTTTTTTTGTTTGTAGTGAGGGTTCTGAGCCATATTCTTCTGCTAAAACCAGCCGGCATTGTTCAAATTGGCGGGCGATGCCAGCCCGGTTTCCCATCGCCGAAAAGATTTGCATTGACAACCGGTAGGCTTCTTCAGAATGTTCTTCCTGGATCAGACGTTGGCACGAAGTCAAAGCCTGGTCGAATTTGTGCTCCTCCAGCTGGTATGCAGCGAGTTTTAATAAGGCATTGGAAAACAATTGCTGCAACCTCGTCCGCTCGGGAAGGACCCAGGTTTCATTGATATCCGGCAGGAAAATTCCCTGGTAGAGTTGCACGGCTGCGTTTAACCGGCTGATTTGCTCTTCCTTGTCCGTTGTTTGCTGCGCCAGGGCTATTTCATTGTCAAAGGTCTCGGCGTCATACTCATAATCGATTGTCCGGTTGAAGCGGTAGTATTCATCTTCGAAAAAGACCACATTCTTTCCGGCAGCATGACGCAGACGGTAAATGGTATTCTTAAAGCGCTGCTTCAATTCCAACGGCGTACAATCCGGCCAAAAAATATTGCCAACGGTTTCTTTGGAAATGCTGCCGGGTTGGGCTAACAAAAAGAAGAATAAATCCCGCGAGGCCTGCCACACCCAGTCGGAACTGGTTAGGATGTGATTGTTTACAATTACCTGGATCATTCCCAGAGAACGGATCATCATTTTCGGTTGAGATAGGGGAACAGCCGATGCGAAGCGCCGAACCAGGCGGCGTAATTCTGGTAACCTTTGATCAAACTGCAATACAGCCTTATTCAGGTCAATTACCAGTAAGGAAAGACGAGGCTCTGCTTTCATTTTCTCGAGAGTCTGGTAAACCTGTCTTGCTGCCGAGACAATCGGGGTGCGTTTTTCAATATCTTTGACTTGCTGCTCGATTTGCTGCAGATGCGGTATTGCCTGGTCCAAGTCTCCTCGAAGATAATAAGAGCAAGCTAGGTAGAGGTGTGCCCGCATCGATTCGTTAAAATGTCCCTCTTTTGAAAATAGTTTGAGCGCATTGATTAGAAATTGAACAGCTTCTTTATAATTTTTATTCTGAAGCAGCCAGTATCCATTTTCAAGATTCCACAGACTTTGGTTATATTCCCCTTCGTTCAGCAAGAACCGATTTGAACATTGATCTAAGAGACCTCTAGAACCGCGAGTATCGCCGGAATTCTGGATGATATGTGCCTCTGATAAATCGATATATATCCCCAGGTTTTGGTCATTCAAGTCAGAGTTTATAGCTCTTGCACGTGCATACGCTTCCATTGCTTCATCAATCGCATCCAAATCGAAGTACAAATCTCCAATTGATGCCAACTCATAAGCTTCCATGCGCGGAATTCCAGCTAAATGGGCGTATTCAATGGCTCGCTCTAATGTGGTTAGGGCTGACTCATATTTTCCTCTTAAATGTTGCAACACGCCCAGGTTGTTTAGTAAATTGGATTGCCAAGCTGCGTTGCCCGTCGATTGCCAATGTTCAAGCGCCTGGGTATACGATGTTTCTGCAGCGGCGAAATCACCGAGTGCCATTTGGGATATTCCCACTTCCATTGAAAGGACGGCTATATTTCGGTGATCCTTCATTTTTTTATAGATTTGTAGAGACTGTTCGAGTGATCGGAGAGCTTCTAAAGACAATCCCTGAATAAATAAATTTCCACCCTTTGCCCGCAATGCCTCAGCCCTTAAATTGAGAAGGTCCGGTTCTTTTTCAGTGATGGCGAGGGCTTCTTGAGCGTCCACAAGCGAGGCTTGCGTTTCACCAAGCATGCTAAATGCGTTTGAGCGGCGAATGAGCGTGCGAGTGAATTCAGAGACAGGTCCGTTGGTTCGCAGACTGTCCAAAGCCTCAGTAAGAAGCGCCAGGCCTTCGCGCGGTGTCTTCCGCATCATGGCAACACTGCCCTGAAGAGAAATCAAAATGGGCCGCTGCCGCAGAATTGATACGGGTAAGGCTTCAATCCACTCATTCAGCATCGCCAGTCGCCCATCCGCAATCATTCCGGATCCGGCTTTTTCAATCAAATCTGCCAATGCCTCCTGCCGGCCGGTTCGTTGCAGCAAGCGGTAAGCTCGGTCCCATTCTGCATGTTCCAAAGCCAGGTCGGCCATGCGTGTTTGAATGGCCAACGCCTCGTCAGGGCGGTCGCGCTGAATCCGTGCTTGGAGGAAATCACGGAAGAGGTGATGGTAGCGCAGCCATTGCGACTCTTGATCGACCTGGAGAATGAACAAATTGCTGCGCACGGTGTAATTCATCATGCGGGCCCATGGAGTCCTGGATAGCTTGAGCGTTTTTCCAATTACTTCTTCGCACAGCGCTGCATCGAATTCCTCCAGTAGCGATGTGCGTAACAGGAATAATTGAATATCCTCGGGTTGTTGTTCCAATACCTGTTGGGCTAGGTATTCGTACAATCCGATTCCGGAAACGCGCGCCGTTCGCAAACGGTCAGCCATCTCCTGGCCAGCCATCTGTGCCGATAGGAGGAGACCTGTTATCCAGCCCTCGCTTTGGCGGGCAAGTTCTTCGGCCTGGCTGTCGGATAAGGTCTCATGTTGGTTTTGCAGGAAAAAGCCTTGAATTTCGGCAGGTAAAAAGGCCAGTTCTTCAAAACTTAAGCCGCCTACCTGCGACCTGGCAACCATTAATGGCAGATCTGGCAACGTGAGCAGAGTACGAGACGCCGTGATGACATGGCAGTTTTCATCCATCGACTGCAGGAAATGGTTGATGAATTGGTTGACCGGTTTACTGCTGTCAACCAGGTGAAAATCATCCAATACCAGGATGAAATGTTCATCAACATGCTCGTAGGCATCATTTACAATTGCGGCGATTAAAATGTCAAGGTTAGGCGAATCCTGTGAGGCGCTTTGCAGCGCCATCATGGATGCGGCCCCAAATTCGGGAAAGCGCACCTGTAAGGAAGATATCAAATGAGCGGCAAAACGGAACAGATCCTGATCCAGCGGATCCAGCGCGAACCAGCACACAGGCCATTCCACCTGATGCGAAAAATCAATCAGTAAGCTTGTTTTTCCATAGCCTGCTGGTGCAGCGATGATGATTAAACGCCGTTCCATTAAATCGCTAAGCGCGTTTAACAGCCGTTGACGGGATAGTAATTCCGTTCTTCGGCTGGGCAGTATAATTTTTGTGCGGATGACCGGAGGAAGGCGTTCCATTGATAATGCGTTAAGGGTGTTTTTCTTCTTTTACTATACCGTAGAGCCTGTACATGCGCAACTGAAACTTGCCCTATTTCATTAACAGGTTAATTACATCTTCAGCGCTGCTTATTGTAACGAATACTTGACTTTTCCTTTGAATGTGCTAATCTATGTTAAGATTTCCTAATAATCGTGTCTGTCATTCGAATACATTTGTTAACTGTGGGAGCGATGATCCGAAGAATGTATTGGTCGCCAGGCTGTTTTGAACCAGCCAGGTCTTCGGGGAGCAAGCGGCGAAACCGGCCAACAGGCCGGTATTTTTTTAAGTCGGGGGATAAACAATAAACACCAACAGCTGGGGTCTTCCTTCAGAGGGTACCATTTTTAACCTAACCTGTATCGTCAGGAAAAAGGTGCTTGTCTATTCGTTCCTTTCTGTTCATTTCGGGGAGTGATTATGGGCAAAGGGCGCATTTTGGTGATTGATGATGACCCAACACTGAATTCTCTCATCCGCCAAAGTTTTCACGCAAAAGGGTATGAAGTAATTACTGCCTTGAATGGAATGGAAGGGTTAAAACTTGCCTACCGCTCTCATCCAGATGTCATCCTTTTAGACATCATGATGCCAGATTTGGACGGCTACGAAACATGCCGCCGGTTGCGGGAAATTTCCGAAGTTCCTGTTTTGATGCTGACGGCAATGGCTTCGGAGGATGACCTGTTGCGCGGTTTTGAGGCAGGCGCGGACGATTACGTCAAGAAACCGTTCAGTTTGAAGGAATTGGATGCCCGTATCACTGCCGTGCTAAAACGATCGACCAATGGGGATAACGGCGAAATTGCTTATGACGATGGCACCTTGCGGGTGGATCTGCAACGCCAGCACGTGTACCGAGACAATTTGAGGATTCATGTTACGCCAACCGAATTCCGCTTGTTGAGCTGTTTGATACGCCACCGCGGGCATGTTGTCTCACATGAAGATTTACTCCGGGAAGTCTGGGGGGATGGCTACCTGGATGCAGTTCCATCCTTATCCATTTATATTCGATACCTGAGGGAGAAAATTGAGGAGAATCCCAGCGAACCGCGTTACATTATGACCAAATGGGGGGTGGGCTATTGGTTTTCTCCAGTAATTGCGTGAGATGCGCTCCTATTCACCAGTCATCTGCGTTTGTCATTAAGGCAGCGTGAATTGACACACCCGGATCCCTCCAGCGAAGCAGAAAGCGGTTTGACCCTCCCTGCCGGGAATGATCAGACCACGAGATGGATTTCTGCGTTGCGTGCTATGACCGCCGCTGTTGTGTTGGTCGACGAGCGGGGATCGATCCAATTTGCCAATCCGGCTGCCATTGATTCTTTCCATGACGATCTTCTGGGGAAGAATTGGAACCAGGTTGTCGAGCCGGTAAAAATTTTTCGGTTTGATGGCAAGACAGAACTTATTGGATCTCCCTTACCTAGGGCATTGGCTGGAGAATCCATCAACAAAGAATTTTGGCAGGTTGATTTCCCAAGCAGGGAACGGTCCACCTGGTTATTTTCAGCAAATCCAATCATTGAAAACCGGAAAATTACTGGCGCCATCGCAACCTGGGAGGATATCACCGCTTTTTACCAGGCAAAGGAACGGCTGGAAGAAAATGAACGCTGGATGCGTCTGTTTATGGACGCAGTTCCGGACGCGATGTATTTATTGAATGAAAAAGGGATCATCCTGACAAGTAATCAGGCCGGAGCTGCTGTGTTGGGGCGAAACCTGGCGGAATTGAGCGGATTAAATTTTTTCAACCTGCTTCCCGCTGCAGCTGCCCAATCTCAAAAACAAAAACTTGCAGGCATTTTCACGAGTGGGAGACCTTCCCGTTTTGAAGATCAGGTTGGCGGTAAGTATTACGACGAGTTCATGTATCCGATTCTGGATCGGAATAAGAAAGTAAATTCGGTGGCTGTCTTCATTATAGATATGACGGGATACCGTAAAATTGAAGCGGATTTGCGAAATTCCGAAGAGCGCTACCGAAGTCTTGTCGAAAATATCAGCGATATTGTATTTCAACTTGATTCATCCTATCGTTTCACCTATGTAAGTCCTGTCATTGAGCAGACTCTGCAGTACAAACCGGAAGATTTACTCGGGCAGGAACTGGCAGGGTTAATCTATCCAGATGACCAGCCAAAAGTGAAAGCCTTTCTGGATCGATGCGAACCCAACAGTCAACGGGTGGAATTTCGCATGATGGATAACCAGCGCCATATACATATCGTCAATACAACCTTCCGGCCTCTGGGGAATAATTTCGGTCATAAAGCAATCACCGGGATTATCACGGATATCTCCGATTACCGGCGAGCTGAAGAGGCGTTGCGCTACCGCGAAGAACGGTTCAGATCGTTAATCGAAAAAAACCTGGATATTATCTTAATTGTCGATCTCAAAGGCAAAATTGATTACGCGAGTCCGTCGGTAGAATATGTGCTTGGTTACAAACCGGAAGAGATTTCTGGAAAACAGGCGATCACCTTTGTCCATGCCGATGATTATGCCAAGGTTATGCAAGCTGTGAAATATGCGCTGTATACGGCTGATTTTGGACGCTACATTGAGTTCAGGGTTCCGACAAAAAGCGGCGATTACCGCATTATCGAGGCAATTGGTCGCAACCTGGTGGATAGTCCAGCAGTGGGCGGCGTGGTGGTCAATGCCCGGGATATTACGGAACGGCGCACGGCTGAAGACAAACTATGGTACCTGAGCACTCATGATACATTGACTGATTTGTATAACCGGGCTTATTTTGGCGAGGAAATGGCCCGCATCGAACGCGGCCGAATCTTCCCGATCAGCATTTTTATTACGGATGTGGATGGTTTGAAAGAGGTCAACGACGACCAAGGACATTCAGCCGGCGATGAACTGCTGCGGCAAACTGCACAACTTTTGCGGAATTCATTTCGGTCGGAGGATGTGGTGGCCCGCATTGGCGGTGATGAATTTGCCGTACTTCTTCCCGGTGCGGATGAAACAGCTGCACTGACTGCCCTGGCTCGCGTCCGCCGAAACCTGCAAAAAATGAACGAAAACCAGACAAGTTATCACCTGGGCCTTTCCATGGGAGTTTCTACCGGGCAGAAGGGAATCTCACTTGGAGAAGTGCTCCGGTTGGCTGATGAAAATATGTACCGCGAAAAATTGGCCCGGTTGGGTCGCAAGGCTCGCGGTACCGGCCCGTTAAGCGGGCAAGGTTTTCCGCCGGATAAGTTTTTTAGTGAGTGATCTGATGAAATACTGAAAAACAAACCAATGTTTCATAACCAAAACGTTGGTAATAATTCCATGCCATGACGGATGGGACAAGCAGACTGTAGCTTTTGCCTGCACTTGCAGCCACGGCATGCATCGTACCCAGCATCGCTTCGGCTACGCCGCGTCCGCGAAATGAAGGTAAAGTGAACATATCTGAAATATAGGCAACATTTGGAGCAGTTGTTACCAAAAGGCTCCATCCTGCTGCCTGTCCATCAAGTTCGGCATAAAAAGCGCGAACATCCGCATGGTTTAGGACAGTTTTAGGCATCGGCTGAAAGAATTGGTGCGTGAGGTTAACAAAGGCAATTTGGCTTGGATCTGAAACTTGTTTTATAGGAATGCCGCGATCCGGTACCGAGGTCGGTAAGGACAGACCGCGAACGATATTTGTGAACGCAAACCGGTAGCCTGCCGATTCAAAAACCTTTTCTATTTGTCGAGCCTCTTCTTCCATGTGGAAGATGTTTAGTACAAAACGTTCAGCAGGTGGTAAATTAAATTCAGTGATCGTTTTGATTACTTCCTGGGGATCCTGGCTCAGCGAGTAAATCTCACAATCTTCCAGTTTTGGCCGGACATTGCTGCCGTACCGCAATAAATTTAACTCGCCAGGTGAATGAACCTGGCACCCATATAGAATGGCATATGAATCCAAATAGGATTGTATAAAAGCCCGGGCTGCCCAGAGGTCGTGTGCCATAACCAGCCCCCAATAACTGGTTTGCAGAAACCGTTAAAATGATTATAACAAATGGCAATCCTTTTCAATCAGATTCTATAAACGGGTGAGAAAATGACCCTAATTCGACCGATGCAAGCGGGCGATTTTCCAGCAATCCAACAGTTGATATTTCAATTAACCAATGCGGTTGAGTCCCAGCATGCCATCACCCAGACTCAATTGGAAGATGTGCTTGAATATATCCGTGATAAACCAGAAATGTACCTGACCCTGGTGGCTGAGGAGGAAAAACAGGTGGTTGGATTGCTCGCCCTGGTTTTTTACCGCGTCTGGTTTCATCCGGGCGGCACAGCTTTAATCACGGAGTTGATTGTCGATCAAGATTACCGGGGATTGGGCATTGGAGCCTTATTAATGAATGAAGCCATTAAGGAAGCACAAGCCAGAGGCATGGATGAGATCGAGGTCGGTACCGAGCGCGAGAATTCCGGTGCGCAAAGGTTCTACCGGCGCTGCGGTCTTGACGAGGAATTTGTATTGTTAAGTATGGAGTTCGAATGATGGTTGAACCAGGCCGCGATCAATTGTTGGATTATGCCCAGGATGCCGTCTTTATCCTGCATGAAGCGCTACAACAAATAGATTTTTGCCATTTCCATTTTTACCGGGTTGCAGCCGTTGAATTGCGTTTACTGCTTTGCGACACTGCCCGCCTCCACAACCGGACTATCCAGACGGCGCTTGCAGCGAGGTTGTGGCCAGATTTACAGCTACGTGCACTGACATGGGATGATTCTGAATTGCTCGGGCTGAATGACTGGCTAAATCAAAAAATGCCGGATAACGATTTTTCAATCCGTCAGTTCATCCGCCGCGTTTGTGACCAGGATGGCGGTGTTCATGTGGATATTCGCAAGATTAATCAGCTGCCAGCCCAAAAACGAATAGTAAAATGGATTTACAGGGTAAGCAGCATTGTTTTAGAAGCGCTCGATCCGATGATTAAGGCAGAAGGACGACGGATTTACGAGACCCAATTTCCTATGCCTTCCCAACAATAATCCAAATGGGACGCCAGTTGTGCGCCAAGGTTGCGCCGGACCCGGCGGCGGCTAAATTCCATCAACCTCAATCCGCCAATCTCATCCAGGCGTTTTCCAATTTGAATGGCGCGGATATGGCGAGATTGAAAATTAAAACCGGTACCAGGACGCTCAGATAGAAAATCATCCACCTTGCCAATTTGAATTAATTCGTTCAGCAACCGTTCAACTTCCTGGCGCTGGTGGGAAGAATAAGGCGGAGATAACAGATCGCGGAAGAAGTCCATCATGCGCTCCAGTTGGATGAATTCGCTCCTTAATATTCTATCACGGCCGATAATACAAATTACCGGTAGGCACCATAATTTGTCAGACGACCTATACTTTTGATCAGTTTTTTATGACTCCTTTAAGAAATGCTTGACATTGAAATTTCAATTTGATAAACTTTTCAAGTTCGTAATCTTACGAAAGGAGACAGGTGAATGGCACGCTTGAGCATTTCAATTGAAGTTTCTCGCATTTCTTCTGGCGGTCGTGCCAGTGTGCCTTATCGGAGTGCGCCTGTTTCCAGGTAGGATTTAGATCCTCCTGAGCGACCACGGGCAACTCCAAACCCGTGGTCCTTTTTTTTATCAGCTGGGTAATTTCCAGAGGGCCACGCAGAAACGTGGTCTTTTTTGATTAATCGGGTGGTTATGGAATGGACATTTTATGCAAACAAATGGAGAGCATGGCTTTGGGAATTTCCATGCCAAAGAATTGAGTTCTTGCCAAAACATTTGACGCGGCATTCTTTATGGAGAAAGGGATATTAATGAAATTCACAACCCAGCTTTTCGAAAGTGAACACTTGATTTTGACGGGGTATGACCCGGAAAAAGACTCCGACCGCGAAGCTGAATTTACCTGTAACCTGGATTATGTCTGGGCAATGGATATGGATGGCATTCCGCACCCGCTAACCAGTTTCGAAGTTAAAAAGCTTCGTGAGGAAGCCCTTAAAAAATCGGAAGAACAGAGGAATTGCTATCTTTATGCCTTACGGATTAAGGAGGGTGGCATTTTTATCGGTACAGTTGTTTTTCCGTGGATCTCGTGGAAAAACCGGGACGGGTTTTTCCAGGTGAGTCTCGGTGAACAGGCAGAAAACAGGCTTTACTTTACTGAGGCGCTCCATATGACGCTTCGGTATGCCTTTGAAGAACTTGGCTTGAATCACACCGTTACTAGGCTTGGCGGTCATGATGAGGTCCATCTAGCAGATCTGCAAAAAGCCGGCATGACCCTGGAAGTTCGCCAGAGGCAAATGCACTTTCGCCATGGAAAATTGTGGGACCGGTGGTTGGTTGGAATGTCCCGTCAGGATTGGCTTGGCCATCAGAATGGAGATTAAGTCATGGTAGAAAGCAAAACCTTTACTGGAAAAATGGTTCGCCTGATACCGGCCAACCTTGAAACGGATTGTAAATTGCTGGCGGAGTGGGAGCAGGACAGCGAATATCAACGCTTGTTTAACTCTGAGCAGGCGGTCCGCAACAGTCCAAAATCGATCCAAACCTTCTTTGAAAAGGAAATTGGATCGATGCACTTTTTCATGATCCAACGCCTCGAAGACGACCGCAATATTGGTTTGATCAATTTGTCCGGTTTCAATTGGCTGGTTGGAAATGCCTGGGTGGGAATTGGAATAGGCGAGCGGAATTTGTGGGGTAAGGGCTTCGGCACAGATGCCATGCGCATTATCTTGCGTTATGCGTTCACTGAGCTTAACCTGAACCGTGTGACACTGGATCTGTTCGAGATTAATCAACGCGGATTGGCGTCCTACAAAAAAGCCGGTTTCCGTGAAGAAGGCCGGTCGCCTAAAGTGTTGTCCATCGCGGGCGAGTATTACGACCTGATTTTTATGGGAATCCTGCGCAGTGAATGGGAAGCCCTGAATTTGCAAAATGGTTAACTGGAAGGAGGTTGAAAATGAAACAACAAAACTTGCTTGATTCCACCGAACGTGCCATGACGCTGGCGGATGTGCCGGCGGTGACGGATTTGTTCAATGCCGCTTCACTTGTTGACATCGGTCTGATGGATTCGGACGTGGAGGAGATGGTTGTTCATTATCAGACACCCGGTTTTGATCTGAATACGGATACCCTCTTAATCGAAACCGGTGATGGAAAACTGGCTGCCATGGCTGAAGTTTGGGATGTGCGTGAACCGCGGGTACGTGCCTGGTGCTGGGGCACGGTTCACCCGGATTTTCGCGGACAGGGGTTGGGCCGCCGCCTGGTGAAGTGGATGGAAGAACGCGGCAGATGGGGCCTTCAACGTGTCCCCGAAGAATTGAGGGTCAGTTATACGACAAACATGCCGGAGACCAACCAAGCAGCCAACCGATTGTTCGCTGAGAGCGGCTGGAAGTGGGCCCGTCAAACCCGCGTTATGCGGATTGTAATGGACGAAGAACCTGCTTTGCCAATCCTTCCTGCGGGAATCGAAATCCGTACTGTCAAGCCTGGCGAAGAAAGGGCGGTTCTTCAAGCGATGCAGGAGTCTTTCCTGGATCACTGGGGCTCGGTTGATGAACCGTTTGAGGTGTATTACGAACGGATGATGGGTTATGTGACCCACACAAAGGATTTTGATTACAGCCTGTGGTTTGCCGCCTATGAAGGTGACGAAGTCTGCGGCACAGCCATGAACATTGCTTCTGTACCCGAAGATGCGGATATGGGGTGGGTGAACACACTGGGAGTCCGGCGCCAATGGCGGAAACAAGGGCTAGGGTTGGCGTTGCTGCAACAAACCTTTGGCGAATTTTACAGGCGCGGTAAGCACAAAGTGGGATTGGGCGTGGATGCATTCAGCTTGACTGGCGCGACCCGTCTGTATGAACGGGCTGGGATGAAAATCCTGCGAGCCTATAACGTTTACGAGAAAGAAATCCGGGCTGGGATTGAATTGGTAACCCAGTCAATTACGGCGTAGCACAAGCACGCCTGCCAGCCCGGTGACCTGTACCTGGAGGGAACGATGTTTAAATTCGCACCTGTGAATCATCCTCCCGTCCGTGCCGTCATCTGGGACCTGGACGGGATGGTTGTGCAATTTCGTGAAAACCAAGACACGGTGTCATTGACCGATCTGGATTTGTTGATTCAGTTCATGTTAACGCTATGTCAGCAGTATCGGATTGCGGTAATGACGCACCAACCGGCGGCGATGAAATCGCTTTCTGGCTGTATTGACCAATATCTTGTTTCATTCGAGAGCAGATGCCCGGAGGATTATCAGTCTGCGCTCAGTTATCTACAGGTGTCACCATGCCAATCTGTGGTGATCGGTACTGACATGCAGCGGTTGGCGAACGCCGAGAGGATGGGAATGGAGATAATTCACTTCAGCAACCCGCGCCAGGCAGTCAGTGATCTTTTCCCGCTCCTGGCTGAATCGCTGGCTGATTAAATGCTTCGCAATGAGATCCTTACTCAGGCAAAGTGGCGGCCCTCCGGCTGCCATTTTTGTTGTGGACTCTCCTTGCAGCGCTTGTTTCAGTTCTGGCATGTTATACTTGACGCCGGTTTCCATCGGAGGGCGCTGAGTGGTTGATTTAAATTACAACATCCGGGCAGTGATTTTCGACCTGGGCGGCGTGCTGCTCCGGACAGAAAACCCGCAACCGCGGCTGGACCTTGCCAAACGTTTCGGCCTGACAAAGAACAACCTGGAAAAGCTGGTATTTGGAAGTGAAACCAGTGTGCAGGCTGAAGTTGGCGCAGTCGCACCTCGGGAAGTTTGGAATCACGTTCAAAAAACATTGCGTATAGCTGATGAAGATCTTCCAACGTTTCAGGATGCATTTTGGGCAGGCGATCGACTGGATGAGGATTTGCTTTTGTTTGTAAATTCCTTACGCGGCAGGTACCGCACCGTTTTGCTTAGCAATGCCTGGTCTGATATGCGCAAGAATGTTGCACGGCGGTTTGGAAAACTGGATGCTTTCGAAATGCAAATTTTCTCAGCAGAAGTAGGGCTGCGAAAACCATCCCCCGAAATATTCCAGTTAGTCCTGGATTTGCTGGGAGCAGACCCTGAAGAAGCCGTGTTTGTGGACGATTTCTCTGAAAATATTCAGGCTGCCCAAAAACTTGGGTTGCGGACCATTCAATTTAAGAATGCTCAACAAACCCGTCAGGATCTTGTTAACCTGCTTGGATTGGATTCCGACTGAGCATGGCAGAAATGGTTACAACCATTGCCGTCGTAGCGGATACACATGTGCCAGACCGGGTGGGTGAACTGCATCCTGACTTGATTTCCTCATTAAAGGTGGTGGAACCTGATCGGATTCTCCATTGCGGCGATATCTGCACGCCCGGCGTCCTGGAGGAGTTGCGTCAGGTCGCCCCAGTTGATGCGGTACGAGGGAACCGCGATTGGTTGTTTGTTGGCGCTCTCCCGAAAGTCCGCCACCTGCAATTCAACGGGATCAATGTTACGCTCTTGCACGGCCATGGTTCCTTTTTCGATTATTGGATCGACAAGTGGCGGTACATGAGGCATGGTTACAGTTTTGCTCGCTACACCCGTATGGCTCGGAAGGTTGCCAGGAACACCAGAGTATTTGTCTTTGGCCATACCCATCACCCTGAATGCGTCTGGGAAGACGATGTATTAATGTTCAATCCGGGCTCCGCCAGTATCGGCCCAAACCGAAATGGCTTTCCTTCCTTCGGCGTTTTGAAGTTCTTCGAGAAAGGCGTGGTGGAAGGTAAAATCCAATCATTGGGCAATTTGAAATGGGATGGAAAGCGTTGGTCCAATTTTGGATGAATGTAACCAATTTCTTGACCGATCAAATTCTATTTGATATAATCACCATTTGCGCGTATAGCGTCTGTGCTTGGTATTGAAGTTTAGATTCTTTTTCCCTGCCGGGCAAAAAACCAGGAGAAAGATATGTCATCTGTTCTGCCGACGAAGAATTATGCTCGCATCCCGGTTGTTTTTGAACTGCCGGACCTGATCGAGGTTCAACTCGATTCGTTCAAGCGGCTGAAAGCCGAATCATTAGCAGATCTCTTCGATGAAGTTTCGCCCATTGAATCTTATAACAAGGGCATGAAGCTGTTCTTTCCGGGCAAGTCGCCGGAAGCAAAGCAATGGGGACTGAAATACTGGTTCTCCGATCCGAAACATTCCATGGAAGAATGCGTCGAACGTGACCTGACCTATGCCAGCCCATTGTACGTTTCGGTCTTGTTGGCCGGTCCCGAAATTGCCGAGCCCGTCAAATCGGACATCTTCCTGGGCGATTTTCCGGAGATGACCGATAAGGGTACATTTATTATTAATGGTTCCGAGCGGGTTGTGGTTTCACAGCTCATCCGGTCGCCTGGCGTATATTTTGAAGCGCCAGTGGATCGCGCCACTGGCCACCGTTTGGCGATGGCTAAATTAATTCCCGATCGCGGCGCGTGGATGGAATTTGAAACCCGAAAGAACGATTACCTGATTCTTAAATTCAACCGCAAGCGCACCGTTCCCATCACCATCTTCCTGCGCACGTTGGCAGCCATTAATGACGGCCTGACCGATTCGCCGATCAAGGAAGGATCGGACGAGGAGCTGATTGCGCTCTTCCAGGATGTGGACAACAACCCTGACCGCCAGCTGATCGCTTCAACGCTGCGCCAGGAACCGGTCTGGGACCTCAGCAGCGGGATTTCCATTGCTGAAGCAGCGCTGTTGGAGTTCTTCAAGCGCATGCGTCCCGGCGACCCGGCTACACTCGAAAATGCCCGCCAGTTCATGGAGGAGCAGCTCTTCGACCAGCGCCATTATGATCTGGAACGGGTCGGACGGTATAAACTTAACCAGAAGCTCGATTTGAACGATCACATTCCAATGACGCACCGCACGGTATCCCGCTGGGATATCGTCTATCTGCTGCGCCGGATGATTCTTATTAATAATGAAAAAGAAGATAAGGATGACATCGACCATCTCGGCAACCGCCGGGTTAAGACTGTCGGCGAGCTCATCCAAAACAAGCTGCGCATCGGCCTGCGCCGCATGGAGCGCGTGATTAAAGAACGCATGTCCATTCGCGACCAGGACCAGGTTTCGCCGGTCAGCCTGATTAACATCCGGCCAGTGGTTGCCGCCCTGCGCGAATTCTTTGGCTCCAGTCAGCTTTCGCAATTCATGGATCAGACCAACCCGCTGGCTGAACTGCGCCACAAACGCACGCTATCAGCACTTGGTCCTGGCGGTCTGCGCCGTGAACGCGCCGGTTTTGATGTGCGCGACGTGCACCATTCGCATTACGGCCGCATTTGCCCGATCGAAACACCGGAAGGTCCGAACATTGGTTTGATCGGCCGCCTGGCTTCCTATGCCCGGGTAAATGAATATGGCTTCATTGAAACGCCATACCGCCGTGTCCTGCGGACTCTGGCGGGCGATGATCCCCGTCTGGAAGGCCGCAAGGTACGCGAAGACCTCGTCAATGCCGAAAAAGGCGAAGTCATTGTGCGCAAGGACGAGCGAATCACGGCAAAAATGTTGCCGGCGATCAAGAAACTCGATCGCGCGTCCATTTTTGTCACTCCTTTTGTCTCCGATGAGGTTGAATACCTATCCGCTGATGCGGAAGACAAGTTTGTCATCGCGCAGGCAAACACCCCCCTGAATGAATATCGCGAAATGGATGCGGAGCGCATTTCCTGCCGCCACCATTCCGATTTCGTCATTTCGACCATGGATAGCGTTAACTACATGGATGTTGCGCCGCACCAGGTGGTGGGCATTAGCGCGTCCTTGATCCCCTTCCTCGAGCATGATGATGCCAACCGCGCATTGATGGGTTCGAACATGCAGGCCCAAGCCGTTCCCCTGATTGAACCTGATATTCCGCGGGTTTCGACCGGGATGGAAGGGTATGCCGCAATTGACTCAGGCCAGGTGGTGGTAGCCGAATCGGACGGCGACGTTCTTTCGGTGACTGGCCGCCAGATCACTGTCCGCAGCGATCACGGCTTGCGAACCTATAATTTACGCAAATATCAGCGCTCCAACCAGAGTACCTGCATCGACCAGCGCCCGGCTGTGATCAAGGGTCAGCAAGTACACAAAGGCGATATCCTGGCGGATTCCTCCTCGACGGTGAACGGCAACCTGGCACTTGGCCAAAATGTGGTCGTTTCATTCGTTTCCTGGGAGGGCGGCAACTTTGAAGATGCCATCCTGATTTCAGAACGCCTGGTGGAAGACGACCGCTTTACTTCGGTTCATATTGAAAAGTATGAAATCGAAGCACGCGATACCCGGCTTGGTCCCGAGGAAATCACCCGCGACATCCCCAATGTCGGCGAGGATGCCATTAAAGATCTCGATGAACACGGCATCATCCGCATTGGCGCCGAAGTGGGACCGAACGATATTTTGGTCGGCAAAATCACCCCGAAAGGTGAAAAAGAGCTGACCCCGGAAGAACGTCTTCTGCGCGCCATTTTCGGCGAAAAAAGCCGCGATGTAAAGGATACCTCACTGCGCATGCCGCACGGCGAACGCGGCAAGGTTGTGGATGTAAAAGTCTTCACCCGCGAGGAAAATTCCGACCTTTCAGCCGGCGTTGACATGATGGTGCGAGTTTCCGTGGCGCAGTTGCGCAAGATCACCGCTGGCGACAAGATGGCAGGCCGCCATGGTAACAAAGGCGTTGTATCGCGTGTCATCCCGGTGGAGGATATGCCTTTCTTGGATGACGGCACGCCCGTTGACATCATTCTCAATCCATTAGGCGTTCCGGGCCGTATGAACATCGGCCAGGTACTCGAAGTACATCTGGGTTGGGCTGCACTGCGCATGGGTTTCCGGGCAGTTACGCCGGTGTTTGACGGCACCAATGAAATTGAAATTGAAGCCGAGCTGGCCCGAGCCTGGATGATGGACCGCGCCTGGAAGGAAACAGTCGATCAAGCCTGGAATTGGCTTAAAGATCAAGAATATGATCCTGAATCGATCAAGGACGATGATGAAGTCCGCCTGCTCTACATGGAACAATGGCTGGCCGATGAAGATGTGGATGTTTCCAGACTGGCCACGGACCTAATCTATGCCCGCCGGGTGGTCCTGGAAAAGTGGTTAAAGGCCAACAGCTATATACCGGATGATTTGCTGCATTTTGAATCAGCCAAGGTTGGTTCGCCGCAGCTTCAGGCAGTGGATCAAAAAGCCGTAATGGCATGCCTGCGCCTCTGGCTGGCTGATATGGGCGAAGATGTTACAACCCTAAAGGATGAAGAATTGCGCACCTATGCGGAAGACTATACTTCCCGCAGCGGTATTCCCATGCCGCTTTTGGGCAAGCAGCGGTTGCGCGATGGAAAGACCGGCCAGACCTACGACCAACCTGTTACCGTGGGCGTGATGACCATGCTCAAACTGCACCACCTGGTTGAAGATAAAGTTCATGCCCGCTCCACTGGCCCTTACAGTCTTGTGACCCAACAACCGTTGGGCGGCAAGGCGCAGTTCGGCGGACAACGCTTTGGTGAAATGGAAGTGTGGGCTCTCGAAGCCTACGGCGCAGCCTATACCTTGCAAGAAATGCTCACCGTAAAATCAGACGATGTGCAGGGCCGTGTGGCAACTTATGAAGCCATCGTCAAGGGCGACCCCATTGAAGAGCCCAGCCTGCCGGCCGCTTTCCGCGTGCTGGTGAAGGAATTGCAAAGCCTGGGTTTGGCCGTGGAAGCTGTCATTGAAAACGACGAAGTCATCCGCTTTGGCAAAGATGAAGAACGGGTTCACCCGCCAAAGCTGGATACAGGCCTTTTGGGCCTGGGCGAGGAATTTGGCGACCTTGGGTAATGAGGAAACAGCTTGACGCTCCTTAACCCTGATGATATAATCGCCTTTCGTTGCCCTTACCAACTGCAATTCTCATGGACACAAGGTGAGGCCATCATTGCTGGCGATGGCCTCGCTGCTTGGGAAAACAAGGCA
>CAZHYQ010000015.1:0-47777 GCA_964536805.1 uncultured Longilinea sp.
GCGACGATGACCATGCCGGCGTGCTGGCTGTAGCCCATGCCCACGCCGCCGCCGTGGTGAAAGGAGATCCAGGTGGCACCGCCGACCGCGTTGACCAGGGCATTCAAAATTGGCCAATCGCTGATCGCATCCGAACCGTCGCGCATGCCTTCGGTTTCGCGGTTGGGAGAAGCAACCGAGCCGGAATCGAGATGATCGCGCCCAATGACGATAGGCGCCTTGACGATGCCGTTGGCAACCAATTCGTTAAATTTCAGGCCGGCGCGGGCTCGCTCACCGTAGCCCAACCAGCAGATGCGCGACGGCAATCCCTGGAAAGGAACCCGTTCGCGCGCCAGCTTGAGCCAGCGGTGCAGGTGTTCGTCCTCTGGGAAGAGTTCCATGACCGCTTCGTCGGTGCGATAGATATCCTCAGGGTCGCCGGAAAGGGCCACCCAGCGGAAAGGGCCTTTCCCTTCGCAAAAAAGCGGCCGGATATAGGCTGGAACAAAACCGGGGAAGTCGAAGGCATTCTTCACGCCCTGATCGAAAGCTTGCTGGCGCAAATTGTTGCCGTAATCAAAAACTTCTGCGCCGGCTTTTTGAAAAGCCAGCATGGCCTCGACATGCCGGGCCATGGATTGCTGCGATCGTCGGGTGAACTCCTGCGGGTCGCGCTGGCGCAGTTCACCGGCCTGTGTCACCGAGTAGCCGGAAGGAATATAGAACAGCGGGTCGTGCGCGGGGGTCTGATCGGTGACCACGTCTGGAATGACGCTGCGCAGCACCAGTTCAGGATAGATTTCGGCAGCGTTGCCAATGAGCGCAACCGAACGCGGTATTTGCCGGTCGCGGGCTTCTTCCACCAGGGTCATGGCCTCTTCGAGCGTGTCGACCACCAGGTCGACGTAGCCAATTTTGCGGCGTCGTTCGGCGCGTTCGGGGTCGACTTCGATGCACAATCCGACGCCTTCATTCATGGTGATGGCCAGCGGCTGGGCGCCGCCCATGCCGCCCAGGCCGGCGGTGAGCACAAATTTACCCTTTAGCGACGGCCAGCCTTTTTGCACCGCCAATGCAGCCAGGGTTTCAAAGGTGCCCTGTAGGATGCCCTGAGCGCCAATGTAAATCCACGATCCAGCGGTCATCTGGCCGTACATGATCAGGCCTTTTTGCGCCAGCTCGTCAAACACCTTCCAGGTAGCCCAATGCGGCACCAGGTTGGAATTGGCGATCAACACGCGCGGCGCATCCGCGTGGGTTTTAAACACCGCCACCGGTTTGCCGGATTGGACCAACAGCGTCTCATCATTTTCAAGCTTTGTCAGGCTGTCGAGAATGGCATCGAAGGCTTCCCAGCTGCGGGCGGCCTGGCCGCGTCCGCCGTAAACCACCAGATCCTGCGGACGTTCGGCTACCTCAGGGTCCAGGTTGTTCTGGATCATGCGGTAGGCGGCTTCAGTTAACCAGGATTTGCAGGTGAGTTGCGTGCCACGCGGAGCGCGCACTGTGCGAGGACCAGACATGAAAACCTCCCGACAATATTTGTAACGCCTCGCTACTGATTATAAACCGAAGCGCAGGTTCGCGCAGCATCCAAGGGCTGTCGCGAATCTAAAAGCGGCCTCCACCGCCGGAAGCCGCTTTGTCGATTGGCAATGGTTCGTTATTCGTTAATGCGGGCAGTCATTTCCTTGATCTTTTCGCGCTGCCGGTAAATGATATCCCGTACAGCATCGCCAATGGAAATCATGCCGACCAAGCGGTCGTGCTCCACTACTGGCAGGTGGCGGATGCGGTGCTGGGTCATCATTTCCATGGCTTCTTCAATGGTCTGGTCGGGGTGAATGGTGAATACCGGATAACTCATGATGTCGCTGACCAGGGTTTCCTTGGAGGTTTTTCCCAGCAGGATGATTTTACGCGCATAATCGCGCTCTGAAAGAATACCGACAATTTTTTCATCCTGCAGGACAACCACAGCACCGATATCTTTATCGGCCATCAAACGCAAGGCTTCCAGCACGCTCTGGTCGGGGGCGATCGTCCATACAAAATCACCCTTTAATTGGAGTATTTGACGGATGGGGTTCATAAGTGCCTCCTTTGGCTCAATGCTCCGTTGATTCTTTTGGCTAAAGAGTATTGTATCAAAGGCGAAGGCGGACTTCAATGCAGATATCCGTCAAATTCTATCAATTTTCATGAGATTGATTTCAATAAACATCCTATAATCAATATATGGGGTAAACCATGAATTGGTCTAAAATGCAGAAAATACCAGCTATTTTTGTACGTATTAAGACAGGAGACCTTTATTGATCAACCCCTCTTCGAACCCGCGGTTGGCTTTCTTGTTCCCCCATTTCCCTGCTCCGGCGGATATCTGGATTCAACGAGAAATGGATATGCTGATGCGGTTGGGTTGGGAGATCTATGTGTTTGCGTTAGCTTACGACAGCCAACAAATTGCGGCCATGCCGTCCGAGATCCGCGCATTGACGGCCGGGATGGGCGAGCGGACGCGGCCTTCTCCACGCCTGGCTGGCGTGGAAGTGCCCACCGATCCTGAGGACCGGCTGCCGGCGGATACGGGCCAGGTTCGCAAAACGGTCATGAATCTATACCGCGGACAGCCCTTGAAAATGCTGGAAATGCGCGCTTTCAATGAAAAAATGCTTGTCCTGGCGCGCGAAATGCGTGTTAAGAGGATTGGGCATGTCATTGCACAATACGCCACCCGGCCAGCATTAGGCGCCTGGATTATTCAGCAATTGACAGGCACGCCCTACAGCATCCGGGTTCATGGGCCGGAGCTGGCAGGCATTTCTCCGGAAACCGGCGCGGCAGTCAAAAGTGCGGCCTTCCTGGCTGCTGCCACCCAATCGGCGCAGGAAATGCTGAGAAAAGATTACGGCGAGTCCGTGGCGGGGCGAACCAGGGTGATACACTACGGCCTGGATGTCAACGCCTATCCCCAACGGGTTGGCATATTGCGCGCCGAGCCGCCTTTTGAGGTAATATGCGAACGCCCTTTGGAACCTAAACAGGGCTTGGAATCATTGGTGGATGCCTGCGCCGAGTTATTAAGCGAAGGATTACCCTTGCACCTGCAAATTATGGGGGAAGGCACGCTTCGAAAACCGCTGCAGAAAAAAATAGACCAACTGCAGCAGAAAAATGCAATTGAACTGACTGGAGAGCTATCCCTTGATGAGCGTACCCGCAGGATGGCGGCGGCGGATTGTTACATTGACCCGCTCCCGGAATTGCGGGGAGAGCGGGAAGCATTACCGCTGGCATTATTTGAGGCTTTGGCTTGTTCGCTGCCGGTTGTTGCAACCAATATAGCGGGCCGGGACGAGTTGGTGAGGCACTACGAGACCGGCGTCCTTATTCCGCCTGGCGATAGTTCAACATTGGCATCCGGCATCCGGGATATCTATAATGGTCCAGCCAAGGCAGCCCGCATGGCCCGTGCCGGCCGGGCGTTGATCCTAAACGAGTTTGATGCGGTCGCAAACGCACGTGCGCTGGGCGATCTGATTCTGCAACAATCCTAATTCGTTTTTCCCAAAATTTACCTAGGGTCAATCAAAACAGGATTCTGGTAATCAGCCAGAATCCTGTTTTTGAAATCGGTTAGGGTCAGGTCAATTGATGTTCAGGCTGCCTGAGCCGATATCCTGAACGCGGATGAGGATGCGTTGGGATGCATTGCCGTAGCCAGCTGTTTCCCAGGTGCCTTCATCGCCGTTGCCTTTTTCAACCTGGGTCAGGCCGCGCGGCAGGTTAAGGCTGCCCGAACCGCTGTCAGTTACTTCGATCCTTACCTCGATACCGGCTGGCAAATCCAACGAAATGGAACCACTGCCACCGTGGACGTTCAGGGTTAAATTGGTTTTTGCCGGCAGCGCTACCTGAAGGCTGCCAGATCCGCCTTCAAAATCCGCCTCAAATGGTTGTGTTGACTCTGGCAGAGTGACCGAGAAGCTACCGGAGGCCACATCCACCTGTAGGTCTTCGATCTGCAACTGGCTAAGATCGGCATTCGCAGAACCTGATCCGCCGATTAACTTCAGGCTGAGCGGCACAGCAGGGCTGAGGGAGATATCCCAGCGGGTGGGCTGGGTGGGCAGGCCCCAGGTGAGGGTGGTGGTATTCGCGCGTTTGCGCAACTCGATGCTTTTTTCACTGGTACCGCTGACCTTGAATTCCATTTCGCCAAAGTGGGTGACATTGGCATCGAACAGGTCAGAGGATGCTGAAAGGGCTTTGATGCTAACCGGATCGGAGGCAATATCGACCAGGACGTTTGCATTTTTAGCTGAGCCAATTGGTTCGCTTAAGCGCTCCTGGACGACCTGACCGGTAGGAAGGTTGAGGCCCAATTTTTGCCCGGCGACCAGGATGAAGATAAACGCACCGACCACCAGCAAAGCGATCAGGCCGCTGGCCAGGGTGGAGCGCCGGCCAATCAGGATTTCCAATCCAAGTGCTACCAGCAGCAGCGGCCATAACGACCAAAGCGCTGCCAGGTTGGCGGTGGTAATGAGGTTGAAATTGGCGAGCAGCAAAATGACGCCTATGCCGATCAGGACAATCGGCCAAAAAATGGATCGATGACGGGGACTTTCGGGGGTGTTCATGCACAATCTCCTGGGTAATAACCTGATCACAATTTTTTTTCGCTAGCAATGGTTCCGGTTGTCGTTGAGCATTCGTTGTAAACCAGCATGGATTTTTTTGCATGGCAAATCTTCCACACTGTATATACGGGCTCAGGCGCGATTAGTTGTTCCGAATGTGCGAATTGACCGATTCTTTTAAGATTCTAAGAAATTCACTCAATCAACAATAACTTTGACTCTCGGAATATATTATACTATATTTGTCAATAATTATTTACAGGAGATAAACCGTGAAACCATTTCGCAAAAATGTGGCCATCGCTATCGATGGCGGCGGGATTAAAGGGGTGATTTGTACGCGCGCGTTGATGCTTCTGGAAGATGCGCTGGGCAAACCGGTGCACGAAGTTTTTCGGTTAGGCGCTGGCACCTCCACGGGTTCGATCATCTCGGCGGGGCTGGCGGCCAAACTAAGCGCAGCCCGGATGCACGAATTGTATATTAATGTTGGCGAATCCATCTTCCCCCGCAGCCTGCGTACAATGTTCTTTCCACTAACGCGTTACCGTTATCCCCATGAGCCATTGGCGGCTGCGCTGCGCGAATATATCGGCGACCGGCTGCTGGGCGATTTTTGGACGGCTGAACCGCCCACCGATCTGGTACTAACCAGCTTTGACCTGGTGGAAAACCGCACCCGCTTCATCAAGCCCTGGAAAGAGGAATATAAAAGCTGGTCGATGGTTAAGGCTGTATTGGCATCCTCCTCTGTACCCACCTACTTTCCGATCGTCGAAGGGCGTTATGTGGATGGCGGCGTGGGCGCATATGCCAACCCGTGTTACCTGGCTGCCTATGAAATTAAGTACGTACTGAATTGGGATCCGGCTGAAACAACCTTGATCAGCCTTGGCACGGGGCGCGATCCAGGCAAGCTCAAAGAGGGCGAAGCCGACAGCTACCATGCCTGGAACTGGATCGGACCAGTGTTGGGTGCGTTCCTGCATTCCGCCGACGATCAGCAGGTCAGCCTGGTGAAAACATTCTTCGAACAGTTGGATTTCCGCCGCTTCCAGGTTGATTTGCAGCAGTCCATCGAAATGGATGATCCCAAGAGTATTCCAGCCCTGGTTGCATACGGCGATGAAATGGGCCGCATGATTCTGAATGATTTCACCGACCGGGCTATGTTGGTTCAGGCTGCTCAGCCGCCTGACGCGAGCCGGCTCTGATCTGCTTCGATTTCGGACAGCACATCCGGGTTCAACCAGCCGCGGGCAAATGCATCGCGCGCCATGGCTAAACTGTCCGGCGCCAGCAGCAGCGGTACGCCGCTGGTTTGTAATTGCTTAACGGCTTCATCCCGCTGCGCATCCGGGCTGACATCGCGAATATACACGCCCAGGATACGGCCGGGATTTTCAAGTATGAACCGGGCATAAATCTCCGGGTCCTGTTGGCCGCTATCGCCGATGAGCAGAAATGGTAAATTTGGAAACAGGCTGGCAATCAGGCGCAGCATTCCCAGTTTGTAATCGATGTTATCGGTGGGCAGAATTTCCTGATCGCTGATGCCCCAATCGCGCAGAAAGGTGACATGCCCGGGCAGGCCGTGATAATCGAAGGTTTCTTCCAGTAAATCATAGAGGTTCCACGGACTGCTGGAAACGAAAAATAGCGGATTTCCGCCTGAATGCAGCCCGCGATAAAGGGCCGGAGCACCAGGAAAGTGAGCGCGTTGGCTGGCACGCCCGCTTAATAGACTGCGAGCCAGGCCAATCAGGTTATGCACGTTGGTGACCAGCAAGGTGTCATCCACATCGCTGATCACGCCAAAACGCGCCCGATTTGAATACTGGACAAGCGGTACCGTAACAAAGGGCGTTTTTGCCGGATCGATGTTAGGTCCCATTTCAGCCTCTGCGAGCCATTCCAGTCGAACGCTCTCCAATTGCGGCTGAAGGGCAGGCAAGGTCAGATTCAGTTCAAAATAACCTTC
Organism: uncultured Longilinea sp.; assembly: GCA_964536805.1. Classification (GTDB taxonomy): domain Bacteria; phylum Chloroflexota; class Anaerolineae; order Anaerolineales; family Anaerolineaceae; genus Longilinea. The sequence continues at coordinate 6,610 of CAZHYQ010000015.1, forward strand.
TTCATCGCATTCCAAAGCGTAAACTTCGGCCCCGGCATGAATACGCAAACGGGCGTGCGGGATCTCATCGCTATTCATCCGGCGGTAAAAATCGATCAGATCATCCCAAATGCTGTTGTTATCCGTGCTGATGATGGGTTGGGGTTGGTGGAGCACGCGTCCTTTGACATACAGACCTCCCGGGTAGGTGAAGGCTGCCAAAGGGATTATTCGGACCGGGACAGACCGCTCCAGGCTTTTTTCCAGTCGGTACCGAATACGGTCAAATAATTCGTCCACATCATTGGCCAAAGGGGCCAGTTTCTTTTGCCATTTACTCATAAAGTCCTGCCTGAAAGTCTTTCCGGTTCAAAAAGAGGGGATTGCTATTTGCATCAGGGTTCATTATAATGTTCATTCGTTGATTGCGTTTGTCAATAAATAGGGCGCATTACCGATTGAAATTCGATTGGTTAAAGGTTGGTTAAAGGTTGGGTATCTATATTGACTTTCGTAATCGAAAACTGTAAGATTAATGTTGTAATCGCATGGGGTGATTATTGACTTAATTGTAAATTGAATAGCACGTGTATTTCATGTGGAGGCGATGATTCGAGACCAGAAAAATGGTCGCTTTCCTCTCCAGGGGGAGAGGTCTCGATGAGCCAATAGCGAAACCGTCCACTCGATTCTATCGTTGGCCGGTTTTTGTTTTAAGTAAACCTGCCAAAAACAACGGATGCTCAGCGGTATTATTTGATCTAGTAGTTGCTGGGCAGCGATACCTGGTGGCAAGCGGGTTAAATTCCCGTCAAGATTGTCAGTAGGGGGGTCTTTCCTTTTTTAGTGAAGTACGTGAATCTCTGGTTGATCCTGAAAAGATCGCAGGGATTGAGGAAAGGCAAACTGAGGGAGCAAGCCAATGGGATCGACGGTTCAAAAAACCAATGCCAAAACGCTGCCGAAAATTGATTTTCGGGTAGTGCATGACATTGTTAACACTGGCCAGAGTCAACAATGGCGCTGGTTGATGGTTGGAATGATCCTGCTCGATTTATTGATGATTGCTGCGGGCTTTATTCTGGCCTATGTAATTCGCTTCATGATGGACATCCCCTTCTTCTTCTCGGCACAAGAGGGCCAAGGTCCATCCTTGCGGTTCTACATCACCTTGGGGGTCTTTTTAATTCCGTTGTGGATCGCAATTTTTGCCATGACAGGACTTTATTCACGCCAGAACATTCTGGGCGGGGCGCGCGAATATGCATTGGTTTTCAACGCCACTACCATTGCCATGTTTGTGGTCATTTCAGCCAATTTTCTCATACCGCAATTCATTCTGGCGCGCGGCTGGTTGTTATTAACCTGGCTTTTTGTGTTCTTTTTTACGGCATCCGGCCGGTTTTGGACCCGCCGGCTGGTTTACATGTTTCGAACGCGGGGTTATTTCTTAACCCCGACTTTGATTGTTGGGGCTAATGAAGAATCGCGCCTGTTGATTGAGCAATTTCAAAATCAGCGTGCTTCCGGGCTAAAGGTGGTCGGTTGCGTGGCCAACGATGTGCAAGCTGGTACGGAAGTTTATAAGCATGTCCAGGTGCTGGGTAACCTGACGCAATTGGTGACACTTTCCCGTGAAAAGAACGTTGAAGAAGTCATCGTCACCACCAGTGCGGTCTCGTCAGACGATATCCTGGAGGTATTCAAACTCTACGGCATGGCCAATGGGGTGACTTTGCGCCTTTCTTCAGGACTTTATGAAATTATCACCACCGGCTTGCAAATCCAGGAACTGGCCTCGGTACCCCTGGTGAAAGTGAACAAGATTCGTCTGACCGGGGTAGACCAAGTATTGAAGACCGTAATGGATTATGGAATTGCCCTGGTCTCAATGCTCGTTGTCATTCCATTGTCAGTGCTGATTGGTATCATTATTAAAGTTGATTCAAAAGGTCCTGTTTTTCATCGCCGCCGTGTGATGGGGATGAATGGCCGGGCTTTTGACGCATTTAAGTTCCGCACGATGCTCGTCAATGGGGACGAAATCCTCGAATCCCGACCGGATCTGAAGGAGGAATTGGCCAGAGAACACAAGTTGAAGGTGGATCCGAGAATCACCCGTGTTGGAAAAGTCCTGCGAAAGTTGAGTCTGGATGAAATCCCGCAAGCTTTCAATGTATTGCGCGGCGAGATGTCGGCTGTGGGTCCTCGCATGATCTCTCCGGAGGAAATGGAAAAATACCAGCAGCTTGGCATGAACCTACTAACGGTAAAACCGGGCATCACAGGTTTATGGCAGGTCAGTGGACGGTCGGATGTTTCGTATGAGCAGCGGGTTCGATTGGATATGTATTACATTCGTAACTGGAGCATCTGGTTGGACCTGCAGATTATTCTGCGCACAATTCCAACCATTTTAAGTCGCCGGGGTGCATACTGAGCGGTCAGGGAAAAAGTGCACGTCCGGAGTAAACGCCAGAGGAGGAAGGCTTGAAAATACTGGTAACGGGTGGGGCGGGCTTTATCGCTTCCCATGTGGTTGACCTATATATTGCCAACGGGCATGAGGTCGTCGTTCTCGACGACCTGTCCACTGGTCGTGCTTCCAACCTGAATCCAAAAGCTAAGTTTATTCAGATGGATATCCGCGATCCCCGCATCGCAGATGTGTTCGAAAATGAACGTCCGGATGCGGTTAACCATCATGCGGCTCAAATGGATGTGCGCCGTTCGATTGTGGAACCGCTCTTCGACGCAGACATCAATATTCTGGGATCGATTAACCTGATTGAAAATGCGCGCAAGAAAGGCGTCAGGCATTTCGTTTATATTTCCTCCGGCGGAGCTGCCTACGGCGAACCGAAATACCTGCCCTGCGACGAAGAACATCCGGTCGATCCAATTTGCCAGTATGGCGCCAGTAAGCATACTGTGGAACATTACCTGTACATGTACCACGTCAATTACGGGCTCGACTATACCGTTCTCCGTTACCCCAACGTATTTGGCCCGCGCCAGGACCCGAAAGGCGAAGCCGGCGTTGTAGCGATATTCACTGGGCAAATGTTGGCTGGGAAACAGGTGGTCATCAACGGAGACGGCGAACAGGAACGGGATTTTGTCTACGTGGGCGATTGCGCCAATGCCAACCTGTTGGCGGTCACCAAGGCGCATCCCAGCGGAATTTACAACCTGGGATCGGCCACTGGAACGAACATCAATCAGATCTTTCAGGTGTTAAAAGAGATTATTGGCTATCCACTGGATGCGATTCACGGGCCGGCCAAACTGGGCGAAACCCGCAAGATTTATCTGGATGCGACCAAAGCCCAACAGGAGTTGGGCTGGCAGCAGCAGGTGGGTTTCATGGAGGGTATGAAGAAAACAGTGGATTACTTCCAAGAATCGGAGATTCTCAGTTGATCATCGTGCAATCGCCGCTTCGCATCAGCCTGTTTGGCGGAGGTACCGACTTTCCGGATTACTATCTTCAGGAAGGCGGCTGCGTCCTTTCCACCGCGATTGATAAATATATCTACGTGGTGATCAAACGGCGCTTCGACGGCAAATTTAGGATTGGTTATACGCGCACGGAGATGGTCGACAGTATTGATGAAATTCAACATGAATTGATCCGGGAAGCCCTCCGGACGACTGGCATTGCTGGAGGTGTGGAAATTACCACCATGGGCGATATTCCAGCCGGATCGGGGCTGGGCTCTTCCAGTGCAGTTACGGTAGGCGCTCTAAACGCCATGCACACCTACCTGAATGAAAACGTCTCTGCGGCGCGGTTGGCACGCGAAGCCTGTGAAATTGAAATTGAGAAATTGCAGAAACCGATCGGCGTGCAGGATCAATACATCACCGCTTTCGGCGGAATGCGTTTTATCGATTTTCATGCCGACGGGTCTGTCCATGTTGAGCGGGTATTATTGGATGAAGCTGTAAAGCGTCGTCTGAACGAAAGTTTTTTGATATTCTTTACCGGCGTAACCCGCCAGGCCGATACCATTCTGGCGGAACAACAGGTGAACATATCCAAGCGCATGCTTGTGCTGCGTGAAATGAAGCAATTGGCGCTTACCGCCCGGCATGAATTGGAAGCTGGCAACATCGACGCGCTGGGTCACCTGTTGGATGAAAGCTGGCAATTAAAGAAGCAACTCGCCAGCCTCATCAGCAACGGGCTCATCGAGGAATCATATCAAGCAGCCCGATCTGCTGGTGCCCTTGGTGGCAAAATCCTAGGTGCCGGCGGCGGGGGTTTTCTTTTATTGTATTGTCCATACGACCGCCGGGAGGCCGTCCGCGCGGCCTTGCCGGATTTGCAGGAGCTGCCGTTTCAATTAGAACCCGACGGCAGCAAGGTCATTTTCAATTATCGCCGCTAATGAACCGGATTGGTTTGTTTAGGAATTGGTAGGAGGGAATCGAATGGAACGGATTACCCAGTACCTCGAAGAAATGAAGGCCGCTGTCGACCTGATCCCGATGGATCGTTTCGATCAGATTGTGGAAGTTTTGCATCAGGCGCGCTTGAATGGCCAACAGGTCTTTATTATGGGCAACGGCGGCAGCGCTGCCACGGCTTCACATTTCGTGTGCGATCTGGCAAAAAATACCCGCAGCGAAAATTGGCCGCATTTCCGGGCGATCGGGTTGACCGATAACATTGCCATTTTGACGGCTTATGCAAACGACGAAGGATACGAAAATGCACTTGCAGGGCAGTTGGCCAACCTGATCAGACCCAACGACGTGGTGGTGGCCATCTCCTGCAGCGGCAATTCAGCCAACGTGATCAAGGCCGTGGAACTGGCTAACCAATCCGGGGCGATCACCATTGGTTTGACCGGGCGCAAGGGCGGAAAACTTGCCACGATGAGCCAGATCAATATTTCTGCCCAGGCGGATGCCATCCAACAGCAGGAAGATATTCACATGATGCTGTGCCACATGTTTACGGTTGCCTTGAACGAATTGCCGAAGGTGGAAGTCATTGCACGCCGCCCAGCCTATTCTGAACCCAATACGCTTTCATTGATTAAGAGCCTGTTTGGCAAGGATGTTTTCGAGGAACCCGGCGAGCTTGCCCCGCGTGGAACGCCGGTGGAACTGGTGCAGAAGATCAGCCGTGAAATGGCGCAGAACCTCGACCTGCACGAGATGCTAACCTACGTGCTGCAAATGACCCTTGACAGCGTTGGCGCTTCCAGCGGCAGCATCATGGTGTTGAACGATGTCGGCGAGGTGGTTGACGGATTGCTGGCTTACGCTGGCAAGGTGAACAGCGGCTCTATCGACCGGCTCGAAGAGATCAAGAAACAGGGACTGGCCGGATGGGTGGTTGAAAACCGCCAGGCAGCCCTGGTGAAGAGCACCCGCGATGATCCGCGCTGGCTGCGGCGGGAGTTTGACGAAACAACCAGCGAATCACGTTCCGCCTTGAGCGTACCGCTGATCACGCAGGACCGCGTGGTAGGCGTTGTGACTCTGGTACACCCCAAAGCCGGTTGGTTCACCATGGAGGATCTGGCTTTATTGACTGCCATCACCATCACAATATCCTACTCAGTCAGCGCCCGTAACAAGACGGCGGACAAATAGTTTGAGGTTTTGCTTACCTTATTGATTGAATTGCGAGGAAATGTGATTAAGCGCTTCAGCGAGCGAATCAAAAATGAGAAACGGCTGCAAAAGGGCAGCTTCTGGCAGGTTAGCCTGCCGGCTGCCGCGCCCGGTGCGCACCAGCATGGCTTCACGCACCCCGGCTGCCCTTCCGGCTTTCAAATCGCTGAGCGCATCTCCGATCATAAACGAACGGGACAAATCAAGATTCAAAGCCGAGGCAGCCTGCAAAAGCAAACCAGGCAGGGGTTTTCGGCACACACAATTCTCATTTGGGGCGTGCGGGCACATCCAGGTCCCGTCAACCCGTCCGCCAGCCTGTTCCACCACCGTGGTAATTCTTTGATTGAGCTTCTGTGCTCGATCAAGGGAAATCAATCCGCGCCCGACTGCGGATTGATTGGTGACCAAAACGATTCGAAATGGGCTGCTGCGATAATCGCGCAGCGCCTCCAGCGCCGCCGGGATAAATTCAACGTCGCTCCAGGAACGAACGTAGTCATCCCGGTTTTCAATGATGACACCGTCGCGGTCAAGGAAAATTGCTGGGTCCATGCAATCAATTATACGCAAATAACCGCGCGGCGACTTCAACCGGCTGTTCAATCCAGCCGGTCGATCTGCTAAAACCGACGGGAACGGGTGCCCGGAAAGGCGTCCATACCGTCAGTGTCATCGGGGGGAAGCAGCGTGCGGCATTTTTCTATGTCGTAGCGGCGGAGCTTGCCCCTGGCAGAATGGGTAAACGGGATCATCGATTTGAATAACCCTGCGCAACCGGCAACCACAACTCCATCAAAGTCCATAAGCCCTGGCATCGGTCTTTATATGCAGCGCCAGGCAGACGGTTTTGTACGGTATCTGTTGGAGCAGTTGCTCTATTTTTTATTTGGTTGGATTCCGACGGTTGTGGGAATTGGCTTGCGCGCTGTTTTTTACCGCCTGATCTTAAAGATGACCGGCTGGGCTGCCATCGAAAACGGCGTGCGCCTGCGGTTTGCCAGCAATATCCATTTGCATAATGGGGTTTACCTGGACCAGGGAACCTACCTGCATGCCTGCCCGGCAGGGATTGAAATTGGCGATAACACCATCGTGATGCACGGGGCTATCCTGCACGTCTATAACTTCCGCGGCATGCCTCAATCGGGCATCCGCATTGGCCGCGATAGTCTGATCGGCGAGTATTCCATCATTCGCGGGCAGGGCGGCGTGATCATCGGCGACCGGGTTTACACCTCACCTTTCACGCAGCTTTTGGCGGTCAACCACATTTTCGACGACCCTGAGAAACCTTTTACCCAGCAGGGTATCACTGCCGAGGGTATCGTCATCGAAGACGATGTCTGGTTGGGCGCTGGCGCTGTGATTACCGACGGCGTGCGCGTTGGCAAAGGCGCCGTTGTTGCGGCTGGCGCAGTGGTGACGCAGGATGTTCCGCCGCACACCGTTTTTGCCGGAGTTCCGGCGCGTCTGATTAAGCAGATCGATGGCAGCCAGCCTGCCAATATTAAAGAACGAACGGTATATTTCTTGTAGGAGGTAAGTTATGACCATGCTTTCCGTCGTTATCCCGGCTTATAACGAAGAAAAAGGCATTATTGAAATTATGGAACGCGTCCTTACCATCCGGGAAGGTTTACAAAAAGCCGGTATCGACGAAATGGAACTATTAGTGGTTAATGATGGTTCGCGTGACCGCACGGCAGAAGTAGCCGGCGAGGTTGCAGACCGGAACAACGGCGTTCGCATCATATCGCATCCGCGCAATCGGGGCTATGGCGCAGCCTTGAAGACAGGTTTTGCCCAGGCCAAAGGTGATTTGGTGGGTTTCCTGGATGCCGACGGTACTTACCCGCCTGAATATTTCCCGCAATTATGCCAGGCAGCTTTGAACGGCGCTGAAATGGTGATTGGTTCGCGCATGGCAGGTGCTGAAAGCCAGATGCCGGCCACGCGCCGTTTGGGCAACGTGATTTTCGCGTCGCTGCTTTCCATCCTGGGTTGGCAGCGCGTCACCGATAGTGCCAGCGGTATGCGCGTTTTTCGCAAAGAAACCCTGGCACGCCTCTCACCATTGCCTGATGGGTTGAACCTGACCCCGGTGATGAGTACGCGCGCGGTGCACGAGGGTATCAAAATGGTCGAGGTTGCCATTCCCTACAGCGAACGGGTAGGGCGGTCCAAGCTGAGCGTGGTGCGCGATGGGCGCATTTTCCTCACCTCGATGGTTTGGACGGTGCTTTCCTATAATCCTGTGCGGGTGCTCGGCATGGCCGGGCTCGGCGGAGTAGCGATTGCGACTTTGATTGGATTGGGGTTGCTGATTTCCCGCCTGAGCGGGGTCACTTCTCTCACCCCATGGGGCGTGTTTGCCCTGTTCACGGCATTGGTGGTAGGCGTGGCTGGCATCAGTCTGTTTGCCCTTGGCGCGACGTTTAATTATCTGGTATCCTTGTTTTATAAAGAACCCATCCGGCAAGGGTTGTTTGGCAAGCCGGTATTCAAGAAACCGCTTGAACTGCAATTTGGCTGGATGGGATTAGTCGGCATGGTCGCCGGGCTGTTTCTCGCAGTGGTTAGCCTGGTTTTGAGTTTGAATGGCTGGGAGATTGCCCGCCTGTGGTTATATTTGCTGGGCGGTGCGTTGATCAGTCTGGTAGGCATTCAACTAGTGATTTACTGGCTGCTCATCCGCGTGCTGGAAGATTTGAGCCAGCGTGATGAATTGGCGCGGGTGGATATGCAGGTGGAGTGATCACCGTTTATTTGTATAGTTGTGTTTTGGAGGATTAAATGGACGAACCGGTTGAAGTTTCAAAGGATTTTCAAAATCTTGGCACGCGCCGCATTGCAAAATTGCGCGAAGCCAATTTCCCAGATGCCGATCCGATGGTACAGGCAGGCATCGCCAGCCAGCAGCGCTCTCCCGATGCCGTGGATATCATGCTGGTCAATCCGCCTTCGCCAGATGGCGGCATCTGGATTCGCTCACAGCACCGCGTTGGGCGGCGTTCGCGCGAAAACATGGTGTGGCCGCAGGTTTCACTGGCTCAAATGGCCGCCATCCTGCGCGATCAATACACCGTCAAGGTAGTCGACTGTATTGGTTCCAAGATCGATTGGAAAGAGTTTGCTGCCTTACTGGTGAAGTACCAACCCAAGTATTACCTCACGCAGGTGACCGCGCCTACGCTGGAAAACGATATGTACGGTACTTTTCTGGCGAAGAACCGGGGTGCGAAAACCATGGCCTTCGGTACGCATGTCACGCCTATTCCGGTGGAAACGCTGCACAATTTTTCCACCCTCGATTTTGCCCTTTACGGCGAACCTGACCTGACCATCCGCGATCTGTTGGATCATCTCGAGGGAAAAACCGATCAGCGTCCGCCGGAAATTCAACGCATGTTCGATAAAGAGATGGGCTACAAACCGTCGATCACCGATGGCAAGGTGGATATGCATGGGATCCGCGGCATCGTCTGGCGCGACGGCGATAAGATCGTCAAAAACATCCCGCGCCCGTTCATTGCCGACCTGGACGATCTGCCCATCCCAGCGCATGAGCTTTTACCATTAAAAAGCTACAAGATGCCCATGATGAAAGGTCCTTTCACTTTCATTGTCACCGGACGCGGCTGTACGGCTGGCTGCACCTACTGCATCAAACATGTGTCATACCAATACAGCGTACGCCTGCGTTCGCCGGCCAAAATTGTCGAGGAACTGTGGGTGCTCAACAAATTGGGCATTCACAACATTCACATGTATGCCGATCTGTTCACAGTCAGCCGCGATCAGGTGGTTGAATTGTGCAACTTAATCATCGATCAGGGTCTGAACATTAAATGGACTTGCAATAGCCGCGTGGATTACGTGGATGAAGAAATGCTGACCTTGATGGCCAAAGCGGGATGCTGGTTTATTTCCTGGGGCATCGAGAGCGGCAACGAACAGATACTCAAGCACGCTCGCAAGGGCACCTATCCTGAGCGGGCGCGCCATTCGCTGGCGTTATCCAAAAAGGCCGGGATTAACAACTGGGGTTACTTCATCATCGGATTGCCCGGTGAAACCGAGCAAACCATTCGCCAGACGATTGATTTTGCCAAAAGTCTGCCGCTGGATATCGCCCTGTTCCACATTGCCGCGCCTTATCCTGGAACACCCTTCTTCTTTGAAGTGGTGGAGAATAACTGGTTCCGCCCTGGCACGCGCTGGGAACAGGTGGATATGGATAAGGAAACCGTGCTTGACTATCCTGATCTGCCTGCCGAACGGTTGATGTACTGGCAGAAACGCGCCTGGCGCGAATGGGCTTTGCGCCCCGGTCCCGCCATGACTTATCTGAAGATGGTGTTTTCCGACCCGTCCACTTTCACCAATGCGGTGAGCGTCGGCCTTCAGCACCTCACCTGGCAGCTCGGTCAGAAATAAACACACAAGGTTGATTGGAAGATTGGTTTGAGCACCACGGCAAGCCGTTTTCCAATCAACCAGTTTCTTTATCCTGACTGAAGTGGATTCCTCGGAATCGCTTTTAGCTTTAACAATTTCTGCAAAAGAATGGCAGTTTGATGAATGGCAACCAACGATTTCTATAACGAACTGCTGAACAAGCTCGCTGCGAACTGGAATGGTTTGCCAGACAAGCCGGATGAAACTCCCGAAACCACGCTGCGGGCATTATGGACTTATGCCGCCCGAAAGAATGAGCATCATGGCCAAATGGACGGCGAATTAGCGGCATTGGAGCCAAATTCGACAGCCTTACTATCAGACCTGGTTGGCCAGCGCATAAGCGGTACGCCGCTGGCCTATCTGACGGGCCGTCAAACCTACCTCGGACTGGAATTTTTGGCATCGCCGGATGCCATGATTCCACGCAAAGAGACTGAACTTCTGGGCCAGTCTGCCCTCGAACGGGCACGCTTGTTGGCCAGCGAGCGCGGAAAATTACTGGGTATGGACCTCTGCACGGGTTCCGGCAATGTGGTGCTGGCGCTATTGCATTATGTCCCGGAGTATCAGGCTGTTGCAGCGGATATCTCGCAAAATGCTGTTGGTTTGGCCGAACAGAACGCCAGAATGTTGGGTCTGGAAAAGCGGGTTCAATTCTTTGCTGGCGATCTTTTCGAACCCTTTTCCGGACCGGAGCATGAGCATGCTTATGATCTCATCACCTGCAATCCGCCTTATATTGCCACAGCCAACGCCGAGAAAATGGCGCTGGAAATTTCGCAATTCGAGCCGCGCGAGGCATTTGACGGCGGTCCATTTGGAGTAAAGATCATCATGCGCCTGATCCGGGAGGCACCGCGCTTTTTGAAACCAGCCTCCTGGCTTGTTTTCGAGGTTGGGCTGGGTCAGGGAGAAGGATTGCAACGCATTCTTGAAAAATCCGCCTATTTCCAGCAGGTTGAAAACCGGACTGGAGAAAACGGTCAGATTCGAGTGCTTTTGGCACAATCACTTTGATGCTCCCGGCAAGGGACAGTAACCCTGGCGGATTGGAAAATACAAAAGGTATGCTCGTCCAAGAATTTTTAGAGCACAGTGCATTGCGCACGCCAGATAAGGTTGCGCTGGTTTGCGATGGTAAACGGTTAACCTACGCCCAAATTGAAACAAGCGCCAATCGCATTGCGAATTTTTTGATCAGTAAGGGGATGAAGCGGGGAGATCGGGTGGTGGTCTATCTCCCCAATTGCGCAGAAGCGGTCTGCAGCATATTTGGCATCCTTAAGGCAGGCGGCGTTTTTGTCATGCTTAATCCAACCGCCAAATATGACAAAGTAGTTCAAATCCTGAACAATTGCCAGGCTAGCGCGTTGATTGCTTATGAAAAGGATCATGAGTTTTATCAGCGTGTCCGGGTGGACGTGTTGTCAATTCTGGCTATGATCCAGGTAGATCATTTGGGAAAAACCCCAAACTCAGATCTGGTAGCCGGATTATCTGCCTATTCTGAGGTCATGGCGGCCAGCAGCGAACAACAACCGCCAAAAGTCAACATCGATTTAGATCTTGCCTGTCTTATCTATACATCGGGCAGTACCGGCGATTCAAAAGGTGTGATGTCGGACCACAGCAATGTGGATTTTGCCACCGGTTCAATCATCTCTTATCTCGATAACACGGCTGACGATATTGTCATCAACTGTTTGCCGCTGTCGTTTGATTATGGTCTTTACCAACTGCTAATGGTTATTAAATTCGGCGGAACATTGATACTGGAAAAAGGGTTTGTTTTTCCAGCGGCGATTTTAAACCAGATTCAAGCCGAACATGTCACTGGTTTTCCCGGCGTTCCGACCGTTTTTGCCCTGATGCTTCATCTTGATATCTCCCATTTTGATCTTTCCAGCTTGAGGTACATTACCAATACGGCTGCAGCGCTGCCGGTGAGCCACATTCTGCAGCTGCGCGATAAATTTCCCGAGGTGAAGTTGTTCTCAATGTACGGGCTCACTGAAACTAAGCGCACCCTCTATTTGCCCCCGGAAGAATTGAACAACCGGCCAGGATCTGTAGGAATTGCCATTCCAGGAACCGAGGTTTGGTTGGAAGACGAAGCGGGCAAACGGCTGGAAAACGGGCAAACGGGCGAACTTGTGGTGCGGGGACGGCATGTGATGCGCGGTTATTGGAATGCTCCCGAGGCCAGCGCGGCCCGTTTTCGCCCGGGCAGCCTGCCCAACGAGCGGGTCTGCCACACCGGCGACCTGTTTCGAACAGATGCTGAAGGATTTTACTATTTTGTCTCGCGGAAAGATGACATTATCAAAACGCGCGGCGAAAAGGTTTCACCGGTGGAACTGGAACGGGTGCTGTTTGGCATTAACGGCATTGTCAAGGCGGCTGTGATCGGCGTTGAGGATGATGTTTTGGGACAGGCCATTAAAGCGATTCTGGTAAGCCAGAACCCTTTGTTGACCCAAAAAGACGTGCTTGGCTACCTTCGCAACCATGTTGAAGATTATATGGTGCCAAAGTATGTTGAATTTGTGGCCGATTTGCCGGTTAGCGAATCAGGAAAAATCCTGAAGCGCGATTTGAAATAGTACTTTGGCCTTAAAATGGTTGGTGTAACTTCTTTATTTCTAAGGAGAGGAAACGATGAGTTCAGTTGAAGATTTGGTCCGGGATTATATCGTGCAAAACATTCTTTTCAGCAGCAATGGTTATCCTTATCAGGACGACACCTCTTTTTTGGAAAATGGCATTATTGACTCAATGAATGTGCTGGAACTGGTCATGTTTGTGGAGCAAAAATTCGGGGTCAAGGTGGAAGATGCCGAAATTGTTCCGGATAATTTTGACTCGATCATCAAATTGTCGGCATTTATCCGGCGCAAACAAGAACTGACTACCGCAAAATCGACTTAATTCCACAAATCGAGGAGGTAAGATGAACACCGCGGATTACCTGCTTGAAAATGGCAATCCGGATGCTCTGTTTTTGCTGGGAGATCGATTAAGCTATCGCTATCAGGATGTGAAAAAGGCCGCTGCTCGATTATATGGCGAGCTGGCAAAGAATGGGGTGCGCGCCGGCGACCGGGTGGCCATTCTTGGGGGAAATTCGTTATTTTGGGCGGCAGCGTATCTGGCCATAATGAAACATTCGGCAGTGGCAGTTCCTTTTTCCGTCACTTTACCCCCCCACGACGCCGCTGCTCTGCAAAACATGGTCCAATGCAAGGCAATGTTTATCGAGCGCCGCTTGCAGGCAAAATACGCTGGTGCGCTGCCTGCTGAGCTTGGCTTGATATTTGAGGATTGTCTGGACGATGCAGGCCCGTCTGAATGGCCCAAGGCCGACAGTGCTTTTGACCTGAGCCAGGACGCAGCCTTGATGTTTACTTCCGGTACTACAGCACAACCGCACGCCGTCAGGGTGACACACTGCAACATTCAGGCTAACACCAATTCGATCATTGAATACCTGGAACTGAGCAGTGCCGACCGGATCATGGCGGTATTGCCATTTTATTATTGTTTTGGCACCTCGCTTTTGCATACCCACTTGCGAGTGGGGGGCTCGCTGGTGCTGGCAAATTCATTCGTTTACCCCGAAATGGTATTGGATTTGATGGAATCGGCAGAATGTACGGGCTTTGCCGGGGTACCTTCCACCTACCAGACCCTTTTACGCAATTCAAGTTTTCCACGCCGGGAAATGAAATCGCTGCGCAAGCTGCAGCAGGCCGGTGGCAAACTGCAAAATGTTTTGATTAAAGAACTGGTTGCCGCGGTACCGCAGGCACGCGTTTTCATCATGTATGGGCAAACTGAAGCTACAGCCAGGCTTTCCTATCTTCCTCCTGAAGCGCTGGCGACCAAATTGGGTTCTGTTGGCAAAGGCATTCCCGGCGTAACGTTGCGCGTTTTGGATGACCACAGCCGTGCGGTGAAACCGGGCGAGGTGGGTGAAATATATGCGACAGGTGACAACATTTCACCCGGCTACCTGGATGAACCTGAAGCGAATGCCCACAAGTTCACCAACGGTATGCTCAAGACTGGCGACCTGGCGACAGTCGATGAAGATGGCTTCATCTATATCGTTGACCGCAAGTCTGATTTCATCAAGTCGCACGGTTTTCGGGTCTCCAGCCAGCAAGTCGAATCAGTCATCCTCGAATTGAAAGAGGTAGTGGCCACAGCAGTCATTGGGGAGCCTGATTTGGTGCGCGGCGAAGCGATTAAGGCATTTGTGGTTTTGCTTGAAGGCGCGGTATTGACGGTGGAAGAAATTATTGCTCATTGCGGCCGCCGCCTGGCGAATTATATGGTGCCGCGGGATGTGGTATTCCTCAACAAATTGCCGTTGAATGCTCACGGCAAAGTAATCAAGAATGAACTGCGCAATCTCTCGGCAGGGTAAGCCTGGAGGCATTGGATGTGCGGAATTACCGGTATTGTCAATTTAGAACAACCTGATCCAATCCGGGAAGAAACGCTGCGGGACATGTTGGGCATGCTGCGGCACCGCGGCCCGGATGAATTTGGCATTTATCGCAGCGAGTGGGCGGGCTTGGGCAGCGCCCGATTGAGCATCATCGATTTGAGCGGTGGCCAGCAGCCCATTCCCAATGAAGATGGCAGCCTATGGATCGTTTACAACGGCGAGGTATTCAACTACATCGAACTCCGTCCAAAGTTGGAGGCACTGGGGCACCAATTCTCCACCCATACCGACACTGAAATCATCCTGCATTTATATGAAGAATATGGACCTGACTGCCTGAGCATGCTCAACGGGCAATTTGCCCTGGCCATTTGGGATGAGCGCGAGCACAGCCTGTTTTTGGCGCGCGACCGCATGGGCATACGCCCTTTATATTACACGGTGAACAACGGCAGGTTTATTTTTGGCTCAGAGATCAAATCCATTCTCGCCTATCCCGGGGTAAAGGCTGAAATTGATCCCGCGGCGTTGGCCCAGGTGTTCACTTTTTGGAGCGCGCAACCGCCGGCCACCATATTCAAGGCTATTCAGACCATTCCGCCAGCACATTATTTACTCTTGAGGGACGGCCAGGCTGCGGTGAAGCCATACTGGAAGCTGGATCTGAGCCAGGAAATGGAACCGGATCAACCGTTGCAGCCGGTGTTGGAAGAGTTCAAACGGCTGTTGATCGATGCCACGCTCATCCGACTGCGTGCCGATGTTCCAGTTGGGGCCTATCTCTCCGGCGGATTGGACTCATCGTTGACCACGGCCATCATCCGCAAATATGCGCAGAACCGGCTTGAAACTTTCTCGATTGCATTTTCAGACCCGCTGTTTGACGAGAGCAGTTTCCAAATGCAAATGGCCAAAACATTGGGTACCAACCACCACGTCATCCAGGCTACGCACGAGGAAATTGGACGCATATTCCCGCAGGTGATCTGGCATGCCGAGACGCCCATCCTGCGCACCGCGCCCGCACCGATGTACCTGCTTTCAGGGTTGGTGCATGACCATCATATGAAAGTGGTCATGACTGGCGAGGGCGCGGACGAGTTGTTGGGCGGGTATGACATCTTCAAGGAAATGCTTGTGCGGCGTTTTTGGGCGCGCGACCCCGAATCGGAACGCCGCCCGATGCTGCTGACTCGCCTGTACCCGGATATCGGCGCGTTGAGCGGTCCGGGACGTGCCTATCTCAAAGCATTCTTCAAGAAGGATTTGGCGCAAACAGAATCGCCTTTTTATTCCCACAACATCCGCTGGAACAATGGCCAGCGCCTGCTGCGCTTTTTACAACCGCAGCCGCTAACCAGTCTGGCTGAACAGTCCGCAGCCGTGCCGCTGCCAGCCGGATTCGACCGCTGGTCGCCCCTGGCGAAAGCGCAATACCTGGAAATGGTCACTTTCCTTTCGCCCTACCTGTTATCCTCCCAGGGTGACAGGATGGGGATGGGTCATTCGGTGGAGGGGCGTTTTCCATTTCTCGATGTGCGGGTGGTTGAATTCTGCAATCGGCTGCCGGCTCAGTGGAAGATGTATGGCCTGACCGAAAAATGGCTGCTGCGGCAATTTGGGCGGGAACTGCTGCCTGAAGAAATCTGGCGCCGCACCAAAAGACCCTACCGCGCGCCCATCCACCGCAGTTTTTTCAATTCTGGTGCGCCGGATTACATCCAGCACGCATTCT
Organism: uncultured Longilinea sp.; assembly: GCA_964536805.1. Lineage (GTDB taxonomy): Bacteria > Chloroflexota > Anaerolineae > Anaerolineales > Anaerolineaceae > Longilinea. The sequence goes on from CAZHYQ010000015.1 coordinate 22,872, forward strand.
CCACCGCGGCGCTGGAGGAAAGCGGCCTGTTCAACCCGATTGCGGTGCAGCAATTGGTGCGTAAAGCATCCAGCGGCGCTGCCTTGAGCGAGGTCGATGATATGGCCGTAGCGGGCATTTTATCCACCCAGCTTGTTCATGAACAATTTGTCCAGCATTTTTCCACCCGGTCAACCAGCCTGACCGCCGCTGACCGGATCAAAGTTATTCATCGCACCGCGGAGGTACGACCGTCATGACCGAATCGACACCCGTCACCGTTTTCAACCGCCGCTCATTGGAGTTGGACGCAGCCAGTGAAGTGGAAAAGATTGTTCAATTCTTGCAGGAGAACGTCCAACACAATCTGCACCGCCAGGGTGCGGTATTGGGCATTTCAGGGGGCATCGACTCCTCCGTCGTACTGGCATTGTGCGTGCGCGCCTTTGGCGCCCAGCGCGTGATTGGCATATTGCTGCCCGAGCGCGAATCCAGCCCGGAAAGCGCCGAATTGGCGCATCTGCTGGCAAAACAATTTGAAGTACAAACTGTGACCGAAGATATCACCGCTGCTTTGGAAGGCGCCGGTTGTTACCGCCGCCGCGATGAAGCGGTGAAACGGATTTTCCCTGAATTCACGCCTGATTGGAAATCAAAAATTACCCTGCCAGGCAACCTTCTGGATGAAGACCGCCTGAACATCTTTTCGTTAACGGTGATCAAACCGGATGGCAGCGAGCAGACCCAGCGGCTGCCGCTGCGCGAGTACGCGCAAATTGTCGCTTCATCCAATTTTAAACAACGTGCCCGCATGTCCATGCTTTACTATCATGCCGAATTGCGCAACTATGCCGTGATTGGCACGCCGAATAAAAACGAACGCGATATGGGCTTTTTCGTCAAGTTCGGTGACGGCGGGTCAGATATTAATCCAATCGGCCACCTCTTCAAGACGCAAGTCTTTCAACTGGCCCGCTATCTGGATATCCCGGCCGAAATCCAACGGCGCCCGCCCACCACTGATACGTATTCGGCCGGCAGTACCCAGGAAGAATTCTTTTACCGCATACCCTTTGAAATCCTTGATTTGGTCTGGTTTGGTTACGAGCGCGGCGTAGCCCGCCCTGAAATTGCCGCCGCCCTGGGCCTGACTGTGGACCAGGTGGCCCGCGTCATCGCGGATATCGAGCGCAAGCACCGCGCTACTGAATATTTACGGATGCACCCCATCAACCTGGACTAGTTCCCTTGCCTTTGATGTCAGAACAGAAAGATGGATTCTATGAAACAACGAATCTATAGCCGCCTGAGTAACCTTCTACTTGTCATGTGTCTGGTCGCTGGCATCGCCGGAGGTATCTGGCAACCCGTTCAAGCTCAAACCGACGCGGGCGGCTGGTCCAATCCTGTCAATTTGTCCAATTCCGGTAAGACTGCGCAATCATTCATCACTGCCGACAGCAGCGGCATTTTGCATGCATTCTGGCTGGATAAACTGAATGGCATGCAGTATTCGCGCAGCGGTGCAGATGGCTGGAGCACACCCCGTAAAGCAGTCTTTCCAATTGCTTTTGCAACGTTGACAGCGGCGAATCCGACAATATTGCTGATGCCGAAACTGGTCAGCGGTCCGTCGAATTGGGTTTATCTCTTCTGGCAAGACAGCAAGGGGTTGCGATACAGTTCTTCCAACACAGCCAACGGTAAAACATTGGCCGACTGGTCCAACGGCGGGGTGGTGGCGCTCAATTCAGCATCGTACGATGTTTTGGTCGATTCAGATGGGGTTCTTCATGTAGCTTATGTGCAACCTGTTGATACCAACGGAGACGCGGGTGTCTATTACGTCCGTTCCAACAACGCTGGCTCCAGTTGGACACTCCCGGTGCTGTTATACAGTTCTCCCTATTATCGTAATCTAGCCAGTACTGAAATTAGGACCACTCCAGTAGATAACTCAGTGGATCTATCGGTAACGACGATCGACGGAAAAAAGGCAATATTTGTCGCTTTCGATAATCAACCGCGAAAACGCGTTTTTGTCACCCGTTCATTGGACGATGGAAGTACCTGGGAAAACGTTCAAGAGATTGATGCACCCTTGCCAGGTGCGGGTTTGACCTCACCTGGCCAGATTCACGTCGACGCACGGTCAAAAGATGCTCTCCTCGTCTGGCAGGTGAAGCAATCGGACACAGTGTGCTTTACTTATTTTCGCAATTCCGATGATGGCGGCAAGACCTGGAATGCCAGTCAGCGGTTAAATACTCCCTATTCAGGTTGCGCCGATCAATTTGAATTTCTTGCAGGCTTTACAAAATATTCCATGCTGGTGGTTTCTATCAACAGCCTAACGTTCTTGAACGCATGGGATGGGAATGCATGGACAGGTTTTCAGCATCAATCGATGCTTTCATCATTCATCGATCCTGCAACCCAGGATAATGTTTCCTTTGTTTTGTCAGGATGGACTTTGGACCAGGCCGATCACCTGGCAGTGATTGGCAACGATCGTGGGTCTGGAGGCGATACCTGGCTCATGACTCGCTCCTTGGACGATGTTTCAACCTGGTTTGCAGGCGAACCCGGATGGAAAATCACCCCGGATTTGGAAAGAATCAATGGCGAAATCACCAATTTACAGGTGATTAGTGAAAGCAGCCAAATTTTGCATGCTTTTTGGGTTCAGAAGGAAGTTGTGCTTCCCGATGCCGCCGCGCTTGTTCCCAGCGAACCCAACCAGGTGGTTTACTATTCTAATTTGAAGGACAACCGTTGGACCGATCCGGTGCAGATTTTGCGCGCGCCCCACCTGGCATCCTTGGGCAACGGGAACCAAAAGGATGATATTACTGACCTCACGGTAGCTTCCGGTCCAGATGATCGTTTGTGGGCGCTTTGGAAAAACAGCGTCGGCGGGGAGATCTATATTAGTTGGGCCCGGGCTTCAGCCGCCAATTCGGTCAATGAATGGGCAAAACCTGCATTAATTGCTTCGATACCTGTTACGGCAACCGATTTTTCAATGGCAATCGATCGTGCCGGGTGGATTCATGTAATTTATACCATACCGGTTAACGAAGGCCGCGGTGTATACCTTGTGCAATCGCGTGACCAGGGAAGTTCCTGGAGCAGTGCGGTTTTGGCATTCGATGGTCAAGCCGCCGGTTGGGAACGCGTTTCCAGCCCATCGCTGGCTGCATCTGCCGATGGCAGCCTTTGGGTGCTTTTCAGCCGGCAGTCGGTGAGTGCCAGCAACCTGGCAGCCGGGTTGTATTCCGTCCATTCCACAGATCGTGGAGCAACCTGGAGTACAGCCGAGACTGTTTCCCAGGAGAACATATTAGCAAACCAAATGCTGGCACAATCCAATGGGGTTTTGCATCGCATCTGGTTGGAGAAAATGGACAACGGTCAAGCCTTAATTTTCCACCAGGTGTCGACGGACGGAGGGCAAACATGGGGAAAAGTAACCCGCGTTTCCGATTTTGCTGGACGCCCCGGACCAACGGCAGCAACCATTGATCGGGCCGGGCAAATTCATCTGGCGCAATTAATTAAAGACCAGTACCAGCACTTACTCCTGCGTTATTGGTTCTGGAATGGCAGCCGGTGGAATGTGCAGGATGATTTTGACCTTGGCAGCGGAACCTTGGACGTAATGGATTCCGTTGGATTGGGAATTTCACCAGATGGGCAGTTGGGAGCCATAATCAGCCGGCCATGGATCGGCGCAGATCCTTATAACCCGGATTCGCTATTGGTGGGTTTCAACCGTCCTGTCACGCTTCCGCAAATGGTTGAGACTCCATTGCCGCCCTTACCTACTCAAGTTGTTGAGCCGTCACCCCAACCTAGTGAGACTCCAGCAGCCACGCCAACCATCGACCTGGCAACGCTCAACCAGGGTAATCCTTCCACAGGCGGCGGAACTGTAGGCGGCCTGATGACTGCCCTCGTTGCGTCGGTGCTGGTGATTGGCGGCGGCGTATTGGTTGCCATTCTGCGTGTGCGTAAGCGAACCGGGCGTTAGTTTTTGTTAAGGTGATTGCCCTAAAAAAGGCGCACCGCGTTCGGTATAATTGCAAAGATTAATAGGGTAGATAGGCCAGTTTCAAAAATCTTTCTTGCGCCGGCCAGCTTTTCGGGAAAGATCTCACCGCCCTCTCACTGAAGAATATTTTTCCCATGCCCGTTATTTCCAGGGATGGGTTACTAAGATTGGCAATTGCGCGACAACACCACTTGCGATCCACATTCAACCTGAAACCGATCGATGCAGGCATTTGAGTTATGGCGAAACTGAGTCGCAGAAACTTCATTAAAATCATTGGAACAGCCGCGTCAGCCGGCGTCGTACGGATTATCGCGCCCGGGTTGCTGCTGGGCAGCGCGGTTGCCTGCCAACCGCAGGCCGGTGCAGTCACATTGGCTGTCACTGATACAGCGCAGACACCAACAATCCAGGCGGCTACATTGGTACCCACCGCGCAGGCCGCGACTGTTGGTACAACCGCTGTGCCAGCCACCCAAGCAGGGACGGCTACCTTGCCAGCTATTCAAAACCTGAAAATCGGGCCGCGAGTGGTGCATACGCATAGCAACAACGCCACGCATTGGGGTGGCCAGGTGGGCTATTGGGATTATGCTGATCAGCGCGTGGTCACCCAGATGGTCGAACGCGGCATCACCGAGTTGACTGGTCAGTCCACCTCCAACGATGCCTGGCGCGCTCTGCTGCCCGGTTACCAGCCCGGAAAAGCGGTTGCCATCAAGGTTAATTTTAACAACACACTCAGCGGAGACTGCGGCGTGGTGGGCGGTGAAATCAACGCGCTGCCACAACCGGTGGCAGCGGTGATCGCCGGGTTGAAAGCCGCCGGCGTGGACGAGCGCGATGTGTGGGTGTACGACGGTGTCGACCGTTTCATCCCGGCTTACTTCACCACTTCGATACCATACAGCGGCGTGCAATATTTCGATAAATGCCATACCCCGGTGGATTATTACTCCAGCCAGGACGCGACCGCGATCGTTCAATTTGATTTACCGGCAGATTTGCCGGCGCTTGCGCCGCAGCGCGTGGCAGATTTGTTGACGCGCGCCAGTTACCTGATCAACATGCCGATCATGAAGAGCCACAACTGCGCCAGCATCACGCTCGGCTTCAAGAATCACTTCGGCAGCATCGACAATCCCGGCGGCGTTCATTCGCACATTTTTACGTTGCCTGGCTGCGGCGGTAAGGCGTACTCCAATTACAGCCCGCTGGTGGATATCTACCGTAATATGCACATTGGCGGCAAAACAATCCTTACCATTGGCGACGGTTTATTTGCCGTCAAGGGCGGCCAGGATTCAGCGCCGACGACCTGGTCCAGTTTTGGTGGAAATTTGCCCAACAGCCTGTTCTTTGCCATCGACCCGGTGGCAATCGACAGCGTGATGGCTGATTATTTGCGCGCCGAACCCGGTGCGGGTGTGTATACCGGCGCGGATAACTATTTGCAGCTCGCGCAGGACGCCGGATTGGGCGTCTTTGAGCGCGGCGATCCCTGGGGTGGGGGGTATCGCAGCATTGATTATCGAAAAATCGAGCTGTAACCCACCTTTCAAAAGCTGTTTCTGACTTGGGGGAAGGGATGGTCTGCGGAAGGAATAAATCAGGAAGATTGACTGGATGATGTTGAAAAAAATAAAAAAATTGATGCCGTTTTTCCTGCTGCTGGCAATTCTTGCCAGTGGATTTAGCAGCGCGCAAGCCAGCGGCATCCGGCAGGATGTGACCCCCACGGGGAGTGAAACGCCCACCCTCCCGGTGACGGAAACCCCTTCACCGCAGGTGACGGAAACTCCCACGCCCAAGGTCACAGAGACTCCCGCCAGCACTGTGGAAGACCCGCTGGCGGCAGTCGAACCAAATGTTGGAATCGGTGAATGGCCCCAGGTTCAGAATAACCCGGCCCGGACAGGGTTTTACCCCGGTTCGCTGGGCGGTAATTTTGGTGTCACCTGGCGGCATGCTTTTCAACCTGAAAAAGTTTACCCGCAGGTGCAGGCCATTGTCGCCAACGGCAAGGTTTTTGTGGGCACCGAGATGGGCAACCTGTATGCCCTGAATGCCACCACCGGGGCTCAGGATTGGAAGTTTACGGCCGGTGGGCCGATCCTGAATAGTGTGGCAGTTGAAAGCGGGCGCGTGTTCTTTGGCGCGATGGACGGCGCAGTCTATGCGATCGATGCGGCGACTGGAAGCCAACAATGGAAAGCGCAGCTCTCACAGTTTTTGGGTTTCTCCACCGCGCCAGTGATCGCCGACGGCAAGGTGATGATCGGCGGGCGCAACGGCATTTTCTATGCGCTCAACCCGGGCAACGGCAGCGTGATGTGGTCCTACAACGCGGGTTCGCCCATTTTAATGACCGCAGCCTGGAACGGCGGCAAAGCCTACTTTGGTACGATGGACATGTACGTGCATGGCGTCAATACGGCCGACGGCTCGCAGGCCTGGAAAAGCCCGCGCATTCCGGGCATGGCCTTCAAGGATTTCTGGCCGGTGGTGACCGGTGGCATGGTCTACGTTCGCCCGATGGCTTACGGCTACCTGGGTTTTGATACCGACCATACCAATTTAATTCTTGATGCCGGCGCCCAGCAAAACCTGTTATCGCAGTATGCCTCCAATCCGTTGTCCTTTACGGTGTCGATGTTCCGGGTGTACGAAAGCAATGGGCAGATGGCACCGATGGTGATTCATTACAACCTGAACACCATGAACGGCGCGACCGCTCCGCCCTGCGTCAACCGCGACGGCAACCTGGTGGTGCCCACCTGGCTGCCGAATAAAGGTTATTTTTCCGGTTGGGGCCTGCTCAACCCGAGCTCGCGCATCATGGTGGATGCGTTCGTGGAAGGGAACGAAGGCGGCGGCAACAACGATGAAAACATGGCGGTAACCTGCGCGCAAAACATGGTGCTTGCCATGCACATTGAAGAGGAAAACGCAAACTTTACCGGTTACTTCAACCTGGATACGCGCCAATGGACCCGGATTGGGGCAGGCGCGCAAAACCGGCAAATGGCAAACAATACCCAGGGGGGTGGAACTAACCCGGCAAGCATTGCCAACGGTTGGGTGTACCACATCACTTTTTACGAGCTGGTTGCTCGTAAAACGAACTAGCCCCCAGGATTAACTCATGTTTTTTAAACATAAAACGCTTCGCTCAATTCCCCAGCTTCTGCTGGTGCTCACTTTATTGCTTTCTGGTATCGGAATTTCTCCCGTTCGCGCGCAGGATGATGCGCAAGCATTGGCGCCCACCTCGTGGCAAACCGGCGCAACGGGCATGCTTAGCACGCAAAATGGCGCGGCCCACGTGGGCGGGCTCGGTTTCGTGGTCAAGGTGCAAAACTGGCCCCAACTGATCCTGCGCGGCGGCGCGCAAAATGCCCCTGATTCTTATGTCGGCATCCGCATCACCGGTCCGAACGGCATCACCCTGGGCCAGGTGCAGGTGACTGGCTCCGCCGGCGGCCTGTCGGCGCAAACAGCCGATTGGTCGCATAACCAGCTAACCTTTAACTCCGGCGCATCCGGGATGGCGTTTTATGTCAGCCGCATGTCGCCGGCAGTGGCGCTGCAAAGCAGCGCGTCTGCGTTAAGCCTGTTTACCGGAAGTCTGCCGCGGTACGCTATTTCCGGCGGTGAAATCGTGCGCATGGCGGATGGTTCGGTTAAGCCGAAATACGTAGCCTATCCCACCAGCGGCGGCGTGCAGGTCAAGGCGCTTGGCTCCACCTCCACCGCGTTGACCGGCATCAGCGCCAACTGGGCACTGGTGTGGTACGGCAATAACAGCCACATCGTCGACACGCGCATGCCGCTCTCGTATGAGTGGACGCTGCCGACCGCGGATGCTTATCAGGCCGATGCGCCGATGCTGCTCGTTTTTCAAAATAACCCGGGCTCCATCAAGCAGGGTTCCGGTGGCGGCGTGGACCTGACTTTTACCGGCGCCGCCGGGGCGATGGCCATTCTGCCGTTCGACGGGCGCATGACCCGCCGGATCGCTGAAACCGAAGGTTGGGCAGCCGGTCTGCCAGCCGCGGTGAGCCAGAAAGCCGCCTGGTGGGCCAGCCGGCTGGGTGAATACCCGCTGACAGTGAATGAAACCTACGGCTATAATCCTTCAACGGACACTGCCTCAATCACCGAGAGTTTTAACTTTCTGCCGATTCACGCCGGCGGCACGCGCTTCGCTCCCCTGCCTCCCATGTTATCGCTGGCACGCGACTCGATGCCGATCAACTTCTCCGGCACGGTTGTCGATGGCGGCATCAGCGGCGAATTTGGCCCCGCGCAGGGCATTGAAGGCACGCAGTCCTACACCTGGAGTATGAGCGGGCTGCGCGACTATACAAACAACTACCGCGAGCTTCAAAACGGCAGCGTGCCGGCCGAACTGACAGACCGCCTGAATGCCGAAGTGCAAAAGGTGGTTGCTTCAGGGCACTATACGCCCTGGATCTTCCTCGACGCAGCGCCCGTGCAGCGCAGCCGCGGCGACCTGTACTGGGATAACCCGGCGGACGGGCTGCTGCACCTGGTGGAAGTGGCCGAAGCGGTGGAAGATCCCGGCTTGAAGAGCGCGCTGGTCAATTACATCACGGCAGAGCGCAATGCTTATCCGCCCGAGACGGTCTATGCACTTTCCGTCACACAAGGCGAAATGCGCGGGCCGTTCTCGTATTATGACGACGGTGTGCGCTACGTCTGGAATCCAAACGCGACCCAGGAGGATACCCGGCAGCATTCCTTCCTGAAGGATGTGCCGCTGTATTCGTTCTATGCCCTGTCGCGTTACTACAAGCTGACTGGCAACACGTTGCCCGCCCTTACCTGGCAAAAAGCGCAGGAAACGCTGAACCGCGACATGAGCGAACAGGACTGGGCGACCATGTACTGGTTCGCCAACTATGAAGACCGCCGCGTGGCCACTGAAAATGCCAACCGGCACCTGGCGGGCATGATCGGTTACATTCGCCTGGCGGAAATGCAAGGGGACAGCGGCTCAGAATCTTTGGGCCGGGCCTTGCTGCTGAAGGCGGCTGTTTCACGGGTGGGCATGGCGCGTTACCCGCGCTACCTGGGCATCACCGGCCTGGTGCAGGTGCCTTCTTCGGTGCCGGCTTGGATGCTCATTTACCGCACCCATCCTTACATCGGGTATTTGTACAACTACCAATGGACCAATGCCTATGACGATCCGCGGCAGGTGGTGTATTTCAACCAGTTTGCCGTGGATGTGAACGATTACAACTACCTGCAAAGTCCCGGTAACTACCTGCGCCGAGATTTTGAAACTCGCCCGGCCGGACAGGATTCGCCTTACCTGGCAGCCTTCCGCGATATGGTTCCCGAAACCGGGCGCATCCTTCGGGATTTCTCCTACGAGGATGTGGACATCACGGTACAAAAGGTTACCGCGCTCTGGCCGCACTGGTATGCGGCGTTTGCCGAGGGCACGCTGGGTTGGGAACATAATCTGACCCACCCGATGGATTCCTTCCAGATGTTCAACGCGCAGGCCTGGATCGAAGATGCCGCGCCGCAGGATCTGGGCCATTATGCGGATATCGGCTGGCTGTCGGAGGGCGATTTCTTCTACATGCAAAAACTTTCCGAGGCCATCAAGGCTTACCGCGGCTACACCTGGAGCGGGAGTTCATACGTGCGCCTGTCTGTAATTCCTGGCGACAATACGCTTACGCCCGTGTGGCAAGCCCGCCTGGATAATCCTTCCGGGGTTACCTGGAAGATTGAACTGGCGGGTCCCGGCGGAACTCAGGTGATCGAGAACCTTCCCTTTGAAACCAGCTCGTATAAATTTACCGGTTTGGAGAATTTTGTTCGCTATACCATCACGCTCACAGCAGTGGATGGATCGGGACAGACCGTGTTATCCAGCGGCCCGAGAATAGTCTTTGCGACCAACATCTTATTCTTCCTGCCGGCTCTTATGAAAGGTACCGGGTAAAAAGAGAATTGCCTATGAAAAAGAGACTGTCGCGACGACAATTTTTAACGCTGCTCTCGGCTGTGGTGGCAGGCGTTGGTGGGTTGAAGGCCGGCCTGGTGAAAGGCGCGGGCGGACCAACGGTTTACCTGCCGCTGGTTTCCAAGCCGCAGGCGACCCCCACCCCCACGGCCACGTTGACTCCCACCGCCACGGCAACCATCCCGCCAGTTACCGGCAATCACCGCGTGGTGCGCGTGCATACCAGCACGGTATCCGATTGGACGGGATTAGACAATTACTGGGAGCATGTCAACCAGGAAAAGGTCAATGCCATGGTGAACGCCGGGGTGTGCAATCTGACCGGCAAAGGCACGCCAGCGGAGGCCTGGCACGATATCCTGCCTAATTATGTGGCGGGAGAAGGCATTGCAATCAAGGCAAATTTCAACAACACGATGGCCGGTGATTCATCGGCATTGAGCAACCCAATCCCGCATGTCTTCTTGCCTTTACTTCAAGGTTTATTGTCACGAGGGGTGCGGCAGCAAGACATTTGGTTCTACGACGTGTCCAGGAGGATCCCTTCCTATTTCTATGCCCCAATTCACACACCGTATCAGAATATCAAGTTCTACGATCTAGACCACGATGAGATCACTTATACTCTGAATGCCCAGGTCTCAATTCCCGCACCCGGTGGAGGCGTTGTGATTCAAAATATTCCTGACCCGGCTGCTCGCGCAAAATACCTGATCAATGTTCCAATTATGAGGAATCATTCTTCGGCCGGCGTGACTCTGGGATTCAAGAATCATTTTGGCTCCATTCATCATCCATGGGGATTTCACGAACTTGGGCAAATATCCGATATTCCGTCTGTTTTGAGAGACCTGTACAAATCGCCCTGGTTTGGTCCCAAGACGATCCTTACACTGGGTGATGGCATTTTTGGCGCGCTAGGGCAGCAGGATTCTGCACCGCGGGTGTGGGAGAACACCTTTGGCGATTACCCGAAGAGCCTGTTCTTTGCGAAGGACCCGGTGGCGATCGACAGCGTGATGGCGGATTTCCTGGATGCGGAATGGGGCAACCCGGAAGGCTCCACGGACTACCTGGTGCTTGCGCAGGCTGCCGGATTGGGAACCTATGAGCATGTTGCCAATCCACTAGCCAATCCCAGTTATACCAAGATCGATTATCAGTTGGTTGAGCAAAGCTAGCGCAACATTCTGCTAGAATAAAGTCAGCTATTTGCCATTTCTGGCTTGCCCGGTGAGAAGGGAACACCGGCAAGCCGTTTTGGCTTTTTGCATTCCGTACCGGCGCGGCCGCTGCCGCAACACATTTCAAATCTTCGCTTGACAGGATCTCATTGTGACCAAACGTCTCTTCTGGTTGAATGGCATTGCAATTCTTGCGGTAGTACTCAATCATGCGGTGGGGTGGGGTTTTACCGCCATGTTCTGGTGGGCGGACCGTTATCGCGATGTGACGGTTCCCAATTTTGATGCGGTCGGTTCGCCGACGTACTACATCCTGGTGGTTTTGAAGCAGCTCACGCCAATCGCGGTGCCGATCTTCATGGTGGTATCGGGATATTTCATCGGTTTTGCCAGCCGGGCGGGTCTGAATTGGAAAATGATCTGGGCGCGCCTGAAGAGCATCCTCATCCCTTACCTGGTTTGGTCGGTGGTGACGATGGCATTGGACATGGCGTTTGGCACGCAGATTAGCCCTTTGAAATTCATCTCCAACCTGGTCTCTGGCAATGCATCACCGGTCTATTATTATGTGCCATTAATCTGCCAGTTGCTTATCCTTTCACTGGTGCTCGTTCCCCTAATGCGTTCGGACAACTGGAAAAAGGTACTGGCTGCTGCCGCGCTTCTTCAGGCCGTCATGTTGGCTACCAATTACCTGGATATTTTTAACCTTTTTGGCGATTTCGCGTTGAATGTCGACTGGTTCTTTGGCAACCTGGTGTTCTTCTTTGTATTCGGCCTGGCTTTGAATTTTCACCTGGACGAAATTCGGAGCTGGCTGATGCGAACTCGCTACATCTGGCTGGTCGCGCTGGTGGTGTTTTCACTGGCAGCTATCGCTGAAACAGAGTTGTACTTTGAACTGGAATTGGGGGACTGGCGTGGCGGGGTTGAGACTCTGGCGGCTACTCTTTATACCCTTTCATTCTTAATGGTATTTATTGCCTTCGAGCAAATTCAATTTCCACAACCCCACCTGTTGGGCAAGATTGGCCAAAAGAGTTTCGGCATCTACCTGATACACCCCATTGTTTTAATGTTGACAGCCAAGCTTATCTACCATCTAGCACCGGCGGTGCTGGGATGGCAATGGCTGTTCGTGCCTTTATTGACCTTGTTGGGGGTTGCGGTTCCTGGCTTGATGATGCGGATTGTGGCTCGCACACCGCTGCGCAAAGGTTACCATTATCTGTTCGGTTAGTGAGCTTCCTTGCGTATGGATGCTACCTCCGGGGCAGGTTCCGTCAGGCAGCCAGAAAGCAGGGGGTAAAGATGAACGCAATTAGGAAACGATCGTCATTCTGGCGAATACTACTAACCATCGCGGCTGTGCTGGTCATTGCGGTGGCGGGGTTAGTCGCAGTTCGCCTGATCAGCGGCAAGCCGCTGGGCATCCGGCACTGGGTGGAGGTGCAGTTGTGGCACGGAAAATCTTTCGCCTCCGCGCTTGCGCATAGTCGAGAGGTAAAAAGCTTCAGCCAGGGCGATTACACCAACATTGTATTTCTGCACCATTCAGTGGGCGAAAATTTGATCGCGCAAACTGATCTGCGCGAACAACTAACCGCCGCCGGGTTTGATTTTTGGGACCATGACTACAACTACTACGGCTTGAATGATCTCAACGGCAACCCCACTGGCTTCAACTACTGGATCCCGGACGATAATACCGATCCGGAAGGGTTGGCCAAATTATTCTCTCAAAAGGTATACAGCCTGCCGCTGAATGGCATCAGCGGTTTACTGCAGCACGAGGTGATCGTGTTCAAATCCTGCTTCACTGGAAACGCAGTGATGGACGATACCCAGGTTGAAACGCAGAAGGGCTATTATGAAACCATACACGCGTTCATCGCGCAGCATCCTGACAAGCTCTTTATCCTGCTCACCACGCCGCCGCTCAATTCAGCCGAGGCGGATCCGGCCATGGCTGCCCGCAATCGTTTGATGGCTGATTGGCTGGTTTCTGAAGATTACCGCAGCGGTCTGACCAACCTGTACGTATTTGATCTTTACGGCCAATTGGCTGATAATGATCCAAACTCGCCAGATTATAACACGCTGCGCGCAGATTATCGTGTGGGCAGTGACAACCACCCCAACCTGAAAGCAAATCAGGCTGTCGCCCCGTTGCTGGCGGAATTCATCATTGAGTCGATTCGTGCCTATCATCCCGTTAGCGATTGAAAAAGTCGAATTTCCAAGAGGATTGATGAAATTAAATACCCGGCGTTTATCCCTTGCGGTGGTGCTGCTGCTTTTACTGTCAATTGCGGGGCAAGCGACCGCGCAGACGCAGTCGGTTTCAATCGCCTGGGGGCAACCCATCCAATTGACGGACCCGACCATTCAATCCTGGTCACCGACCATTGCGGCGGACAAAGCAGGGAATGTTCACATCCTGTGGGCGCAAACCATGGTGGCAGGTGGATCCACCATGGGAGATACGCTGTATTACACCCGCTGGGACGGTCAAAAGTGGACGACGCCTTCGGATGTGCTGGTTTCTCCCAACGGGCAGGGTGCTCAAGGACCGGATATCGCAGTGACGCCCGATGGGATTTTGCATGCCGTCTGGAACACCGGCGGCACCAATGGCGATCTTTTATATTCGCGCGCGCCTGCCTGCTGCGCCGATGATCCACACAATTGGACGACGCCTATTTCGCTGGGAAAATCGGTGAATTTGACCAGCGCTATCGTCAGCGACTCAAAGGGCGTTTTACACCTGGTATACGCATCGCTTGCCACCTTAAATATTGTCTACCAACAATCGGCCGATAGCGGCAAAACCTGGAGCCAGCCGGTTGAAATTGACGGTGCTGCCCGGCGCAGCGATGAGTACCCGGCTTACCCGCGGCTCTCGGTGGATTTACGCGGCCGCATCCATTTGGTCTGGACGGTGATGCCGTACCCGGGCCGGGCTGTGGTTTACACGCGTTCGGATGACGGCGGCCTGACCTGGAAGGATGCCACCTTCATCGATACCTATGACAGCAACCGCTATACTGAGGGCTATGGCCCCTACCTGATCGATGTTGAAGCAGCCGGAAACGATACCGTGCATTTGACCTGGGATGGGGCGCCGACGGTGGAACGCCACCACACCTGGTCAAAGGATGGCGGCAATACCTGGGCTGACCCGGATACTTTCATTCCGGAGCTTACCGGCGGCGGCCGCGCGCTGTGGAATGACATGGCAGTTGACAGCGCCGGCGTGCTACACGCGGTTTCCATCAAACAACCATGGGAAGCCCAATGGTCCGGCAGCGGCTGGTCGCAGTCGGTGCCAATTGGTACAAATGGTTACGCGGAAGATTTACGCATGACCATCAGCACCGGCAATCAACTGCATGTGGTCTGGCTGCAGGTGGTGCCTGGCAATCCCAGCGTGGTTTATTATGTCCGCGGCATTTCCTCCGCGCCAACCATTGCCCCACAGCCGCTGCCAACGCTGGCGCCGGATGCGATGGGGATTGTGGTTGCCACAAAGGAGAATATCGGCTTGACCCCTACAGTTACTGTGGGTCCAACTTTGGATTCCAGGCTGCCTACCGATTTGAATAGCGTTAGCGACCCGGCCCGCGGTGTTTTCTTAGGCGCAGGAGTGGTGGCTTTACTCTTGGCGGTGTTTGTTATTGCCGTTCGCTTAAAGAAAAAATAATTATTTATCAAACGGTTTTATAGAACGAGGTTCTGGCCATGGATATTTCCATCGTAGTCCCAGTCTATAACAGTGAAACGTCCCTGCCTGATCTTGTCCGCCGGTTGGCCGAGGTCTTGCCTGGAATAGCCAACCAGTATGAGTTGATTCTGGTCAACGACGGCAGCCGGGATCAAAGTTGGAAGACGATTAATAACCTTTCCAACCAGTATGACTGGGTTTACGGCATTGACCTCATGCGCAATTACGGCCAGCACAATGCACTGCTTTGCGGCCTGCGCCAGGCACGCTACCCGATCACTATCACCATGGATGACGATCTGCAGCATCCGCCTGAAGAATTGCATAAGCTGCTTGAAAAACTGGCCGAAGGGTATGACGTAGTCTATGGGAAGCCGCTGCAGGAAAAGCATAATCTGTTCCGCGACCTGGCTTCTCAGATCACTAAAATAGCCTTGCAGAGCGCGATGGGCGCCGAGACGGCCCGAAATGTAAGTGCACTGCGCGTATTTCGCACTAACTTGCGCGAGTCTTTCGCGCAATACAACGGCCCCTTTCCATCCATTGATGTCTTGTTAACCTGGGGTACCAACCGGTTTTCTGCGGTTTCTGTCCGGCACGAGCAGCGAGTTTACGGCGCTTCCAACTATACTTTTGGCAAGTTGGTGCGTCATGCCATGAATATGATGACCGGGTTCAGCACTTTGCCGTTGCAACTGGCGAGCATCATGGGCTTTGCATTTTCATTGTTCGGGGTGATTGTGTTGATCTACGTCATCGGGCGATATCTAATTCAGGGCGGCAGCGTTCCGGGCTTTCCGTTCCTGGCATCCATCATCGCCATTTTCTCAGGCGCGCAGTTATTTGCATTGGGCATTATTGGCGAGTATCTGGCGCGAATGCATTTCCGCCTGATGGAACGCCCGCCATATACCGTAGCGCGCCAGGTTCATCCGGCTGGGGGAATCAACAATGAATTCCAGTGAGTTTGCACAGTATTTACCCTGGGATTCGGAATTCTTCGGCGTGCGAATTGCGCGTTACACGCCGGAAGAATTGACATCCGAATCGCTGAAGGCATTGATGGACTGGCAGCGGGCTCAGGCGATGGAATGCCTTTATTTTCTGGCGGATCCAAATCAGGCCAGATCGCTGCGCCTGGCAGAAACAAACAACTTTCATCTGACGGATTTGAGAATTACCCTGGAAAGCAGCGGCGAAATCGCTCAGGAAATGCCTGGCAATGTCCGTCCCTTTCAGGAGAGCGACCGTGCCGTTCTCTGCGCCATAGCGCGCGTCAGCCACCGCGATTCGCGCTTTTATTTTGACGGTCACTTTCCGCCAGAACGCTGCGATGCGTTATATGAAACCTGGATTGACCGGAGCGTTGATGGTTATGCCGATGCCACCCTGGTGGCGGAGGTGGATGGTCATGCAGCTGGATACATTACCTGCCATCGCGATGCCAGGGAAGGCAGAATCGGCCTGGTGGGCGTGGACAGCGAGTACCAGGGCCGGTCGCTCGGGCAGGCGCTGGTAAAGGCTTCACTATCATGGTTCTCTACTGGGGGTTTCAATAAAGTTTCAGTGGTCACCCAGGGGCGCAACACGCGGGCGCAGCGGCTTTATCAACGCTGCGGCTTTCTGACGCGCTCGGTGCAGTTGTGGTATCACTGGTGGGATGAGCAGATAAACAAGGAACATCATTTATGAGTACACCAACGCATCCTATCCGAATCCCTTTCAACCGCCTCAGTCTGGTGGGGCGTGAAATGGAATACCTGCAAATGGCCATTCAGAGCGGGCACGTTTCGGGCGACGGCAGTTTCACCAAGCGCTGCCACCAACTGCTCGAGGACAGCCTGGGTGTTTCGCGCGCGCTGCTGACCACTTCCTGCACGCATGCGCTCGAGATGGCTGCGCTGCTGCTCGACATCCAACCCGGCGACGAGGTCATCGTTCCGGATTTTACCTTTGTTTCAACCATCAATGCCTTCGTGTTGCGCGGCGCGCGCCCGGTTTTCATCGACATCCGGCCAGATACGCTCAACCTGGATGAACGCCTGTTGGAGGCGCTGATCACTGAGCGGACGCGTGCCATTCTGCCGGTGCATTATGCCGGGGTGGGCTGCGAGATGGATTCGATTATGGAGATTGCCAGCCGCCACGGCGTGCCAGTGGTGGAAGATAACGCTCACGGTCTTTTTGGCAAGTACCGCGGCCGTTATCTGGGTACTTTTGGCTGCATGGCTACCCAGAGCTTTCACGAGACCAAGAATTTCTCCTGCGGAGAGGGCGGGGCTTTATTGATCAATGACCGCCGCTATATCGAACGCGCCGAGATTCTGCGCGAAAAGGGCACCAACCGCAGCCGCTTTTTTCGCGGCCAGGTGGATAAATACAGCTGGGTGGATATCGGTTCCAGCTATTTGCCGTCCGATATGCTGGCAGGGTTTTTACTGGCGCAGCTCGAGCAACGTATTGCAATCCAGGATCGCCGGCGTGCAATCTGGGAGACTTATCAGGACGCGTTGGGCGGCTGGGCAGCCAGGATAGGCGCGACCCTGCCCGTGATTCCAGACCACGTTGAGCAGTCTTATCACATGTTTTACATGCTGCTGCCCGACCTGAACGCGCGTACCCGCTTTATCGAGCACCTCAAGGAAAACGGTATCCTGAGCGTTTTTCATTATCTGCCGCTCCACCTTTCGGATATGGGGCTCAAGTACGGCGGACAACCGGGCGACTGCCCGGTGACAGAAGATGTCAGCGACCGGCTGGTGCGACTGCCATTCTTTTACTCGCTCAATGGTGATGAGCAGGAGCAAGTGATCGATGCTGTGCTTTCCTTCCATGGATAATTTGGGTATATGGGAGAATCTAAGTAATTCCTTAATAGGCGCATTCCTTAACAGATCCAAAGAAACGCCGGGGGGCAAAAATGTTATATTTTAATATCGGTTTTGTTAAATAGGGGATAAAATGCGAAAACATAATAAATTCTTAACGGTATTTTCACTGGCGATCATAGCGATATTTTGCTTGAGCGCGTTTTTAGGTACGACGCAACCGGTACGCGCTCAGGCTGCAGTTCTGCGGTCGGATGCATTGGTGCTGGTCAATTCTGCCAGCCCCAATTATGCCGATTTTCAAACCTATGTGCAGCCCTATTTGGATCAATTTGGGGTGCCTTATTCAACTCTGGATATTGCCTCGACACCAGTACCTGTCGACCTGGGATCCTATGCATTAATCATCATCGGCCACCGGCAGCTTAACCCTTCGGGTACGCTGTTGGATGCTTCCGAGCAGCAAACCATCACGAGTGCGGTCAATGCAGGCACCGGCCTCGTCAGTTTTGACAGCAGTCTGGCAGATGGAAATAACACGCCTTATTATGCCTTTGAGCAAAGCATCTTTTCCTTTGGATACAATGCTGGTGTCAGCGGAACGAATGTCCAGGTAAACAGCTCCCCCTCTGTTGGCGCCTACATCGTTGCCGATCAACCTGTCAACGCCGCCTACACCACTCTTGGCGGGATAACAACGCAGGGCGTCAACCTGCCGGCCGATGCTGCTACGTTGATGACGGTCGGCGGAAGTCCTTTTTTGGTGGCACGTGCCTACGGGTTGGGGCGGGCCGTGCAGTGGACTTCGTTGGATTGGATGAGTTTTAATGTTTGGGGGCCGATGCGGGGTTGGGATGATATGGTTTGGCGCAGCCTGGTATGGGCAGCCCGCAAACCGTTCGTAATGCAAGGCATGCCGCCCTTTATTACGCTGCGCGTCGATGATGTGGACGGCAACTTTACCTGGTTGACAACGACGACTCAATATGGTTGGCGCCCGTGGGTGGGTATCTTCCTGGATTGGGTTAGCGATGTGCCGACCCTTAAACAAATTTCGGACGCTGGCAATGTCACGGTTGGCATTCATGCCCGGGGAGGTTCCGATTGGTTCTTCTTTAATCATGTCGCGGGTACCAACTGGTCAGATGCCACCGTCAATCAATACTTTAACGATGCAACAACCTGGTATACCCAGAATCAAATTCCAATCTCAAAATACGTCCTGCCGCATTATTACGAGATAGGCACCAATGTCTTTGCAGGTTTGCAGGCCTGGGGCGTGGAATTCACCGGTCTCCCCATCACCCCGGGTACGCTTTATGGGTCTGCCTGCCTGGCAGGTGGACCATACCGCAAAACGATCAGCGGTTGTGTCTCATCGGATAATAACCCATCCTATTATGCCGATTATTTGACCATCCCTGGGCATCCAGAATTTAACGGCCAATTTTTTAATGTCTTGACTGAAATCCGCGGCAATCCCGATTATGAATGGGCGCCAGACAACAATGTGTCCAGCACTGTTGACCGCGGTTTAAGCCACCTGCGCCGCGCTTTGACCGGTATGGATTTGGCAACGGTTTTCACGCATGAGTATTACATTCAGGCTATTTCCGACAGCAATTGGAACGCGATAATGAGCGGCATGACGGCCGGTTTGCAAAGTTACCAGCCAGAATTTGTCACGCTCGATTATGCCGCCCAATATGTGCGCGCCATGTACACCTCCAAAATTGCTTCCAGCATTCAGAATAGCAGCACCGGGTTGCTGGATACGACTTTGACCGGTTCAACGGATTTGAACACACGTTTTTACCTATTTACCGAATCGGGTGGACAAATTCAAAAATCTGCAGTGAACGTGCCGACCTTCAGCGGCAGCACGGTGGTATCCATTGATGCCCAAATGCCGCCGCCCCTGCCGACTGCCACGCCCACCCTTGCGCCAACCCCCACGCGCACCCCTTTGCCGCCCACACCAACCAATACTCCCCTGCCAACGGCGACCCCCACCGCCACACCAACCGGCGTACTGCCTCCACCTACTTCAACCCCGACGTTTGTCAGCCCCACGGCTACCTTCACGCCGCCTCCCACCGCAACCCCCACGTTGGTGGCTGGCGCGCCGATTACGATCAATTTATATGAAGATATCCATCAGCAGCCGGTGTTGACGACCACAACCAATGCCAATGCGTTGGTTTCAAACGATAATCAGTGGACCGAATTTCTCTATGCGCCGCGCGGTTATCCCGGCATTTTTGCCGGCGTGGATGAAACGCCTCCCCTGATGCGGTTTTATGCGACGGTTCCATCAGGTACATATACGCTCGTGGCTAACCTCTACAAGCATGCCAATCTGCGTTATTACTGGGGCACCACAGCAGCGGCCCCGCAGGCCAACTTGTTTGATGCAACCAGTGGAACAGCCGGCAGTTTTAATGAATACACCCTCGGAACCGTGACGGTTACGGGTGATTTATTTGAACTGTTCGTGAACAATGCGGACATGTTGAGCGGCGGATCCACCTACCCGTATTATGGCTGGTCGTATGTCCGCCTGATTCCATTGTCGGTTCCAGCCACCTCCACACCGCTGCCTCCCACGGCTACATCTACACCAGTTCCACCGACAGCCACACCGCTGCCGCCTACTGCGACGTTCACCGCGCCGCCCCCTACCGCAACCAGCACACCTCTCCCGCCGACAGCCACGCCTCTGCCGCCTACTGCGACATTTACCGCGCTGCCTCCCACTGCTACCAGCACTCCTCTGCCGCCGACAGCCACGCCTCTGCCGCCTACTGCCACATTCACAGCATTACCCCCGACGGCAACGCCTACATCTGTTCCGCCAACGGCGACCTCGATACCGCCCACTGCCACAAATACGCCTATTATACCGACCCTGACACCTACGCCGACACGTACGCCGACCAATACGGCACTGCCGCCGACTGTGACGCGTACGCCGACCGTGACGCGCACACCAACCCGCACGCCAACCGCGACACGTACGCCGACCCGGACACCGACGAGTACAACCCTGCCACCGACAACGACGCGGACGCCGACCCAGACTCCGACCAATACAGCCTTGCCGCCGACGGCTACGAATACATCCGCTCCACCAACAGCGACCTCAACGCCGACAACTACTGCGCTGCCGCCGACTGCCACCAACACAGCCTTGCCGCCGACGGCAACCTCTGTGCCGCCGACTGCCACCAATACGCCCGCTGTTCTTCCCACCGCTGGACCAGTCCAGATTGATGTGTCCAACGATGCCAATCAATCGCCCATTCTGGTCACAACCACCAATGCCAACGATTTGGTGGCTACTGATAACCTATGGACTGAGTTCTATTACTCCGGGCGCGGATATGCCGGCGTTTTTGCCAGCTACAATGAGACACCGCCGGTCGAACGCTTCTACGCTTCTGTTCCAAACGGCACTTATACCCTTTACGCAGGTCTGTATTTGCATGCCAACCTGCAATACTACTGGGGATACTCCGCGGTGGCTCCCGAAGCCTTCTCCTTCCAGGCTGATAGCGGAACCCGCGGCGGTTTCAACGAATACGCGCTCGGCACGGTTACAGTGACCAACGGAATCTTCGAGGTCTTTGTTGACCGGGCTGACCTGGTACCCGGGTATGGCACCTACCCATATTATGGCTGGGCCTGGATCCGGCTGGTACCAGTACCGTAATTCAATGTATTGTTTTCCTTGCAGGAGGTTTTGAATGTTCAGGACCTCCTGTTGAATATTGAATTAATATCTTAATACGAAGAGGTGGCGAGTTTGAAGAGCAACCCCTGGTTCATGATCATCGGGCTGATACTGCTGGTATTGCTGGCTGTCGTTTTGGGACGCGCCATGATGCCGGTTACCCCAGCGCTTACCCACGACACGGCCACTTATCTGAATGCTGCTGAAAACCTGGTGTCAGATGCTCGCCTGCAAATTGACATGACGTTAACCACCGACCAGCAGGCTGCCCGCCGTTTTTGTGCCTACATGCCCGGCTACCCGATTTTCCTCTCTGGCTTGCTTCGGCTGGGAATCTCAGAAGAAGCGGCACTGTATGGGTTATCCCTGGTGGGACTGGCACTGACGGCGCTATTGAGTGCTGCCTTGGTCTGGACGTTGGCGCATAGCCTGCCAGCAGCCTTGTTGACTGGTGCAGCGCTGCTCATTTTCCAACCGCTGCTCAATGTATTGACTTATGCGTTGACTGAAACGCTCTACATCCCCGCCACGCTGGGGCTGATCCTGGTGATGGTGTACTACGTGCGTTCTGAACGACCTGGCTGGAAGGTTATCGCTGCGTTGGTGCTGCTGATGGCAGCCGTGACCATGCTGCGGTTGGTGGGCGGGATGTTGGTGGCAATTGTGGGCGGCATGTTGGTGCTGCGTTCATTGTTGGCTAAACAGCCGCGGCGTGCCCTTGCCGAGGTAGGCCTGACAGCGCTTTCACAAATCCCTGCATTCGTTGCCCTGGGCGCTAATTATGTGGAGACCGGTCGCTTCTACTGTGCCACCAATTCGGCTGGCTGGGAAATTGAACGCACCACGCGCGGTTGGCTGGCCCGGCTGCTATTTGAGCAATTCAAACCGGATTTAAGCCTGGGTCTCGGCTTTCGCAGCTTTGCAGAAAAAACGCCGACCGTGGTTCTGATCGCAGCGGCTGCACTAATTGCCCTGATCGTCTTCATCTATGTCTGGCGTAACCGCACACAGTTCCTAAGGGCCTTGGGCGATCTGATCAACTGGCCCATGTTAGCCATTCTGGTTTATGTCGTTCTTTATTTTGGCTTTTTCTTTGCCCTGGGCAATACCTGGGCTCAATGGGATTTTCCCCGTTACTTTGTTCCAGCTTACCCCTTTATTTTTGTTCTGTTGGGGTTGGCACTGGCGGCACTGTTCCGCCGCTTGAAAAGCCGATTGGTACGCGGGCTGATGGGCCTGGCGCTGGCCGGCATCCTGCTGGCCTATACTCAAACCAGCCTGAGCGCCATCGCAGCAGCCCCGCTCGGCCGCGGTTTTGAAACCGCCGCGGTTCGCGACCACCCCGTCATGGCGTATTTACGGCAGAATTTACGCGATTCAGATCTGCTTTTCAGTACGCGCGAGTCGACACTCTGGTATTATTTTCGAAGGCCGGTACGCCGGGCGCAATTCCTCAATCAGGTCACCTGCCAGCAGTTGCAACAGCCGCCAAAAGGAGGACGCAGCATCTTTGTGCTCTTCCCCGAGGGAAACTATGCCGGCGACCCGGTCAGCGTTGAAAATGAAAGCTGGTTCCGCAGCTGGATTGCTCCTTGCGGCACGGTGACGGACCATCAAGTTTTTAAAGATACGGCTTTTTATATCGTTGAACCCCTTCAAAAACCATAGAAAGGGCGCGGCATGACTGCATCCGAGTTTGGTAAGAAAAAAACTCTGCCCGTTCCCGAGATCACCACAGTGATCCAGGCAACGCACGGGTGGTCCACGTTGGGCCTGAAGGATCTCTGGGAGTACCGCGAACTATTAATGCTGCTGATTTGGCGGGAAATTCGCGGTGTGTACCGTCAGACTGCGCTGGGTGCATCCTGGCTGTTTCTGCGCCCCATCCTCAATGTCATTGTACTGACGCTGGTGTTCGGCGTATTTGTCAAGATACCCAGCAACAACCTGCCATATGCATTGTTTTCGCTTTCAGCGCTGCTGCCGTGGGGATATTTTTCCAGTGCAGTTCTGCGCTCGGCTGGCAGCCTGGTGCAAAACATGGACATCATCTCAAAGGTCTACTTCCCGCGCATGATCATTGCGGTGGCAGGCGTGCTCTCCGGAATTGTCGATCTTTTGGCTTCGTTCCTGGTTTTCTTCATCATTATGCCGTTCTTCAAGGTGCCATTGCGGATCGAAATGCTTTGGCTGCCGGCTTTCACACTGGCGGCAGTGGTAATGGCGTTGATGGTGGGATTGTGGCTTGCAACCCTTTCGGTGCGGTACCGTGATGTTGCGTTCGCGGTCAATTTTCTGCTGCAGGCATTGATGTACCTTTCGCCGGTCATTTATCCGATTTCCTCGGTACCAAAGAGCTTGGTCTTTTTCTATCAGCTCAATCCAATGGCTGGCATCATCGACGGCTTTCGTTGGTCGCTTTTAGGGCCAACCGCCGGCAGCCCGCCGGGTACCACTTTTTGGATTTCGATGGGAATCATGGCAGTGCTGCTGGTAATGGGTGCCTTTGTTTTCCGCCGGACTGAACGAACCATCGTGGATGTGCTATGAGCGATATTGCCATTCGAGTTGAGAATCTCACCAAGCGCTACCGCATTGGAGTAATTCAAAAGGAACAGGCTGAAAAACGTTCGCTGGTCCAGCGGGCTGCCAGTCCTTTCCAATACCTTGCTACCACCTTGCGGCCGCCCAGCGATGATGAAACGCTCTGGGCGTTGAACGGCGTATCATTTGAAGTGGAACGGGGCAAAGTGCTGGGAGTAATCGGTCGAAACGGTGCAGGCAAGAGCACGCTGCTCAAATTGCTGGCGCGCATCACCGAACCCACTTCCGGTGTGGCAACCATTCACGGCCGGGTGGGGGCGCTGCTTGAAGTGGGCACGGGATTTCACCCCGAGTTAACCGGACGTGAAAACGTTTTTCTTTCAGGCGCAATTTTAGGGATGCGCCGAACTGAAATTGAGCGCAAGTTCGATGAAATCGTTGCTTTTTCTGGGGTGGAGCGCTTTATCGACACGCCGATCAAGTATTACTCCTCCGGTATGCGCGTACGCCTCGGTTTTGCCGTGGCTGCGCACCTTGAACCAGAAGTTCTTCTCATCGATGAGGTTCTGGCGGTGGGCGATGCCGAGTTCCAAAAAAAGTGTCTGGGTAAAATGAGCGAAGTGGCAACCGAAGGGCGCACGGTTCTATTCGTCAGCCACAATATGGCGGCGGTGCAGTCGCTGTGCAACCGCGGATTATATTTGCAGCGTGGCAAGGTGCTGGTGGACGGCTCGATCAACGATGCGGTGGCGACCTACCTGAAGATGATCGAAGACCGCACCCAGGAGGATCTCTCGTTGCGCAACGACCGCGGCGGGCAGGGCGGGATGCGCCTGGTGGGCGTGGATATCAC
>CAZHYQ010000016.1:0-47737 GCA_964536805.1 uncultured Longilinea sp.
AGCCTATGCGTATTCTATTCCTCTCGCGCTGGTTCCCATACCCGGCCAACAACGGTTCCAAGCTGCGCATTTACAACCTGCTGCGCGGTTTGAGCCGCGCACATACTGTGGACCTGGTGAGTTTTTACGATCCGCGAGAAGGAGTGGCGGATCTGGCCAGTTTGCATGGAATCTGTCAGGAAGTTAAGGCGGTTGCATGGCGGGAGTTCAACCCGACCAGTTTGAGCGCGCTGCGTGGATTGTTCGGCGTGATGCCGCGTTCAGTTGTGGATACTCATTCACCGGAAATGTCGCGGGTGATTCGCGCTGCCTTGGACGCAAAGCGTTACGACTTGCTAATCGCCAGCCAGATCGACATGGCACCTTATGCTGTGGAGCGGGCTGAGATTCCCGTCCTGTTGGAGGAAGCCGAGGTTGGGGTTTATGCTCAAAAAGCGGCGCAAGCCAGCGCGTGGCCTGGCCGCATGCGGCACAGTTTGACCTGGTGGAAATACCGCCAATACCTGCGCGGGCTGTTTCGAAACATCGCAGCTGCTACGGTGGTCTCTGATCAGGAGAAAAGGCTGCTGCAAATGGCAGTCCCGGATGCGCGCAAGATAATTGTCATTCCGAACTGCATGCAATTGCAGGATTACGACGGCGTGTCAGCCGAGCCGAACCCTGACAGCTTGATTTATACTGGCTCTTTCCGGTATGATGTAAATTATGAGGCCATGGTGTGGTTTGTGAACGAGGTTTACCCGCTTGTTCAAGCCCAACATCCGCAGGCGCGCCTGATCATTACTGGCGACCCGGCTGGCAAGCAATTGCCGGCTGCCAGTAACCTGACACAAACCGGCGTTGTTGCGGATGTGCGTCCCTGGTTGGCGGCAGCACGGGTGGCATTGGCACCATTGCAAACCGGAGGCGGAACCCGTCTCAAGATCTTGGAAGCCATGGCATTGCGTACCCCAGTGGTAGCGACATCGAAAGGGGTTGAGGGGCTCAAGGCGCAATCCGGGGTCCATCTGCTGGTAGCGGATGAACCGCAGGATTTTGCCGACGCCGTGCTGCGCCTGTTGCGAGAGGATGTCTTGCATCAACAGGTAGCCGCAGCTGGTTTTGACCTGGTAAGGCAAAAATATAATTGGGACGCAGTTCTTCCTGATTTATTGCAGTTGGCTGAAGAGACTGCCCAAATTGGCGTGCCGTTGCCAGAAACAGACAGGTGAGTCATGTTTACACGCCTATCCGAATCAATAAAGGTTTTTCGCACTTTTCGCTTTTCAATGACCTGGTTCGAACAAAACCAACCTGTGTTGATTCGGGCTGGTGTATTAATACTGTTAGTCTTTTCACTGCTTTTTGCGGTGCCGCGTATCCTGATGGGAGTGCATTTGTTCCCCCGCTTGTATGTATTAGCCATTTTTGCACTCGCAGGGTTGACGCTGCTGCTTCGTTTTCCAACGCTGGTTGTGGTATCCATCATTCCTGCAACCATTGCCATCCCATTTGGACTCGGTACGGGCAGCCAAACTGAGTTACCCATTTCCGTTTTACTGGTTTTACTGGCGCTGGGTTTGTGGTTCCTGGATATGCTGGTGGTTAAAAAAGAATTCTCTTTGATGCCAGGTCGCACAGTCATCGCCGCGATCCTGCTGGCTTTCGGAAGTATTTTGTCATTCGCTTTTGGTCAGCTTCCATGGTTTTATTATCGGCACGCGCCAATCACCGCACAACTCGGTGGGACGATGCTATATGTGTTGGCTGCAGGCACCGTTCTTGTAGCGGCTCACTGCCTGACGCGAAAAGCACTCGTTTGGTCTGTGGTTGCCTTAATCAGCCTGGGGGGCGTGTTCTTATTTTTGAGTCCATTTAGTTCGCGCTATTATTCGCTAACCCGGCCGATTCTGCAATTCTTCGCCGATGGTTCCACCGGCGCACTGTTTTGGATCTGGTTGTTCTGCATTGCTGTAGCGCAACTGATGTTTAATAATTCACTAAATATAAAGTGGAAAGTTGCGCTTGGGGTGATGTTGATGGCATTTGTCTACAATGCTTTCTTTGAAAGGCGCGAATGGGTTTCTGGTTGGCTGCCGGCAATGTTGGGCGGAGGTGTCATTCTTTTCCTGGCATCCAAAAAATTCCGCATCCCGTTGATTGTTTTCGGTTTATTGGTATTGGCGCTTAATTGGCAGCAGATTCGCGGCATTGTAATGGTTGGCGATAACGAATATAGCTTGATGACCCGGCTGGACGCCTGGAAGATCATGTTTAAAATCATCGCCATCAACCCAATTCTGGGAGTCGGTCCTGCGAATTATTATTTTTTGACGCCGCTTTTCCCGATTCTTGGATATTCGGTCCAATTCAACTCGCATAATAACTACATCGATTTGCTGGCTCAAACAGGAATAATTGGTCTGGCTCTCTTTATCTGGTTAATGGTGGAAATCATCCTGGTGGGATTGAGAATGCGCAAGAATATGTCGAGCGGATTCGATCTGGCATTTGTTTACGGTGTTATCGGTGCCATGGCAGGCACGTTGGTGTCAGGAATGCTTGGAGACTGGGTGATTCCATTTGTTTACAATGTGGGTTTTGCCGGTTTTCGTTCCAGTTTGATCGGGTGGTTTTTCATGGGAGGGTTGTTGGCACTCAATCGGATAACCACCATCAGCGGATCGGTACAGAATGCCGGATAAAAGCAGCATGGATTTATCCATTATCCTGGTTAGTTGGAACGTAGCTGATTTATTGGCGAATTGCCTGCGATCCATCATGGCTAACCCTCCGGAAGGCGATTTTGAAGTTTGGGTGGTGGATAATGCATCACGCGATAATTCCGTCCAGCTTATCCGGGATCAATTTCCTCATGTGAATTTGATTCTTAATGAAAAAAATGTTGGTTTTGCAACCGCCAATAACCAGGCCTTGCAAGCATCAATTGGTCGATATGCCCTGCTGTTGAATCCGGATACGATTGTTCTTCCGAATGCTCTGCAAAAGCTGGTTAGTTTTCTGGACGAAAATCCGAGTGCCGGAGCGGCAGGGTCGTTGTACCAAAATCCAGATGGAAGCTTGCAGCCATCCTGCTTTCCTTTTCCAACGGTAGCCCGCGAATTTTGGCGTTTGCTACACCTCGATAAGCTATACGCGTTTGGCATTTACGATATGCAACACTGGAGTAAAGAAACGCCGCGTCAGGTCGATTCGCTTCAAGGTGCCAGTCTGCTGTTGCGGCGTTCAGCACTTGAAAAAACCGGTCTGCTGGACACTAAATATTTTATGTATTCCGAAGAGATCGATCTGTGCTACCGGTTACATCAAATGGGATGGTCATTGTATTGGGTGCCGCAATCGAGGATCATTCACTATGGCGGGCAAAGCACGCGCCAGGAAGCCGTGAAAATGTTTTTGCATCTTTACGGCAGCAAGGTGCAGTTCTTTCGAAAACATTACGGCGAGAAGTCTGCGCGTTCTTATAAGCGCGTGCTGAAATTCATATCCGGGCTTCGCCTGGCGTTGACATCCACCGGTGCGGCACTTCGCCCGCAGAACCGAATATACTATCAACAATTGCACCGCAATTATGAAGAATTGATCGCCTCTTTGCCAACAATGTAGCCAAAGCGAGGAATTTTGGTTGATTTAATCCTTTTTCAAAAGATATTTTCAGGTAATCGCGATGCTGGCACTCATACCCTGCACTCGTTGGATGAGCGCCTGCAAGCAGGATTGCAATGGTTGACCCGCGCCAGCCAGGCGGTGGATGGGAAAGGAATCTCCAAAGGATATGATCTGCTGAGGTCGCGCTGGTTTCCAGCCTACCCTGAAACGACAGGCTATACAATTCCAACCTTGATCAACGCCGCGCGTTTTTTGGGTCAGGAGGAATGGCGCGAGTTTGCCTACCGCCAGGCCGAGTTTCTGCTTGGACAGATCAATGCGGACGGAGGCGTTTATTATTGGGATCAACGCTCAGATAAACAACCAGCGCCGGTGGTATTCGATACCGGTCAGGTTTTATTTGGCTGGCTGGCGTCCTACCGTGATGGGGGTGATGAACGTTATCTGCAGGCTGCAGCCCGTTCGGGAGATTGGCTGGTTAAAGCCCAGGAACCCGAGGGCATGTGGAAAAAATATCAACACCTGGGCGTTTCAAAGGTCATTGATGCCCGCGTTGCCTGGGCGATGTTGGAACTTCATCGTCTGACCGGTCAGGTCTCTTACCGCGCATCTGCTGTCAGGCACCTGGATTGGGTGCTGAAGCAGCAGCACAAGGATGGCTGGTTTGAAAACTGCGGGTTCACTCCGCAGGAAGACCCGTTTACGCACACCATCGCGTATACGGCCGAAGGATTGTTTCGCAGCGGAGAACTCCTTTCGGATGAGCGTTATTTGGCTGCCGCAAAGAACACGGCCGATCAATTGCTTCGTCTGCAACGCCCGGATGGCAGCCTGGCGAGTACTTATGCTTCTGGTTGGCGGGTCAGCGATGATACCAGCTGTCTGACTGGAAACGTTCAAATGAGCGATTTGTGGCTGGCCCTGGCGTTGCGTTACCAGCAGCCCCAATTCAAAACTGCTTCACAGAAAGCACTTGATTATGTCTGTCAATTGCAAGATTTGGAAACAGACAATCTGAATGTGCGTGGCGGCATCGGCGGTTCTTTTCCGGTTTTTGGAAAATACGAACGATTCAAATATCCAGAATGGGCCGCCAAGTTTTTTATCAGTGCCATTCTCTTATGGAAAGCGGTTGAAAGTGGTCGGCTCGATGCGTTTTTACCCGGTTAACCTGTAAACGAACATTGAAATTATCATGACTTTTCTCTCG
The DNA here is from genome assembly GCA_964536805.1 of uncultured Longilinea sp. Lineage (GTDB taxonomy): Bacteria > Chloroflexota > Anaerolineae > Anaerolineales > Anaerolineaceae > Longilinea. The sequence goes on from CAZHYQ010000016.1 coordinate 4,820, forward strand.
ATTTTTCTTCTGGCAGTTTTATTTGTGCCATTTGCCTACCTGTTGGTGATGGCGCTGGCTTCCATACGCCCAGCCAAGCCGGTGCAATGGCAAGGACGAACCCCCCGGGCCCATTTCGCCATCGCCATTCCAGCCCATGACGAACAAACCGTCATCTCAGCTACCGTGAACCGGCTGCTTGCGTTGGATTATCCGCGCGAGCAATTCACGATTCACATAGTGGCGGATCATTGTTCGGATCACACTGCTCAATTGGCGCGGGAGGCAGGCGCTGTTGTCCATGAACGCAACGATGGTCCGCGTTCTGGAAAAGGCGCTGCGCTTTCCTGGTTATTTGAACGCATCCTGCAGGAAAAGCGGGTGGATGCCGTCATTATTTTCGACGCCGATACACGGGTGGATGCCAATTTCTTGCGCGTCATGGATGCCCGGTTGGCTGAGGGTGTACAGGTCGTGCAGGGGCAGCACCGCATCAGCAATCCGCAAAGTGGATGGTTCCCGGCGCTTACCTGGGCAATGTTCTTAATCGATAACCGTTACCAAAACCTGGGGCGCAGCAACCTGGGCTGGTCGGCCAAACACATGGGCGATTCGATTTGCTTTCGTGCTGATGTCCTTCGCAAACTGGGTTGGGGCGAAGGGTTGACGGAAGATTATCAACTGCGCCAAAGGTTGCTGCTTGAAGGCATCCATATCGTCTATGAACCTTCTGCATTGGGTTTGGGCGAGGCGCCGCTCACCTGGCAGCAGGCACGCGCCCAACGGGCACGTTGGTTGCGCGGTACGCAGGATGCCAGCCGCCAGTTTGCCGGGCAATTGCTGCGCGAAGGAATTAAACGCGGCGACGGCGCTCTCCTGGATGGCGCCATGCAATCCTATTTACCTTCGTATTCCACCCTCACATTGGCAGCGATAGCCTTGCTGGCAATTCAATTGATTATTTATTGGCTGGGCGGCAAAATTGCCATAGGGGCAATCATCGCATGGCTGGTATTCACCGCTTTACTCTATTTGTATCCACTCTTCGGGTTGGCATTGGAACATGCACCACTGCGCGCATATGGCGCTATTTTAACCGGGCCTGTCTTTATGGTTTGGCGTTCTGGATTGGCATTGCAGGCGCGCCTTAGCCGTCGCCCGGTCACCTGGGTCCGGACTGCGCATGGGGGAGAGAAATAGGTGGTTCATCCTTGAAGCTTATTAAGCAAAACTTGCTGGTGTTTATTCTATTGCTTTCCGTATTGTTGCGGGTTGGCGCAGCAATTTATCTCGGGGACACTGTTGTTGTACTGCCGGGCACTTCGGATCAGGTTTCCTATCACAATCTTGCACTGCGGGTGGGATCCGGGCACGGTTTTAGCTTTGGCGAGGATTGGTGGCCGGCCACGCGCGCCAACCAGCCGACGGCACATTGGAGCTTCCTGTATACCCTTTACCTTGTCGCTGTTTATGCTTTATTTGGTCCCCATCCGCTGGTTGCCCGCCTGATTCAGGCGGTCATTGTCGGTTTGCTGCAGCCCTGGCTGACTTATAAAATTGGTAAACGGCTATTTAATTCAAGCGTCGGGTTGTGGGCGGCCTTTTTAAATGCCATCTACGCCTATTTCATCTATTACACAGCCTCCTTGATGACCGAACCTTTTTATATCACGGCCATCCTCGGCGCATTGCTGTTGGCGATATATCTGGCGGAACCGTTGCAGGAAAACCACAACCGCGTGCTGCTGGCAGCCGGATTGGGTTTGACGCTTGGCGCTGCCGTCTTGCTGCGACAACTCTTCCTGTTGTTTATACCCTTTTTACTGTTATGGCTGCTCTGGGCAAACCGCCGCGGACATGCTGATTTGAAATGGGTGCATTTTTTACTCCCGCTGGTTGTTGTAATCGCCATGATTGTGCCATTTTCAATCTACAACACCGCCCGTTTTGGACAATTTGTGCTGCTCAATACCAATTCAGGCTATGCTTTCTACTGGGGCAATCATCCCTATTACGGCACCCATTTTCAACCGATCCTCAGCGAGGAAGAATATAGGCAGCTGCTGCCGCAGGACCAACTCTACCTCGATGAGGCAGCCTTGGATAAGGAACTGCTTCGCCGGGGCATTCAGTTCGTATTGGACGATCCGGTACGTTACCTTCAATTGAGTCTTAGCCGCATCCCGCCCTATTTTGAATTTTTGCCCAGCGCCGATTCGGGCACCATCAGTAATTTGAGCCGGGTATTAAGTTTTGGTATATTGTGGCCGTTCATGCTGGCAGGGTTGATTCTGGCATGGCGGCAAATCGCGCATCGATTCTGGGATGCAATCGCTTCTCCCAAATTTTTGTTAGTGTTGTTTGCCCTGATCTATACCGTGATTCACGTGCTTACCTGGACACTAATCCGCTACCGCTTGCCAGTGGATGCGGTTCTGCTGGTATTTGCCGGGCTTGCATTCAACCGTATCGCTGCTTTTCTGGCACATGGCCGAAAGCAGGCTGGATGAAGCTGCTCTTTATTGTTCCTTATACGCCCAATCTGGTACGGGTGAGGCCATTCAACCTCATTCGAGCATTGGCAGCGCGCGGCAACTCGGTGACGGTTGCGACCTTGACAGGCAACGCGGCGGAAGAAGCTGATACCAAAAGGCTTGAAAACCTCGGCGTCCGGGTGATTTCAGCCCGGTTAACCAAATGGCGGTCCATGGCGAATTGCCTGCTGGCTGTGCCATCGCGTCTGCCGCTGCAGGCTGTTTATTGCTGGCAGCCTGAATTGATGAGCAAAATCCGCCAGGCAATGACTGCCAACAGGTTTGATGCCGTCCATGTCGAACACTTGCGTGGGGCACGGTTTGGCCTGGCTGTCCTTAAAGGGAGTTCCATTCCGGTCGTGTGGGACAGTGTCGACAGCATTACGCATTTGTTCCGCCAGGCCGCGTCCCAGGCTCGCAAATTGAGCAGTAAAGCCATGACAGCTTTTGAATTAAACCGGACAGCCCGTTACGAAGGCTGGCTGGCGGGTCAATTTTCGCGGGTTCTGGTTACATCTCCCATTGATCGCCAGGCATTTTTGGAATTAGCCCCTGGTTACGGCGAGCGGCTGGTGGTATTGCCCAACGGCGTGGACCTGGAATATTTCCACCCGGATTTACCGCAAAATCGCGAACCTGCCGAATTGGTTATCAGCGGCAAGATGAGCTATCATGCCAATGTTGCCATGGTTTTACACCTGGTAAATGATATTATGCCGCATGTTTGGGCAGAACGCCCGGAAGCAAAATTGACTGTGGTTGGCAAGGACCCGCCGCGTGAATTGCTGGCGTTATCTGATCATGCGGGGGTGCGTGTGACCGGTTCGGTGCCCGATTTACGGCCATTTCTCCAACACGCCACAGTTGCGGTTGCGCCAATTACCTACGGCGCGGGCATTCAGAATAAGGTGTTGGAAGCTTTAGCCTGCGCAACGCCAGTTGTTGCCAGTCCGCAGGCTGTATCTGCCCTGAATATTCGTGCCGGCGAGGAAATCCTGGTGGCTGAAGAACCGCAAGTGTTTGCCCGGCACGTTTTGACGCTTTTGGCCAATCCGGCCTGGCAGCGTCAATTGGGCAAGGCCGGGCGGCAATTTGTCGAACGGGAACATTCCTGGGACGCAGTTGCAGCTCAATTGGAGCAAATCTACCTGCAAGTTGCCCGGGAAAAGCTTCGAGTGTAATTGGATGGCGTGCGCACGTGACTTTCATTGGAATAATTGATAAAATAGATTATTGGGGGAAAGATGCTGGCTAAATCCTCCAGGAATTGTGGCCAGGCAAAGGATTAATTATGAACTTCAACGAATATATTGCTCCTTTACGAAAATGGTGGTGGTTGTTAGTCGCCGCAACTGTTGTGGCGGCCGTTGCCAGTTTGTTATATTCCTTTACCCAGCCCGATATTTATCAAGTGCGGACAACCTTAATGGTTGGAAATTCACTCAATGCAGCCAACCCAAATAGTGGTGAATTTTATCTTCAACAGCAGTTGGCGGGTATTTATGCCGATATCGCTTCCCGTGAACCCATCCGGCAGGCGACGATGAAAGCAGTAGGCCTTGATTTTTTGCCGGAATATACGGTCCGGGCAGTGCCTAACTCCACCCTGGTTGAAATTATTGTCAACGATACCAATCCGCAGCGTACCATGGTGGTTGCAAACGAATTAGCCAACCAGTTGATCACCAAAAGTTCGCCTGCACAAGGCGAAGATGCCAGTGTGCAGAAGTTTCTGACGGATCAATTATCCGTGGTTCAGGGTCAGATTGAAGAAACGCGTACAAAGTTGGAGGACCTTCAAGCTCAAGTTATAAAATTGACAAGTGCCCGGCAAATTTCGGACATGCAAGCTCAAATTCAATCATTACGCACCAGCTTGAGCAGTTTACAAACCACTTATGCCGCGCTGCTTTCTAATACTCAAAGCGGAGCGACCAATGCTTTAACGATGATTGAACAGGCTGAACTGCCTTCAAAACCTGTCGGCCCGAATCGTATGATGATTGTCGTTTTGGCGTCTGTGGTTGGATTTGCTCTGGCCGTGGTGGCCACCTATGCCATTGAATTTCTGGACGATTCGGTTAAGGGAATCGAAGATGTCAAACGCATCCTGGAAATACCGGTGGTCGGCGAGGTGGGTGATTTTCCTCCAGGCAAGGATCCCTGGTCTTACGTAATTGAAGAACCGCGCTCGCCGGTAGCGCATGCTTTCAGGGTGATGCGCACGAACCTGGATTTGTTGGATCCCGAAACACCTATTCGTTCGATATTGATTACCAGTGCGGGCATATCGGAAGGAAAATCCACCATTTCCGCCAACCTGGCAGTGGTGATGTCGCAGGGCGAGCGCAGGGTGATTTGCGTGGATGCCGATTTTCACCGGCCCATGCTGCACAACGCTGTCAGCATCGATAACGAACGTGGTTTCAGCGATGTATTCAAAGGTTCGATGAGCCTGCAGGATGTCCTGGTCCCCTGGAATTCAGGCAAGCTTAAATTAATCACTTCCGGCCTCATGCCCGCCAATCCATCGGAGCTGCTTGAATCGAAGAAAATGAATGAAATCCTTGCTTCGCTGGAAGCAATGACGGACGTGGTCATTTTGGATGGCCCCCCATTCTTCCTTTCGGATGCGTCGGCTTTAAGCACCAAGGTGGACTGCGTGGTATTGGTGGTTCGCCCAGGCTATACGCGCAAAGATGCGTTGCGCGCCATGAAAGATGAGATCATCAAACTACGCCTCAAAAAAGTTGTTGTGGTGCTCAACCGCGTTCCCCGGCGGGAATCCTATTACAGCAAGCATTACCCTTACGACTACGAGAAAAAACCCGGGAAAACGAAGGCTTGAGGTTTCTTTTTGTTAAGGAACCTGCCGTTTGACAGGGCAAAGGCATGCTGATATAAACCGGGGAGTATGAAAAAACTCTATATCGGATTAATTCTGCTGATCATGCTGGCTTTGCCCGCACAATTTATAAAAGTACAGGCTGCGCGGGAGGGGAAACCTTCCCGCGATCGTTTTATGGCCCAATCGGGCGGTGATACCACCATCTATTTGCCGCTCATTTCTGGTTCGCAACCCGCAAGTATAAATGCGAGCGGTTTCCGCCAGAATGCGCGCTTCCTGCCGGATGGAACCTGGTTAATGCCATCCAGTATTTTTTGGTTTGGCAAGGTCAGCCCGACTGAAAACTATGTGGATGTTCGGACAGGCTACAGCGACACGGCATTGCTTTTTTCGGTCGAAGTTTTTGACCGCTTCTTATGGTACGACACCACGCCTACGGTCGCAGAATTAACCCAGTATGACGCCATCAGCATTTATTTACGTCCTATGGGTGTGAGTGGCAGCGTTCCGGACGCTAGCTCTTACCGCCTTGTTGCCCAAAGCCACTTTGATTGGGTCAATGGTGCTTTCCAGGCCGCTTACCGCGGGGATGGCACCCAATGGACTCCAGCGGATGTTCCCTTCAATGTTGTGGTCGGGTATGAGGGAGAGGGCGGTTATAACCAGACCCGCACCCCAAATATGGGTTGGCTGATGACCATAAAGATCCCCTATACCAGCCTGGGGTTGGCGGGAAAGCCAGCGGACGGCACCACCTGGGCCATGGCGGTTACTTTACACGACCGCGATGATTCAAACGGGCCGCTGCCTGTTAAAAACTGGCCGCCCAACATGGATGGATCGCAGCCTGCCACCTGGGCGGAACTCGGATTTGGTCTGCCGAGTTATACAGCACCAGCCAGCCAAAACAATACCAGCATGTACATTCGCCAGGGGCTCAACGCGACGAGCGTACCAGATGCCAGCGTTGGAGGCAGCACCATTTGCGGCGAGATCACCAAGCCCGATTTCTTTGGCCTATGGGGCGATAAGACCGAGTCGGCGTACGCACAGTATACGGTCAATAATTCCCAGGTAAATATTCAAAACCAGGCAAACGTGGCCGACTGGCCGTGTTATGCCAAGTATTACGTTACCTTTCCGCTGGATGCTTTACCTGCTGGAAAAGTCATCACCTCGGCAAAACTGGTGATGCACATGTTTGGGGGTTCCGATCCCACCCAAGCCCAGTATTCCTTGATCCACGTCATGACAGCCAGTGCAGACTGGAACGAAAGCACGATTACATGGAATAATGCCCCCCTGGCAGCAGAAAACTTTGCTGCTACCTATGTGGATCCGCTGCCGGGTTTCGGCGGCGACCTGGGCGTGGCAAAGGAATGGATAATCTCCGCTGCCGCGGCGAGAGCCTATCAGGCTGGCGAACCGTTGAGGTTGGTCCTTTACTCTTCTGATCTCATGAAACACAGCGGCAAGTATTTTTATTCATCGAGCTACAGCATTCCCGAAGCCCGCCCCACGCTGATTATTACTTACGGCGACCCGGTGCGATAACTTTAGAAAATCTGCTCAATCATTAACAACCGCGGATGGAAATAAATCCATCCGCGGTTGTGTTTTATTTCCAGCTAATTACCTTTTTGGATCAGGTTTTTTAGCGTCTCAATCATTGTTCGGGTTGCTTCCTGGCCGGGAATCATTTGATCCAGTAATTGATACGCATACAACGCGGTCTGGTAATTGTGAAAATCGTTGTACTGTTGCCAGGCCAATCCCTGTAATTCATCAGAAATATTGGGTAGGCCAGTGAGCAATTCGGCCGCACGATCAATGTTTCCGTTCCACAGATAAGCCAGGCCCAATCCTTTTCGTGCGCCAATGTGATCAGGTGCAGTCTGGTGGGCTTTTTCGAGCCGTGGGATGGCCTCGGCATAGCGGTTCTCGGATAAGAGCAGCAATCCGTAGCGCCGGTTGATCGGAAGGCTGGCCGGGTTGATGGATAAGGCCTTGATAAAGAGGGCCTCGCTCTCGTTGCGCATAGCCGATTGCTGATCCTGGGAAAGGGCAGGGTCGAGATCGGCACGGGTTTGCAGCAGGCCGGCGCGGTTGGCATTCCAGGCGGCTGCCGGCGGCCAGATAACCGTCGTAACGATGATCAAGAAGACCGCCGTTACAGCGCCCGGGACCAACCATCGCAATCGCGGTTTCATCAGGGGTTGTTCGCCAAGTAAACGGGCGGTGCACAGCCCCAGCAAGAAGAAAAAGGGCAGCCAGGTCCACAAGGAGGGATACTGCCTTGCATCGCTCAAACCGTGCAATAATATGGCGGTCAAACCGGCGCACACCGACTGAAAACGCAGATCAGTTTTGAAAGCGGGATTCCGAAGAATCGAGGCATACAGCGAGGCAGACAGCCAAACGAAGGCTGTGGCACCGAGGAGACCTTGCTGCAGCCAGACCTCGAGCAGCAGGTTATGGGAGTAGTACAAGAAGGGTACTGCCAGCAGCAGTTCGTAGCGTGAATAGGTCATGGCAAAGGCATTGCCAAGCCCGATACCAGTAAAAGGCTGTTCGGTCAACAAAGCCAGGCTGTGACGGTAGACTTCCAGACGGTCAGGGCGGATAAAAAGCGCGCCTGCCAGGCTGCCAATGATCGGTATGTCTGAAATGGTTGATAGGTCGCCGCGAACCAAAACGAACAGGACCATCCCCATCATTCCCGCAGCGGCGGCAATGGCCAGAAAGCGGGCAGGCTTCCAATGCAGGGCAGCCCAAAGCAAAGCCGCCCCCAGCACGCCCAACCAGGCACCCCGCGATGCCGAGAAGATCAAACCAGCGGCAATGATGCCGCACAGAACCCAATACAAAATTCGCCAGGGCCGGCGTTTTTCCAACAACGCCAACCCGATGGCGGCAAACAGGCTGCCTTCCAGGAAAGTTCCCAGGCTGTTGGGTACCGGCTGCCAAAATGGAAATGCCGGCAGGAAGGAAGCAATCCATTTGGCCAGCCGGTCGATCACTCCGACTTTTTCTTCGTAGGCAATGTGCCCGGCCTGGGTAATAAAGTACAACGCCACCAGCGCAGATAATCCGGCCAGCGTTGCTGCGAATCCATCCCAACGCCGCTCGCTGTTTATCACGCGCGAGATGAAAAGATAAAGCAAGACCTTACCAGTCAGGGCAATCAGCGTGTTTTGACCAGCCGCCCGATCAAAGGCTACAAAGAGACCCAGCACCGCGCTGAACCAGAACACCAGCACCGGCAGGTCGAACGGCGCCAGGCGCATGCGTTTCATGGCCTGGCCCCCGTGTTTCGGATGGCTTCCCTGCATTGTTCGATTTGCTGATTGACTTGATTCCGTTGACGAACCAGCAGAAAGGTGCGGACCAGTGTATAGAGAAAAGCAGCCCCGCCCAGCACCATCACGGTAAGCGGGAGATAACGAATCCAGCCTGAATCGGGTGGAAAGATAAGCCAGCGTTGGAGAAAGTAACCCAAACCGGTTACCAGCAGACTGATGAAGATAGCCCGCCCGCGCGCCTGAATGGCTTGTAAAACCTGTCCCAGCTCAGCCAGAAGCCCGGGCAGCGCTTGCGCCGAGAGGGATATGCTGCTGGCGGATTGCAGGGTCTTCAGGTCGGAATTCAACTGATCGATGTTGTCCTGCAGTTTCTTCAACCAGTCGGGATGATCGCGAAGCCGGTGAGTGGCGCCGCAATAAGAGCAAGTGTAGGTATCCTGTCCTGAAGCCTGCAGTGTACCGCCGCAATTCGGACAGTTCAGGGTTATTAATGGGTCGGGCAATTGTGCACCAATCTGTTTTCTGAAGCAATGGATCCTGAATCGGAATCGGTTGGTTCGTTTATCCAAAAGCTTCCTATAATATTAATATACATCCGTTGTATTTAAGATTTTAACCCGGTTTTCGAAACAGGAACAGCAGCGGGAGGAAATATGTCCAAAAAGGAAAAGAACGGACACAAGACTCATTCGAATGGAAAACACGCCAAGGTTGAAAAGCCGGTTAATGGCGAAAAAGGAAGCAAAGTCGCCAAAGCGGTAAAGGGCGAGAAGCAGCCGGAACCTGCAAAAGTTCAACCTGCGGTTGAAAGCATACCGATGGCTGTGCACATGAGCACCCCGGTGGCGCCGGAGGAGCAAATTCACGTCACCAAAAAATCCTACGATAAAGAGCTGGCCCATTTGCAAGTTGAACTGGTGAAGCTGCAGGAATGGGTACGAGCCAAAGGTTTGAAGGTGGTGGTGATTTTCGAAGGGCGCGATGCAGCCGGGAAGGGCGGCACCATCAAGCGCATCACCGAAAGCCTGAACCCGCGCGTTTGCCGGGTTGCGGCGCTGCCGACGCCCACCGAGCGCGAAAAGACGCAATGGTATTTTCAGCGCTACGCGGCGCATTTGCCGGCTGCTGGAGAAATCGTGCTTTTCGACCGGAGCTGGTACAACCGCGCCGGCGTGGAACGGGTGATGGGCTTTTGCACCGAGGATGAATACCGCGAATTTCTACGATCGGTGCCCGAATTCGAACGCATGCTGGTGCGGTCCGGCATCATCCTGATCAAGTACTGGTTCTCAGTCAGCGACAAGGAACAGGAGCGGCGGTTTCAAGCGCGCATCAACGACCCGACCAAACGCTGGAAACTCAGCCCGATGGATCTGCAATCGCGGTCGCGCTGGGTGGAATATTCCAAAGCCAAGGATGAGATGTTTGCCCACACCGATATCAAACAGGCGCCCTGGTATGTGGTGAACGCCGACCAGAAAATGTGCGCCCGCCTGAATTGTATCCGCCACCTGCTCAGCCTGATCCCATATGAAGATTTGACGCCGGAACCGATCGTGTTGCCTCCGCGCCAGGCTGACCAGGGCTATGTGCGCCCGCCCATTACTGACCAGACTTTTGTCCCCCTGGTTTACCTGCCAGACGAGAAGATTGAAGACAAAAGCTGAAGGTCTGCAATTCCTTTGCCAAATCTTTCGGATAACAACGGCGCGTGCGCTTGACAGCGGCGCGCCGTTTCTTTTTGTCCATCCTGGCGGCCGAGGCGGTGACGCTGGAATGGAATTATTGTGTGATAGTCAGTTAAAAGGATGAGAAAAAATGGGGCTTGTATTTTATTAGGATATTATCTATATTAATAGTACAAATATTTGTTATAAAATAAGGATTTTGACCATGGCTGGCATCAAACCTAATTCGAGTGTGTTTACGCGGATTCTTTTCCTGCTCATTCTGATCATTCCTCAAGGAATGCATTCGACCAGTTTGCCGGTCAGGGCGTCTGCTCTACCTGCAAACGTACCGCTTGAACGTTTACTCAACCCGGATGGGACGCTTAACCTCAATAGCGGCTTTCAAGGGCAGCTGGATTTGCACGGGTGGGATGTCAGGCTGGATTCTAAACGAGGTCCAATTCTTTCACCTGACAGCCAATCAATACAAAGCCCGGTCAGTAAGGCAAAGTCTGGATCAGTAACCCCGGCACAGTCACTCGGTTGGATTCCGCTTTTACACAATCCGATGGTTGGCGGGGTTAATGCGATCAGCATCATCGGTAATGATTTGTATATCGGCGGCAATTTCACATTCATTCCTGACGGCGGCACGACCAATCTAAACCATATTGCCAAATACAGCGGCGGAGTCTGGTCGGCCCTGGCAAACAATGGGTTAAATTCCACTGTCTATGCGTTGGCAGTCATTGGAACTGATTTATATGTTGGCGGTTCATTCAATGCAACCGACGATGGCACGATCACCAATTTAAGTAACATTGCCAGGTACGACACGGTCGGTCAAACATGGTCAACCCTGCCGCACTTAGGCGTAGATGGATTTGATGTGTTTGCGCTTGCCGTCATTGGGAGCGATTTGTATGTGGGCGGTAATTTTTCTGCGACTGCTGACGGCCAGGTCACGAATCTGCATGGAATAGCGAAATATAGCGGCGGCGTGTGGTCACCCCTGTCACATAAGGGATTGGAAGGTGAAGTGCACGCATTGGCGGTCAGCGGGACAAATTTATTTGTGGGGGGTAGTTTTGCCGAGACTTATGATATTCAAGTAACAAATTTGAATAACATCGCTTTATACAGCGGTGGTGCGTGGTCGGCTTTGGCGAATACCGGGTTGGATAATGTGGTAAATGCACTGGCGGTCAATGGAAGTGATTTGTACGTGGGGGGCGTGTTCACCATGACAAAAGATGGCGTTGTGACCAATCTGCACCATATTGCCAAATATGGCAGTGGTGGTTGGTCAGCTTTGCAGCATAATGGGGTGAATGGCCTCACTGTACGCGCACTGGCGATTGACGGGAGTGTTCTGTATATTGGTGGAAGTTTCTCCGCGACTTTCGACAATGTGGTTACGAACTTGAATAATATCGCCAGTTACAACACCTCAAATGGGACATGGTCTGCGTTGCCAAATAGAGGTTTAAGTGACGAAGTCGATGCTTTGGTGCCAGCGGGTGGCGATTTGTTTGTTGGTGGATCATTTGGTGGAACTGGCGATGGGCAATACACCGGACAAATTGTCAAGCTTGGTGCCCTGAGCTATCTCTTCATACCCTTGGTTCAGAAATAGCAAATGTCCCTTCAGATAACCCGCCATCTCATCGGGATACCATAAAAAACGCCCCAGAGCATATTGGCAGGCAAAACCGGTTTACACTCCACCATCCGGTGAAAAAGAGGGCTGTCCGCCGGCATCCAAGGAATTCGGTGCACAGGAATAAATAAACCTACTCCCAATCTTCCGGATTATAGCGGCGCGTGCGCTTGACAGCAGCGCGCCGTTTCTTTTCGTCCACCCTGGCGGCCGAGGCGGTGACGCTGGGGCGGGTCTTTTTGCGGAGCTTTGGTTTTTCCAAGGCTTTTTGCACCAACGCAACCAGGCGGGCAATGGCATCCTCGCGGTTTTGCTCCTGGGTGCGGTGTCGTTTGGCTTCAATGATCAGAATGCCCTCTTCGGTCATGCGGCTGCCGGCCAGCTTGACCAGGCGTTCTTTGACATCAGGTAGTAGGGCTGCCGTGGCGCGCACGTCCCAGCGCAGCTGGCAAGCGGTGGAGACCTTGTTCACATTCTGTCCGCCGGGACCCGCCGACCGAACAAAATCGAACTGCAGTTCATTCTCTTCGACCCTGACGGATGGCGTAATCTCGATCATGGCTTAAGTATAGCAGGGGACCTGCCCAATCCTTATGATTTCCATATTTGACTTGGTTTGTCGAATTTGTTACTATAATTACGCGGTTCCATGATCAGAATTAGGAAACTGACGACTGCCAACATTCAGGGGTCAAATTTGTTGGCTGTTTTCTTTTGCGCAACTGTGTAAAGTAATCCTTTCGCCTGGATGCCTAAAGGAGCAGTAGCCATGAAAACCCGCCATTCTTTCAGTCAAGGATTGAATCTTTTTTTGAATCTGACGGTCGTGTTGAGCGTACTGGTTTCATTCCTATCCGTCTCACCGGTCAGTGCGGCAACCTCGCCCAACCCCAGTTCGGTGACCATCGCAGGTTCGCTGCAATCGGAAATCGGTTGCGCTGGAGACTGGGATCCAGCCTGCGCGGCATCGCACCTGAGCTATGACGCCGGCGACGACGTCTGGCAGGGGACCTGGACAGTGCCAGCCAGCACCTATGAATATAAAGCTGCACTCAATGATTCATGGACTGAGAATTACGGCATTCATGCCACCCCCGGCGGGGATAATATCCCCCTCAACCTGGGAACTGGTGCATCCGTCAAGTTTTATTACGACCACAAATCCAGCTGGGTGACGGATAACCAAAATTCCATCATCGCCACGGTTCCCGGCAGCTTCCAAAGCAAGCTGGGATGCGGGGGAGATTGGGATCCGAGCTGTTTGCGTTCCTGGCTGCAGGATGTGGACGGCGATGGCATTTACAGCTTCAGCACTACGGCGCTTCCGCCCGGTGATTACGAAGGCAAGGTGGCTATCAATGAAGGTTGGGATGAAAACTACGGCGCCGGCGGGGTTCCCGGCGGCGCAAATATTCCATTCACGGTTTCCGTGGCCAATTCGGATGTTGTATTTACCTATGACAGCGCCACACATGTCCTCACCATCCAGGTCACCTCGCCTGGGCCATCCCTGGACAACAACGTAGATTGGGACGGATTGCGCCACGACTCGCGCGATTTGCTTTACCGCACGCCGGGCGGGGCGGTTCCGGCTGGCACGCCGGTGACGCTGCGCTTCCGCACCTTTCACAATGATGTCAACAGTGTAAAAGTGCGCGTTTATGATTTGAACACCAATGCGCAGCACCTCGAAAACATGACCCTGGCCGCCAGCGATGTTTCGTGCTACCAGGAAGGCCTGGAGAACGACAGCTGTGACTTCTGGGCGGTGACGCTTCCCAATGCCGCCCCCGATAACCTGTGGTACCGCTTCATCGTCACGGACGGCACAAAGACCGTCTACTACGCCGACAATACGGCCGCGCTGGATGGCGGTCTGGGCAGCCCCAGCGACGATCCGGTTGACAACAGCTACGCGCTGATGGTTTACGATCCGGGGTTCACCACCCCTAAATGGGCTCAGACCGCAGTGATCTACCAAATCTTTCCTGACCGCTTCCGCAACGGGCGCAGCAATAACGATCCGAAGACTGGCGATGTGCGCTACGACGACCCGGTATTGAAGCTGCCCTGGAACACGCTGCCAGAAGGCTACTGCCGAGGTTATAGCGATGCTGTAACGAACTGTCCTTGGCGATTTGGCCCCCCTCCAGCCTGGGGCGTGGGCCAGCCGGAAACGCCGCGCGGGCGCGATTACATGGGCGGCGACCTGAAAGGGGTCGATCAGAACCTCGATTACCTGGTTTCGTTGGGCGTCAATACCCTGTACTTCAACCCGATCTTTGATTCGGGCTCAAACCACGGTTATGACACGCAGGATTATTATAAAATCGACCCGTACTTCGGTACCGAGAAAGATTGGGAGAATCTGGTCAAGCACGCCAACAAACTGGGCGTTCGCATCATCCTGGACGGCGTATATAACCACATGTCATCCGACAGCCCGTTCTTTGACCGCTATCATCACTACAAAACGCTCGGCGCTTGCGAATCGGTCAATTCTCCCTACCGCGGCTGGTTTACCTTCCATGATGGCGCAGCCGGCAGCGGTCCATGCGCTGGCGCAAACGGTCCGGCATCGGCGACCTATGATGGCTGGTTTGGTTTCGATACCATCCCGGTGCTGACAAAATCAAATCCGCAGGTTCAGGCTTACTTCCTCACCAACAAAAACAGCGTTTCGCGCTACTGGCTGGTAAACGGATCCAACGGCTGGCGGCTGGACGTGATGGGCGATTCCTCCTTCCCGAACGGCTACTGGGAAAGTTTCCGCACCGTCGTAAAGAATACAAAACCCGATACGTTGATCATCGGTGAATTGTGGCAAAAAGACAGCACGCTGCTGCGTTTCCTACGCGGCGACCGCGCCGATACCACCATGAACTACCGGCTGCGCGACGCCGTGCTAGGTTTGCTGACGCCTGGCGCATTCGATTCGAAGGGTTTCGCCGACAGCGGCAGGCAGCTCAGCGTTTCGGAATTTGCCAATCGCCTTTCTTCCATCCAGGAAGATTACCCGGCTGTAGCCTACAATTCATTGATGAACCTGTTGGACAGCCACGACACGGTACGCCTGCTGTGGGCTCTGACCCCTGGCGAAGCCAACCGGGCGGACAAGGAATTCAACGCCGCCAACCTGGCCGTCGGCAAACAGCAGCAACAAATCGCTTCGTTGATCCAATTTACGCTGCCCGGCGCGCCGACCATTTATTACGGCGACGAAGTCGGCATGACCGGTAATGACGATCCGGACGACCGGCGTGCATTCCCATGGTCAACCCTGAATGGGAATAATGACCTTGCTGGCCAATTGGCGCTCTCAACCAAGGACGGCGCCAAAGTTGACCTGGCCATGTTCCGTCACTATCAGACGCTTTCCTATTTGCGTAAGTTCATCCCCGCACTAACCAGCGGCGATCTGCGCATGCTGTGGGCTGATGACGCGACAGAAACGGTAGCCTATGGTCGAAAGACAACCAAACAAGCTGCCCTGGTGGTGATTAACCGCAGCGAAGACCCCCGCACAGTCAACATCCCTATTGCCGGCTATTTGCCAGACGGCATTTCTCTCAATTCTATCTATGATGTGGGCAATAATGGAGCTCTTTCGACAGTCGTCGATAGCGGCCAGGTCAGCGTGCAAATTGCTGCGCACAGTGCCTGGCTGCTGGTCAGCCGTACGGTCGACTTAAAACCTCCGGCAGCACCGGCAGGACTTGTGGTGACCGAAGGGGATGGACAACTGAGCCTGGCATGGAGGGCTTCGCCTGGTGCAGCTGGCTACAACGTCTACCGCAGCCCGTTGAGTGGCGGAGGCTGGGTGAAGGCCAACAGCGCTTTGCTTAGCGCAACGACCTTTGTTGACAGCGGCCTGATCAACACGCGGCAGTACTTCTATGTAGTGACCGCGTTGGACAGCGCTGGCAACGAGAGCGCTTACTCGAACCAAGCCAGTGGCGTGCCGCATTACAGCATCGGTTGGGCTAACCTGCAATGGCCGCCGACCCTGACCCACACCATCAGCACGGTCAACCGGACGGATACTGCCTACGGTCAGGTATGGATCGATGGCGTCACCGTCCAGCCCGGTGCAACGCCCGGATTGCTGGCGCAGTTGGGCTTTGGCCCCACAGGCAGTAACCCGGCGGGCGATGCCGGTTGGACCTGGGTGGACGGCGGCTTTAATGTGGATGCTGGCAACAATGATGAGTTCAAAGCCAGCCTGCTGCCAGAGACGGTCGGTAATTTTGATTATGTCTTCCGCTACTCCACCACCAACGGCCGCGACTGGCTGTATGCCGACTTGAGCGGTCCTGTTACAACGGGCGTTCTGCCGCCCAACCCAGGCAAGTTGACGGTACAACCCAGCGGCGATGTCACGGCTCCGGACGTGCCTGCCAACTTGCGCGTTGATTCAGCATCGCCGGCCGGCATTCAGCTGGCCTGGGATGCCGTGTCTGGCGACCCGACGCTTTACGGCTATGAAGTGCTGCGCGGCGATGTCAGCGGCGGTCCCTATACGCTGCTGGCGCGCCTGACAACCACCGGCTACCTCGACCAGGCAATCGCGGAGGGCGCCACCTACTTCTATGTGGTGCGCGCGCTGGATACATCCTTTAACCGCTCCGGCAACTCTGCAGAGGTCAGTGCGATAGCAGAACTGCGCACCGTGACATTGAACTTCAATGTGACCGTACCGGCCACCACCGATGCCACCGGGCGCAGCGTTTACATCGCCGGTCTGCTCGACCGGTTGGACGGCGGCCTGCCGCAGTGGAACCCGGGCGGCGTTGTTTTGACCCGCGTGGATGCCACGCATTGGAGCATCACCCTGACCGGCAAGGAGTCCGTCCAGATCGAGTACAAATACGCTCTGGGTAGTTGGGATTATGTGGAAAAGGATTCCACTTCGGCCTGCGGTGAAATTGGCAACCGGCAGCTGACCTTAAGCTACGGGTCAACCGGAATCATGACGGTCAATGATACGGTGGGCAACTGGCGCAATGTGGCGCCCTGCGGCAATTAAACCGCCGGTTATCCGAATGAATCAACGGGGGCGATGCATAGCATCGCCCCCGTTTGTTATCAGTTGATCTGAATAAACGATCGGAAGGGTTTTACTTGCAGAGAATGGCAAGATCGAATGCAATCATTTCTTCAATCATGCTCTCGAAGGTCTTTTCAGGTTTCCAATTCAAAACCTGGTGCGCTTTAGCAGCATCGCCCACCAGCGGCACTTCCTCGGTTGGGCGGTAGAGCTTTGGATCGACTTTGACGTAGTCTTGATAATCCAGACCGACCAGATTGAAGGCAATTTCGCAAAGCTGGCGGACCGAGCGCAACTGGCCGGTGGCAATGACATAATCATCGGGCTCCTCCTGCTGAAGCATCAGCCACATAGCGCGCACGTAATCTGGCGAATATCCCCAATCCCGCTTTGCTTCCAAATTGCCCAACAAGAGTTCCTGGGATTTCCCGGTTTTAATCTGAACGGCTCCGCGAACGATTTTGCGGGTGACGAATTCAAAACCCCTGCGAACAGATTCGTGGTTATATAAAATGCCGTTGCAGGCAAACATCCCGTAATTTTCGCGATAGTTGCTGGTCAGGTAATAACCGGTTGCCTTGGTGATGCCGTAAGCCGACCGCGGATGAAAGGGCGTGAGCTCATTTTGCGGGTAACTGGATGCCCGGCCGAACAATTCAGATGACCCGGCAAAATAGAATTTGCATTGGGGTACAACTTCTTTTAATATTGAGAGAATATAGTGGGTTCCGTTGACGTTGGCGTTAAAAATCGCAAATTCATCATCGAAGGAATAGGAAACAAAGGAGGATGCCGCCAGGTGATAGCACTCATCGGGCTGAACCCGCTGGACAATTTGAAATAAAGATGGAAAGGCTTCGATGGAGGCCGGGTGAAGCGTGATCTGATCCAGGATCCCAGCCAATTTCCAAAGAGACCGCTCCGGGTCTTCCAATTCGCTGCGCATGACGATCCCGTGAACTTCATATCCTTTGGAAAGCAACAGCTCTGCCAGATAAGAGCCGTCCTGGCCTGAGATTCCGGTGATTAATGCCCTCATCTGATTATTATCTCCATTTGCATGCCTGCTGATCCACTTTTTCCAACCAAAGGAGCCCATCAGGCATTTTTCTGTCAATTGGTTGCATGTTTTCTTATTATTCGATAACTTAATTCTACGGCTTGCCCCACGAATAATGACCTAATTTTACCATTTCCTATGTGGGATTATTAAACCAAACGGGTGGGCGCGGCCCAGATTCATTGTCCCAGACAATAAAGAAGTCAAGAGTTGGCAACCACCAGGCTGTGCAGCCACTTGTTATGCCAGTTCAATCCAGTAACGCTTGATCAGCTTGCCGCTCTCAGGAGAGATGCGCATGTCTTCGAGCACGCCGCCGTTATTTTCGATGGTGCGGGCTGAACCCGTATTGTCATGGTCGCAGGTGACCAGAACGCAGGTCAACCCGATGCGGCGAGCCTGAACCAACACCAAACCTAATAGAAAGGTGGCCACGCCCTGGCGGCGCGCCGAGGGCCGCACGGCGTAACCGATGTTTCCACCTTCTATTTCCAGACCAGGGTTGAGGCGGTGGCGAAGCCGGCTGACCGCCAGCAGTTGACCTTGCGGCGTGCTCAGCCAGAATACAGTCTGCGGAACGTAGATTTCAGGTTTGTATTCGCCCCTTTCGCCTGCCTGTAAAAACGCCAGATACTCGGAAAATGAATATCGCTGATATTCATTCAACCAGCCATAATCTGTTTCGCCAGCGGAAACGAATTCCTGCATGAAATCATTGCAGGCAGCCTGGTAAGCGGGGCTGAGGCGGATGAGTGTAAGTTGGGTCAGGTCCATGTCAGGCGAGCTTTCGTTTCATAAATATCGCGACCTCGCCCGTTTCGAGATCGTTATTGCCATAAAGGAAGAGGTCGAGCCCTTCAATGGAGAAACCGGCCTTGCGGTAAAACCGGATGGCAGCCACGTTTGTGTTTTGCGTTTCAACGGCTACCGCGCGCAACCCGGCTGCGCGCGCCCGAATTGCCAGTTCGTCCAGCAGGCCGGAGCCGATTCCTTGCCGCCGGCAGGCCGGATTGACATGCAGTTCCCACACATTCAATACGCGGTTCCACGGCTGCGCCTGGGACAGAGCAACGCCCAGCCACTGACCATCCCTGTAGGCGCCCAATGAGAAGCCGTCCGCCAGGAGATCATCATACCGCTTAATGTCTTCATTGGTCAGGCAATCCCAATAATTTTTTCGGTAAGGTTGCGCCAACGGTTGGAGGGTGAGGGTAAAGATTGTCTGCTCGTCGGACTCCTCCTTTCGGACGGCGTAGCACTGGGTCGCCGTGTAACCAGCCATCAATGCCTGCAAACGCGGCCTGTCAAGCTGGCTGAGGGTATGGATCTCGAATGCTGCCATCGAGTTCCTTGCCTAGCAATAGAGCCGTCGTTCGGTCGGGTTGTTTTTGCGGCGGACGAACGCTACGGTAACCGCAACGCCACCAGAACTGCTGCGCCTGTCGGTTGTTGGCCTGCACGCCGCAGTATATCCGCCGGGCGCGTCCATCCCGGCGGATGCGCCGTTCGATTTCCGCCACCACCGCGCGTCCCAACCCGGCGCGGCGGCGGTCGCGGGCGATCATTACCAATTCAATGAAGGCCGTTTCCGGGTTCCCTTCGAAGCCGGTCGGGATCCAGTCGGCCACCCCGATCAGGCTGCCCGCACCGTCGCAGATGCCGCGAAACATTCCCCCGGCAGCGCTTGAAAGCGCCAGATCGCCCAGCACCATTTCAGTGCTGGCACGCGGATTGGGTCCCAGCGCCAAAAAATCCTCGCAGGCGCGGTAGACTTCCAGCAACGCAGGCAGGTCACTTACGTCCAGCAGGCGCAGGGAGAAGGCGGTATCTTGGATCATGACAACCCGCAGCGGGCAACAGAGAGGCACATTGAGATGAAAGGGTGGGTTGAGGCGATTGGTTAGTTTCGCTCGGCCTTACCAAACAAATCGCGTTTGTCGAACCAGGGTTTGACGAGCAAAAACGCACCGAGCATGATGAGCAGGAAAGCGCCTTCCATGTTCTTGACGCCGGCCAACTGGACAATGCCGCCGATCACGGAAAGAATGCCCAAAACGGTGGTGAAGCCGCTCATGCGGAGCTTGTTGAAATAGCGTGCCGCGTTTAGCCCAAGCATGATCAGGCCCAGTCCGATTGACCAGAGTCCGTCCGGCGCCAGGTTTTTGGGCACGAACATAAATCCGCCCAGCATGACCAGGAACAATCCCCAGGCCATGGTCTCCAGGCGCTTGTTCAGGGCCGCTTTTTCAGAGTCAACGGGTGCAGGGGTTTTAACGGGGGTATTGGTGGGTTCGCTCATCTGACAGCCTCCTATTCAATCAAAAACGACTGAGGTGGAAAACCAGACTCCAAAGCGCTCCGTCGTGACGGATGGCGCATGCTTAAAAGTTATCTTCGTTAAAGACCAGCGGCTGTTCAGGCCAGCCTTGGGACTGGGCCGATTGTACCAACTCGGCCACGGGCCGCGGAAGAACCAGGTAATTGTGCAAATCGCTGACCGGCAGCCAGAGCGGCAGGTAGGTGCCTGATTCTGGCGTGAAAGGCCCGATCATTTCAGGCCCCTGACCGCTGCCGAATAGCCCGCCAATAACGGTACACAGGTAATAGTTTTGTTCGCGGCCGCGGTACCAGGTCTGGGCAACCAGCCGGCCAACCGTGACCTGCAAGCCCAGCTCCTCTTGCACTTCGCGGGCTGCCGCCTGAATGCCGGTTTCGCCTTCTTCCTGTTTGCCGCCCGGAAAAACGTAATACAACTGGCCATGCTTCTCACGGCGCATCAGCGCTATCTGGCCAACCTGCAGGATAATGGCGGCAGCGCGGCAGACCTGCTTAGCCATTCTTGACATCATGCGACATGATCACCAGGTCGACGCGCTGCGCCCAACCAGTTTTCTTCCAGAAAGCAATGGCATGATAATTCTGTTCATAAACAAACAAATGGCATTTGGTAATGCCTTCGGCTTTCAGCAGGTCCAGGCAGCTTTCGGCCAGGGTACGCCCGATATTTTGCATGCGGTAAGGCCTGGCAACTGCCAGATGGTGCAGATAGCCGCGACGGCCATCATGGCCGCACAAGACAGCCCCGACCAGCTTTTCGTCATCGCGCGCCACCAGGCTTAAATTTGGATTGCGCTGCAGGAACAAATTGATTCCCCGGCGGCTGTCCGATTCTGAAAGCCCCACCCCTTCGGTTGTTTTCCATAATTCGATCACTTCATCGTAATCATCAATCGTCATGGGACGAAATTCAATGGCCACGTTGGCCTCCTTCACTTAATCCCTGGCGAGTCAGGAAAATTCTCGCCGCACGTTTGATTATACGGGATTTGGCCCGCTTTCGACGATCGATTCAAGCTCATGAACAGCGCCAGATAGTTCGCTGATCAACGCCGGCGGAACGCAGGCGCGCTTTTTCAGGGCGGTTAATAATGCCTGGCTAAACCAAAGCGTTCCGGAGCGGCCGCCCTTGAAATGTTGCCAGACCTCTTCGCCGTGTTCGCGGTATTCGCGCACCAGCGTGCGGGTATTGTGCAGTTTGTCGGCGGCGATTACCAGGCAGGCAGAACACGAAATTGTCTCAAGTGCGTTTACGAATGCTTCCTTGCGTTCCCGCCAGGGCGGTTTGGGGTGTGTCTGTGTATCGCTGCAAGCCTGGACGATCGCTAGGACCTCAGGGCCAAATTGTTCTTCGATTTCAGCCAGGGTTTGGCCGTCATTGGGTTGATCCTCCAGAGCGTCGTGCAGCAGGGCGGCGATGGCTTCATCTTCGCTGCCGCCATATTCCAGCACCAACCCAACGGTCGCCAGCAGGTGGGCGATGTAGGGGGTCTGAAAACCATCCTTGCGCACCTGGCTGAGGTGCAGTCTGGCGGCGTACACCAACGCCTGTTGAAAGTGGTCGCCGAGGCGGGGTGGCATTCTTATGCGTCCTTTACTGGTGCGCGCAAGCGGCGAAAACTGCTTATAACGATGGTTAATAGGACGAATCCCAGTCCAGCCCAGGCTGCGCCGGATACCAACGGATTGGCAGCCTGCTGGACGGCGATACCTGCAAAAGCCCATACCAGTACCAAGCCGAAAATCCAGTCATACCTCAGCAGGCTGGCTAACGCCCCGAGTACCGCAGCAACGGTGATTACGACCACGGTCCAGACTTGCGGCGCCAGCCCGGAGCCGTTCCAGTTCAGGCTGGTCAGCATGACCGCGGCATTGGCAATGGTGGCCACGCTGATCCAGCCCAGGTACAGGCTGAAAGGCAGGCGCGCGAGCAGCCGTTCGTTGACGGGGACCTCGCTGCGGCCGGTACCGAGGGCAGTGTATGCCATTATCAGGCTGCCAAGCAGCACCAGCATCGCCAGCATGCTGAGCGGGAAGAGCAGGTAATGCCAGCATAATAGCCAGGCCATATTGGCGATGCAACTCAACACGAACCACCAACCAGCTGCACGCAGGCGCGGGTTATCCTTTTGAGCATCCAGAGCCTGATAAGTCGCAAATAATAGCAAAGCCAGATAGATCAACCCCCAGATGCCGAAAACGTAGCCAGCCGGGGTAAAGAGCGTGGGGTAATTATTTGAAACCTGACCGGTGTTCAGGTTGTTGAAAGGCAGAATGTTGGCCAGGGCATTGACAATCAGGGTGGCTAATAGGAAAACTACACCGGCAGCCTGGCGGATGGAATCTTTCATTTTCCTTGCCTCCATTTCTCAACCCAGACCCAGCCACCTCGCCACAATGTTGGCTGGTTTTTCCGCCCGCACCGAGCCGTTGTGGCCGTTTATGACCACAGCGTAGCGCCGTTCCTCATAGGTGTAATGGGTAAGCCAAACTGGCAGCAGTACCAACCGGAAGGATTCAACCGCCAGGCCCGCCGGAAGAATTACCAGCTCGCTCACTGGCTGGTCAAGGGAGGCGCGCAGTTCGGCTTGCCCGCGCTGGAGTGCCAAACGGCGCGCCTCCAGCGAGGCATCGGCGGCGCTGACCTGGTAGGTTTCAGCTGGCCAGTTAGCCAGAAACCGGTCATCATAGGGTACGAGTGCGTCCAGGTCGTAATGCAGCAGTTCAGCCGTACAGGTTTCGCTCAGGCGCGTGGTGGCCGGGATGATCAGATCGTTGATCAGCACCGGCTGGCTGCCGCTGATTGGTTCCAATTTGGGCTGCTCGCGGCGGTTTTGCTGTTTGTAACCGCGCCAGTTGAGTTCTCCGCCGATATCAAAAGTCCAGGCAGGCAGATACAGCGCTGTGCCGCGGCCGACCCGAACGCTTTTTTCACCCAAATTGGTGTGTATCCAATCCTGCAAAGCTTTGACGGCTTGGTTTTTGTCGATCCTGAATGGCACAACGCCGCCAGGAGTGATAAATTCGCTTTTCTTTTCCTGCCGGACGACGTAGGCTGAATCGCAATAAGGGCAGGTCAGGGTGAGTTCGTTGGCCGAAAGCAGAAAACTTGCGCTGCAGCCCTGGCAGATGAATGTTTGAAAAGCTGTTGGTGCCTGATGACCGCGGGCAGTGGATAATGCCTGGACAAAGTCCTGTTCTTCAACATTAACATATTGCGATTGTTTCAAATTCTGGTGGGTTTCGCAGTATTCACAGGTCAACGACTGGCCATCCGGCGTGTAAGTCATGCGGCCGCCGCATTTCGGACAGGTAAAACGGTCCACATTGACCGCCCGTTCAACTGAAGCCGGCGCAGGTAAATGGTCAGGGTCGATGATCTCTTCCGGCTTAAGTCGGCCGTCCAGGATGGCAATTCTGCGGCGGGCGCGCGATTCAGTCGGCCGGTTGGCCAGGATATCTTCCATGAGCCTGCGCTGCTCGACGGGATCCGTGCTGATTTCGCTCAGCCACCACCAAATTTCAATTTTCTGATCCGGGTCGGCATCCGTGCTAAGCGCCCACTCGAGATACCGGCGGGCTTCGGCCATTTCTTTGGCTTTGGCGGCGGCGATGCCGCGTACAAGCAAGTCATGGGTTCCGTAGGACATGAAATAATTATAGCGCGCAAGGTGATTTCAGATTACCGATTACAAGACTTCTTTCAAGAAGGCGTCCAGCAGGCGGTTGAATTCCGTGGGGCGTTCCAGGCTGGGCAGGTGGCCGGCTTTTTCCAAAATGTGCAATTGCGCGCCAGGAATCCCTTGCGACACTTTTTGGGCAAAGAAAGCCATTTCCGGTATATCTTCTGAGCCGGCAATGACCAGCGCGGGGACGTGAATTTCACCCAACCGGCTGGCAGCCGGCGGGTCGAGTTTGATCCGCCTTCCCAGCCCTTCCGGCGTATCGAAGCTGGTGCGCAGCATTTCTTTGACAAAAGAGCGTACGCCCGGATCTACTTCATCCGGTTTCCGGCGCGGGCCGTCAATCCAAAGGCGGATAACGCATTCCGCGTATAGCTCGAAGTCTTTTTGCTGCATGGCCTCTTCCACCTGCTGCCATTTGGCTACCGAGCCTTCGTCGTCCTCCACCTCGAAGCCATCCAGGCCGGAAGCCACCGGCACCAAAGCCAGTGTGCGAAGCGGGTTTTGTAAAGCAAAATTAATCGCTGCGCTGCCGCCCATCGAGCAGCCAATCACTACAGCCTTTTCGATGGCGAGGGCATCCATTACCGCAAGAAGGTCCTCAGCATCGCTAAAGGCGCCAGCCGCCATGGCGGATTGGCCAAAACCGCGCAGGTCAAAGGTTACTACGCTGTAATGGGGCGAAAAGTATTCAATTTGGGGTGCCCACATGCGGCTGTCGGCAATGCCGGCATGCACAAAAACCAGGAGCTGGCCTTGGCCGCTGCTGGTGAAATGAATGTGCGCCTCGCCGTGTTCGACAAAGCCGTCCTGGCTATCCGAAGGTTTCATTTTCTAATCCAATCTGGCCGGTCATCGATCAACCCTCCCGGCCGGAGGAACCCATGGATTTGTAATCCGCCTGCCAAATTAGTTCTTGGAACCGCGAATTTGCAAGGCGGGAGATTCAACAGGTTGTTGCCAGCTCGATTTTTCAATAACGGCTGTCAGGAGGCTGAATCAGCCTTTTGCGGCCGCAGCAGCAATCCCAGCAAACCGGTGATGCAAAGAATACGCGCGCAGGTTAAAACGTTATCGCCCAACAATAATGGAATCTGTACTGACGCTGGCAGCATCAGGCCAAACAAGCCGCCCGACATGATCAATGGGCCGTAGATTGAGAGCAGCAGCCCAACGATTAAAAATATCCAGTGGATCAACGGATTGCGGGCAGAACCGGTCAATGCCCAAAGCGATAGCAGCAGCGCCAACAACACCGTCAACAGCCCAAAACCGCTGGTTGCCCACATCACCGGCAGCGCAATCAAATTCTGGCTGGCCAGTTGGCGCAAGCGGCTGATCCAAAAATCAGAAAAATATGCCGCCGCGAATACGCCAAGCATGGCGAACAAGGCTAAGGCATGAGCAATGGCCGGATCTTTTTTCATCATTCACCTCATCCGATTGTAGCAATTCCGAGGCATTCATGCAACCGACCGTTAACCATCGAATGTTCATACCGACCCTTGACAGGGACCGTCTTTTGTCGATAATAGAAGTCACACGATGAATAAAGGCTGTGACGGAGAAAAGTAGCCCGGCGGAAACGCTCAGGGAGGCAGGGGCAGCGACTGAAACCCTTGCCGCGTGAAATCCGGACGAAGTTCTCTCCCGAGCCGCTCAGGGGAAAACCCGAAATGGGCCAGTAGTTTGAGCCGCACTGCCAGCGTTACACGGCAAGCCAATCGCCGCAATCAATCAGGCCGTTGGCGTGAGTGGACCGGTTAGGTCAAACAGGGTGGTACCGCGGATAAATTCCGTCCCTAGATCAGGGGCGGTTTTTTGTTTTCACCGCGGGAAAATGGGCAGGCACGAATTCTTAAGGAGGTTCCATGGATGAAAGTCACGATATCCTGGCTGAGTTGGAAGCGGCTGAACAAGGCGGGTTGCAAACGCTGACGGCAGTGCAGGATGAAAACGCGCTGCAAAGCTGGAAAACTGCTCACCTGGGCCGCTCGGCAGCAGTCATGCAGGTGTTCAGCAAGCTGGGGCAGGTAGATAAAGCACTACGCGGACAGGTTGGCCAGCGTGCCAACCAGGTGAAGGTGGCGTTGGAAGCGGCACTGGCTGAAAAAGAACAGGAAGTCCGGACTGCGGCTGTGGCGCGCAAACTGGCTGCTGAAAAGTTGGATGTGACCCTGCCCGGGCGCCAGCCGGCTTACGGGCGTTTGCACCCGGCAACCCTGGCTTTGGAGGAAATTTGCCGCAACCTGACTGAAATGGGTTTCCAAATCTACCGTTCACCCGAGGTGGAAACGGAAGAAAACAATTTTGAGCTGCTCAATATCCCGGCATATCATCCGGCGCGCGATATGTGGGATACCTTCTATACCACCCAGCCTGAGGTGATCCTGCGTACGCATACTTCCCCTGGCCAGATTCGAGCCATGCGGGAGTACGCCCCAAAACCAATGCGCGTGATCCTACCGGGCATAGTCTACCGCTATGAGCAAACCGACGCCAGTCATGAGTCGCAATTCAATCAGGTTGAATTAATTGCCATCGGTCCCGGCATCACTTTTGGCGATCTGAAGGGCACCATCGAAGATCTGGCGCACCGCATGTTCGGGCCGGACGTTCGCATCCGCCTGCGCCCGTCGTACTTTCCATTCACCGAGCCGAGCGCCGAGGTGGACATGGAATGCTTCATTTGCGGCGGCAAAGGCTGTGCGGTCTGCAAGGGCGGCGGTTGGCTGGAGATTGGCGGCTGCGGCATGATCCATCCGACGGTGCTGCAAAACGGCGGTTATGATCCGGCGAAATTCTCCGGTTTCGCTGCCGGCCTGGGTCCCGAGCGCATTGCCATGCTGAAATACCGTATCGAAGATATCCGGTATTTCTGGGGGAATGATGCGCGGTTCCTTGAACAGTTCTAGAAGAAACGTGAACCGTGAAGCGTGAATCGTGAAGACGGAAGAAACAATTGAGGATAGCAATGGGTATTGAAGGATTGGAGAGGCTTGATGTTTGGCAAGCGGCAAAGACCTTTGCCATTGTGGTTTATAACGAGGTACTGCCACATTTACCGGTGGAGGAAAAATGGGGCTTGAACCAACAACTCCGGCGCGCAGCCCAGAGTATTCCGGCGAATGTCGCTGAAGGTCATGGCCGTTTCTATTATCAAGAAACAATTCGCTTTTGTTATATTGCCCGAGGGTCACTGGAAGAAGTATGCAGCCATCTCGAATTAGCCCATGACCTGGGATTTATCCCTACCGATTTATACGGAAGGATTTCAATGGAATCCGACAGAGTTAACAGATTGATAAATGGATATATCGCCTTTCTTAAGAAATCTCGGCAGGGTGAAAATGAGCCGGGGTCTCCCAAAATGATTCAAGAGAATCAAGGTGATTATTTTCATGAAACTGATACGTCAATTTCACAGGATTGACGGTTCACGACTCACGGTTCACGCTTTTCGGTTGGAGAGACAATTATGAAGATACCCATAAGTTGGCTTAGAGACTACATCGAAATCGACCTCACGCTCGAGGAGTTGGCGCGCACCCTGACGAACGTCGGGCTGGAGGTGGAAGAGATTACGCTGATCGGGCTGCCGGAATTGGCAGGCGGGCAGCGCGAATTTAAGGTAACCGGGCTTAGTTGGGCGCCGGATAAGATCGTGGTAGCGCAGATCGATGAGGTTATGCCGCACCCCAACGCCGACCGTCTGACGCTGTGCCGTTTGCAGGATGGCACGGGCGAGTATATCGTCCTGACTGGTGCCCCCAATCTTTTTGAATATAAGGGCGCCGGTCTGTTGCCCAAACCGCTCAAGGTGGCTTATGCCAAAGAAGGCGCAAAAATCTATGACGGCCAT
Source organism: uncultured Longilinea sp. (assembly GCA_964536805.1). Classification (GTDB taxonomy): domain Bacteria; phylum Chloroflexota; class Anaerolineae; order Anaerolineales; family Anaerolineaceae; genus Longilinea. The sequence continues at coordinate 32,802 of CAZHYQ010000016.1, forward strand.
CAGCCCGGACAGGTGCTGACGACTTTGAAAAGGGCCAAAATCCGCGGTGTTGAATCCTTCTCCATGGTCTGCTCGGAAAAAGAGTTGGGCATCTCGGAAGAGCACGAAGGCATTATCCTGTTGGATGAGGATGCGCCTACTGGCATGCCTTTGGTGGAGTACATGGGCGATGCGGTGCTGAACATCTCGATCCTGCCGAACATGATCCGCGATGCCAGCGTGATGGGCGTGGCCCGCGAACTGGCGGCTGTCACCGGCAAGCCGCTGCACAAGCCGCAACCCACACTGGACGCCAATGGTCCCAGCATCGTTGGGCAGGCGGATGTCCGAATTACCGATCCAACACTCAATCCGCGCTTTGTGCTCGGGCTGGCGCGCGGAGTCGAACCGCGTCCGAGCCCTTACTTCATTCAACGCAGGCTGCGCCTGGCTGGCATGCGTCCGATCAATAGCATTGTGGATGCCACCAATTATGTCATGCTGGCCACCGGTCAGCCGCTACACGCCTTCGATTATGACGTCCTGGTCAAGCGGGCCGGCGGAAAAGTACCCACTATCGTCACGCGCGCGGCAAAGCCGGGCGAGAAGTTGACCACGCTGGATAATATCGAGCGCGCGCTCGAGCCCTATACCATTCTGGTTTGCGACACTGCCGGCGGACTGTCGCTGGCGGGCGTGATGGGCGGACTGGAAAGCGAAGTGACCGAAAGCACGCGCAATGTGCTGCTGGAAAGCGCGAGTTGGAATTTCATCAATGTCCGCCGCACTATGACCAATCTGCATATGAATTCTGAGGCCGGTTACCGCTTCTCGCGCGGCGTTCATCCCGAACTGGCTCCGTTGGCAGCCCGGCTTGGGCTGGTGGTGATGACGCAGTGGAGCGGCGGCCAGATGACCCGCGATCTGGTCGATGCATATCCGCAGCCGGCTGTTGATCCGACCATCGAATTGACCCCGGCGGATACCATACGCATCCTGGGCGTGGCCATCCCGGCTGAAGAAATTGCCAGCATCCTTGAACGTCTCGAATTTTCATGCCGCGTGGAGGGCGACCGCGTTATTGCGGTAACACCGCCGCACCGCCTGGATATCGGCGAGGGCTTGATTGGCAAGGCGGATTTGTTGGAGGAGGTCGCGCGCATTTATGGCTACGACCGCATTCCAACCACACGGTTGGCTGACCCGTTGCCTGAGGCGCACCAGCATGCCGATCTCGCGCTGGAAACAGGTGTGCGCAACGCGCTTGTGCGCATGGGACTGCAGGAGGTCGTCAATTACCGCCTGACATCGCCTGAACGGGAACGATTGTTATACCCAACCGGGCAGGAACCGAGCCAAGCCGAATATATCCGTCTAAAGAATCCGTTGACGCCTGAAAAAGCCGTCATGCGCCGCAGCCTGCTGTCATCGGTGCTGGAGACTTTGGAGAAAAATGCCCGGCTGCGTGACCGGCTGGCCATCTTTGAAATCGGGCCGGTTTTCATACCGCGCCCCGGACAAATATTGCCTGACGAACCGCCGAAATTGGCCATCGCCTTGACCGGGTTGCGCCTGCCGCCAGCCTGGGACCGAAAAGACTCCGCCAAGTTCGATTTTTATGACCTCAAAGGCATCGTTGAAGGGCTGCTCGAACAGGTTCATGTTCAGCAGGTGCATTTCATCCCTGCCAGCCACCAAAGTTACCATCCGGGTATATGCGCTGAAGTGTATTCAGGTGAGACTTTGTTGGGCGTGATGGGCGAGCTGCATCCGCAGGTCAAAGAGCATTTCGATTTCATGACCCCTGCCGTGCTGGCAGCCGAGTTTGACCTCAATGCCTTTTTGCAGGTTGCCGCCAGCCAATATGAAACCAATGGCGTGTCAACCTACCCGCCGGTGTTGGAGGATATAGCCCTGATTGTCGAGGAGGACGTGCCAGCGGAAAAGGTCGAAAGCCTTATCCGCCAGACGGGCGGGAAGTTGCTGGCCGATGTGCGCCTGTTTGACGTGTTCCGCAGCGAGCAGATTGGCGCTGGCAAGAAGAGCCTGGCATACAGCCTGACCTACCAAGCGCCTGACCGCACGCTCAATGACCAGGAAGCATCGCAAATGCGCGGACGCATCGTGCGCCGCTTGGAGAGCGAACTGGGCGCAAAGCTGCGCAGCAGTTGAGGCAAGATAACCACAGAGTCGCAGAGCACATTGAGAAAATAAGAAAAAGAGGAGAAAGGAGAACGAACTCTTTTTTCCTCTTTTTTACTTTCTTTTCTGGTTTTTCGCTTACTGAAATAAATTCTCTTCCTCTTCTGCTTAAAATCTTCTCCGTACTCTCTGAGTCTCTGTGGTTATCTTAAAGCTGTTCATCCACCAGGCTGATGATGCGGAAAATTTCATCCACCAGCTCTTCACTCAATCTCTCCTGCGCCTCGCCAGCGCCCAGGTTTTCATCCAATTGCTCCATGGAGGTCGCCCCGGTGATCACGCTGCTGACTTCCTTTCGACGCAGGATCCAAGCAATTGATAGCTGCGCGGTGGTCAGATCAAGACTTTCAGCTAGGTTGGATAGTTGCCTGACCGCAGATATGCGCTCTGGCGTGATGTGATCGCGGATCCAGCCCATTTCGGGCAAGGATGCCCGGCTGCCTTCAGGGATGCCGTTGTTATATTTTCCGGTCAGGATGCCGTAATACAGCGGACTCCAGGTTGTCAGGCCCATGCCTAGCTCACGGGTGACGGGCATCAAATCATTTTCAACACGTTTGCGGTGAAACAGGTTGTATTGCGGCTGTTCGGTGATGGGCGGTACCAGGTTGAACTGGCGGGCTGTCCCGAATGCCTGGGTCACCTGCGAGGCTTCCCATTCGGAGGTGCCCCAGTAGATTACCTTGCCCTGGTGCACAAGGTCGTCCATCACGCGCACCACCTCTTCAAAGGAGGTATCCGGGTCGTAACGGTGGCAGTAGTACAGATCAAGGTAATCGGTATCCATCCGGCGCAAGGTGGCGTGGATGGATTCGAGGATATGTTTGCGTGAAAGACCGCGCCCGTTCGGCCCGGGCATGGTTGGCCAGAAGACCTTGCTGGAGAGCACCAGTGCTTCGCGCGGCAGGCCTTTGATGGCTTTACCGATGACCACTTCCGCCTGCCCGCCGGCATACATATCGGCGGTATCAAAGAAGTTGACGCCTTGATCATAAGCCGCGCGGACAATATCGATGGAATTTTGAGCATCCACCTGGTTGCCAAAGGTAACCCAGGAGCCCAGCGATATTTCGGAAACTTTCAGGCCGGACCGGCCAAGACGGCGGTAGTGCATGGGGAACCTCCACAAGGTGAATGCATCAAGGGTTAGTCAATGAGTTCTGTGTGATGTATCAATGAGGAAGAGAATTAACAAGTTGGAAGTCGTTCCTCTAAACTCAGACCTCAGAACTCAGAACTTCTTCCCATCACTCTATCACAATTCCTCGCCAGAACCTATTCCAAGCGGCTTCCATTTATGGGTATCGGCGCGCAAACGATGCTGGCCGCCGCCGCGGTTATGCAATTCTTCGAACCCTTCCGGTTTGATGAACATTTCATCGCCGTCCAACAGACCGGTGATGCCGATCTGACCCGGTTCGACGCGTTTGCTCTGGCAGTAAGCGCAAGTTTTGGGATCATGCGGTTTATACTCGACCGGTTCTTCGTAAGTGGTGATGTAGCCCTCGTAGTTGCGCAGGATGATCTTGTGATCCGACATGCTGATCTGGTAATTGGGCATCACGGGGATCTTGCCGCCACCGCCGGGGGCATCCACAACGAAGGTGGGCACAGCGTAGCCCGAGGTGTGGCCGCGCAACCCTTCGATGATCTCGATGCCTTTCGCGACCGGTGTGCGGAAGTGCCCCGCCCCTTCCACCAGGTCGCACTGGTATAGATAGTAGGGCCGCACGCGGATGCGTACCAGGTCCTGCACCAGCTTGCGTTGGATGTGAACGCAATCATTGACGCCTGCCAGCAGCACCGATTGATTGCCAAGCGGGATGCCGGCACGCGTCAGGCGGTCGGTGGCTTGGGCTAATTCAGCGGTGATTTCATTGGGATGGTTGACATGGATATTCAACCACAGCGGATGGTATTTTTGTAGCATGTCGCACAATTCCGGTGTCACCCGCTGCGGCATAAAAACCGGCACGCGCGATCCGATACGGATGATTTCGATGTGCGGAATTTCGCGCAGGCGGCTGATCAATTCTTCCAGCAGTTTTGGCGCCAGGGTGAGCGGATCGCCGCCGGAGAGCAGCACATCGCGCACCTGGGGCGTATTGCGCAGGTATTCGAGCTGGGCTTCGAAGTCCTGGCGTGAAAAGGTGGCACTCGGATCGCCAACAATGCGCGACCGGGTGCAATAGCGGCAGTAGGAGGCACACTGGGTGGTTACCAGCATTAACACGCGGTCGGGGTAGCGGTGAACCAGCCCCGGCACCGGCGAATGGCGGTCTTCAGCCAGTGAATCCTCCATCATGCCGGTAAACGGCACGATCTCATCCGCCCGCGGAACAACCTGTTTGCGGATGGGATCGTCCGGGTCATTCGGATCGATCAATGAAGCATAGTAGGGGGTGATGTCGACGCGGAACAATCCCTGGGTTGCGAGGGCTTTCTTCTCGCTATCCGTGAGCGGCAATACCTTCTCGAAATCTTCGACGCTGTTCAAGCGGTTGCTTAATTGCCAGCGCCAATCGTTCCACTTCTCCTCAGGCACATCCTGATAAAAAGGCGCGCGTTTCGAAATGAAAGGGGTGGGGGACATTTCACATGCTCCAGTAATCGGTCAATAAAAGGTGGCAGTAGTATGAGCGCAGGGACGGGTGCTGCCGGAAAATGATGATAAACGGAAAGTCCAGAAAGGATTGGACGGATTATTAATTAAATGAAGACTGCTGGCGGGTCATGATCGGTGCGCCAGAAACCGGCCAGGAAAGAATAAGAAGTCCAAGGTGTCTTCATGTTCCTTAATTCTATTGGTTAACGAACGAAAGGTCAAATCAAATGGGTTGTTTGACCCCTAATTAGTCACCCATTTCTTAGGACAAGATCAATCGATTTTTTATTAATGGACTCTGATTTGAAAAGGATTCTACAGATTGAAACTAATTCGCCTCGAAATAATTCATTAGAAAACTGCCGATTTGGCAAGTGCATTGATGGTCTCACCTTAGGTTCAACAAAATGAAAAGTAAAATTAGATATTTATCGTCCGGATAAAAAAGAATTCGTCACATCTGTAAATTGATATGGCAACGACATGGGCGAGTAGTATTGTTTGTTCTCGAGGTAAGGTAAATTCGCGTTGAAACATGTATTAAAAATATATCTAAACGAATTTACAGGAGTGATATCTTGAGGGATTGGATTATTACTGCAGGGATTGTAATACGTATAAAGGATTGGATATCGCTCTGAAAGATTGCTGATTTCAAGGACATCAAAATTAAATTCTGACGCTGGGCCATGGTCGCCCTGAATAAATATTATAGGTGGGTTTGCGGATTTTTGCTTGATTTCATTGATGGCGGAAAGAACTTGTTCGGATACAAAGGTGAGTTGGTTTGTGTAGCCGCTTTTGTATTCATCGACGGACCCTAAAACAAAGAAATTTGATCCGTCCATATTGTTATATGGATGTCCAGGATTCACTTCTTCTCCATCTGCACCGAAAATAAAGGGTGGGTGGGGGATTGCGATATGCGCAAAGACAAAATCTGGCCCATCCAGTTCTCCTGCCTCAGCCAAATTTTGCAGGGAATAGAGAACCCGTTGGCGATGAATGGCGTACAACTGATTGTCCCAAAATAGGCTTAAAGGTGTAGCGTTGATGATCATGATCTCAAAATTATTTGGATAATTACCGGGTTTAAGAATTACATCTGAAGTATCAAACTCGGTAGGCCCAAAGCCAGATGCAAATGTATCGATTCGGTAGCCTATTCGATGGAGTTGTTCAAAAACGCGATTATGGTCAAGGATATAATAAAGCGGAAGATAATCATTGTTGCTCGTTCCAATCTCATCTCCAATCCAGTTGAGATAATCCATATTTAATAAGGATGAGAGTGAAAAATCGGTTTGTTTATAATTTGCTAGACTTCTATTGCTGACTTCGAAGCCCTGTTTCTTGAGAGCATTAATAAAGGATTCATTATCAAATCCATAAATATCTTTCAGTACATCCTCTCGGCCATAACCATCTAGAATGATGTAATAAATATCTGGAAGTTCGCCAGTGGATTTCAATAGGCTAGCTTCACTCGTTAGGCCTTGTTGCCAATTCTTGTAAAAATCCGCGTTGGATACATCGATGGGTTCAAAAAACCTTTGTAAATTTGGAAAAACTAGAGAACCAATGACAATTCCAATCATTCCAATCGAAAAAAGTATGACCGATTGGTATAATGTCCTCGCAGCATTTCTTTTGAAGGCTAAATAAAGAACAAAGCCAATAAAAAGGATTCCCAAAATAATTGCTGATATTATTTTCGTTTTTTGAAATACAAATAATTCAAAGTGGTGACCAGGAGGAATTATCCGATAAAGGTAAAAGATTCGAGAGATATTGTCATGATTGAAGAATAAGAAATAGAAAACTCCTGAAGATAGGACGGCTTTTTCCCAAGATTTAGTTATCAATTTGAGCAGTACATAAAGTGCACTGGCGGATGCTAGCGCAACCATAAGGGATAAGATGATATCCTGAATTTGAAGTTTATTCGCATTGTTTCCATAATAAATAAATATGAAGCTAAGTGGAGTAATATATATTGCTAAAAACCGAAATCCAGTTTTAATTATTTTCATCATTAATCCTATAGGTCTTACCCCCTGATCACTTGCTAGCATATCATAATATCCTGTGGATATTTTGATTCACGACTAACAATTTTATAAGTTTTGCATCTTTCAAAACCGGATAATATACCGCTGTATTAATTCTTTATCAGAACCATAATTACGCGCTTGACGCTCATTTTCTGGCATGGTATCATCTATACCGTATTGTTAGCACTCGAAGGCTTTGAGTGCTAAACCGAGCCAAAATGGAAGAATTAAGCGAACGGCAAAAGTTAATCCTTTCGGTGGCGATCCACGAGTACGTCCGTACCGCGGCGCCGGTCAGTTCAATGCACCTGGTTGAGCGCTATCACCTCGATATGAGCTCGGCAACGGTCCGCAACGAACTTTCAGCGTTGACGGAGATGGGCTACCTGCGCCAACCGCACACCTCGGCGGGCCGTTTGCCCACTGAGGAAGGCTACCGCTACTTTGTCGGCCGCTTGCTGCAGGAAACCAACCTGCCAGATAACACCCGCCGCACCATCAGCCACCAGTTCTATCAAAGCCGCAACGATGTGGATCAATGGATGCGACTGGCAGCTTCGGTACTGGCATACCAATCGCACGGTGCTTCGCTGGTGACGGCCCCGCATCCCGCCCGTGCTGTTTTAAAACATCTCGAGCTGATTTCCACCCGTGGAAAACAGGTTTTACTGGTATTGGTCATGGTGGGCGGCGAGGTCCGCCAGCGCCTGATTACGTTGACCGAATCGGTGTCGCAGGAACAACTTTCCGCCTCGGCTGATCACTTAAAACGCCTTTTTCAGGGACAGGATGCTGACAGTCTGCAGGCGCTCTCTGCCCAGCTGCCCGCGCTTGAAGCCGAGCTGACGGATTGGATTGTCGAAGAAATGAATCACATGGATGCCACCGTTTCCGGCGAGGTCTTTCTGGACGGTCTGACCAATGTGCTGGCTGAACCCGAGTTTTCGGGCTCCGACGATGCCCGCCGGGCGATCCGGCTGCTGGAAGAACGCTCGATGTTGCAGGAATTGTTGGCACGAACTGTGCTATCGACCAATGCAATGAACGGCGTACAGGTCCTCATCGGCGGCGAAGGTACGTCGTGGGATGAGCTGCGCCAATGCTCGATCGTTCTGGCACGCTATGGCACGCCTGGACTGGCGACCGGGACTCTGGGAGTATTGGGCCCTATGCGCATGCCGTACGGCCGGACAATCTCGGTGGTTCGATTTCTTTCCGGATTGCTCAGCGATCTGGTTTCTGAAACAATGGAAGAAGAACTCACGAACAATTCAGGGGAGGTTAATTGATGGAAGAAGGAAAAAAGAAGCACGGTAAAACCGTTACTGGCCCGTTGGGGGCCAAACCAGCAGCGGCAGATGCACCGACGACCCCCAATGAAAAACAGGGTGAAAAATTGACAACGGAACTAAACACCGCAGTGGAAGAACAGTTTATCGCTGAAAAGGATGCATTGCGTGCCGAGTTGGACGATGCGCAGCAAAAGGCAAAGGAAAATATGGACGGTTGGCTGCGCGAGCGCGCTGATTTTATGAATTACCGCAAGCGCATCGAACGCGAACAGTCAACCCTAAAAGAGAACATCTCCGGTGAAATTCTGAAAAAATACCTGGTGGTACTGGATGATCTGGAGCGCGCCATGAAAGTGCGCCCAACCCAAGGCGAAAGCGCTGCCTGGGCGGATGGCATTGAGCTGGTTTACCGGAAACTGATCAGCATCCTGGAGGCCGAGGGAGTTCAGCGCATCCCGGCAGAGAATGAGAAATTTGATCCGACCCGGCATGAAGCCATCACGTATGAAGAGAGTCCGGATCACGAGTGTGATGATATTATCGAAGTCATTCGTCAAGGTTACACCATCGCCGACCGCGTCCTGCGCCCGGCCCAGGTGAGAGTTGCCCGCTAGGAGGAATTAAACAATGTCAAAAATCGTAGGAATCGATCTGGGAACCACTAACTCCGTCGTAGCCGTCATGGTAGGCGGCGAACCAACTGTCATCCCTTCTGCAGAAGGCGAACGGCTGGTACCCTCGGTAGTGGCGGTCAACAAGAATCACGAACGTCTGGTCGGACGCTCTGCGCGCAACCAGGCCATCACCAATTCGGAAAATACGGTCTTCTCGATCAAGCGTTTCATGGGCCGCAAATTTGACGACCCTGAAGTGCAGCGCACCATCAGCCGCATGCCGTATAAAGTGACCAAGGCGCCGAACGGCGATATCCGCGTCGTGCTGGACGGCAAGGAATATTCACCCCCGGAAGTCTCAGCCATGGTGCTGGCCAAGTTGAAAGCCGATGCCGAAGCCTACCTGGGCGAGCCCGTTACCCAGGCTGTCATCACCGTGCCGGCTTATTTCAATGACGCACAACGCAATGCCACCAAGGATGCCGGCAAGATTGCCGGGTTGGAAGTACTGCGCATCATCAACGAACCGACGGCTTCATCGCTGGCATACGGCCTCGACAAGAAGAAAAATGAAGTCATTGCCGTGTATGACCTGGGCGGTGGCACGTTCGATATTTCCATCCTGGACGTTGGCGACGGCGTCTTCCAGGTGAAATCCACTAGCGGCGACACCTTCCTGGGCGGCGACGATTTTGATATCCGCCTGATGGACTATTTGATCGACGAGTTCAAAAAGGAAACCAGCATCGACCTGCGCAACGACCGCCAGTCGCTGCAGCGCCTGCGCGAAGCCGCCGAAAAGGCCAAGATCGAACTTTCTTCGACTCTGCAGACTGAAATCAACCTGCCGTATATCACCGCTGACGCGACCGGCCCCAAGCATCTCGTCAAGACCGTGACGCGCGCCAAGCTCGAGCAGATCACTGCCGACCTGGTGCAGCGTTCGCTTGATCCGGTCCGCCGCGCGCTTTCAGACGCCGGCCTGCGCACCACCGATATCAACGAAGTGGTGTTGGTGGGCGGCATGACGCGTATGCCGGCCGTGCAGGATGCGGTGCGGCGCGAGTTTGGCCGCGATCCGCACAAGGGTGTCAACCCGGATGAGGTGGTGGCAGTCGGCGCGGCAATTCAGGCTGCTGTGCTGGGCGGCGAGGTGAAAGATATCCTGCTGCTCGACGTGACTCCGCTCACCCTCTCGGTGGAAACCATGGGTGGTGTGGCAACACCATTGATTGAACGCAACACCACCATCCCCACCCGCAAGAGCCAGATCTTCTCTACTGCCTCCGATTCGCAGACCTCGGTTGAAATTCACGTGCTGCAGGGCGAACGCCCGATGGCCATGGATAATAAATCGCTGGGAAAGTTTGTGCTGGATGGTATTCCCCCGGCGCCTCGCGGCATGCCGCAAATTGAAGTGACCTTCGACCTGGATGCCAACGGCATTCTCAAAGTTACCGCTTCCGATAAAGCCACCGGACGCAGCCAGCATATCACCATCACGGCCTCCTCCGGCCTTTCCGAGACGGAAGTTGAAAAAATGCGCAAGGAAGCCGAAGTGCACGCCGAGGACGACCGCAAGCATAAAGAACTGGTGGAAGTGCGCAATTATGCCGATAACTCGGTCTACGCCGCTGAAAAGGCGCTGCGCGATTACGGCGACAAGGTGGACCCGACTTTAAAATCCCAGATCGAAGAAAAAGTCACTACCGTAAAGGGGATTATGGCCAGCGAGGATCCCGAGGCAATCAAACGCGAGACCGAAGACCTGGGCCAGTTGATTCAAAAGATCGGTGCTGGCATGTACCAGCAACCGGGTGAAGCCGGCGCTGCTGGACCGCAAGCAGGTCCGGATGCCGGCCCGCAGGGCGGCGAACCAGGTAAATCGGGCGATGACGTGGTCGATGGCGAGTTCAAGAGCGTTTAGCCTGAACCTTTGGTAAAATGAAACGCAATTTACCCCTTCTTCCCGGCGAGAGTATCCACCGGGGAGAAGGGGATGGCGATTAAATAACGATTGGATAATTAGAACGCATGGCTTCGCGTGATTATTACGAAGTTTTGGGCATCAACCGGAATGCTTCGGCGGACGAGATCAAATCTGCGTTCCGCAATCTGGCGCGCCAGTACCACCCGGATGTGAACAAGGCGCCGGATGCCGAGGAACGCTTTAAAGAGATCAATGAAGCGTATGTGGTGCTGTCGGATAACGACAAACGCGCCGCTTATGACCGCTACGGTCAGGCCGGCCTGGATGGCATGGGCGGCGCGCCTGACTTTAGCACGGTTGATTTTTCGGATATCTTCCAGGAATTCTTCGGCTTTGGCGGTGGTTCCAGCCAGCGGCGCAATGCGCCCCGGCGCGGCACTGACCTTTCCTATTCCGTCTCGCTGGCCTTCGAAGAGGCTGTCTTTGGCGTGGAAAAGGACGTGGAAATTACCCGTGACGAAGTATGTTCCACCTGCCACGGCAGCGGCGCCGAACCCGGCACCAACCGGGCGCGCTGCACCACCTGCGGCGGCAAGGGCGAGGTTCGCCAGGTGCGCCAGACCTTTTTGGGTTCAATGGTGCAGGTAACCACCTGCCCGACCTGCAACGGCTCCGGCGAAGTGATCAGCACGCCCTGCCACACCTGCCGCGGACGCGGACTGGAGCGCAAGACCGTCAAGAAGACCGTGCCGATTCCGGCTGGCGTCGATACGGGCACGCAAATCCGCCTGGCAGGCGAAGGACAGCCGGGCGCCAACGGCGGACCGAACGGCAACCTGTACCTTGAGATCCAGGTCAAACCGCATGCCTTTTTCAAGCGCAGGCAAAATGACATTGTGTTGGACCTTGGAATAAACATTGCCCAGGCAGCCTTGGGCGCGGATATCGAAGTGCCGACGCTGGAAGGCAAGGCCAAATTATCCATCCCGGCCGGCACCCAACCCGGTAAGATCTTTACGCTGAAGGGCAAGGGCGTGCCGCATGTGCGCAGCTCGGCACGCGGCGACGAACTGGTGGTGGTGGATGTTGAAGTTCCGGTCCATTTATCGCAGGAGCAGCGCGCCTTGTTCGAGCAGCTGGCCCAGTCGCTCGGCAGCGAAGTGCATACCAAGGAAAAAAGTTTCTTTGACCGCTTGAAGGAGGTTCTAGGTGCCTGACGCACACTGGCTCGAGGTCTCTTTGACGGTGGACGGCGAAATGGCCGAAGCGGTTTCGGAAGTATTGGGCCGTTTTGTCTCGCAGGGTGTGGTGGTTGAACAGGCGGTGCAGTACAACGATGCCGAAGATGAGGGCACGCCGTATGGCCCGATGAAAATCTACGGCTACCTGATCGTTGACGATCATATTGATGAAACCCGGCAACGGTTGGAGGAAGCCCTCTATTACCTTGGCCGAATCCAGCCGCTACCCCAACCCGAATTTCGCAGCATCGCCGACGAAAACTGGATGGAATCATGGAAACAGCATTACCATCCCATCCCGATCGGTGAAAAGTTGATTATTTTGCCAGCCTGGGTGGAAGATTACGATCCGGCGCGCATCCCGGTGCGCATCGATCCCAGCATGGCCTTTGGCACTGGCACGCACCCCACCACGCAGTTGTGCATGGAAATGGTGGAAAAATACACCCTGACCGGCAAGCCGGTCATCGATGTGGGCTGCGGCTCCGGCATCCTCTCCATCGCCGCGCTCAAGCTGGGCGCCAGCCGGGCGGTGGGTGTGGATATCGATAATGCTTCGGTCAAGGCTACCTATGAAAACGGCGCCGCCAACGGCGTTGAAGATCGGCTGGAGTGCAGCGTGGGTTCGGTGCGCGAACTGCGCCAGGGACATTTCAGCCTGCGGCGCGCACCGGTGGTGCTGGCTAACATCCTTGCGCCGGTCATCATCCGCCTTTTTGATGCCGGGTTGGCTGAACTGGTTGAGCCCGGCGGAACGCTGGTGCTTTCGGGTATTTTGGCCGAACAGGCCCCCGGCGTGGAAGAAAAAGGTAAGGAGATGGGACTGGAATTCATCGAACGCGTGCAGCAGACCGACTGGGTGGCGATCGTCCTGCGGCATCCGTAACGGCGATTAACGATTTAGACGATGAAAAAACACCCCGGTCAAGATCAATCCTTGACCGGGGTGTTTTATGCAAAAAATTTGGAAATGGATTACCAGACGCGCTCGAGGTCCGGGTTATCCACAGCGCGGCGGCCGACCTTGGCCAGATCCACCCAGTTGCCGCCCACTTTGACGCGCACCACGTCGGCGGTGAAATCGGTTACAGTGGCGCCGTGGTTGTCGAAGAGCGACGAGCCGACCGCGTAGATATCCACCGGGACACTGAGCTTTTCAAAGCGGGCAATCTTCTCGGCATTGAAGCCGCCGGAAACAACGATCTTGACCGCCCGGCAGAAGGCACGCGCTTCCTCACGCCACTTTTCGGGCACGTCCCAGGTTTCAGCGGCGGCGTCCAGCGCTTTGCGCAGCGTAAACACCAGGCGCGGGTTGACACCCAGGTCGAGGGCGGCGTCGCCCAGCGGCAGGATCGATTCATCGCGCAGCGAGGCGCTGGTATCGAGGCGAACGCCGTACAGGCGGTAACGTTCGGCAGTTTGCCGGTCGCCGGCTTCCAGGTGTTGAATGTAGCGCTCGAACATCAGCCGGCACAGGTGCAGCGAAGTGCCGACGGTGTCATTGGCGAAATCGACCAGGGCAATACGCGGGATGCTGGTGGGCAGCACCTGCGAGAAAGCCAGCATGGCTTCGGCCGAATCACCCAGGAAGCTGGCGATGCCGGAATGCGAAACCGTCCCGCCGCCGTAGCCGCCCCACCAGTCGCCCTGCGCGTCGGTGGAGACAAAGGGCCCCAGGGTGGAGGCGTAATCCAGATTGTAACGTTCCACCGCGATCTGGTAAGCATAGCCGTCGGCAGCCTGCACTTCGTGGATATCGAAGCGCGCCGGGAAGAACATCATTGGTTTGCCCTTGGCGGCGATGTAAGTCTCGTAAACGTTGGTGGCCACCCGGCTGGAGCGGGTGAGGATACCCAGGGTGGGTGTTTCGAGGATGGCAAAATCGCGGTAACGCCCGCGCACGCGCAACACCGGGCGTACATGCAGCGGATTGCCGTCGTACGCAACGGTACAGCCATCCTGCACGGCCCAGACCTGCAAATGATCGGCTGTGTTGATGAATTGGTCGCCTTCCCAATAGCCAGTGCAATGCTGCAGCATGGTGATGGCTTTATCCACGCCGACCACGATGGTGGTGTTGGGCCGGCGGGTGAACCACTGCATTTCCACTTCGATATTGCCGCAGGCAATCCCGTCGGGCGAGATGCCGGGCGGCAGGCGGTGATCCTTGCCCTGGTAGGTGTAGCCCTGTTTGGTCAGCACGGTCAGCATGGTGGCGATGTTGGTGAAGTACTTGTCGGTATACCAGCCGCGGCGCATGCGTTCGATATCGAGTTTGAAGGTGTCGTTGTTAAGGCGTTTTCCGTCGAAGAGGCTCATGAACACTCCTGGTGATCACAAACAGACTTTGTGTAATTGTTACACGATTATAAGCCTGAACCCGGCTCTGTCAAGATGTGATAGACTGGAAAAAAATGCGAACAGTGGACGAGGGGAACATGGAGAATTTCGGCAAGCTGCTGGTGGTGATCGGGGTGATTGTGGTTGTGGCTGGCGGGGTGATCTGGCTGTTGGGACGGTTGCTTGGCGGCCAAAGCCTGCCCGGCACCCTGCGGCTGGATTTTCCGGGTGGCAGCTGCGTCATCCCGATTTTGGCATCCATCCTGATCAGCCTGGTGCTGACGGTGGTGTTGAACCTGTTGGCGCGCTGGCTGAATCGCTGATCGAAAAATGTCACATATGAGGAATAGACATTTATCAGACAATAACAGGAGGAGGATCACTACACCGTTGCGGTCCGTGCTGGTATAAATAACGCCGTTGCGCGAAACAAAAACGCGCTATAGAAAAATTGATTATCTCCTCCTTTTGGGTCTGAACTGGCTCACACGACGCCTCGCGTGAGCCAGTTCTATTTAACAAGGTTTGGTGTTAACCCGATGGAAATGGCGATTTAGAGCATACCTTGACGGTCGCGAGAAAACGGGTATAATCAAGGGACTTGATGCGGGGTAGAGCAGAGGTAGCTCGTCGGGCTCATAACCCGGAGGTCAGTGGTTCGAATCCACTCCCCGCTACT
>CAZHYQ010000017.1:0-45671 GCA_964536805.1 uncultured Longilinea sp.
CCGATGCGCAGCACAAAGATCAACAATGCCCCCAGCAGGGACTCTACTGTAAAAATCGCTTCCATGCCTGCCTACTCCTTCTGGCTGGCTATTTTACCGTCGGCCTGCATAGCAGACGCGTACATTCCGGTCATATATTCCTTTACCATGCGGCGGGTGCTGAACATCGGCGCCAGGGTACGGATTGATTCCTTTATGCGCTCGATCCATTCGATTGGCAGGTTATCAGCCGTACGGTTTTCATAATACAGGGGAATGATTTCATTCTCCAGGGTATTGTAGAGGTTTTCGGCGTCAGCATCATCCTGTTGTTGCGGGTTGTTCGATTCTTCATTATCGCCAATCGCCCAGCCGTTCTTGCCGTTATAACCCTCGGGCCACCAGCCGTCCAGCACCGAGAAGTTGAGCACGCCGTTCAGCGCCGCCTTCATGCCGGAAGTACCGGAAGCCTCGTTTGGCCGGCGCGGCGTATTCATCCAAACATCCACGCCCTGCACCAGGAACCGGGCCACGTTCATATCGTAATCTTCCAGGAAGACCAGGCGGCCGCCAGATTTTGAATCTTTTACCGCCCGGTAGACCTGTTGAATGATCAGTTTTCCGGGTTCATCGGCCGGATGGGCTTTGCCGGCAAAGACAATTTGCACCGGGTGTTCGTAATTGGTAATGATGCGAAGCAGGCGATCATAGTCGCGGAAGATCAGGTTGGCGCGTTTGTAGGTGGCAAACCGGCGGGCAAATCCAATGGTTAACGAATAAGGTTCCAGGAAGAGCCCCCCCGCAACCACCTGGGCAGGGGTTATGCTGCCGCCCTGCCAGAGCGAGCGAGTGCGTTCGTTGGCAAACACCACCAGCTTGCGTTTGAGGTGGCGGCGTACCTGCCAGAGTTCGCCATCGGGGATGTTTTCAACCTGCGCCCACATTTCGGGGTCGTCGATGTGTTTCATCCAATCGGCGCCCAGATAGCGGTCGAAGAGAAGCCGCAACCGGCGTGCCAGGAAGGTACCCGTGTGAACCCCGTTGGTAATGTGAGTGATGGAAACTTCTTCCACGCGTTTCTTCGGCCATATCCAGTTCCACATGCGCCGTGAAACCTGCCCGTGCAATTCGGAAACCGCATTGCGGTAATCAGAAAGTTTGAGCGCCAGCACCGGCATGCAGAAGGATTCGCCCCACGGCTGGACCTGGTGTCCCAGTTCCACAAACTGGTCGCGGGTCAGGTTGAGCTCGGGCCATACCTGCGCGAAGTATTTGTCAATCAGCCAGATCGGGAACTGATCGTTGCCAGCAGGAACAGGCGTGTGGGTGGTGAAAACATTCGACTTGCTGATGACTGCGGCAGCCTGGTCGAAGGTCTGGCCTTTGCGCACCAATTCCAGGGCGCGTTCAACTGCCAGAAAGGCTGAGTGGCCTTCATTCATATGCCAGACATTCGGGTGATAGCCCAACAACCGCAAAGCCCGCACGCCGCCCATGCCCAGTAGAATCTCCTGCGAAATACGCACTTCCAGATCATTGCTGTACAGGCGCGCGGTCAGCTGGCGGTCGCCGTTGTTGTTTTCATCCAGGTTGGTGTCCAACAGGTAAAGCATGACCCGGCCCACGCGAACTTCCCAAATGCGCGCGTAAACGCTGCGGCCAGGCAGTTCAACCGAGATCATCAGCGGCTTGTCATCCTTATCCAAAACGGGCACGACCGGCATTTGATCAAAATCCAGAAACTGATTGCGCGTTTCCTGCCAGCCGTCTTCAGTGATGTGCTGGGCAAAATAGCCCTGGTTATAAATGAAACCAATGGCCACCAACGGAATGCCCAGGTCGCTGGATTCTTTCAGGTGGTCGCCAGCCAGCACGCCCAGGCCGCCCGCGTATACCGGCAGCGATTCGTGCAAGCCGAATTCGAATGAGAAATACGCGACCTGTTTGTCCTTCACCTTTGGATAGGTTGTGGCATACCAGGTATCTGTCGCATTGATATAATTATCAAAATTCTTAATCACGCGGTCGTAAAATTCAAGGTAATATCGGTCGTTTGTAACCGCGTTCAACAGCGAACGTTCAACTTTGGTTAAAAATGCCACCGGGTTGTGGTTTAAAGAATCCCATAACGGTTTATTAATTTGTGCAAAAAGCATTTGAGCTTCAGGATTCCATACCCACCACAGGTTGTAAGCCAGCTGGCCCAGACGGCTGATGCGGCGCGGCAAGCTGAACTGATTGGGGAGATCCCGCATGTGTTGTTCCATAAATGATTCTTCACTTTCAATTAGAAGAGATAAATGCCCGGCAGCCGAAGCCTGTCAGGATTCTTATGTTAAAACATTGAACATAAAACACGATTCGTTTGGGATTATACCATAGCGCTAATGAATCCGGTTACGCTTCTCCAGCGGCAACCAGACGGCGCTTTGATCGCCAACAACGGCAAATTGGATGATTTCATCCATGGGTTTAATGGCTGCCAACAGGGTAAAATCGCCGGTTTCTTCATCGTCCTGAAAGAATTTACGCATCTGGCTGCGTGCCTGTTCTTCATTATCGGCAAAAGCCGAAACGAGTTCTCCGGCATTGATGCCGTCGGCATCGCCATGCAATAAAACCGCCACCCAGATGGTTTGTTCGCCCTCATGCTCTGCCTCGCGGCTGCCAACTATTTTTACCAAATTGCCCTCACGACCTGTATTTTTCTCTTCCCTGGCTGTTGTTTGGTTGCCAGGGAAGGCCAATTATACTCGGTTTTCAACCATTCGCGCCTTCAAGGAGGTCTGGGAGAAAATGTTATAATCCACTCATGAATTCGGTCCTTAAGAAAGTTTTATCCGCCTTGGCGATCCTGGTGTTGCTGGGAGGCTTGGCGATGAGTTTACCGCCGGTACGGGAACGTGTCAGCTGGCGGGTTGACAACGCGCTGACCTGGCTGCGTTTTATCCTAAATCCGCCTGAAAAGGTTGATTTTTCCTTATCATCCACCTCGTCCGCCTACACGCCCGAGCTGCCGACCATTCAACCGAGTGCGACGACGCCAGCAACTGCCACCCCGCCGCATGCCACCACCCTTCCGCCCACGCCAACTTTGACTGCCACGCCACTGCCTCCTTCGGTACGGTTGACCGGGGTTAAGTATCAAACCCAACACGGCTATTTCAACTATTGCGCGCCCGCCAACCTGTATATGGCCTTGAGTTACTGGGGCTGGCAGGGCAAGGTGACAGACCTTGGCCCGGCTCTCAAACCTTTCGCAAAAGATAAAAATGTCATGCCGTATGAATTGGTGGACTATGTGAATACCAGTACCAATTTCAAAGCGCTTGAACGGGTGGGCGGAAGTCAGGAACTGCTCAAGCGCTTTCTGGCCGCCGGATATCCGATGTTGATTGAAAAAGGCTTCCGTACCCGCGACCTGAATGGACGCATCAGTTGGATGGGTCACTACAATGTGATCACCGGCTATGACGATTCAAAAAAGGTGTTCATCGTTCAGGATTCGTACATCAAAGAAAACAACGAGGTTTCTTACGATTTGCTCGAAGAGGAGTGGCTTTCATTCAATTATTCGTACATATTGGTCTACCCGCCAGAAAAGGAAAATGATGTCATGACGCTGCTGGGCACGGATGCAGACGAGACCGCCAACATTCGCGCTGCACTGGAAAAAGCTTCCGCTCAGATCTATCAAACCCAAGGAGTGGATCAGTTTTTTGCCTGGTATAACTACGGCACCAACCTGGTGAAACTGCAGGATTTCAACGGCGCAGCCAAGGCTTATGACAGCGCACTGTCTGCTTATAACCTGCTGCCGGATGACCTGACCCTGCGGCCTTACCGCATCCTGTGGTACGAGACCGGGCCATATTTCGCCTATTACTACACCGGCCGGTACAACGACGTGATCCAACTCGCCACCAATAATTCCATTGCGGTGGTCAAAGACGATGAACCCGCCTTGGAGGAGAGTTTTTACTGGCGCGCCATGGCGCGGGTTGCCGTTGGCGAAACAGGCGGGGCGGTTGAAGACGTGCAGACCTGTTTGAAATATCACGAGGGTTTTGCGCCCTGTACCGCCCTGGCACAGCAGCTGGGAATTCAACCTTAACGGGGGTTTTGCATTGAAAATCGTTCACTTCGCCGATGCCCACATTGATATGGTCAGCCAGGGAAAGCGCGATCCCGCCAGCGGTCTGCCCATCCGCGTGCTGGATTTTCTCAAATCGCTTGATACGATCGTGGATACAGCCATCCAGGAGAACGCCGACCTGGTGATCTTCGCCGGCGATGCCTACCGCGACCGAACGCCCGTGCCGACCTTTCAACGCGAGTTCGGCAAACGCATCATGCGGTTGTCAGAAGCCAAATTGCCCACTTTGTTGCTGGTTGGAAACCACGACCTCTCGCCAGCCTACGGCCGCGCGCATGCTTTACAGGAATTTGAAACACTGCAGGTACCCTTCGTGCGCGTTTCACGCAGGCCGGAACTGCTCGGTCCGGATGAGCTTTTCGGTTTGCCGCTGCAAATCATCACACTGCCGTGGATCAACCGATCGGCTTTCATAACCGCCCAGGAGATCACCGGTGAGCAGTCCAGCGACGTCTTCGTAAAAATGGAAGACCAAATCATCCGGGTGATGGACGCAATGGTTGAAACAGCACGAACCGACCTGCCCTTGATTCTAGCCGCGCACGCTTCGGTGCAAGGGGCGCTCTACGGCGGCGAACGCAGCGTCATGTTGGGCGGCGATTTGGTGCTCTCGGGTTCGCTGGTGCGCAACCCCCGGTTTTCCTATGTGGCGCTCGGCCATATCCACAAAGCGCAAAACCTGAACGAGGGCGGCCAGCCGCCAGTGGTTTATCCGGGCTCCATCGAGCGCGTCGATTTTGGCGAAGCGGCCGATGAAAAAAAGTTCGTCATTGCCCACGTTCAGAATGGCGAAGATACTCGCGTCGAGTGGCGCAAACTAACCGGTCGCCGATTCATCGACCGCAGCGTAAAGGTGGATACTGCCGAAGAACTGATGCCCGCTTGCCTGGCGGCTCTGGACAACCCGGATGAATTGCAGGATGCAGTCGTGCGATTGACGGTTGTTTACCCGCGCGAATATGAGGCCTTGATTGACGAAACCGAACTGCGCCGCCGGGCTGAAACAGCGTTCGAATTTCACTTTCTGCGCCGGCCGCAGATGGAAAACCGCGTCCGGCTGGCCGGCGACCAAACCATCAGCAGCCTATCGCCGCTTGAATTGCTTGATTTGTATTGGAAAAGCCTTCACAGCCAACCAGAAGAGGCCGAAGAACTGCAAAAATTAGCCGCTGAAATGCTGGCAGCCGCCGTGCAAGCATCCACCGATTGAGAATTTCGCTATGGCCCTGATTGAAATCCTAATTATTTTTCTACTGCTGATTGCCAACGGCGTTTTCGCCATGACCGAAATTGCCCTGGTCTCAGCCCGCAAAGTCCGCCTGCAGCAGCGCGCCGACGAAGGCGACCTGGCCGCAAAAGAAGCCCTGGAATTGGCGGAGAACCCCAACCGGCTGTTGTCCACCATTCAAATTGGCATCACACTCATTGGCGTACTGACCGGTGCTTTGGGCGGCGCCACGCTTGCTGAACGGCTGTCAACGCTATTGGTTAAGATCTCCTGGCTGGCGCCCTATGCCGGCGGGGTAGCCCTGGCATTGGTCGTCATCCTGACGACCTATTTCACCCTGGTCATCGGCGAACTCATTCCCAAACGCCTGGCGATGAACAATCCAGAAAAGATCGCCCTTTCAATTGCCCGGCCGATGCGGTCGCTTTCGCGCCTCGCTGCGCCGCTGGTGTCGTTGTTAAGCGCTTCAACGGATGCCGGATTGCGGCTGCTGGGGATTAAACCCTCCGATGAACCGCCTGTCACAGAAGAAGAGATCAAAGTCTTAATGGAACAGGGCACACAGGTGGGCGTGTTTGAAGCCGCCGAGCAGGACATGGTTGAAAGCGTGTTCCGTTTAGGCGAACGCTACATCGATGCCATCATGACCCCGCGAACCGAGATCGAATGGCTGGACTTGGACGAACCCTACGAGGATCTATTGCGCCAGGTGTTGGAGAGCCGCCACACGCGTTTCCCAGTGGCATCCGGCGGCCTGGATAATGTGGTCGGCATCCTGCAGGCGCGCGATTTATTGATTTACCATACCAGCAAAGGCCAGGCTAACATCGAAGAATTGATGGTACCGCCGATCTTCGTCCCTGACAGCATGCCAGCCCTCAAGGTACTGGAGATGATTAAGAGTTCCGGCGTGCATGCTGCCCTGGTGATTGACGAATACGGCGGCCTGCTCGGCATGGTCACGCTTTACGATATTCTCACTGCCATTGTCGGCGATATCCCCACCGAAGGCGAGACTGATGAACCGCAAGTGGTGCAGCGGGAAGACGGCTCCTGGCTGTTGGACGGGCTGCTGGCTGTCGACGAATTAAAGGATTTGCTTGACCTCCCGGACATGCCGGAAGAAGACCGCGTCGGTTTTCAGACCCTGGGCGGGTTTGTCATGAGCCAAATCGGCTCCATTCCATCCGCAGGCCAGCATTTCGATTGGGAAAATTACCGCTTCGAAGTGATGGATATGGATGGCCGACGCGTTGATAAAGTGCTGGTCAGTCCGGTTCATTCCGAAAGCATCTAATATGATTCCAGTATCGCTGCAGCTTTCCGGTTTTCTCTCCTACAAACAACCCGTCACCATCGATTTCACCCAGTTCGATCTGGCTTGCATTTCCGGCGCAAACGGTGCGGGCAAATCTTCACTGCTGGATGCGATGACCTGGGCACTTTTTGGCCAGGCGCGCCGCCGCGATGATGCCATCATCAACAGCAGCGTTGGCAGTTCGGCTGAAGTCATCTTTATTTTTGATTATGAAGGGCACCGCTACCGCATCCAACGTGGAAAAACCGCCAACAAACCTACCCTCCTCGAATTTACCGTAAAGGAACCGGACGGCAAATGGCGTGCCATGACGGAACACTCGGTGCGGGAAACCGAAGAACGCATCGTCCAGACCCTGCGCATGGATTATGAAACCTTTACCAACGCCTCCTTCTTTCTGCAGGGCCGTGCTGACCAGTTCGCCCAGCAGCGTCCCGGCGACCGCAAGCGCATTCTCACCAACGTGTTGGGGCTGGAAGTGTGGGAGACTTATCGCGATGCCGCTGCAGAACGGCGCAAGCGCCAGGAAAATGAACTGACCGCCGTGGATGCTCAATTGGAAGAAATCAACGCCGAACTGGGCGAAGAAACGCAGCGGCGCAGCAACCTGCGCCAGCTGGAGGAAGCGCTGGCCCAGGCAGGCGATCTGCGCAAGGTGCAGGAGAGTCTGCTGGAATCGGAGCGCAGCCGTGCGGTCGCCCTGGCACAACAAAAATCGATGGTCGACCTTATGCGCACCCAGGCAGTTTCGGCCCGTCAGCGCTGGCAGGAACGCAACGACTTGCTGGCCGAGCGGCGCGGGGAATTGGCAGACAACCAGGCACAGGTTTCAGTTGCTGCCGAGATTGAGGCTGATTTCAAGCGCTGGCAGGACCTGCGCGCAGAGGTGGAACGTCGCGATGCACTTGCCGCCAACTTCAACCAGTATCAGCAACAGCGCGCCGCGCCGGTGACCGCCATACAGACTGAACGCGCCCGGCTGGAGCAGGAACTTGCCGGGTTACAAGGACAGAGCCGCCAGGTCTCTGACCTTCAACAGGAACTGCAAGAGCTGAAGGTGAAACTCAATACCAGTGAAAGTGAATTAAATCGTTTCACTGCCCGGCTCAATAAACGTGCTGAAATGGAAGAACAAAAACAACAGCGCGTGCAAGAGCAGGCTGATGCTCAGGCTGAAAATAAACGCTTGCGGGACGAAATGAACTTATTAAGCGAGCGCATTGAAAAACTGGAGCAATCCACTGGCGCCACCTGCCCTTTGTGCGGCCAACCGCTCAGCCCTGAAGACCGCCAAGCCCATATTGCTGATTTGCGTCAAAAGGGCACGGAAATGGGCGACCGTTTTCGCCAGAATCAACAACTGGTTGCCACCAACAACGCCCTTCTAGCCCAACTTACGGCTGAGG
This sequence comes from uncultured Longilinea sp., assembly GCA_964536805.1. GTDB lineage: Bacteria > Chloroflexota > Anaerolineae > Anaerolineales > Anaerolineaceae > Longilinea. The sequence goes on from CAZHYQ010000017.1 coordinate 8,088, forward strand.
TAAATGACCTGCGGCAGGTGGAAGCCGACTTACGGCAGCAGCAAGCCCGCCACGCTGCACTTCTTTCCCATCATGATCAAAATACAAAACGGGTAGCAGATTGGCAGGCTGGCGGTGCGTTGCGTTTGTCCGAGCTGAACCGCTTGATCAACACTGACGACTATGCGCATGAAGCCCGACTTGAACTGAGCCGCGTCGATGCCGCGCTGCGCGATCTGGGGTACGATGCCGCCGCGCATGATGCATTGCGGCGCGATGAACTGGCTGCCCGCGCCAGCCAGGACCGTCTGTTTACACTGGAAGCCGCCCGGGCCGCGCTGGCGCCCCTGGAGCGCGAAATCGCCTCGCTTACCAAACAACTGAAAGCCGATGAAAAAGAAGCATCCACCTTTGAAGCGCAGTATGCCGACGCACTGCAACGCTACAGCAGCGATGCCGCTGCCCTGCCCGACCTGAACAGTGTTGAAGACCAACTGCGCGACTTGCAGCAGCGCGAAAACCAACTGCGTTTGCAGGTGGGCGGCGCTCACCAGCAGGTGGAAGTGCTCAAAGCAGTGCGCGCCCGCCAAAAAGTACTCTCAGCGCAGCGTGAAACCACCACCCGCCAGATTGCCCAATTGAAAATGCTGGAACGCGCCTTTGGCAAGGACGGCGTTCCGGCGCTCTTGATCGAACAGGCGCTGCCCGAAATTGAAACCCATGCCAATGAGATTCTTGACCGCCTGAGCTCGGGCGCCATGTCGGTACGTTTTGCCACGCAACGCGATTACAAAGACAAGAATCGCGACGACAAGCGCGAAACCCTTGATATTCTCATCAGCGATGCAGCCGGCACCCGCGATTATGAATTGTTCTCCGGCGGCGAGGCATTCCGGGTTAATTTCGCCCTCCGCCTGGCGCTTTCACGCGTTTTGGCGCAACGGGCTGGCGCGCGCCTTCAAACCCTGGTGATCGATGAAGGTTTCGGCAGCCAGGATGCCGACGGCCGCCAACGCCTGATTGAGGCCATCAATCTGGTCCGGCCCGATTTTGAAAAGATTCTCGTCATCACCCACCTGGAGGAACTGAAAGACGCCTTCCCCGCTCGGGTTGAGGTGGAAAAGACGCCGCAAGGTTCCACCGTCAAGGTCGTAGCCCCATGAGCATTCCAGTTCGCCTGGGCCTGGTGCAGCGCGTGCTGCCTGCTTACCGCGTACCGCTTTTTGATGCGCTGGCACAAGCCTGCCCGCAAGGCCTGGGCGTTTTTGCAGGACAGCCTCGCCCATCGGAAATGATTGAACCCGGCACGGAACTGCAATTTGCCCGTTTGTTCCCGGCAGAAAATATCCATTTACCCCTTTCGCTGTGCTGGCAGCGCGGTTTATTGGACTGGCTGGAAAACTGGCAGCCGCAGGTGCTGATCGTTGAAGCCAATCCGCGCTACCTGCGCACAGCGGCAGTTGTCAAATGGATGCACAGCCGCGGGCGCAAAGTCATCGGTTGGGGATTGGGTGCGCCAGGCAGCCACCATGGACCACGCGCCTTTTTTCGCCGCAGGTTCCTGAGCCAGTTTGATGCGCTGCTTACCTACAGCAAGAAAGGCGCCGTTGAATACAGCGCCGCGGGTTTTTCGGATGGACGGATTTTTGTTGCACCCAACGCCGCGGCGCCGCGCCCGGTAAATTCACCGCCCGTCCGCCCGCCCGCCTTCGCCCAGGAACGACCCGTCGTGTTGTTTGTCGGCCGGCTGCAGGCACGCAAGCGCATCGACCTGCTGCTGCGCGCTTGTGCTGCTCTGCCCGACGGGCTCCAACCGGCGTTATGGATCGTCGGCGACGGGCCTGAACGCGTTAGTCTGGAAAGGGTAGCCCGCCAGATTTATCCAAAGGCGCAATTCTATGGTGCCCGTCACGGTAATACCCTGGATCCGCTTTTCGACGCCGCCGATTTATTCGTCCTGCCGGGAACCGGCGGTCTGGCGCTGCAACAAGCCATGACCCATGCCTTGCCCGTCATGGCTGCTGAAGCCGACGGCACCCAGGCCGACCTCGTCAGTCCTGCCAACGGCTGGCAGCTTGTTCCAGGCAGTTTGGATGACCTGACTGCCAAACTGGACCAGGCGCTGCGCGATGCTCCCCAGCTTCGCCGCATGGGGCTTGAATCCTTCCGCATAGTCTCTGAGGATATCAACCTGGAGCGCATGGTAAGCGAATTTGAACGGGCGGTTCGGGCCGTCATGGAGCTGTAAATCACAATGCACATCTTTCTCGTCGCAGATGGTCGCAGCCCGATCACCCGCCGCTGGATAAGCAGCCTGCTGGCGGCCGGCGAGCGCGTTACGCTGTGCTCAACTTTCGCCTGCGCGCCATTGGACGGAATCGAATCGCTTCACATCCTCCCCGTTGCGTTTGCCGGTCTGGCAGGCAGCCAATCTGCCAATACCCGGCCGCAGGCATCGTCCCACCGAAGTCTCATTTCCCACTTTCGACCGCTTTTCCTATCTGCCCGCTATTGGTTGGGCCCGCTCAGTTTAAAAGCCTCGAGGAACCCTTTCCGGGCGCTGGTGGCGGCTGCCCAACCCGACCTGGTGCATGCCTTGCGCATCCCATTTGAAGGCATGCTGGCTGCCGCCACGCCGCCTGGAGTTCCACTGGCCCTTTCCATCTGGGGAAACGATCTGACGCTGCACGCCCAGGGTTCGCCACTCATGGCGGCTGCCACCCGCCGAGCATTGCAGCGTATCAACGCGTTGGCTGCCGACGCAGCCCGCGATCTGCGGCTGGCGGTCCACTGGGGCTTCGATCCGCAAAAGCCCAGCCTGCTCGTACCCGGCAGCGGCGGCATCGATCTGGCTGAAATCGATATGCTGCGCAACCGTTCACACCCTTCCGGTGAATCCGTTCCAGCCGGCATTCCACTGGTGGTTAACCCACGCGGTTTTCGGCCAGGTTCCTTGCGCAACGATATTTTTTTCGAATCCATCCCGTTGGTGCTGGCACGCCAACCGGAAGCGCGTTTTGTGTGCCCCGGCATGGAAGGACAGGCTGAAGCCCTGGGTTGGATCAACCGTTTCGGGATCGGCAGCCAGGTACGCCTGCTGCCCACGCTTCCGCAGGAGCAGCTCTGGGAGCTCTTCCTGCGGGCGGATGCCTATGTTTCTCCCAGCATCCATGATGGAACACCCAATTCCCTGCTCGAAGCCATGGCTTGCGGCTGCCTACCCATCGCCGGCGACATCGAGTCGATGCGTGAATGGATTACGCCTGGCGTCAACGGCCTGCTGGTGGATTCATCGCAGCCTCAGTCTATAGCCGACGCCATTCTCTCAGCCATCGGGAACGCAGCCCTGCGTGCCTCAGCTGCCGAAGCCAACCAGCAAATTATTTCCGAAAGGGCCGATCTTCGCAAGGTACGGCCTCAGGTGGTAGAATTCTACCAATCCCTTCTAGGCTGATCCTCCCATTCGAAAAGCTTTACCTTAATCAAGGCAACCAGCCGTTGCAGGGTCGTCCCTCCTGTTCCTGTTCAGCCAATCCTCTCTTAATATGACCGCTCCTTCCACTACCACCTTGCAAGACCGGATCCGCGGCGTCGCCGTGGGCGCCGCCATTGGCGATGCGCTGGGCATGCCGCTGGAATTCAGCCGCGCCACCCCAAGCGATCAGTTGGTTCGCGACCTGCTTCCTGGCCGGCTGCCGGCCGGAAGTTTCACTGATGACACCGAGATGGCTATAACCGTGGCAGAAAGCTTGCTGGCGCATAAGCCGCTCAATCCAGAAGATCTGGCAAGGCGTTTCGTCGACTGGTTTCGCCTCGGTCCGCCGGATGTGGGCATTTACACCTCCAATGTGCTCAGCCGCATTGCTGCCGGCGCATCCTGGAATCAGGCAGCCGAAGAAGTGCAGCAGCGCCAGCCCGAATCGGCAGGCAACGGTTCATTGATGCGCAACTGGCCTGTGGCGCTGGCACATTGGAAATCGCCGGTGGAATGTTTGACTGACAGCGTACTGCAAAGCCGCGTCACCCACCCGCATGCTGAATGCAACGCAGCCTGTGCTTTCGAAAGTTCCATCATCCTGGCGCTGCTTCACGGTGCGCGGCCCGCCGATGCGGTTGCACGTGCGCGTCAGCACGTTTCATTGCCGCCCGGTCTGGCTGCATTTATCGAAGAAGCCCCCCACCGCCAGCGCGAGGATTTACGCAATTCCGGCTGGGTGCGCCACACCCTGGAAAGCGCGGTGTGGGGATTGCTCACAACATCCAATTATGAGGATGCCGTCATCCAGGTGGCCAACCTGGGTGCCGATGCTGATACCTCGGCAGCCGTTCTGGGCGCCATGGCGGGCGCGGCCTACGGTCTGAGCGGCATTCCGCGGCGCTGGGTGGAGATGCTGCGCGGCGAATGGCCACTGGGTTCGGGGAAGATCCTCCACGCCGATGATTTCATTACACTGGCCGAAACACTCTCCGGGCTGACTGTTTAGCCTGATCGATTTGATAAATCAAAAGGCGCATTAACAACTGGATTTAACCGGTGTTTTCCAGTTCCCAGACTATTTGATTTCGTTTTTTTACTGATCTTGCTTCTCAGTGAACGCTTAACCGTTCACTTTTCTTTACTTTACAAACTCGAACTTCGGAAAGCCATTTCCAGCCGGCAACTCGGCCACCAGCTGGTTTGCGCCGCCAACAGTGCCCAGATAAAGCGACCAGGCAGGCGGCGTACCGCCATTGTTGTCAAGAAAGAGAAAACGGTCGCCTTCCACCCAGGCAAGGTCATAAGGCGACTGCGGAACTCCCAACTGGATGGGATCCTGGCCTAAACGGCCTAGAAAGGTTTGACGTCCCGACCCCACCTGGCCATATTGTGTCCAGACAAAGCTTTGCGAATCGTCTGTCCACGTCACCCAGTTCAGTGCGCCGGTTGCGTAGATTTCATCCTTGCTTCCGTCCAGGGTGGCGATGTGCAGGTCCTGTTGTCCGCCAGTGTTGACATTTTGAAAATATGCCAGGCGTTGCAAATCCGGCGAAATGGACGCGCCAGGTCCCAATCCGTTGAGGTGAAAATCCAGCAGCTTGACCGCTTTGCCCCCTGAGGCAGGTATTTCCCACACGCTGCTCGGGTCTTCGGGCTTGCCCAGGCGGTCTGGCGCCAAAACGATCACCCGCAGCTTTATGCCGTCCGCCGCCCAGACCGGCTGGGCGTAAAAGGGTGATTCAGTGTACATTAATACGTTTTCGTATTTTAGTACCGCCGCGCGCCGGTTGCTGCCATCGCTATTGACCAGATCGATCTGGTTCGGCGTGACCAGGGCAATCTGGCCGCCATCGGGAGAATAATAATACATCCCCCCTCCCTTGCCAGGTTCCAACAAGGTGCTGACCCGACCGGTTGCGCTGTCAACAAGACGCAAATCATCTCCCGCGATAAAACCAGGGCCGTTGAAATAGTGAACAGTTGAAAAAACCGCCGTGGGTTTACCGGGAACCCAGCCAAGCTGGGTAGGCACCGTTCCAACCGACTGGGCTGGACGTTCCATAGCCTCGAAATCGGCCGGGCTCATCACTTCTTTTTCACCGCTTCCATCGGTATTGATCAACCACAGGCTGTTTGCGATAAAATCAACGGCCCGGGAAAAGAATACCTGGCTCCCGTCTGGTGAAAGGGCAAAGTCGTAAACATCGCTGCTGTGGGTCAACTGCAGCGGATCCTTTCCACTTTTCCAATACCACAGGTTTCCCTGACCATCTGTAAAAGCAATCTGCAAATCCATCCCCGCATCCGCCGGAGCTGCCGTGGTAGGTTGAGTGGTGGCAGTAGTCACGGGTTTCGATGTGGCTGAAGCGGCTGGCGTTGGGGTTACCGCTGACTTCGGCGTCGCTGCCTGGGCGGCATCCACCGTTGCGGCGACGATTGTGCCCAATTGGTTTTGGTCAATCTGGGGTGTTGCGCCGGAAGAACACCCAGCCAGGAGCAAGAGAAAACCGGTAATGACAGTCAGGATGGCTTTTTTCATCTAGGAAATCCTTTGAACGGAAAAATTCTCATTTGCCGGAATAAGATCCTTCCCTATTTTACACGTGAACGCTCACTCATTGATGAACAGGCAGGGAGAGTGCTTTGACTTGAACCTAACCCTAAGCTATACTTAACCCTACCTGATCAAAGGACGACCCGTATATTCTTCACAATTCAAAACTGGAGGTTAATTGAGTATGGCTGCCGAGAGTTCTTTCAAGCTCACGTACGCCACCATGTTCAACCCGCCCGAGGAGTTGCACACGCGTTACGATGAAGCTCTGGCACGTTTCAAGCGCAATCTGGGCAAGGAATACGGAATGATCATCGACGGCAAGGAAATCTTCGCCGCCGATAAATTCGAGAATCGCAATCCTGCCAACACGGATGAAGTCATCGGCCTTTTTCAAAAGGGCACCGCTGAACACGCCAGGGCTGCCATGGTTGCGGCCCGCAAGGCTTTCCCAGGGTGGAGCCATATGAAATGGCAGGACCGCATTGCCCTGGTGCGCAAGGCAGCCGACATCATGAACGACCGCCTTTTCGAGATGGGCGTGGTCATGTCCAGTGAAGTCGGCAAAAACCGCATGGAAGCCCTTGGCGATGTGGCTGAAACCGTGGCCCTCTTGCGCTATGCCTGCGACCGCATGGAAGCCAACAACGGCTTCGTGGTCGAATTGGGCAAGGATCCGCTGGTTGGCTTTGAATCAACCAATTATTCCATTCTGCGCCCTTACGGCGTTTGGCTGGTGATCAGTCCGTTCAACTTCCCGGCTGCGCTCACTGGCGGACCTACTTCCGCCGCATTGGTGGCAGGCAACACGGTGGTGATGAAACCCGCCACCGATACCCCCTGGACTGCCCGCCTGATCGCCGAATGCCTGCGCGATGCCGGCATCCCGGATGGCGTTTATAACTATGTCACCGGCCCCGGCTCCACCCTGGGACAGGCGCTCATCGATGATCCCGAGGTCGACGGCATCACCTTCACCGGATCGTTTGATGTCGGCATGAAGATCCATCATGATTTTGGTGGTGGACGCTGGGTGCGCCCCACCATTCTGGAACTGGGCGGCAAAAATCCAGCCATTGTTACCAGGAATGCCAACCTGGAAGACGCCGCCGTCGGCATCGTACGGTCGGCGTTCGGGCTGCAGGGGCAAAAATGCTCTGCCTGTTCGCGCGTGCTCATCGAGGCTCCCGTTTATGACCAGTTGGTCAGCCGTCTGGTGGAATTGACCAACAAATTTGTCATCGGCGACCCGACTGAGCGCAGCGTATACCTCGGCCCGGTCGTCAATAAGGGCTCCTACCGCGACTACCAGGAATTCAGCGAGGAACTGCATCAAAGCGGCACCATTCTGACCGGCGGCAAGATCCTGACCGATGGCGCTTATGGCAAAGGCTACTTCTGCGCCCCCACCCTGGCCGAGTTGCCCTTTGCCCACCACCTGTGGCAGCAGGAAATGTTCGTGCCCATTACCACCGTGGGCAAGTTTACCGACCTGGATGAGGCCATGAAGATCGCCAACAGCGTTTCTTACGGCCTTACTGCCGGCGTGTATGGCTCGGAGGAAGAAGTCGAGTGGTTCTACGACGGCATCCAGGCAGGCGTCACTTACGCCAACCGTCCACAAGGCGCCACTACCGGTGCATGGCCCGGCTTCCAACCCTTTGGCGGCTGGAAAGGTTCCGGATCGAGCGGCAAGAATTCGGGCGGCGTACATTACCTGCAGCTCTACATGCACGAACAAATCCGCAATCGCGTCCGCCGCGGATAGGTTTTTCCTTTCGGGGCCGGGCATCCAGTATGCCCGGCCTTTACTTGAATGGTTTTTTATGTCGATTATTAACCGATTGGGGACTTTTTTTGTTTGGATCGGCGCGGGCGGTGTGATGGTTTTCATCCTATCCGACCTTGCCCACAGTCCCGTTCCTGCACTGCTGTTTGGCGGATTGAGCTGCGTGGTGCTTGGTTTCTATTTGTGGTGGCGCGATCCGCCTCGACCTGCCCAGACCAACCGTTTTCGGATTTTCAAAGGGCGCGCCAAAGCGGAAAAGCAATCCAGACAAATTGAAGAATCGCAAGGCAACCGCCACCGCCAAAATCGCGACCGCGATCAAAACGGCGAGCAGTCTTCCCCAAACCGGCAAGAATGAAAGCATCCCTCATGTCCAAATTATGTAGCCTGAAAGAAGCCATTGCAGAAAATGTCCATGACGGCGATTGCCTGTATGCCGCCGGTTTCACCCATCTGATTCCCTTTGCCGCCGGCCATGAAATCATCCGTCAGGGACGCAAAGATCTGATTCTGGCGCGGGCCACCCCGGACTTGATTTACGATCAAATGGTGGCGGCCGGATGTGCCAAGAAATTGATCTATTCATACATTGGCAACCCTGGCGTCGGTTCGCTGCGGATCATCCGCACCGAACTGGAAGCCGGCCGGTTGGCCTTTGAAGAATACTCGCATTTCGGCATGATTTCGCGCCTGCAGGCTGGCGCAGCCGGGCTGCCCTTTATGCCCATGAATCAAACCGCTGCCACCGACCTGGAACAGGCCAATCCGCTCTATAAACGCGTCACGGATCCATACTCGGGTCGCGAAGTGGTGGTGGTTCCCGCGCTGACCCCGGATGTTGCCATCATCCATGTCCAGCGCTGCGACGAACGCGGCAACGCCCACATTTGGGGCATCATCGGCGAGCAAAAGGAAGCGGCTTTTGCCGCCAAACGCGTCATCCTTACGGCCGAAGAAATCGTCTCGGAAGAGGTCATCCGCTCCGACCCCAACCGTACCCTGATCCCTGAATTTGTGGTTTCAGCCGTTTGCCATGTGCCATATTGCTCGCACCCTTCCTACACGCAGGGCTATTACGACCGCGATAACGACTTCTACCTGGATTGGGACAGAATCACTGAAACGCCAGAATCCGTTCAGGCCTGGCTGCAGGAATGGGTTTACGGCATCAACGACCGGGCCGAATACTGGCAAAAATTGGGCAGCGAGACCCACCAGCGCCTCAGCGTCCCGCCGCTTTACGCCGCGCCGGTAAATTATGGGGAGTACTGAAATGAGCGCCTTCACTGCCTCTGAATTGATGACCATTCATGCTGCCCGCTTGCTGCGCGATGGCGATGTTGTTTTCGTGGGCGTTGGACTTCCCAACCTGGCATGCAACCTGGCGCGCCGCACGCACGCGCCAAACCTGGTGATGATTTATGAAGCCGGTGTCATCGGAGCGCGTCCTTCGCGCTTGCCGCTCTCTATCGGCGATCCCACCCTGGTTACCCGCGCCACTTCGGTATGCAGCATGTACGATATCTTCACGCTTTACCTGCAGCGCGGCAATGTGGATGTGGGCTTTCTGGGCGGCGCGCAAATTGACCGCTTTGGCAATATCAATGCCACCGTCATCGGCGATTACGCCCACCCCAAGGTGCGTTTGCCGGGTTCCGGCGGCAGCATGGAAATTGCCGGTTGGGCCAACCGCTGTTACATCATCACGCCGCACCAAAAACGCCGCTTTCCTGAGAAAGTCGATTTCGCCACCTCGGCCGGCTTCCTGGACGGCCGTGCCAGGCGCGAGGCTGCCGGCGTTCGCGGCGGAGGACCGCAGGCTGTGGTAACCAACCTGGGATATCTGGAGCCGGATGAAACCGGCGAATTGATACTGACGGCATTGCATCCCGGCGTGACTGTCGAAGATGTGCAGGCCAACACGGGTTGGGCGCTCAAAGTCGCCGCCAACGTGCGCGTAACCGAGCCGCCCAGCGAGGATGAACTTCGGCTGGTGCGCGAATTGGACCCGCAAAAAATCTATTTGAAATAAGGACCGCGCTGGATCTGGCGGCATCTTTTAGCAAATTTCATAATTACTCCTGGAGAGGTAGGCATGAGCGAGACAATAGAAGTTCTGATGACATTGCAATATCCGCCTGAGCAACTGGCGAAAATAAAAGCGGTTTCCAACCGTTTGAACATAACGCTCATTCCTGCCATCAAAGCCGAAGAAATCCCGGCTGAGGTTTGGGCGCGCACTGAAGTGCTCTACACCGACCGCGTCCTGCCAAATGAGGTGCAGGCGCCAAACCTGCGTTTCATTCAATTTCATTATGCTGGCATCGATCCGGCTGCCGAAGCACCCATCCTGCGGAAACCCGACCTGGTTGCGGCCACGCTCAGCGGCGCCATGAGCGGCCAGGTAGCAGAATACGCGGTGGCGATGATGATGGCGTTGGGCCACCATCTGCCAGCCCTGTTTGCCGGCCAGGCGAAGGCAGAATGGCCGCAGGACCGCTGGGAGCGATACTACCCGGCTGAATTGCGCGGCAGCACAATCGGGTTGGTGCCATACGGCAGCATTTCCCGTGAAATTGCCCGCCTCTTGGTGCCGTTCGGGGTGACCATTCTGGCCGCCAAACGCAACGCCATGGACCCGACTGACCGCGGCTACATGCCGGAGGGCTTGGGAGATCCGGAAGGCAACCTGTTTAAGCGCCTTTATCCGATCGAAGCGCTAAAATCGATGCTCAAGGAATGCGATTATGTGGTGGTTTCACTGCCGCTTACGCCACAAACACGCGGCCTGATTGGCGCGGACGAACTGGCTGCGATGAAACCCGGCGCCTTTTTGGTTGATTGCGGCCGCGGATGGATTATTGACCAACCTGCGCTCATTCAAGCCCTTCAGGAAAAACGCATCGCCGGTGCAGCCCTGGACGTCTTCCCTCAGGAGCCGCTGCCGCCGGAAAACCCGCTCTGGCGCTTGCCGAACGCCATCATCACGCCGCACATTGCCGGCGTCAGCAGCGATTATGACCGCCATGCCGCAACCATGTTTTCAGAAAATTTGCGCCGCTACATCGACGGAGCTGCCATTTACAACCGTTTCGATCCGGAAAAGGGTTATTAACTCAAAAAACCCATCGATAAGGGTCGCCATTCAATCTTCGATTGGACCACCCTCATTTAATTGGTAGAATCAACCCTCAGGATAAGAATAGAAAACGCTGCCCGATTAGGCAGCGTTTTTTCTTCCAATAAATGGCCTTATTCTGGCAGTTTTACAAATACCCAATAGCCAGGCTGAGCAGCCAGCAACTCGGTCTTCCCCTGCCCGTCCAGCCCGCTTTGATAAAGCGTCGAGGTTGTTTGTTCTCCAGCCGGCGCACTGAAATAGATCAATTTTCCATTCTGGAAATTGAACGATGTCACATCTCCGTCCAATTGCGTGCTTGCACCGCTAAAATCGGAGGTGAAAAGCGGTCCTGCAGCCTGGCCGCTGGTGGCATATTGGACATAGATCAGGCGGTCGCTGTTGGGGGTAAAGGCATAGGAGAAAGATGTTTGCCCGCTTGCGATGAGCGTGCCGGGTTGGCCGGAAAGATCCGAAACGTACAGATTCAGGCCGCTTTCGCCGCTGGTCATATAAGCAAAGCGCTTGCCGTCGGGCGAGAATGTAATGGCCATTTCACCATACATCTGGCGCAGAAAAACTGCCTCGGAGAAAAATTCGGCGTAGACATCGCTGGCCAGTTGGGTGACCGCGTTATCAGCCGGATTGATGCTATAGAAATTGTAACCAGTCCCAGCTTCGTTTGGATCCAATACCAGCAGGCTTTTCTGGTCAGGAGCAATGCTGATCACACCAAAGAAACTGATCGGTTGTTTAAAGGTGTAGACTGGTTTGGGATCGCTGCCGTCGAGACCCATATGGTAAACAGTTACCGCTTCGCCCTGTTGCAGCACGAAATAGATGCTCTTATCCGGTGAAACCACATCCACGCCCGCCAGCGTATCTGTGCCGCTTGCCTGGTAAAGGACCTTTTGCTCGCCGGAGGGTATGGCTACGCTGACCAGAGCGGTGGGATTGCCGGTCGGACCATCGAGAGAGTAAGCCAAAAAGTGTTTACTGTCCGGCAGGATTTCCGAGAGGATCATATTGTCATTGATCTGAACAGTAGCCGCGCGAGAATTGATCACCACTGCGCGCAAGCCTGACCCATCTGCAGAAACGCTGGTATAACCGAAATATTTTCCATCCGGTGAAAAGGATTGGAAATTTCCCGCAACGGTTAACGGCAATGGAGCTTCAGCTGCGGTGCTGATGCCGTTGCCTTTCAAATCCGCCAGCATTAATTGGCCGCCGCCATTCAGATCGGCATTGGCAAAAAGTGCCAGTTGTCCAGCCGAACTAAGATAAGAATGACCAGCCCTAATCGAATAGGGAGCAACCGCAAAATTGGTCGCGGTCGAGCTGAAAGGTGTCGCTTTTGTGCCGCCATTCTCCAGCAAGCCCATCTGGCTGAAGGGAATCACCTGATCGCCAAGCACGGCGTACAACAACGGATTTGCCTGTCCAATGCCCGCGCCCCCCTTAAAAATAATCAGTGCTGCCGCAACCAACGCCACCATCAACGCAGCCACAACCCAAGCCCAGACGGAATTGCGCACAGGTTTTTCTAGCACTTCCGACGTTTCCAGGGTGGTCAGCGAAGCGCCGCAATTGCTGCAGGTTTCGCTGCCAGTCTCGTTTTCAAATCCACAATTCGGACAAACCATGATTCCCTCCATGAAGTAATCTTTATCAATTGTAATCGTTATTCTTAGATGCGAAAGATGGGACTTTTTGTAAAACTATAGAATCACAGTCTGAGGTAGAATTGAACAGCATACCATTCCTGCTTTATCGCTGCAATCCGTTGATAAAAAAAATCCCTCGGAAAACATTAGCATACATCTCATTGGTTTTCGGCATTTTAGCGCTGAGCCTGTCAGCGTTATTTGTGCGTTGGTCGGAAGCCCCAGGAACGGTCACGGTTTTCTACCGCATGGCCATTGCCGGATTGGCATTGCTGCCATTTTTCCTGCGCCTGCCGGCTGCCGACCGCCAGCCGCTGCGATCCGTCTGGTATATTCCACTGCTCGCCGGCCTGTTTACCGCCTTCGATCACGGCTTGTGGAGTACATCCATCAGCATGACGCGCATTGCCAACGCGACGCTGATGAACAACCTTTCGCCGTTGTGGGTGGCCCTGTTCGCCTGGCTGGTCTGGCGCGAAAAGCTGACGGGAAAGTTTTGGGTTGGATTGGCCATTACCCTGATCGGGGCAATCATCTTCTTCGGCGGCGGGGCAATTGAGGGTTTCAACCTGAACAGCGGCGATTTGCTCGCGATCGGATCCAGTCTATTTTATGCTTTCTATTTTCTGGCAACACAGCGCAGCCGGCAATACCTGCGCACCCTGGTGCACCTGGTGCCAGTCAATTTTGTTTGCGCTGCGGCGCTGCTGATCTTCAATCTGGCAAACCATTACCCGCTCACTGGTTACTCCACCACCACCTGGCTCACCTTTTTGGGTGCCGGATTGATCTCGCAGGTCATCGGTTATTTTGGCGTCGGCTATGCCTTGGGCAGCCTGCCAGCCTCAGTGGTCGCGCCGTCCACAATCATGTCCCCAGTCATCACCACGCTGCTCGCCATTCCTTTCGCCGGTGAAATACCGCAGTTTCACCAGTGGATCGGCGGTCTCATTCTGCTGGCCGGAATTTACTGGGTGAACAGGGCACAATAAAGAAGAGCCTGCCTGTGGTAGAATGACGCTTATGGACCTGTTCGAACATGCCATGCACGAACGAATGACGCAGGAAGCACCGCTTTCCGCGCGCATGCGGCCGCGCACGCTGGATGAATTTATCGGGCAGGAGCATATCATAGGCCCCGGAAAATTGCTGCGGCGCGCCATCGAAGCCGACCGGCTTTTCTCCTCGATCATTTTCACCGGACCGCCCGGCACGGGTAAAACCACGCTGGCGCAGGTGATTGCCAACCGCACTCAAGCCCATTTTGAAACCATGTCAGCCGTATTGGCTGGCGTGGGCGAATTGCGCCGTGTGATACAAGAAGCCGGCGAGCGCCGCGGGCTCCACGGCCAGCGTACCATCTTGTTCATCGATGAGGTGCACCGTTGGAACAAGGCCCAGCAGGATGCCCTCTTGCCGCATGTGGAAAACGGGATGGTGACTTTGATCAGCGCCACCACCGAAAACCCCTATTTTGATGTCATTTCCGCGCTGGTATCGCGTTCGCGCGTCTTCCAATTGCTGCCGCTCAGCGAAGAGAATCTTAACGCCATTTTTGACAACGCCCTGCGGGATACTGAACGCGGTTACGGCAGCCGCCATGTTCAAATCGACGACGATGCCCGTGCACACCTGATGCGGCTTTCCGGCGGCGATGCCCGCAACCTGCTCAACGCGCTGGAATTGGCGGTCGAAACCACCCCAGCTTCGCTGGTGGACGGCACAATTCACATTACGCTGGATGTCGCCCAGGAATCCATTCAAAAACGGGCGGTGGTTTACGACAAATCCGGGGACGCACACTACGACACCATATCGGCATTCATCAAATCCGTACGCGGCTCCGACCCTGACGCCGCCATTTACTGGCTGGCCAAGATGTTATCCGCGGGAGAAGATCCGCGCTTCATTTTGCGCCGACTGATCGTGCTGGCTAGCGAGGATATCGGACTGGCCGACCCCCAGGCTATTCAAGTTGCCGCCTCGGCCGCCTACAATTATGAATATATCGGCCTTCCGGAGGGTATCTACCCGATTGCCGAAGCCACCCTGTACCTGGCCACGGCGCCGAAATCCAATTCGGCCGGCGCCGTCTTTGCCGCCCAAAAACTGATTGAAGACCAGGGCATCGGCCTGGTGCCCACCTCGCTCATGGATGCCACCCGCGATGCCCGCGGATTGGGACACGGCCAGGGATACCTTTACCCGCATTCCTTCCCGGGCCATTTTACGGCGCAGCAGTATTTACCAACAAATCTGCTGGGAAAAACCTTTTACCATCCCTCCGATCAGGGTTATGAAGCCCAGATTGCCGAACGGTTGGAACGCTGGCGCAAACTGCAAGCCGATGGCCTGGGTTACGACTCACCGGAAAAATCTGAGACAGGCGAACATGGCGATCCTACTGCTGATCCGGCACGGTGACAACGACGTTTTCAAAACGCGCATAGCCGGGCGAATGCCGGGTGTGCATCTCAATTCAGCTGGGATGCAGCAGGCGCAAGCCCTGGCAGAGAGCCTGTCCAGCGCGCCAATTACTGCCATCTACAGCAGTCCGCTGGACCGCGCCCTGGAAACGGCCGCCCCGCTGGCCGCCAACCATAAGCTTGAAGTGCTCGTTCACCCCGACCTGATAGAAGTGGATTACGGCCGCCTGCAGGGACGAACATACAAGCAGCTTCGTCGGTTGAAAGTATGGAAACTGGTACACGAGCAGCCTTCGGCGGTGACCTTTCCGGATGGTGAGAGTCTGTCTGGCGTGATGCAGCGCGTCGTTGCCGTTCTGGATGGACTGGTTGGTCAATATGGCGACCACAGCCTGATTGCATGCGTCACTCACGGCGATTTGATACGCCTGGCGGTGGCACATTATTTGGGCATTCCATTGGATCATTATCAGTGTTTTTCAATCGCCACGGCTTCCATCACCACGCTTGCGCTGGGGAAGAACCGTCCCCAATTGCTGAACCTCAACCAGGTGAATGTGCTGGAATGGCCGAAACCGCCGCCAGAGAAACAGACCTGATCAGCACTGGGCTTTCTTGTTGAAATTGATGCCCACGAACACGCTGCCGATTTGCTTCCCCATTTTGGTGCCGGTGAATCAAGGCTGGATTGCCTTACCCGATCCTGTGACGGTCTCAGATGGCTTTACTTTTCAAATGGGACCTTCACTGACACGCCAGTAAATAACTGTTCCTTTGACCAATACACATGACCATAATCTTGGTTATGATTATTCCATGGAGGATTGTGATGGAAGAAGACAGCCGTAACGATATTCGCAGACTATTAAAAACTTTTGGCGTCCAGGCGGATGATGAAATTGTGCGCCACTTGCTTCACAACCAGACCAGCGGACCGCTCCATCTTCGCATTACCCTGGATGACCTGACGGATTACGGCGATCAACCCCCCAAAGAATCGTTGCACATCATCGTTGAAGGCGATATACGCCGTTAGCACAGATCTGAACAAGGAAATCTCAAAAGGTGCAGTTACGATGGGAGGGTTAACCATGAAAAACCGCGGGATTCTCTTTTTGGCCGTAATTTTGATTGGTTCCGGCATCATGCTGTTGCTCGGCAATCTTTTTCACATCAACGCCTGGGCGATTGTCTTTCCTGTTTTTCTAATTCTGCTGGGAGTTTATGCCATTTTCAGGCCAAAAATTGGCGGCGAGAACTCCAATATTGAGTTTACGCTGCTGGGCGACATTCGCCGCCACCCAACCGGCTTGCTGCAGAACAAGGAATACTGGTTGATTATTGGCGACCTGGATATGGATCTCACCTCCATGGAATTGCCCGTCGGAGAAACCACCCTGCGTTTTGTAGGCTTTGTGGGCGACTTGAACTTCATTGTGCCTGCCGCCACAGCCGTATCGATGACCGCCGGGGCCATTGCGGTGGATGCAAAAATTGACGGTCATAAACAGGAAGGGGTTTTTACCCCGGTCAATTACGAAACCCCCGGTTACGCTCTGGCCGAACGCCGTCTGCGCCTTGATATATCCATGTTTGTCACCGATGTAGACCTGCGCAGCCTGTAAACAAAAACCGCCGATTCTTGATCCATCGACTTTGCCTTGCAGGTAACAATTTAGCCCATGACAACCGGTCTCGATCTGATCTTTTCGACCCTCAGGGAACAACTCAAATCCTACTCGCCACCCTTCAGCTCAAAAAAGGACGAGGCCGGTTTCTACGATCTATGGTCAATCAAAGATGTGATTATTGAGGGTCGAAAACGCAAAGAGGTTTATTTTGCTGGGTTGATTTTATACAAAACCTATGTAGGTTTTTACAACATGCCGGTTTATGCCGAACCGGCCATCAAAGCGTTTTTTCCGGTTGAATTGCTGGCTTTGTTGAAGGGCAAATCGTGTTTCCATATCAAGAAGTTGGACGAAAAGTTATTAGGCCAGATTCGTTCCGTCCTGGATTCAGGTTTGAAAGCCTACCAGGAGCGCGGTTAGGTTTGACCAATTGGAAATGGTTGTGGGTTATGTCTTTTGGCAGGTGGAAAAGCTCAGGTGGTTTGGATGAGAAAATTTATACTATCCCAATTCTGCTGTCTTTCGAAAGCTATCTTTTAATGTTGGGTATAGGTCCTGGTAGGCTGGATAGATCTTTTGATAGGCATGCACCTGGGCAGCATCTGTTTGTGTGCTGCCCGTGACTTTAATGCAGGTATTGCAGGCAGAAACTACGTCCTTCCATGCGCCGGCCCCGACCCCTGCTAATAAAGCGGCACCGTATGCCCCGCCTTCAGCGGTATTCACCGTGATGAGTTCCGCGTTTAATACGGACGCAAGAATTTGCCGCCATAACGCACTCTTCACCCCGCCGCCAGAGGCGCGAATTTGGTTGATCGCTCCCAGGCCAGCATTTTGAATCAAGGTAAAGCTATCCTTCAATCCAAATGCCACGCCTTCCAACACGGCCCGGGTCATATGTGCGCGGGTGTGCCGGAGGGTCAAACCGATGAAGGCACCTCTTGCAAAGGGATCCGGGTGGGGTGTTCGCTCTCCAGAAAGGTAGGGTAGGAATAGCAATCCTTCGCTACCAGCAGGTATTGCCGTGGCTTCCTGTACCAGATCGTCAAAACTCAATCCTGGTGCGATGGCGTCGCGATACCATTGCAAACTCCCGGCAGCCGAAAGCATGACACCCATAAAATGCCACATGCCAGGTACAGCATGGCAAAAGGCATGCAACCGGCCTTCAGGCTCAATTAATGGTGCTGGCGTGGTGGCAAACACAACGCCGCTCGTGCCCACCGTCAACGCAACCACGCCAGGTTCCACGGCGCCAACCCCAACCGCGCCAGCTGCCTGATCGCCTCCCCCAGCTGCCACAGGGGTGCCAGCTCTTAGCCCGGTGGCTGCAGCCGCATCGGCCGTGATCCGTCCGGTGAATTCGCAGCCTTCATAGGTGGGCGGCATCCACTCTCGCGGAATCTCCAGGTCGGTTAACAGATCATCAGACCAATCGCGCGCTTTGAGATCGAACAGCACAGTACCCGAACCGTCAGCTTTGTCCATGGCAAACTCGCCGGTCAGGCGGTAGCGGATGTAATCCTTGGGGAGCAAAACGTGCCTGGTGCGGGAATACACTTGGGGTTCATTTTCCTTGACCCACAGGATCTTGGGGGCGGTAAACCCGGTCAGAGCAACATTGCCGCTGATCTGAATGAATTTTTGCTTGCCAATTCTGGCATGGATCTCGTCGCATTGGCTTTGCGTACGTTGATCATTCCACAGAATGGCCGGGCGCAACACCGCGCCGGTTTCATCCAACAGCACCAGACCATGCATTTGGCCGGTCAGCCCAATTGCCGCGATATCTTGACCGCCAATTCCAGCTTTTGCCAAAGCAGCCCTGATGCTGGCTGAAGCGGCATGCCACCACTCCGCCGGATCTTGTTCGGACCACAACGACCTTGGCGATTGCAATGTATGAGGTGATGAAGCAACAGCCGTCACTTTGCCTTGATCATCCACAATCAAAGCCTTACTCGCGGTAGTGGAGACGTCTAAACCAAGGAAATAAGCCAAACTGCCTCCGATTTATTGACTCTGTGCCAGGACCGTCCCGATTTGACTGGTTTATCGCACGCCGAGCAATACTTCAACGGTTAATTGATCGAGTCTTTCATATTTTAATCCCCGGCTGGAAATGTCCGCCCGGTTTAAGGCCAGCTCTTTAAGCTTTTTGGCTTTAGCAGCCGTGTACACTCCAAAGGAAGATGTCAATGCGGGGTCTTCAGCGTTAATCTCCGCCAGGATGGCCTGAATATCTTTATCGGCATTGAAACGGGCAGCTTTTTCCTTCAGGATTAAATAGGTACGCATGCAGCCGCGGGCGAAATCTTTCACCCCTTCATAATCTTCGGTCCGATAGGCATGTGCATCAAAGTGGCGCGATCCCTGGTAACCAACATCCTCGAGGAATTTGACCAGGTAGAAGGCGGCTTTGACATCGCGCGAGCCGAAGCGTAAATCCTGATCGTAACGGCCAGCATATTGGTCATTCAAGTCAATGTGGAAGAGCTTTCCAGCTTCCCAGGCTTGAGCGACGCCGTGCATAAAGTTTAGACCGGACATCTGCTCATGAGCCACTTCTGGGTTTACGCCAACCATATCCGGATGGTCGAGCGTCTCAAGGAAAGCCAACATGTGCCCGATAGTGGGGTTGTAGAGATCTCCGCGCGGTTCGTTTGGTTTCGCTTCCAGGGCAAACTTGAGATCATAATGGTTATCCAGGGCATATTCGCACAGGAAATTCATGGCTTCCCGGTTGCGTTTGATCGATTCCACTGCACTCTTGCTGGAATCGGTGTCAACGCCTTCCCGGCCGCCCCAGAAAACATAAATTTTGGCGCCAAATTCCACACCCAGGTCGATGGCCTTCATGGTTTTTTGGAGAGCGTAAGCGCGAACTTTTGGATCATTGCTGGTAAACGCGCCATCCTTGAAAATGGGGTCTGAAAAAAGATTGGTGGTGGCCATGGGCACCACCAGGCCGGTATCCGCCAATGCTTTGCGAAAATCTTTTTTGATTGACGCAGCCTCCGATAGAGAAGCATCAATGGGAATCAGGTCGTTATCGTGGAAATTGACGCCATAAGCGCCAACTTCGCTGAGCAGGTAAACCAGTTCAGCCGGGGTTTTCGGGTCGCGCACAGGTCCGCCAAACGGATCGCGCCCGGTACTGCCAACTGTCCATAAGCCAAAGGTAAATTTGTGTTCCGGTTTTGGTGAATAATCAGACATTGCTAACTCCTATTTAGGATTGATTGATGAAAAAAGTTGCCCGGACAGGCATGGGGGCTCCCAACTGCTGTCCGCGGCTGCCAGGCGAACACGCGCCAACTTCCAATTGAAATTCGCCGGGCTCGAGTGTTAATTTTCCCTCATCGTTATAGAAAGACATCATTTCCGGTGTTAATGTAAACTTCACTGTTTGACTGCCGCCCGCCGGGATGATGAGTTTCTCAAAACCAATCAGGTGATGAAACGGGACAATTGTGGACGCCTGGATATCGCTCAAATAAAACTGGACGACTTCCGCCGCTGTGATATCGCCGGCATTGCGAACCCTCAAGCTGATATTGAGAGAATCGCCTGGCTTGATCATCGTTTTTTCAAGGCACAATTCCTCAAATTCGAAATGAGTATAACTCAAGCCAAATCCAAATGGATATGCCGGCACTTCGGTCATATAGCGATACGTTCGGCCCTTCATGCTGTAATCATCAAAAGCAGGTAGTTGATCCAGCGATTTTGGAAAGGTCAAAGGCAGTTTGCCTGAGGGCGAGACATCCCCAAAAAGCACATCGGCCACCGCTTTGCCGCCTTCCATGCCTGGATACCAGATGAAGAGGATCGCATCCACCATTTCTTCAATTTCGCCCAGAGCAATGGGGCTGCCGCCGGTCAGTACAAGCACAATTTTGACGCCATAGGTGGAGAGTTCCTTAATATAATCAATCTGGCTGGCTGGCAGGGAGATGCTGCTGCGATCGCCATTTTGGGGCGAAAGCAGCGATTCGCCTTCTTCCCCTTCCAGGAAGGACGAAAGACCCGCACAGACAATAGCGAAATCTGCCGATTGGGCCATACCAGGCGCCCAGGTCTCCCCGATCTCTCTGGGATGTTTCAACGGAGCCCCGGCGTGGTATTCCATGCCCATTCCCTCCGGGATCCGTCCGGCGATTCCTTCCAGTAATGTAACCATTTGATTGTTAAAGCCGTAATAATTGCCCAGCAGCACTTCAATGCTGGTCGCAATGGGGCCGGTGACAAAGATTTTTTGGGTTGAAGGTTTTATCGGGAGAAGATGATCTTTATTCTTCAGCAGCACCACTGATTCGGTTGCTGTCTGATAAGCCAGCTTGCGGTGATTTTCATTGGCAACAACCTCGGTGGAGATGGATGCATAAGGAACATCTTCCGGTGGATCAAACATGCCCAGTTTGAACCGGGTCAGCAGCGATCGCTCAAGGGCACCATCCACGTCTGCTTCGCTAATCAGACCGCGCGCTATTGCCTCAGGAATTTCGTCGAAAACGTGATCGCACCCCAGGTCGCAACCATTTTGGATTGCCAGGGCAGCGGATTCAGCCGCGTCCTTTGTAATCTTGTGGTTGAGATGAATATCGGATAGTGCAAAACAATCCGAGACAAAATGTCCCTGAAAATTCCATTCGCCCCGCAGAATATCCTGGATGAGGAGTTTGCTGGCGCAGCAGGGTTCTCCCAGGGTGCGATTATAGGCACCCATAACCGCCTCAACATTGGCCTCAGTGACCAGTTTATGGAAGGCTGGCAGGTAAGTATCATACAACTCGCGTTTGGTCACAATCGCATTAAAATGGTGGCGGTCCTTCTCAGGTCCTGAATGGACGGCAAAGTGCTTGGCGCAGGCGGCTGTTTTGAGATATCTGGGATCATCGCCCTGCAACCCCTTTACAAAAGCAGCTGCCATTTCGCCGGTCAAAAACGGATCCTCGCCCCAGGTTTCCTGCCCCCGCCCCCAACGCGGGTCACGAAAAATATTGACGTTCGGCGACCACAGATTTAATCCCTGGTATTGATCGGTATAACCGTTACGCCGCAATGCGGCATGATACTTTGCCCTGGCTTCATTGCTGATGGCGGAAGCAACCGTAAATATTAACTCTTTATTCCAGGTTGCAGCCATGCCAATTGCCTGTGGAAAGACGCTGGCACGTCCGTTGCGAGCAACACCGTGCAACGCCTCGCTCCAATAGTTGTAAGCGGGGATGTTCAACCGCGGAACGCCCCTGGCGGTATGGCTCATTAAACCAACTTTTTCCTCCAGGGTGAGGCGGGCAACAAGATCTTTTGCCCGATTTGCGAATGATTGGGTTGTATCAAGGTAGATTGGTTTTTCTGAGTCAATTTTCAAAGTCATGCAATGCTCCTAAGGAATAAATCCAATCCCTTTTTATAAAAATATGTGAAATCTTCAATTCAACCGGATTTGAACCCGGTTGAACCCCTGGTGGTTGCGATTACCCTTTGACCGCGCCAGCAGTTAATCCCGAAACAATCTGCCGCTCGGCAATAAAATAGAAAATAATGGTGGGAATGGCCGACAGCGCCACAAAAGCTGCCACCAATGCCAGATCCTGCCCGTATTGACCCTGGAATTGCATCGTCCCCAACGGCAAGGTCCACAGCGCATTGCTGTTTAGCACCACCAGCGGAACCAGCAAATCGTTCCAACTGACGATCATGACCAGTGCTGCCACCGCAGATAAGGCTGGTTTAACCAACGGCAGCATGATCCGCCAGAAGAAATCAAAATTCGTGCAGCCATCCATATAGGCTGCATCCTGCAATTCCATTGGAACCGCGGTGAAAAAACCCCGTAAAATCATGATGTTGCCGGAAAGCTGAAACGCAATTTGAACAAGGATCACGCCAGCCAGACTATCGATCATATTGATGCCGTACTGCTCCATTTGGCGCAGGACAACATAAACAGGTAGAATGGCCACATTTATCGGGAACATGAGGCCAACGGTGAACAAATTGAAAAAGAAATCCTTGCCGCGGAACTCCAATCGTGCGAAGACAAACGAAACCAACGCGCAAATGAACACTGTACCGGTAGTGGTCGCAATCATGACGATCAGGCTGTTTTTCATCATGAGCCAAAAATTGGGGGTGCTTAATATATAGATGATGTTGTCCCAATTGGGCGGATTGGGAATGGAATATGGGTGGGAATACATCATACCGGTGGTCTTGACGCTGCCAAAAAGCAGGATCACGATGGGGACGAAAATCAGGATAGTGGCAATTACAAGCACCAGGTATTGAAAAAACCTTGGAACTGCTTTTCTCATCCAACTTGGCCGGCTTATGGTTGAGTTCATTTTATAATCCCTTCTAAAGCCCGGTCAGGTAATCCGGTTTACGGTTAAGTGCCTGGTAGACCAATGAAAAGATCATGCAGAGGATGAACATGATGATTGCCACGGCGGATCCATAACCAAGCTGGTACCGGACAATACCAAAACGGTACATATAAGTGGCCATGGTTTCGCTGGCATTGACCGGCCCTCCCCGCGTCATGACCCAGATCAAAATAAATTGTTGGATCGATCCTAAAACCGATAAATAGACAGACGTCTTGATGGTGCCAGATAGGAGGGGCAATGTGATATAGAAGAAGTTTTGGAATGAACTGGCGCCATCCATGCGGGCAGCCTCTTCAATTTCACTCGGAATGTTTTGCAGACCCGTCAGGTACAGCAACATGTGAAAACCGAAATACTTCCAGGTCAAGGTGATGAAAACCGCCGCAAGGACAATTTTCGTGTCAGCCAGCCAGGTTACCGGCTGCAAGCCGAGCATTACCATGACTGCGTTCAGGAACCCCCGCTCGGGATCAGGATTGTAGAGCAGCATCCACATGATGCCGGTATTAACTTCAGAAAGTACATACGGCAGGAAAAAAATCGTCCGAAACACCGCACGGCCTGGCAGGTCGCGCCCAACCATGACTGCCAGCATCATTGCCAGGGGCAATTGCAGCCCCAAAGAAAGCACAATCAGGAGTAGAACATTCTTGATTGCCTTGAAAAACACTACATCGGTCAGGATTCTCTGATAATTCTTCAGCCCAATATTATCTACAGCCTGCCCAAATCCCTTCCAATCGAAGGTGGAGAAATAAACCGAGCGAAAAATGGGGTAAATCACAAAAAGAACGAATAAAACCAAACCAGGCAGCAGGAATAGTGCGATCACCAGGCGGTCTTGAAGCCGCCGGGGCGAACGGGATGAAGACGTAGAGCGATTGGTTCCTTGCGAGGATAAAAATGACTGCATGAACGGCACTTCCTGACTTATGGATTGCCCAAATGATCAATCACACCTGGATTGTGACTCTTCGAATTACCGATAATGGTTCACCCTGGTGGTTCTGGCGCCGGTGATATGCGCCGGTACATTTCAAAAGACAGGTGCGGGATTGATCTGTTGAACAACCCACGCACCTGTCATTGTCAACAAAACTTACTGAGCCGCGGCCCCTTTTTCAATTTCCTGTGCAACTTGTTCAGGAGTTGCGGTGCCGGCGTATAGTTTCTGTACTGAGTCATTGATGATGCCGCCCATGGCGGAAGGCAGCAGCTGATCGTAGTACAGTTGGAAGTACTTCGCATTGGCGAAGCTCTGCTGGACGAGCAGCAAATTGGGGTCTGTCAAACCGACCTCGGCACCCTTTACCACCGGGATGCCCGTGCCTGATTTGGCGATCACAATCTGATTGTCCTTGCTGGTCAGGTATTTGACAAAGTCAACGGCTTCCGGTTCGGCATTCTTTCCGATCGCGAACCCGTTACCGCCGCCAACCACGTCCGTTCCGGCTCCAACGCCGCCCGCAACGGTCGGGAAGTTGAACATGCCCAGGTTCTTCACGCCAATGCCATCAGCGCTGTTGGCTTTCTGAACCGAGGGAGCCCACTGGCCGGAGAGTTCCATGGCAGCCTTGCCATTGCCAAAGGTCGCCTGCATTTCATCATGCGTGGCGCCCAGGAAGCCAGCCTGGAAGGGTTCCAGATCGATGAGCTTCTTGAGTTCTTCGCCTGCTTTTACAAATGCCGGGTCGGCAAAAGAGCCCGTGCGGTTAGCGGCAGCCGTGAAGGCTGCTTCACCGCCAATGCGGGTTGCGAGGTAGGACCAGATGTGCATGCCAGTCCAGGTATCGCCTTCGCCCAGGGAAATGGGGGTGATGCCAGCGGCCTTCAGTTTCGAAACATCGGCCAGGAATTCATCCCAGGTTGCCGGGGGATTCGCGATTCCAGCCTGTGTGAAGAGGTCCTTGTTGTACCACCAGCCTACCATGCCCATATCCCACGGTACGCCGTAGTTCTTGCCATCTTTGGCAAACACAGCCAGTGCGCCGGGGGCGAAGGTATTCCGCCAGGCGCCGCCGTCGGCATCCAGATCAGCAGTGATATCTTTGAGCTGACCGGCCTGGATTTGCTCGCTCAAACCGCCGCCACCCCAGCTCTGGAAGATATCTGGGGGTTCATTGGATTGCAGCACAGTGGTGAGCTTGGTCTTGAAGGCTTCATTCTCGAGGACAGTGATCTCGATATTGACATTCGGATGCGCAGCCATGTAATCATCGGCCATCTTTTTCCAATCTGAAAGGGCTGGATCCTTGGTCGAGATGTGCCACCAGGTGACGGTGACTTTTTCAGCCGGAGCTTTGGTTGAAACTGCCGTTGCGGCCGGGGTACCGCAGGCCGTCAACAGGAAGGTTGCAATGAGCATTACGCTGAGGATTAGGGAAAGCTTACGAGCCATGATTCTTCTCCTTTGAGTTACGATCAGGATATAATCGTCATGTGCGGAGGCCAACTCCACACGAGTACGCAGGTCTTCCTTTAGCTGCCTAAGGTTGAAGAGAAGACCTGCTATTTCTTTTCATTATCAGAACCGTTCACCTCCCTTCCAAATCCATGCACTTCTAATCCACTGAGATTCATTTTGGATCAACAATCGCACCGCAGGACGTACGAACAACCAGCCGGGTTTGCATGCGGTAAGTCTGATTTTCCAGCGGATACCCGTTGATGATTTTGATCAGCATCCCGGTGGCCACATAACCCATTTCAAAAATGAATTGATCGACTGTTGTGATTCCCAAATACCTGGTTTCGGGGATGTTGTCGAAACCGACCAGGGATAAATCCTCTGGAATCCGCATCCCCATTTCTTGCGCAACCTGAACAACGCCCAAAGCCATCTGGTCATTGGATGCAAAGATGGCAGTCGGACGGTCTTCAAGCGCCAGCAATTCGCGCGAACAGCGAATGCCCGTTTCGGTGGTGTAATCGCCGGAGGCGATCAAGGCCTCATCTACGGTAATGCCTGCGTTTTTCAAGGCATCGTAATAGCCCTGCAAACGGCGGTTTGAACTCTCCAGTTCCGCGCGGCCGCTGATATAGCCAATACGTCGATGTCCCAATCCAAGCAGGTAGTCCATCGCATCCATCGAACCCTGGTAGTTGGTGGCATGTACCGAATGGTAGCTGGGATTGCTCATCACCGGGTCAATGGAGACAATGGGCGCATCGGTGTTATATTCAGCCACCACTGGAGCAACCACGATGACCCCATCGGAGATGGAATTGGTCAGCAGCGAGACATATTTCCTTTCAGCATAGGCCCGTCCGGTTTTACGCACATCGCCGGTGGTGTACACCAACAGGTCAAAATCCGATTCGGCAATTGCCTGGTTGACGCCCTTCATCACCTCGATTGCAAATGGATAAGCGATATCAGGCATGATCAATCCGATCAGGTTCTTCTTCTGGCTGCGCATGCTGCGGGCTGCCAGGTTGGTGGTGTAACCCAAATCATCTATGACCGAAAGAATGCGCCCCTGGGTTTCCTCAGCAACGTCCAGCTTTCCGTTTAATACGCGTGAAACCGTGGAGACAGACACTCCCGCGTTCCTCGCGACATCCTGAATGGTGACCGATCGTTTTTTCTTTATCATGGGGAAAACCGAGACACGGTGACCACGAATAACGGTAACGATACCGGTATCGTTACCGTTATTATTGCACATCCATCATTGAAAGTCAATCATTCTTAAGGTTAAAGAATCCGAGCGCCGGATCCAACCAATGGAATCAAACGAATCCTGAAATTCATTACAGGCGGCCGTGTAATGCTTTCGTTGGTTTCAGCCTACCCAATCATCGACTCAGAAGTAAAAAACAATGTGAACCTTAAGGGGACAAGGCCTTTTCCAATGGCTTACAAATGCAGTACCCCCATTTTGCTCATTCTCTTTCATAAGACTACCGTTTTTGACATTATGCATTGGAAGGATGGCCAAAAAGCCTCATGAATGCGGTTCATAAAGATCAGTGGAAGAATATTTAGGTTTTTTTTCTGTTGTCTTTTTTCGTTCGAATATTACTTGCGTTTTTTCCATTACCGCATTATTAAATTAAATCCTGAATAGGAGGATCATTAAGCTAGCTGACAAATAATTGGCAGCACAAAAAAACCTCTTATCGGTTAACTACAAAGACCTTTTTTTGCGGACCGTTTATCCTCCTTTCGAAAGGTCAATTATTTGGGAGAACAATCAACCCGCTAATACTTGGGCAAAATCCGCTGGAAGAATCCCAGGTGATTCAATAGAATGCTGGCGATAAAATTTCTCAATGACCTGAGTAATGATCGTTGTCTCAGCAGGCACATTTTCAAGAGCTTGTTCGAGATCAAGTAAACCCGCGGCTGGGAAGAAGAAGAAATCCCCCGAGATATGCACATCCTTCAAACGCCCTTCCTGATTGACCGCGGTGACGCGAATCAATCCGCCGGGTGTCTTGAGCATTTTCTGAATGACATAAATACCTTCGGCGATTTTCACTTGTTTCGAATCTGGCCGGCGGCGGTCATTGGTAAACAGCCATTCCGGGGTATTCATTTCTTCCAGTAGTTCATCCGCTTTACTGGTCAGTTCTGCATCCAATTCTTTAGGAATCATTCCCCCCAGCAGTTTCGAGTAACGGCTGGAAAGTTCCGCTGCCAGGTCGGCATTGGTCGGTATACCACCTGTTTCTCTTAAGAAGGTGGTCAAGTTTTCGTACATGGTCTTATAAACTTTATCGCGAAATTTCTCATCCGGCACGCGCAGGCATTTGGACATCATTTCATAGTTAAAATCCTGAATGAAATTGCCCACCAGAATCAACATATCCTCTACCTGGGCTGCGCCTGTTCCCGAAATTTTGCGTCCGCTGGTAATAATGTCATTCACAGGTTTATATTCTGCCGGGACACCAAAATTGCGGAAGGTGTCAATAACAGGCTGCAAGAATTTTTTATAGAAATCCGCGATATTGGTTGGAACACCTGGATGATCTTCACGAATGATCAACTGAAAGAACAACTGCTGCCCATCCAAATAGACCGCGCCACCACCTACTTCACGCCTGAATACCGGGATGTGATTTTCATTGGCAAAATCCAGATCTATCTCCTGTTGAGCATCCTGGTGATAACCGATGCAGATGTATGGCGTTGCAGGGCGAAGAATGAACAACGCTTCGCGACTTAAATGCGCTGCAGCGTGATAAAGAGCCTGACTGTATTCCCAGGAAACAGCGTCCAGAAAATAGTAATCCATAGGTCGATTGATCTCCTTTGTTGTAAATTATTTCCAATTATCTAAAACGGTTAAGGCTTTGGAAACCACCTCGGGCAGCGCGTCTTCGACCGTCGGGCTTAATTCCAACCCGATGGAAATATCTTCTGGCTGGATGCCCACCAGGTGGATTTTCTCTGGCAGATACCCACGTATATTTGCCAGCCCCAGTACTTCCTGAAATGTGATCTGGTGCTGTGAAAGTTTTCCACCGCCATAGAGAGGGATCTGTTCTTTACGCAGTTCAACCACGGTGCCAGCCGGCAATCCCACATTGACCGCATCGAGGATCAACAGGTGGCTGCATTCTTCCACCACCATCAGCAGATTCAGACCCAACACGCCACCATCCAGCAGCTCAAAATCGGACTGCGGGCCTAATTGGGCGTCCAGAAGTTTTAAAGCCTGAACGCCCAATCCTTCGTCCCGGTTTAACGTATTCCCCAATCCCAGTACTACTTTCCGACGCGTGTCTGCGATCGGGTTCATCGGAAGCAGATATCCAAGCCAGTTGCAGTTTCGCCTAATTCTTTTCCTTCGGCATCGATCATATGGATCGCGCATGCCATGCATGGGTCAAAGGAGTGGATGGTACGCAAGATCTCTAACGGCCACTCAGGTTTGGCTAGAGGCGTACCCACCAGGGAGGCTTCGTAAGCACCAGGTAGACCTTTATGATCGCGTGGCGACCCATTCCAAGTAGTCGGAACAACCATCTGGTAGTTCGCAATTTTGCCATTGGCAATTACGATCCAGTGTCCCAACGCTCCCCGAGGCGCTTCCATAAATCCAAACCCCTGAGCATGGGCCGGCCAGGTCAGCGGCTCCCACAAATCTCCATTGAAGGTCTTGGTATTGCCAGCTTTGATCTCCGTGACCAGATCGTTGTAATAAACCTGCATGGAGTCCGCAAAAACTTTGGTTTCGATCGCGCGAGCAGCCGTGCGCCCAAGAGTGGAAAATACGGCTGCAATTGGCACACCCAGAGTGGAAAGGACCAGATTTACTAACTCCTTGGTCTGTTCATGGCCGCCTGCATACATGGCTAAAACCCGCGCCAATGGGCCGACTTCCATGGGGGTTTCGCCCCAGCGCGGCGCTTTGAGCCAGGAATATTTCTTCTCGACATCCAGTAAATCATATGGCGGTTTTGGCCCGGTGTAATTGAAGTTCGTTTCGCCCTTCCACGGATGCAGTCCGGCCTGATCGCCATCTTTGTAGTCATACCAGGAATGAGTAACATATTCCTGCATTTTCGCAAAGTCGTTCGGGTCGGGCATCTGGATATTTGCCAGGTCGCGGTTGAGGATGACTGCACGTGGAACCAGGAATTTGGACACATCGCTGTTATCTTCTCCAGGGAACTCACCCCAGGTAAGGAAGTTGCCCAGCCCTTCGCCAAATCCACCATACTCAAGGTAATATGAAGCAATGGCTAGCAAGTCTGGAAGGTATACCTGATCCACGAAAGCGATCATTTTTCCAATTGAGTCGCTGATAATCGAAAGCCTCTCGGCGTTTAGGGCGGTATCACTGTTTAGATCGATGGGCATGGGGACCCCGCCTACCACGAAATTTGGGTGGGGATTCTTGCCGCCAAAAATAGTGTGGATCTTGGTGGCATCCCGTTGCCAATCCAGTGCTTCTAGGTAGTGAGCCACTGCCAGCAAATTGACCTCGGGCGGCAGTTTGTAAGCAGGGTGTCCCCAGTAGGCATTTGCAAAAATGGAGAGCTGGCCACTGTCGACAATGGATTGAACTTTCTTCTGAACCCCAGCAAAATATGCTGGCGAAGACAAAGGCCAGGGGGAAATCTTCTGCTGGATTGCGGAGGTTTGGGCAGGATCGGCTTTGAGGCAGGAGACTACATCCACCCAATCCAGGGCATGTAAATGATAGAAATGCATCACGTGGTCATGAACATACTGCTGAGCGATCATCAAGTTGCGGATCAGGTTGGCAGCTTTGGGAATCTTGATTTTAAGCGCATCTTCTACGGAGCGGATTGATGCAAAGGAGTGAACCGTGGTGCAAACTCCACATGCACGCTGGGTAAAGGCCCACGCTTCACGGGGATCGCGGCCAATCAAGATCTTCTCGATGCCGCGCACCATGGTGCCGGAAGAAAAGGCCTCTGTGATGGTGTTGCTGCCATCCACGGTCGCTTCAATGCGCAGATGACCTTCAATACGCGTAATCGGATCTATTACGATTCTTTGGGCCATATTTTCCTCTTATTGGTCTCTGAGCCAGATGAGTGCTTCTTCTTCCGTATCAAAAATACGGACCTCGTGGGTGTAATAACTCTCGGGAATCTCAAGCTGGGTCACATCGATCTTAGCCCCAAAAATTGCTGCTGTGGGCATCATTGGTCGGAATTGCCGGAGATTGTGCATGCATTCCTCTCCCGTTGTACCACGAAGATCAATCAGTAGCTTTCCACGGTAATCATGTAGAAAACTGGCTAGAGCGCGAACATCTTCATGCGAGAGAGGTCCAGTGTGCTGGCATCGGAAAATGCCTTTTTCAACCGGAGTAATGGTGAATGAAGCCATCAAACACCTCCTATTCTATTAAAGCATCGGCGACCATCTGACTCAGGCCAGCCACTTTTACATCCAGATTGAAATGCTGGACACAATCCGTGAACTGCAGGCGGCAATTGGAGCAGCTCATCACCACGGTCTTGGCACCAACCTCCCGCATTTGGTCGATCTTGAGCTCAAATGCAGCATATCGAATGGGATCCGCCTCTTTGATCGCGATCACACCGCCGCCGCCGCCGCAGCACACTGATTCTTCGCGGTTAGGAGACATTTCTTTGAAGGATTCAGGCGCCAAGATATTCAAGATCTCGCGCGGTTCTTTGATGTGGCCGCCGCGGCGTTGGATCTTGCAGGCATCATGGAATGTGAGTGTGCCGTCATTGTATGCACCTGGTTTTAATTTAATCTTGCCAGTGCGAACATAGTCACCCATTAGGCCAACGATATGCGTAATCTCAATACCCTTGGGAACATCCATGATATTGTACGAGGTCCAGCGCAAAGCATCATAAGCATGGCCGCATTCAGTGACCACAATTTTCTTGACACCCAGTTCCATTGCACCGTCAAAAACCCGTTTCAAGAACATTCTGGTTCGTTCCAGACTACCTTCGTAAAAACCAAAATTAACCACTTCACGGGCTTTAGTGCTGAGAGTCCAATTTTCTCCAGCAGCATGCAGGATTTTGGCGATTGCAGCGATATTCTCAGGGAATTTCATGATCTCGATTGAACTGAAAACCACCAACGTTTCGGCGCCTTTGACATCCATGGGCAGTTCAACTTCCCACTCATCAGCCACCCATTCCATGCGGCTTTCAAAAACATCGTCCGATACACCGAGCGGGCTGCCTTCTTCCACCTGCTTGTTGACAGCAGCCATCAAATCCGCTGGAACTACGCCTGCATTCGAGAAACCAGTGCGCACTTCATGGATCAATGGCCCTAGTTGGATGCCCATGGGGCAAACCATCGAACATTTATTGCACATCGTGCAAGCTTCGTAAACGATCTTGCTGAAGTGCTCAACATCTTCATCGGTGATCTTTTTTTCGAGGCCCACAGCCAGTTTAAACTTTCCAACCAGGGTGAAACGCTGTTCATAAGCTCGTTTCAGGAGTTCAATTTTCCACACCGGTGCAAATTCTGGGTTCCCGGTTGCCTGATAGAAATGGCAGGCTTCAGCACACATACCGCAGCGGGTACATGCTTCCAACTGCGAGGCAACATAACCGCCTGTCTCTTTAATAAAAGTATCGAGCATCACTTGGTTTTCCATACCCTGCCTCCTTAGGGTTCAACTGCCCGTTTGCCAAAATCCGCACCGTGGATCGCCTTGGAAAAGAAATAGAACATAAAGTGCGAAATACGGCTGAGTGGGATCCAGATCAACAGCACATCCACAGCAAGCATATGCAGACTGTAGAGCACTTCATATCGGAACCACAGGTGGTGGGTCATGATATAACCGGTAACCATGGGTAGAAAGACAATAAGCAGGTTGAGCCATTCTGCCGGCCCTGAAATGAGCTTGAGCACCGGGTTTACCAGACGGTTGATGGCTAAGGTGATCATTGCAACAATGGTCACAGCCGCCATCCAATCAACGATTGGCAATGGCAAGGTCGACCAACCGAAACCGAGCAGGCTCTTCCACACCAGCATATGGGCTGTACCCAGGACCAGAACCACAAACAACCCGAGATGGAACAAACCGCCAGCCAGATAAATGATCGGATTGCGTTTGAAGGTATTCTTCACCCAGGGAATGAACGGCCAGACCAGAATGCCCTTTAAAAAGGATTTGGCTGCTCCGCCGATCTTACTGCCGCGAGCAGGGACATTGTCTGGAGACCAACCTAAAAAAATCACCCGTACCAGGCGGTATGCCATACCGGCCAGAAATACCAGGAGGGAAACCTGGAAGAATGGGCCGCGTGCAAATTCAAGAATACTCGTCCAATTCATCTCATCCTCCTTTTTCTTCACTTTCATGGTCATTTTCAGCAGATTTTTTCTGCGCATGGTTAACGCCTGCCAAACCGGCCCCTAATGCAGCACCGCCTGCCAGGGCTGCGCCTGCAGCTAACAGGGTAGGACGGTCGAGAGGTGCAGATTGTCCCTGATAGAACCCGCCGCCATCCCAGAAATTAGGCTCAGAACAGCCCAAACAAGGATGGCCTGATTGAACAGGAAATGAAAGCCCACCGCTCCACTTCATCGAGGCGCAAGCATTATAGGTGGTCGGTCCCTTGCAACCCAATTTATACAGGCACCAACCCTCACGTGCACCTTCATCATCAAATGAGGAGGCAAATTTTCCAGCTTCATAGAAAGGCCGCCGTAAGCAGCGGTCATGAATTGTATTGCCATAAAAAACCTTAGGTCGAAGGAGGTGATCCAATTCAGGCAGCGCGCCAAATACCAGAAAATGTGCCAGCGTACCGGTGAAAACTTCCGGTATCGCCGGGCACCCAGGGATGTTTACAACCGGTTTATCTTTAATCACATCCATCACGCTGACTGCGCCGGTGGGGTTGGGGTTGGCCCTTGGCAAACCGCCAAATGCTGCACAATTACCGGTGGCAATAATGGCCGCTGCCCCAGCTGCAGCCTCTTCCAATAATGTCAGCGAGCTTTTTCCGCCGATGGTGCAATAAACGCCGTCATCTTTCTGTGAAATACTGCCTTCAACCACCAAGACATACTGGCCGGCGTATTTTTTCATCGCAGCTTGTTTTGCTTCTTCCACCTGGAACCCGGCTGCGGCGGATAAAGTTTCATGATATTCAACTGTGATTTTACTCAGCACCAGGTCGCCCAATGTGGGAGATTGACTTCGGGTTAGTGCTTCACTGCAGCCTGCGCAATCTTGCAGTTCCAACCAGATCACTGGCAGGCGTGCTTTGTTGGTTAAAGCTTGAGCCACAAGGTCTCCCGGATGGTAGCCTTTTGCGAGCCTCGCGGAGGAACCTTCTACTGGAAGTGTCGGAAGAGCACTTAAACCAATGGCTCCGGCTACCGCGCCGCAAAATTTCATAAAATCCCGCCGCGAGATCCCCTTTTCTTTCATTTCATCATAAATACTTTTTTCTGGCATAGGTCCCTCCCGCAAAACGACCAAGTGAAAAGGTTTTAAAGAGAACACAAATGTTCTTTTTTCCTTCTCAAAAAAGCATTCTTTTGGCTCAAAGCCTGGATCTTTTGATCTTTATCAATCAAAATGACGTATTTGCAAACTGATTGAAGATCAGTTTGTTGTTAGGATTGTGAGCAATGAAATTGGGATGATCAACTGCAGGAAATGTTATCTGCCTCCAATTTAGCCTGATACGCAGCCACGCCCTCTGGCCCGGTGACCAATGTGCCTTTTTCTGCATCCCAATCGCTGGCCTGCATTTCAGCTACCCAACCCTCGCCATAGGGATCGGCAACCGCCAGGTTCGGATCGCTGGCAAGCTTTTCATTTGCATGTAAAAGAACGCCGCTGACAGGCGCAGGGACAGGCCCCACAAATTTACTGCTTTCCACCGTGGCAATACTCTTGGCCTGTTTCACTTCCTGGCCAATATTCTTGGCTTTGACGGTTATGGCAGCCAATTTTCCGCCCGAAAGCTTTCCGGCCACTGCCGTTATGCCAACCCGTACGATGCCTCCACCCATTGGTTTCGCCCACACATGTTTTTCAACCAGGTAGTACAGGTCATCCGGTAAATTACAGCCGCGAACGTTTGCCATGTTTCCTCCAGTCAAACCTAAGCTAGAATGTCAAAACAGTCTTACAATCTTCCGCAAGCTGCCACATTGTTGCACCGCCAACCATTTTCACGCCTTCGATCAAGTCGGAAGGCTGCAGATCGTGCAATTCAGTTGATGCCGTGCATGCCAAGAAAGTAACCCCGGCATCCAATGCATCCTGGATAAAATCGCTGACCGGTTTTCCGCCCGCTTTGGGGTAAATCGTCTCAGCCATGCCTTTCTTCAGCAATAGGGTGCCGTCAATGGTGAAAAACATCGTGACTTCGTATTCCATGGCAGCCCCAAGGCTCGCAAAGAAAAACGGAGTCGCGCAGCGGCGCGGGGTATCTGGTCCGCTGGTCATGATGATCATTACTTTATCGTCTGCCATATTGATCTCCATTCTCGATCGATATCAGAAGGACAATACCATCGCATTTTCACTGGCATAGCTTAAGAATGATGCGGCGCCGCCAATTTCAATCCCGTCAATAAGCTCTTCTTTCTTGATTCCCATGACGTCCATGCTCATCTGACAGGCGATCATCCGCACGCCGCCCTCAACAGCCATATCAAGCAGTTCGCTTAATTTGGCCACATTGGATTTCTTCATCCAACCATTCATCATCCCGGTTGCCAAAGCAGTCATTCCCGGCAGCATGCCTACAATATTGGGAACAGGCATGGGCATAGCGGGGTTTGCGATGGGAGACACCATCAGCTTATCCGCATTCCCTTTCTTGATAATTTCAAGTCCGTAAAAAGTGAAGAAAATGGCCGCTTCCATGTCCAAAGCTAACGCGGCTGTTGCCAGGATCAAGGGCGGATAGGCCAGGTCAAGAGTGCCGTGTACCGCAATAATTGCCAGCCGGTTACTACTGTTATCACTCATAATGAGCTCCTTATCTATTTATCAGCGCAACCTAGTAGTTAATCACATTGGTCGCTTCCGTGAATACTTTTACGAAGGTGGCAGCGTTGACTACTTTCGCTCCTTTTACAAAATCAAATGCCGGATCCAATTTGCGGGAGTTTACACAGGGCCCGCATACATATAATTCTCCTCCAGCCTCAACATATGCATCCAGCAGGTCTTTCAGCGGAGGAAAACCCGCGGCAAAAACATGCTCTGCGCACCCCTTTTTCGCCAACATGACGCCGTTGACTTGGAACCCCATGACTACCTGCACATTGGATGCCTGTGCAGCGGTTGCAAGTACAAATGGAATAGTCGCCCGTTCAGGATCTTCCGGGCCACACGTGCAGACAATTGCCAGTTTTTCAGCCATTTTTCCTCTTGGTTATTTCGTGCGTTTGATAAAGAAGATATATTTGTCGCCTTCTTTTTCCGAAGCAACCAGTTCATGCCCGGTCTTCTGGGTCCAAGCGTCCATATCGCTGGTCGAACCGGGATCAGTTGCGATCATTTTCAAAATCTGGCCAATCTGCAAGCTGTCCACGGCCTTTTTTGTTTTCAATATTGGCATGGGGCAAGCCATACCGCTGCAGTCTAATGTTTGATCTGGTGTAATTGACATGTTGCTCTCCTTTTTTGAAGTACTTATTTTGATAGTGCAGGGTGAATCGTGCTCAAGTCTGCAATGCGCTGCAATCGACTCACTAGGTCGGATCGTTCACACAGAATTGACTGAACCGTCCCCGCTACCTTGGGTGTCCATTCCTTAACCTGGTCCTGTTGACGGCGTTTTAAAACCGGTATTCGTGATGAGGCTTCCTGTAGCTTAGCTACCGGGATCTGGTACTTGAGCGCTAATTGCTCAACGCGTTCTTTTTCTTTTTCGTGATCAGGCCTGTTAAGGTAGTATTGCCCGGCTATCAACCAGGCAATGCGTGAATCATCTAAAAGAATTGCAGACCGTTTGTAGCAGAGCCCTGCATGACAGATTTGAAAGGCAGGTTCGCCAGTTGCTTTCATGGCGATCTTGCGCCAGGATTGCTGGCACGCCAAACGACCGGATGTACTGGATAACATCAGTTTACAAAATGGGTTAGAAAAAGTGGGATCTGTCAACGGAGTTCCTTGCAGGGTAACCGTTACGGCACCAATTCCGATGATGCCCGCAAAAATATCCTGAACTTCTTTCACACAGCCTGAAGGAAAATCTGAAATCGATTCCACTACTGCGGTATCGACATCATTTTCCTCGCCCAATAGCCGATCGATCTCGTTTTGGGGAAACCGCCACTGATTGCCGATCTTCACGCCTTTTATGCGGCCATCATTAAGCATGCGATAAACCGTCATTCGGTCAATCTTTAGACGTTCCAGCAACTGTTTTGTGGTTAATAATTCACTCAATGGATGTGACCTATTGTCATATAATGTAATATATTGTTATACTATCACTTTTTTTATCATTTACAAGTGACATCAAAGATGAATTTACAAGTTTACAAATAATCGATCCACAAAATGGCATTAACTATTTCCTTCCTGAAATATTAGGACCGCAATAGTAGATTTGTTCGTGAGAGATCACCGTTATTGGTCTCGGATTGACAGGTGTTGACTCTTATTAACTTAGGGTACATCCGAGAAGACGGGAAAAAAGGAATTTCTATTTTTCTTGTCCACTAGATGATTGGTTGGAAAAAAGACAAAGTTCGGATTAACCGAATAAGTCTGCCGATCTGGAAGGTTTTTTTTGGGGGGGAGCATCAATCAGTGGGTTTTATTCTTCAATTTTCAATGATCAAGGGGTGTAAAGCGGCTTGGATTACACCCCCTGCGGGTGCGCTTAACCAACCTCATCCCGCAGCTCACCTCAACTCAGAACTTAAATCAAAAGTGAGTGTAAAGCGGCTTGGATTACACTTTTTCGGGTGCACGAAACCAACCTCGTCACTCAGCGCACGTCAACTCAGAACTTAAACCAAAAGTGAGCGTAATGCGGCTCGGATTACACCCCTTCGGGTGCGCTTAACCAACCTCGGCACTCAGCGCACGTCAACTCAGAACTTAAACCAAAAGTGAGCGT
>CAZHYQ010000018.1:0-45253 GCA_964536805.1 uncultured Longilinea sp.
TGGGCGTCAATCCTGAACGCGATCCCGATTTTGGCCCGCGCCAGGTCGGCCCAGCCGGCGGAACAGTAATTGGTGCCCGCGCCCCATTGATTGCCTTTAATGTTTACCTGACCACCAATGAGGTCAGCATAGCCCAACGCATCGCCAAGGCAGTGCGCCATTCCTCCGGCGGACTGCGTTATGTAAAAGCAATGGGGGTTTTGGTTGAAGGGCGTGCCCAGGTATCGATGAACCTCACCAATTTCCGCCAGACGCCCGTGGCGCGCGTGGTGGAATTTGTCCGCCGCGAAGCCGAACGGTATGGCGTTGGAATTCATCACAGCGAACTGGTCGGACTGCTGCCGCAGGAAAGTCTCACCAATGCAGCCATCTGGTACTTGCAACTGGATGATTTCGAACCGGATCAGATCCTCGAATCGCGGCTTTATGAATTGCTGCGCTCGCCTGTTCAGGCAGGAACGCCGGCCAAAGAACCAGATTTTATCGAACAGCTTGCTTCGTCAAGTCCAACGCCTGGCGGCGGTGCTGCTGCAGCCCACACCGGATCAGCAGCAGCCGCACTGGTGGCCATGGTGGCGCGCGGCACGCTGACGAAAAAGAAATACGAATCCGTCAAAGAACAGATGTGGGCGCTGGTGGAGCAGGCTGAGTCCTTACGCACTGAATTGACCCGGTCGGTCGATGAGGATTGTGCAGCCTTTGAAGAAGTAATGGCCGCGTTCAAATTGCCCAAAGATACCCCTGAACAAACCGCCATTCGAACCCAGTCCGTCCAGGCTGCCACGCTGGTAGCCGCGCAGGTACCGTTGAAGGTTGCCAGACAGGCGTTGGCAGTGCAAAAACTGGCTCTGCAGGCTGCATCAACTGGCAATTTGAATGCCATATCCGATGCGGGTTCTGCATCTGCACTGGCACACGCGGCTC
Source organism: uncultured Longilinea sp. (assembly GCA_964536805.1). Classification (GTDB taxonomy): domain Bacteria; phylum Chloroflexota; class Anaerolineae; order Anaerolineales; family Anaerolineaceae; genus Longilinea. The sequence goes on from CAZHYQ010000018.1 coordinate 925, forward strand.
TGATCTGCGCGGCCTATAATGTACGGATCAACTCGTTGGGTCTGGAGGATCAGAAAGTTGCAGCCGGTTTGATTGGCGAATTACGAATTCTTGAAGCCGGGTCGGCCGAACAAGAAGAACAAATGCGGCAGGTGTTGGCTGGCCGCGGCGGTATATCCTTCTCCTGATGGTGCAGCGGTTTCGTTATTGGTTGGCATTTGGGTTTCTGTTGATGAATGCTGCCTGCGGTTCAGTCAGCAAGCCTGTTGCGGTAACCGCAACCTCCTTGCCTACGCCACTCAATACAGCAACCATTCTGCCAACCGCTGCAGCCACAAATTCACCAACTCCGACACCGACCCTGACCGTCGCCCCGCCCCCCGCGCCATTTGACCCGCTGGAGTGTTCGATTGAGGGCTGCACACTCGCTGCCGATTTCTGGTTGAACCGCCCCATCGCGGTGTCCTCACAACAAACCGCAGAGAACAGTTATTTGTTCGGTACTACCCAGAATGGCAAACGGATTACTCACAGCGGGGTGGAATTCTACAACGCCACAGGGACTGAAGTTCTGGCGGCTGCCGACGGCCTGGTGGTTTTTGGTGGTAACGACGACAATCAGCCGTTTGCTCCCTGGACACATTTTTACGGCAACCTCATCATTCTGGAACACTCCTCTCCCGCCAAAGAGGTTTTCTATACCATTTATGCTCATCTCTCGGAAATCGATGTTCAAGTTGGACAGGACCTCAAAGCTGGCCAGGTCATCGGCAAAGTCGGGATGTCTGGAGCTGCCATTGGCAGCCACCTTCATTTCGAAGTGCGCGCTGGCTCGCTGGATTATTCGGCTACGCGCAATCCATTTTTATACTTGAAACCACTCACAGCTTCAAACGGAAATCCACTGGCAGTGCTCGCCGGACAGTTAATGGACTCAAACGGCCAATATATCTCCTCGCCGCAACTGGTGGTCGAACAAACCGACCTGCCCGAAAATTCACCGCCGCGGCGCTATTACATGGAAACCTATGCACCAGATGCATCTTCCGACGCGGTCTGGCAGGAGAATTTTGTTCTGGGAGATCTGCAACCAGGTCAGTACCGGATTTCCTTTGTCTATGATGGCAAACTCATCGAACGTTTCATCACCCTTTCAGCCGGAAAAATAACCTATTTATCTTTGCGAATGGAGAATTGAACATGGGCGTCAAACCTGATCACTGGATCCGCAAAATGGCAATGGAACAAGGCATGATCGAACCCTTCGTCGACCACCAGGTGCGTACCGGAGTCATTTCCTTCGGCGTTTCATCCTACGGGTACGATATCCGCGTGGCGGATGAATACAAAATTTTCACCAACGTCTACTCCGCCGTTGTCGATCCCAAGCAGTTTGATCCGCGCTCGATGGTTGATTTTAAGGGTGAGGTTTGCGTGATCCCGCCCAATTCGTTTGCGTTAGCCCGCACGGTGGAGTATTTCCGCATTCCCCGCTCCATTTTGACGCTTTGCGTTGGCAAAAGCACCTATGCCCGTTGCGGCATCATCGTCAACGTTACACCCTTCGAGCCTGAATGGGAGGGCTACGTCACCCTGGAAATATCCAATACCACCCCGCTGCCGGCCAAAATCTACTCGAATGAAGGCATTGCCCAGGTGGTGTTTTTTGAGGGGGATGAAATGTGCGAAATATCTTATGCGGATAAAAAAGGGAAGTATCAAAAGCAGGAGAATATATCTTTGCCCAAGATTTAAGCCGCTTTTTGGAATTAGGTCAATAGTAAAAGCTTGAATTTCTTATTAATGATAGAATGGATCAACAGTTTTTGGAGAATTGCAAACCTAAAACTCGGTTGATTTAATGTCCAACCCTCCGGTTTGTGAAAGACCGGATGGATCGCCCCAGCCTTCGTCAGGTCGCAAAAGAGGTAAGTACGTGATCGAATTGCATACCAGCGACCTCCATTTCGCAGCCTATCCGGAAAGCGGATCGTTCACGCTAAAACCGGTAAATGATGCTTTGCCAGCATTGATTGCTGTGCAACTATCGGTTAATTACTGGTTGAATGGACGTCCTTACAAGAAATTAACCAACCAATGGCAAGTACTTAATGAAAACCAGCGTCCCCGGAGTCCATCGCTGCTCGGGTTGCTAAGTCAGGTCGATTTACAACTCGCGGCGGATGACAATGGCATCGCATACCAGATCACATTTGCGTTAAGCGACCTCTTCCCGATGCTCTTGTGGAAAATCAGGTTGGAAAATTATGGGACGCAACCCATCGTGCTCGACAAATTCGAAATGCTGCGTTGTTCCGGCGGCAATAATAATGGAGTATTCCAGATTCTACCGGCCCATGCCGAGTCTTCCAACCTGGCATTTTTCTCGAACAACTGGCAATCCTGGGGATGGACGGGAGCTTACGCCGCAGACCAGCCAGCCAGAAGCTCGCGGCTGGGTTTCCTTCAGAATCCACTGGTGGTCAATCCGGGTACTCCCAACCATAAACGTGCCGGTTCGTATTCCTCTGATTTTTTTGGCGTAATTGGCGATCGGGCAAAGCGCGTAGCCGCCCTTTTTGGTTTTCTTTCACAACGCTGGCAGTTTGGAACACTGGATGCCAGACTGCAAGCAAACCCCCGGGTGAACCTGTGGGCGAATGGCGACCAGACACGCATCGATCCTGGCGGAGCCATGGAAACCGACTGGGCAGTTTACCTGCCATTCAATCTTGACCAGACTGATCCATTAGGGCCTTATTTTATTTCAGCTTCACGTGAAAACCGCGTCAGCCTGCCGGAAGATATCCCGGCCGGCTGGTGTTCCTGGTATCAATTCTATGACAAAGTAAACGCGACCCAGATTCGACAAAACCTTGCGTCGGTCAAGCAATTAGCCCCGCAATTGCCTTTGAAACTGGTCCAGATTGACGACGGCTTTGAAGCTCGCGTGGGAGATTGGTTCAATTTCCGCTCCAGTTTTCCGCAAGGGGTCGCTCCGTTGGCTGCCGAAATCCGGGCTGCCGGATTTACACCTGGAATTTGGTTGGCACCATTCATCGTGCACCCGGCTTCGAAATTAATGGATAAACATCCTGAATTCATCCTGCGTAACCGTATCGGACAGCCCGTCAATGCCGGTTTCATTTGGAATACCTTCACCGCGGCACTGGATCTGACTCACCCCGGAACGATGGAATATGTCAACCAGGTCATCAAAGTTGCCAGGCGCAAATGGGATTTCCCCTATCTGAAACTGGATTTTCTTTATGCTGGAGCGCTGGCCGGCCAGCGCCACGAGCCAACCCGCACGCGTGCCCAGGTTTTGCGCGGTGCGATGGAAATGATCCGCAAAACAGCCGGATCCGACACCTTCCTGCTTGGCTGCGGAGCGCCGTTGGGCTCTGTGCTTGGGCTGGTTGACAGCATGCGCATCGGTGCCGATGTCAGCGGTGACTGGACCCCAAAGTACAACGGGATTGAATCCATTCTTAAAAATGAACCCCATATGCCCAGCGCGCGCAATTCCATCCAGAACATCCTGACGCGCGCGCCCATGCATAACCGCTGGTGGATCAACGATCCAGACTGCCTGCTCATCCGCCCAAACACCCGCTTGACGCTGGCGGAAGTGGAATCGCTGGCGACCAGCATTGCCATGACAGGCGGTTCTTTACTGCTCTCCGATGACCTTCCCAACCTACCGCCCAACCGGCTGGCCATTGCCGAAGCGATGCTGCCATTGATTGGCGAACGCGCCGATGTGCTGGATTGGTTCGACTCGTCCACGCCGCAACGCCTGCGCTTGGATCTGCAAGGTCCGGTTGGGCGCTGGCACATGCTGGCCTGGTTTAACTGGTCGGAAAAGCCGCAAGACGCCACATTGCGCCTGCAGAATTTCCGTCTGCCGGTGGGCGATTATTGGGGACGCAGTTTCTGGGATAAACGTTCTTTTTACGTTTCCGAAGGAGCGCCATTCCGTTTCAAACAGATTCCGGCTCACGGCGTGGTACTCCTTGCACTTCGCAAGGCTGATAACAAGATCCCAGTATATATTGGCAGCAATTTTCACATTTCACAGGGCCAGGAAATTAGCGCGTGGAATGTGACTGAAAACGGGGTGAGCCTGGATATTACCCTACCCAGGCGCGCACCTGGCGAAATAGAAATTGTCCTGCCGCACATTCCCCACCGCATTTCACTCAACCAGCAGACGCTTACCTGGGAAAGCCGCAGCGACAATTGCTATCGACTGCGCCTGAATGTAGATCACAAATCGCATATTGACATTGGCTACTGAATCTGCAAATAAAAAAAGCGGCGGGATTAACCCGCCGCTCTCGTTCTTGTAAGTTGAAAACCGTTTATTTCTTAATTTCCACAGGGCTGTCAGCCACCTGGCGGGCTTTGGCGTTGCGACGGGCTTTGCGGATGCTGCGCACAATCAGCCAGATCGGCAAACCGATCACCAGCAGCACTGGCAGGATATAGATCACGATCCATATGGCAGCCTTGGCGAGGAACTGCAGCGTATCCAGCAAAGCCTGGACGGCATCGCGGGCGGTGCCAACCGGTTTCCAGCCGCCCAACTGTACCGGTGCAACCGCTTCTTCCGCCTGGATGCGTACGCTGACCGATGATAGGGCGGCCGCTTCTTCGTAATACTTCATTTGGCCGGTCGTCACTTCAATCTGCTCGCGGATGGAAGACAATTCGCGGTAAACCGTCAAAACATCTTCGGTCTTGGTGGCCTGGTCCATGATTTTCTGCAGCTGAGTCTCCGTCTGTTTCAGGTTGCGCAAGCGCGACTCAAGGTCAACATATTCCTTGGTGACATCCTGGCCGGAAATGTTCTCGGAAAGCACATCTTTTTCCGCATCAGGGGTCAGTGCCCGAACGCGGTCCATGACGGCATTCAGGCGGGTCGAATCCACCCGGATGGAAATATTGGCTTCGATGACCTCTGCTCCGCGCTCGGTGGTAACCGTTCGTGAGTAAGAGTTGACGACAAAACCGCCGAATTCGGTTGCCAGGGCGGCAATCTGATTCATCGCATCCAGCGGTTTTACCACCACGATCGACATATCGGCATTCTGGATGACCAGCCGGCGCGGCGCAGCATCGCCGGAACCGGTATAAACCGCGGCAGTGGCTTGGGCTTGAGGAGCATATAGATCCCCTTTAGACCCTTCCTGAGCAATTGACGGGCTAACTGCAGAATTCATCGCATCGCGGCCGACAACGGCAGATTCTGTCGCCCTGGATGCAGCGCAACCACTCAGCGCCAACGCTAAAAGTACAATTAAGATAATGGCACGTTTCATTTTCTCTTCTCCTCGGGGTCTCGGACGGGAATTTCTTCTACCCTATTGACGTGTTCGGAGTACCGATTGTTCCCTTTATGGCACGATTACCAGCCGTCTGTTAGGCGCATCGCATGCCGCATCGGCAGACCAGCCTTGAGGATGCGCTGCTGGACGCTTTCAACATCATATTCAACCCGGTGCAGCTCCCACAGACCGAATTCGGGTTCATAAATGGCATAAGAGGCCCGCGGATTGTGATCGCGGGGCTGTCCCACCGAACCCGGGTTTAGAATCATGCGTTTTTGCAAAACAATGCGCTCGCCGGCAGCCGGCATCAGCCATTGAACTCCGCCGGTTTCCGGATCCTGCAGAAACACCATGGGGATGTGTGTATGTCCAACCAGGCAATAGGAGGTCAGGAAATAATCGAAGGCGTTGGCGGCGCTGAAAACATCCAACAGGTATTCCCAGATGGGTACGCGCGGACTGCCGTGCGCCAGTGTCATTTCTTTATCGATATAGGTCTCAGGCAAGGCTGCCAGAAAATCGCGGCTTCCCCGCGTCAATGTCGATGACAGCCAGCGAATGGATTGGCGCGCTTCCTGATTAAACGATTTGATATCCAACCGTTCCAGGGCTGCGGCATCATGGTTGCCAATCAGGCAAACCAAATCCGGCAGTGATCGCAAGCGGTCGATGCATTCATTCGGATCCGGCCCATATCCCACCACATCCCCCAGGCACCAGGTGCTGTCGACCTTGCCTGCATCCCAAAGAACCGCTTCCAGAGCGGTCAGGTTGGCATGGATGTCGGAACAAACCAGGATTCGTGTCATTTCTTAATGGAAGATTGAAAATGTGGTAGATGCGTTGATAAATGCTGCGCGGCCTAATAGCCTGCAGGTTTGAAGAGGTGGATCAATGATTATCCCCAGGCAATGACCTGCTGGATGATGGCCTCGGCAATTTGGGATTTTTGTTGAACTGGAAGGTTCTGCCGGGTACCGTCCGGGAATAATAACAACACCTGGTTGGTGTCAACCTCGAATCCGGCATCCGCAGCGCTGATGTCATTCGCAACGATTAGATCCAGGCGTTTTCGCTGCAATTTCGATTGCGCATTCTTTACCAGATCCTGGCTTTCAGCCGCAAAGCCGATGGTTCTTTTCGGAAAACCCGATTTGGCTTTCTGGTCCGCCACCGCTGCCAGAATATCCGCGGTGGTTTCGAGTTTAATGGAAGGAATACCGGAATCTTTCTTAATCTTTTGCGCTGCCGGTACCGGACGGAAGTCTGCAACAGCGGCAGCCATAATGAGTACATCGGCACCGGTAATTTCTGCCAGTACCGCATCCATCATTTGCTGTGCGGTTTTCACACATACAACCTTTGCGCCAAACGGTAAGGGCAACCCGGTTGGGGCGGTCACCAAGGTCACATCGGCACCCGCATCCAACGCTGCCTGGGCAACCGCATAGCCCTGCTTGCCGGAAGAGCGGTTGGTGATCAACCGGACAGGATCAATGGCTTCCTGTGTTCCACCGGCGGTGACGACGACTTTCCGTCCAGCCAGCGGACCATTGCGTGAAAGTATGAAGCGCACTTGCTCCAAAATCCGGGCTGGTTCCACAAAGCGCCCCAGCCCGACCAACCCGGATGCCAGATGGCCTTCGTCAGGACCAATGAAAATGGCTCCGCGGTTTTGTAAGACTTTGACGTTTTCCTGCGTGGCCGGGTGATCATACATGCCGGCGTCCATGGCCGGAGCCAGCACCAATGGGCAATGCGATGCCAGCACGGTTACCGACAGCAGGTTGTCGCCGATGCCGTGTGCCAGTCTGGCCAGGGTATTGGCGGAAACCGGGGCGATTAAGATTAATTCTGCCGCATGCCCCAGACCAATATGGGTTACATGCCCTTCGCCGCCCCATAAATCTGCATCGGTATAGGCTTTTCGGCCGGTGACGGATTGAAAGGTCAAGGGGGAAACAAATTTTTCAGCGCTTTCGGTCAATACCACATCGACCAGCGCACCGGTTTTGGTTAATTTCGAAGCCAGGTCAGCGCCCTTATAGGCAGCAATCGAGCCTGTGACGCCCAATAGAATGCGTTTGTTGGCAAGTGGATGTGTCATTTTAATGATTTAGGTCCCATAAAATTCGCATTCCAAACAAGGTCAACCACGGCGCGACGATCGTAAAAACTTCCGTTTCGCCCGCCACAATTTCGGCATAACCGCCCGTGGCAATCACCTTCATGTCCTTCCCCAACGACTCACGGAAACGGGCGACCATGCCCTCGACCAGCGAAACATAACCAAACACCAGCCCGGATTGAATCGCATTGACCGTATTGCGGCCAATGACCTCCGGCGGCGCGATCATTTCCACCCGCTGCAGTTTTGAGGTGTGCTGGTAAAGCGCTTCGGCAGAAATGTTGATGCCAGGGGTAATTGCTCCGCCCAAGTATTCGCCCGCTTTGGTGATGGCATTAAAGGTCGTGGCAGTGCCAAAATCAACCACGCAGGCCGGCCCGCCGTAGAGCTGCATGACAGCGGCCGCGTCGCAAATGCGGTCCGACCCGACCGAGCGGGGATCATCGTAAAGGATCTTGACACCGGTTTTGATGGAATGATCGACAACAAAGCAATCCTGCTGCAGGTATTGTTTGCAGGCGGTGATGATCCGCCCGGTGATGGGCGGGACGACCGATGACAGGCAGACTCCGTCCAATTGAGCAATGGAGCAGCCGCCATTTTGCAGCAAGCCAAGAATCTGCAAACCGTATTCATCAGGCAGGCGCTGGTGGTCGGTCGCCAGGCGCCAGCGGGCGCCTAATTTTTGACCCTCAAAGAGACCCAGGGTAAGGGTGGTGTTGCCAATATCGATTGTCAGCAGCATGGAGCGGCCCCCTTCAATTATCCTTCCGGTCCGATCAGGCTTCACTCGATCTCGCGTTTGACCGTCTCGATGATCTCGGCTGCATAATCGAAACGGTTGAATGCCGGCATCAGGTAAATTCCATTGAAATCATCGCGCAGCGCTTGAATCAATTCTATCGCAATTTTGATTCCTTCGCTTGCTCCGGCATCGCCGGCTTGATCCATCCGGCGGCGAAGTTCATCCGGAATCAAAATTCCCGGTACTTCCTGGTGCAGGAAGGCAGCATGCCGCCCGCTGGCCAGCGGAAGGATTCCTGCCAGGATGGGCCGCATTTCATCGCCCAATTCCTCCCGAACCTGCCCGAGAAATGCATGCACCGCCGGCTGATAATAAACAGGTTGAGTCAGGATAAAATCAGCCCCAGCCCGCAGTTTTCGCCTGAGGTTTCGAATCTCCTGTTTCGGGTCCTCAGGATTCAAATTCAAGGCACAGCCCGCAAAAAACGAAGTGGGTTGGCCGATATCCACCCCGGCGTGATCGACGCCTTCATTGAAGCCCTGTTTGATTAGTTTAATCAAACCGGAGGGTACCAGGTCGTAATTATCCATGGCAGTCGGGTAATCGCCAATAGCGGTGGCATCGCCCATCACTACAAACACGTTGCGCACCTCCAAGGCATGGGCAGCAAGCAAGTCTCCCTGTACGCGCAGCAAATTACGCCCGCGCGTGGGGAAGTGAAGCACGGTTTCAACCCCGATCCGGCGCTGCAGCAGGCTACAAACCGCCCAGGGGCTCATGCGCATGCGCGCCATCGGGCTGTCGGCCACATTGATGACATCCGCGCCCGCCTCCGCCAGTAAACTGGCGCCAGCCAGCAGCTTATGCGTCGAAAGCCCGCGCGGCGGGTCCATTTCCACCGAAACGACGAAACGGCCATCTGCCAGTTTCTGGGCCAGCCGGGTGGGCTGGGTATTGGTGGGCTGGGGTTCATCCCGCTCGGTTATGACGACGGTCTCGCCTAAAGGGATGTTACGGCGGTCGACTCCTTCCAGCGCGTGCGCCATCGAAGCAATATGCTCGGGTGTCGTCCCGCAGCAGCCGCCCAGCACAGTTGCTCCAGCATTCCAGAGCGAGAGCGCATACTCGCCAAAGTATTCCGGCTCGGCCGGATACATGATGCGTCCGCCCACCTGTTGCGGCCAACCGGCGTTCGGCATGACCGAAAAACGACCCTCCGGTACCGCTTCCTGCATCGCTTTTAAAATGCGTAACAGCTGATTGGGACCGCCTGAACAATTCACGCCAATGACATCCGCCCCGTAGCCGTGCATGGTTCGTGCAACCTTGACCGGATCATCGCCCAGCAAGGTACGGTCATCGCGCGTGAAGGTCATCGACGCAATCACGGGCAGATAAGATGCCACCTGGCGGGAGGCGGCAATAGCCTCGCGCACCTCGTATAGATCGGTCATGGTTTCAATGATCACCAGATCCACGCCGGCGTTTGCCAGGGCTGTGATTTGTTCGGCGAAAACCTGGCGGGCTTGCTCGGGAAGCACTCTTCCAAACGGCGCCAGCCGGACTCCCAATGGACCAACGTCGCCGGCGATTAAAACATTTTTGAAGGACGCCCATACCACCCGCCGTGCCAGTTCCACGCCGGCTGCGTTGATTTCCACCAGGCGGTCTTCCAGGCCGTGCTGTTCCAATTTGAAACGGTTTCCGCCAAACGTGTTGGTCTGAATGATATTTGCGCCCGCTTCGATGTATTCGCGGTGAATATCGCCCACCACTGCCGGATTGCTGACATTGAGTTCATCGAAACAAGCCTCAAAGCCGATGCCGCGCTTATGCAGCATGGTGCCCATGGCACCGTCTGAAAGGATCGGTTTTCCACCTTCAAGCAATTTTAGGAAGGGATTTTCAAGCGCCATATTGTCCCTCCTATTTCATCAGTTGTTCGACCCGTGTTTCGCCAATGTTAAAATACTTGGCTTGCGGGTGATGCAAAATAATGGCGGCGGTCGATTGCTCGGGGACAAGTTGATAAGCCGCTGTCAAGGTCATGCCCAGTTCACTTTCAGCGGGCAACAGTTCAAAAACGCGCGCATGGTCTGCCAGCTCGGGGATGGCAGGGTAACCCCAGGAGTAGCGTTTTCCCTGTTCAGCCTCCAGGCCAAGCTCGCGGCGGATGTGGGCATGCAGATAATCAGCAGTGGCTTCGGCTGTCTGTACGGCCAGTCCGTGGCCAAAATACGCTTCGCTGTAATCGCCTTTCTCCTGCAAACGGTCAAACCGTTCGGTTGCAGCCGGCCCGACGGTGACCACCTGCAATACCACGACATCCATAATGCCTGATTCAACCGGGGCAAAGTAGTCAGCCAGACACAGGTTCTCGCCGTCATTCTGGCGGGGAAAGGAAAACCGCGTCTGCTCTGCCGGCGTTCCCGACTGTACCGAACCCGGTTCGTAGACGATCAATTCGTCGCCATCGGCCTGGACTGGCCAGTAACCGTAAACTGCCTGCGGTTTCAACCAACCGCCGGCCAATACCTCGCGTTTCATCCTGTCCAGACGGGTTTCATAATCCGCCTGCAATTTGATCCAATCATTGCCATGGGTGTTCTTGGCACCCCATGACAGGCGGAACAATTCGTTTAACGAGAGATGCTGGAACACAGCATCCAGAGGCATGGCATGCACTACCCGCGGACCCCAGCCCGGCGGGCGCGGGATTTTGAGCGCTGGTTGTACAGCCGACTTGGTGCGATTGGGCGACAGGGTGCGAGTGGTCTGTCCGGTTCGTCCCAACTCAGCTTCCGATTCGCTGCGAATCTGCGCCAGGAATTGTAACTTCTTGGCGCCATCCGTCAATGTATCCATGGTGGCCAGGCCTTCAAAGGCGTCCTTGCAGTAAAACACCCCTGGTTCATAGAAATCGCCGCTTTCGGTCAGCAGGATGCGTCGGCCAAAACGGCGGTTGATAGCTGCTCCGCCGATCATGACCGGGAAGTGATAACCCCGGCGCTGCAGCTCATTGACAATCAACGGCATTTGCTTGCTGGTGGAAACCAGCAAGGCGCTCAAACCGATGGCATCGGCTTTCAGTTCCACCGCTTTGGCAATGATTTGTTCCGCCGGCACTTGTTTACCCAGGTCGACCACGGTATAGCCGTTGTTGGAAAGGATCGTTTTAACCAGGTTCTTACCAATGTCATGGACATCGCCGTAGACGGTTGCCAGCACCACGGTGCCCTTGGTGGTGCCTTCCTTGCGTTCCAAATAGGTTTCCAGGTGAGCAACGGCTTTTTTCATCACCTCGGCGGATTGGAGAACAAATGGCAAAATCAATTCGCCGGTACCAAATTTATCGCCGACTTCCTTCATTGCCGGCAGCAGGACGTTATTCAACACGTCTACCGCGGTCTCATGCCGGTTCTGACCATCGCGCAGGATGATAGCGTCAATATCGGTTTCGATTTCCTCTTTGTTCCGGTGCAATATGCGCCAGTGCAAGCGTTCCTGTGGAGTCATCGCCTGCAAGGCCGCCTGCGTCAGATCCACTTTTTGCGAAGGTCCGGTGCCGGTGCGAGAGAAATGATCGATCAACCGTTGCAATGCGTCCGGCCGGTTGTTGAAGATCAGATCTTCGGCTAACGAACGCTCATCCTCCGCAATTTCGGCGTAAGGAGTGATATGAGCCGGATTGACAATGGCCATATCCAACCCTGCCTGCACGGCATGGTAGAGCATCACACTGTTGAGAACCGCGCGCGCATTGGCCGATAATCCGAAGGATACATTGCTCACGCCCAGCGAAGTCAAGACTCCGGGCAGTTCGCGTTTGATCAAGCGGATGCCATTCAATGTTTCCACACCGGATTGGCTGAATTCAGGATCCCCGGTAGCCAGGGTGAAGGTCAGGGCATCGAAGACCAGGTCGCCGGGCTGCAGACCGTGTTCATTCACGGCAATATCGTAAATACGCCGTGCAACTTCCAATTTGCGCTCAGCGGCCTTGGCCATGCCGCCCTCGTCGATGGTCAGCGCAATCACCGCGGCGTTGTATTTCCGCGCCAATGTAAGAATCTTGTCCGCCTTGAAGCGCCCGCCTTCAAGATGCGTGGAATTAATCAGGCAGCGTCCCGGCGCGGTTTGCAGCGCAGTTTCCAGAACGTCCAATTCGGTCGTATCGATCACCAGCGGCAATTTAACCAGGGACGATAGTTTCTTGATCAACTTGCGCATTAAGTCATTTTCGTCCGGCCGTTCTGTCAATGCCACGCACAAATCAAGCCCGTGTGCGCCGCTATCAACCTGCTGCTGCGCAACCGTAACCACACCGTCCCAATCTTCCGCCAGAATCAGCTTCTTGAATTTGGCGCTGCCCTGGGTATTCAGCCGTTCACCGATAAAGAAGGGTCGCGGCTCTTGCTGCATGGGGGTCGCCTGAACCGATGACGCCAGTTGCGGTACCGCAATCTTCGGGCGGACGGGCTGCGGTTCGCCGCGTAATTCCTGAACCAACCGTTGCAGATGCGCAGGTGTGGTTCCGCAGCAGCCGCCGACGACATTGATGTGATTCTTGCGGACAAACTCGGCCAACGTGAGCGCGAACGGCTCGGGCTCCAACGGATAAACAGCCTGCCCATCAATATTCAGGGGAAGTCCGGCATTCGGGATGCAGGAAACCGGCAAAGCCGAGAGCTCTCCCAACACCCGGATTGGTTCGCGCATGTGTTCGGGGCCGGTCGAGCAGTTCAAACCGATGACCTCGATTGGCATGTTTTCCAGGATCGCCAGCACTGCGCCAATTTCCGTTCCCAGCAGCATGCGCCCGCTGGTATCCAGGGTCACCTGTGCCTGCACGGGCACTGAAATGCCGGTTTGCTCACAGGCCTGTTGAATGCCAACGATAGCCGCCTTAACTTCGAGGATATCCTGCGAGGTCTCAATCAGCAGCAGGTCCACGCCGCCTTCCAGCAGTCCAACGGCCTGTTCCCTGAAAATATCGGCCAGTTCGTCGAAACGGATATTCGAAAGCTCGGGATCATCCATCGAAATCAGTTTGCCGGAAGGACCGATCGAACCCGCCACAAAGCGCGGCTGACCGGTTTTTTGAGCATATTCATCCGCCAGCCGGCGGGCCAGTTGGGCTGCAGCGCGGTTGATCTCAATTGTTCGCCCGCCCAGGCCGTATTCGCCCAGGGTGATGCGGTTGGAGCGGAATGTGCATGTCTCGATGACATCCACGCCGACATCCAAAAATGAACGGTGAACCTTCTCGACCGCTGTGGGATAGCTGATCACCAGGTAATCATTGCAGCCATTGGTGCGCTCGCCACCAAATTCCATCGGACCCAGGTTTAGTTTCTGCAAACTGGTGCCCATGGCACCATCAAAGATCATCACTTTTTCTTTTAGAGCATCCAGATATCGGGGGTTGGTGTACGTTTTTGTCATGGATCACCTCCAACATTAAGAAAATGCCTCTCTGGAATGGAGAGGCATGGTTCTAGCAAGCCCGATCCTCATCTTCCAGAACGCCCGCCAGAAGCGGGTTCTGCCGGAATTGGCACCATCGTTTTTCTGCGCGGTTGCCGAGGTTTCACAGGGCCGGTCCCTCCACCTCTCTCGATGAGCGGCAGGGAGAAGCCCTGCCTGTTTCATTTGATTGGTCAAAATTCTACCACATTTGTAAATGAATTCAAGTCATCAAACAGGATTTTGGAAGACCCATGATCTTTTTTGCATGCTGTTGCAAGGCAGATAACCTTCTTTTTGGGCTTTTTTCCTTCAATCTAAGGTTTTCCGCGGCGACCATGAGATTCTTGATCAGTGAACAATCATAATTTGGCCAAAAGATTGCAACGTGGATCGGTAAGCAAGTTTGGCCCGGATACGATATAATTTCATTGGAAAATAACGTGGACTCAACCAAATCATCATCCTTCGCACCATATCTCCTCACTGGCATCGGCATGGCCGCGGCTGGATGGGGAGGGTTATTTTTGTTGGTTAGCCTCAGTTTGCCTTTCCTGGGCTATCGCTGGCTTCTTTTTGTCCTGCTCACGGTCGGCTTATCCGGATTGGCGTTACCGGCGACTTATTTCTTGAATCTACGGTTTCCAAGCAAACCCCCAGCCGGACCAAACGTCATTGTCCGCCAGGCGTTGTGGTTGGGCGTTTTGGGCGACTTGCTGGCCTGGTTCCAACTCGGCCGCCTGCTCACCCCCATTTTGGCCGTTTTCATGGCAGTGGGACTGGTTCTAATCGAAGTCCTGCTGCGCCTCAACGAGCGCAGCCGGTTTAAGCCGCAAGCAGATGGTGATGAGTGATTTCCGCGCTCTGCCATCGGTAGATCAACTTCTTCAATCCGAAACTATCCCTGCATGGATTGACCTTTACGGCCGCCCGCTGGTGGTGGATGCGCTGCGGGAAGCCCTGGCCAGTGCGCGCGCGGGCATTCAGGCTGGACAGTCGCTAACCGTTAATGAAATTCTTCTCGCAAATGCCCGCCACCAACTCGAAACCTGGTTGACGCCAAGTTTGCGTCCGGTCATCAATGCCAGCGGTGTGGTGCTGCACACCAACCTGGGCCGGGCGCCGCTCAGCCAGGACGCACTGGATGTCATCCAGAAGACAGCCTCAACATACAGCACTTTGGAATATGATCTTGCACAAGGATCGCGCGGCTCGCGCAATATCCATGCTGAAGCCTTACTCAAACGCCTGACGGGTGCGGGTGCTGCCTTTGTGGTCAATAACAATGCCGCGGCGGTTTTACTCGCTTTGTCCGCGCTGGCTAAAAGAAAACGCATAATCATTTCCCGCACCCAATTGGTCGAAATTGGCGGTGGTTTTCGCATACCGGAGGTGATGGCGCAGTCCGGTGCAGTGCTCGTTGAAGTGGGTACCACCAACCGGGTTCACTTGAGCGATTACGAGACAGCCCTTGAAACGCCGGCTGCACTCATATTGCATGCGCACACTTCCAATTTCCGCATTATCGGCTTTACCTCAGAACCCGCGCTGGCTGAGATCGGCGGCCTTGCTCACCGCAAGGGACTTCTATTCATGGACGACCTCGGCTCGGGAGCTTTGCTGGATACTGCCCGGTACGGGCTGGCGCATGAACCAACCGTTCAGGAATCGTTGGCGGCTGGGGCCGACCTGGTGTGTTTTTCGGGCGATAAACTGCTGGGCGGTCCTCAGGCTGGCATATTGGTGGGCCAGGCCGAGTTGATTGCCAAAATCAAGAAACATCCCCTGGCACGCGCCGTCCGCGCCGACAAACTTTGCCTGGCCGCGCTGACTGCCACCTTGCTACATTATCTCAAAGGCGAGGCCGAACGGGAAATTCCGATCTGGCGCTTTCTGGCGCAAACGCCGAAACAATTGCACGCTCGGGCGGCGAGGTGGGCGGTTGAATTGGGCGACGGCGAGGTAGTAGCCGGGCTTTCCACCGTTGGCGGCGGCAGCCTGCCGGAAGAGAGTATGCCCACCGCGTTATTGGCACTAAAAGTCCGTCACCCCAACCAATTTCTGGTCCACCTGCGTCAAGCCGACCCGCCCGTGATTGCTTATGTGGGGGATGACCAGGTACTTCTCGACCCGCGCACCGTCCTGCCCGAGCAGGAGAACGATCTATTGAATGTGTTAAGAGCCCTGATGCAGAAATAACGGCGCAGCCTGCCCTTGCGGATTGTTGCGCACTTGGATTACACTAAATTCGATCATCAGCTCATCACTACCTCACTTTGAAAAGGCTACGCTCATGAAAAACCAACTGGATGCTTTGATGCAGGCCAACAACATCGATGTATTGCTGATTACAGGCCCAGCCGCACATAATCCTGCCATGGTCTATCACACTGGCATCGTACACGTCTCGGCAGCCGATCTGATCTTGAAACGCGGAGAACCGGCCGTTTTGTTCTGCAACTCGATGGAACGTGAGGAAGCCGCCAGAACGGGTTTGATTACCCACTCTTATAATGATTATCCGTTGATGGACTTGCTCAAGGAAGCCAAAGGCGACCGCATTCAAGCGGCTGCCATCCGCTACAAGCGCATGTTCAACGATCTGGGCATTCACTCTGGACGCATAGCCCTCTATGGGGTACAGGATATCGGTTTTCCCTTTATGGTCATGAAGGCAGTGGAACAGTTGGTACCCGGCATCACCTTTGTCGGTTTTGCACAGGATCCCATCATGATGCAGGCAATGCAAACCAAGGACGAGGGCGAGGTGGCGCGCATTCGCCACATGGGTAAAGTGACAACGGATGTGGTTGGGCGGGTGGCCGATTTTCTTACCTCGCAACGCGCAAAAGACGGCGTTTTGGTGGGCAAAGACGGCCAACCTGTTACCATCGCGGACGTAAAATCGCGCATCGACCTGTGGCTGGCCGAAGGCGGGGCTGAGAATCCGGAAGGCTGCATTTTTGCCATCGGCCGCGATGCAGGCATCCCCCATTCAACCGGCACCCCGACGGATTGGATGCGCATTGGGCAGACGATCGTCTTTGACATCTATCCCTGCGAAGCTGGAGGCGGTTATTTTTACGATTTCACCCGAACTTGGTGTCTTGGTTATGCCCCCGATGACGCCCAGAAGCTCTATGACCAGGTGTTGTCGGTTTACAATACACTTAAAGCTGAATTTACCATGGGGCGCCAGTTGACTGAATATCAGGACCTCACCTGCGATCTCTTTGAAGCAATGGGACACCCGACGGTCAAAACCCAGCCAGACACCGAAGAGGGTTATGTTCATTCCCTCAGCCACGGTGTTGGGTTGCGCGTGCATGAAAAACCATTCAGCGGTTATGGCGCAACGGATTTACTGGTCCCAGGTTCTATTTTTACTTCCGAACCTGGTCTTTACTATCCCAGCCGCGGCATGGGCGTGCGGATTGAAGATACTTATTATGCCCGTCCAGACGGAACCTTCGAAATCCTGGCTGAGTTCTCCAAGGAATTGGTTCTCCCTGTACGGCAGTAAGGATGGTTATCTATGACCCAGGTTAATGGTCCCGAATCCTCCCAGGCGCGTATCCTCGCCATTGAAAGCTCATGCGACGAAACTGCCGCAGCAGTCATTGAAAACGGCCGCGTACTGCTTTCCAATGTGGTTGCCACCCAAATCGATTTGCATATCAAATACGGCGGCGTTTTTCCCGAGGTTGCTTCGCGCCAACATATCAAGACCATTTATGCTGTCATCGATCAGGCGCTCCAGCAAGCACACCTGGGACTTTCGGACCTGGATGCCGTTGCGGTCACGCGCGGACCTGGATTAGCCGGCTCATTGGTGGTGGGCATGAACGCCGCCAAGGGACTGGTTTTGGGCCGCAACATGCCCATCATCGGTGTAAATCACCTTGAGGGACACATTTATTCCGCCTGGGTCTACCGTGCCGGTGAACCGGTGACGCCTGAACCGAAGTTTCCGCTCATGGCTCTCCTGGTTTCAGGCGGCCACACCGAATTAAACCTGATGACCGACCATGTAACTTATAAACGGTTGGGCGGTACGCTGGATGATGCTGCCGGCGAGGCGTTTGACAAGGTTGCCCGGCTGTTGGGATTATCCTATCCGGGCGGACCTTCCATCGAGAAAGCCGCCGCCGGGGGCGACCCCAAAGCCTTTACCTTCCCGCGCGCCCGCTTGGAAGGCACGTGGAATTTCTCCTTCAGCGGCATTAAGACCGCTGTACTGCGAATAGTGCGCCAATTTGAGGAACACCACGATCCGCTGCCGGTCGCCGATCTGGCAGCCAGTTTCCAGGCTGCGGTGGTAGATGTATTGGTGAGCAAAACCATTCATGCAGCCCAGGCGTTTAAAGCCAGCGAAATCCTGGTGGCTGGCGGCGTTTCAGCCAACCGTGCCTTGCGGGAAGCGTTTTTAGCTCAAAAAGAATTCCCGGTAAACATTCCTGCGCTTTACCTGTGTACAGATAATGCTGCCATGATCGGCGCAGCCGGCTACTTCCGCTATCAACGCGGCCAACGTGACCCGTTGGACCTTGACGTTCTGCCAACCTGGCCGCTTTCTTGACGGCTACGTATGGCTGCCTGTTACTTTTAGCGGGTCTAAGCATCTAAAATGCTAGAACCTGAAAAACAGCCCTTGTCTGTTGATGCACTCAAACGCGGCGACCGTGCCGAGTTTGCCAGGCTGGTCGATGAGTATTCATTACACATCTACCGTCTGGCACTGCGCATGCTCGGCAATCCGCAGGACGCGGAAGATGTGTTACAGAACACTTTTCTAAATGCTCTGCGTGCCCTGCCCAAGTTTGAAAGCCGGTCCAGCCTTTCCACCTGGCTTTACCGCATTGCAGTCAACGAAGCCCTGATGCTGGTCCGAAAACGCAAACCGCAGGTATCACTTACTCCGGTGAACGAAGAGGGCGATGAGGATGAAGATGGTGAAGAGCTGCAAATTGTGGATTGGGGCCACCTGCCCGAATCCGAGCTGCTCTCCAATGAGGCCAGGCAGCATGTCGATCAGGCCATACAACAGCTGCCGGATACGCTTAAGGTAGTTTTTCTTTTGCGCGATGTGGAAGGACTTTCGATCGAAGAAACAGCAGAAGCTTTACGTATCTCTCAAGCAGCCGTCAAGACCCGTCTTTTACGCGCCCGATTGCACATGCGGGAAGACCTTTCAAATTATTACCGTGAACGGATTCAGGCAAAATGAATATTCAATCCGATCCTCATAAATGCAGTCAATTAATCTCAAACATTTCCAAATACGTCGATGGGACGCTGAGTCCGCAGCTTTGTACCGAGCTTGAAAAGCACCTCTGCGATTGTGAAAACTGTACCATCGTGGTCGATACCCTGCGTAAGACGCTTGATCTGGTGCAGACTTGCACGGGAGAGGATTGTCTTCCGGAGGATGTGCGCGAGCGTTTATTCCACAGCCTGAACCTTGATGACTATATCCTTAATACCTGATACTTATCCACGGTGGTTGCATCCAAAGATTATGGCCTAGAGCGCCGCTTTGGAAGCGAAAATAAATCCAGGCAGCCAGACTCCAGGGTTAGAAACTGGAGATATTACAGAAACCAGGCGATCCACCTGGCAAATTGCTGTTGCGTAGCCACTTAGGAAGGAAAAATGGAAAAATTGCTGAATACCGAAATCGAAAACCAATTGAAAGATATATTTTCGGATCTTCAAAACCCGGTCAGTGTTCTGCTTTTTACCAGCGAAGAAGAATGCGATTATTGCGAGCAAACCCGCCAATTGGTTGAAGAGGTCACGGCGCTCAACGAAAAAATGGATTTGCAAATCCTCGATATTGCGGAAAACAAGGATCTCGCCAATCAATACGGTATTGATAAGACGCCTGCCCTGGCATTGCTAGCCAGAGATGGCGACAGTCGGATCGATTACGGCATCCGGTTTTTTGGCATACCTTCCGGCCATGAGTTTACTTCCTTGATCCACGACTTGCTGCTGGTTTCGAAACGCGATTCCGGTTTGAACTCAAAAACGCGCATTTTTTTGGCCGGTCTTGATAAACCGGTCCATTTGCAGGTATTTGTTACTCCCACCTGCCCCTATTGCCCCAGCGCGGTCGTTCTGGCGCACCGTATGGCGCTGGAAAGCCCAATGGTAACGGCTGATATGGTGGAAGCGGTGGAATTTCCCGAATTATCCGAGCAGTACGGCGTCAGCGGCGTGCCGCATACCATCATCAATCAAGGCGCAGGCGAATTGGTCGGGGCAAATCCCGAAGAAGCGCTCATAGCCGAGATCGAGCTTGTGTTAAAATAACCGTACAAATTTTCCTGGGAGGCCGGCATGGGCGACGCAAAAGTCATATGGAAGAACAATTTACAATTTGAAGGCAGCGTGAAAAGCGGTTTCAGCATTCCCCTGGATACCAGCCTGGCTGAAGGCGGAGGCAACGGGTTCAGCCCAATGGAATTGCTTCTGGTCGGTCTGGCCGGCTGCACCGGCATGGATGTCATTTCAATTCTCAAGAAAAAACAGCAGGATGTAACGGCTTTCGAAGTGGCTGTGCACGGCGACCGGGCTTCCGACCATCCACACATCTATACACATATAACCGTTGAATACAAACTAACTGGGCGAAATATCAGTCTGGCATCCGTGGACCGCGCCATCGAACTCTCTGAAACCAAATATTGTTCAGTGCATGCCATGCTTTCCAGGGCAGCGGTGATTGACCACGTTGTAACCATTAAGGAACCGCTGGAAGCAAATTAAGACTGATCAAATAAAACGAAAGCTCTTAAAGCGGACAGGCCAAAAAGCCTGTCCGTTGTTAATTAGCATTCTTTACCAAATCTCGTGAAACTATTGGGATTCAACAAGCGCGTCGTGATCAGGAATCAAACGCTCCACATTTCTAACCCGCTGCAGCATATAACCGCCTGTGCCAACCACGGCCATCAAAATGCCGCAAATCGTGATCATCAGCGCCATTCCCGAGCCTGCATGCGTTCCGAATAATCCGCCGAAGACTGCCGCCAGCCTGCCGCCAGTTAGCATGCCCGGTTCAAACACTTTATCCGCCAGGGGCCCAACCACCAGCATCGAAATCGGCGCGGTGATCTGTGCAATCATCAACCGGACGGAGAAAACGCGTCCCTGAATCGAAGGCGGAACTTTCGACTGCCAGATCACCTGATTCGACCCGTTCAGGATTGGAACAATGAAGTTGATCAGGAAAGATGCCACCAGCCACAAGGTCAGTCCGCCTGCCAGGCCGAATAAAGCGTTCCCCAGCAGTCCGCATAAGATCCAACCCAGCAACACCCCGTGAATGCGCCTTTTGGGGCCGCCCCAGGCTGTAAGCAGCAAGCTGCCTGCGACCCCGCCAATAGCGCCCGCCGATTGTACGGTTCCAAGCGTGGTCGCGTTATTGCCTGTCCACGCCAACACCATCGGATTGATAAGCGTTCCGGCGATAACCGAAATCAAATTGCCTGCAAAGAAGACCAGTTGCAGCCATAACAGGCTGGGACGCTGAAAAATATAACGAAACCCAAAACCGGCATCTTTGAACAGACCTTCCTGTTTTTCGAGCGGATCACGCTCTGGTTGCGGCACCACCACCAGTGCCAGCGTGGTGAGCGCAATGACAAGCGTCACCAGGTCTATCGTAAGAATTCCGCCCAATCCAATCTTGCCAATAAACATGCCTGCCAGCACCGGCGCAAAGATGCCTGAACCCCACTGCGCCAGCGATATCATCCCGCTGGCACGGCCGTACTGGTGTTTTGGCATCATCATAGAAATTGCCGCCGAATAAGCCGGCCATTGGAATGATTGAAAAATGCCGGCAAATGCGCCGGTTACAAAAAGATGCCACAACTGCAATTTGCCGAGTAAAAACAAGACCAAAATGACAGCCGTGGTCACACCCGTGGCCAGATCGCTCAAGGCCATCACGACCTTGCGGTTCCAACGGTCCACCAATGCACCAGCGATTGGGCTGAACAGGATCATTGGCGTGAAGTTGAAGAATCCGACCAGCGCCAAAGCTGTGGCAGTACCCTGCGTTTCCCAGGCCCAGATGGTCAACGCAAAAGCACTCATCGCCGACCCAATTAATGAAAAAACCTGACCAGCCCAGATTACGGTAAAAGCTCGCATCCCCTCAGGTCGTTGTGTCGGCATGATTATTCTCCGATGTGGTCAGGTTGAAATTTGCGATGGAACTATGGCTTCAGCGGATTGGATGTTACATGGCTGTTGGCGTCGGAACAGGTACAGGCGGTGACGACTTTGCCGTTGCGGATCATTTTACCCTGATATTCTACACTCCCGGATTGTACCAACCATCCCTCCAGGTTGAAAGCCAGGGCTCCCCCGGCGGGAATCCATTCGCCATTATACCGCCTGGCAATATGGACGTGGGTACCCGTGGCATTACCGCCTTCGCAGGACGGCAGTCCAATTGGATCGCCGGCTTTCAATTTGCGTCCCACCGGCGGCAGGCTGGCATTTGCGAGATGCAAATAGAAAATTGTCCAACCGGTACGTTCATCGCCGTCTCCATCCAGGTCCAGCACAGCCAGCGCATCGCCTGTGCGAACAATCACGCCGTCAGCCACAGCAGTGGCTGGCAAGTCCGTCGGAAGGCAGCCGCTGGCAACATTCCCTGGAGCAAAATCAACCGCTGCCAGCGGTTCGCCTTCGCCCCAACCGGTGTGAGGGCCACCCGTATATGCCCAGGTTTGTCCACCTTGAAATGGAAAACGGAAATAAGGCTGTTCCAGGCTGCCGGGAATTAATGCCTGTACATTGCTCCACGGATCGCCAAAAAGACTGGCGTAGGTTTTCAGTAATCCCTCGCCGGAAATGGCCAGCGAATACTTTTCGGGCGTGGCCACCTGGCTGAAATAGAGCTGCAATGCGGCTGTGGCAGCGTTTTGCCACGGGTCTACGCGTTCCAGCCGGCCGTCCTGCAATTCGAATTGATCCAATTTGCCAGTGCGCCAGCTGTAATAGCCGTTGTTCAATTCATTTGCCACCCAGATCAACTGCCTTGCCAATCCCTGGTGATAG
This sequence comes from uncultured Longilinea sp., assembly GCA_964536805.1. GTDB lineage: Bacteria > Chloroflexota > Anaerolineae > Anaerolineales > Anaerolineaceae > Longilinea. The sequence continues at coordinate 23,654 of CAZHYQ010000018.1, forward strand.
CCGTCAATGTAACCCAATGGATAAGTTGAAACATCGGATTGAATTTCAGCCATGGTAAGCCCGCCTGCCTGATATTCGATCAGTGCCAGCAGCAACCGCGGACTGAGACTGTAGGTGGTGGCAATATAGTCAACGATTTCGCCGCCCTTGCGTTGCTGCCCGCCAACATACTGGCTGGCATATTTCAACCAGCCGGGCTGCTCGTCGACGTAACGAATCACATCAAAGTCGATCTGAGCGGGTCCGTTGACGAACAACGAATCGGGCAGCACCTGGAAGGAACTTCCCCAAAACGGCTCGAAATAGATCGGTATTTTCATCGGCAGGCCGCTGGGCAAGGTAGTCACATGCTCGGGCAGAATGGCGTTTGCCGCGCGGATTTCTTTTTCAGTCGTATTGAAGCGGGCTGCCAGGGCCGGAAGCGTATCGCCCATTTGAGCCGTGTAATCCACCAGGGTTCCCGGACCGTAAGCCGGGCGGGTGGGCAAGGCAGTGGGTTGCGGTGATTCAGTACCTGACGGCGTACCAGTCAAATTCCCCGTCAGGTCAACCCGGTTCGAAACCGGTGCGCAGGCGCTTAACATAATAACTAAGATGGCAACCCATCGAACAATCAATGGGTTCCGAAACCTGAAATTCTTATCACTCCCCCTAACAAATATTTTTTGGCTAATCAACCGGGTGGCTGATGCGCGTTTCAAACGAGCCGTAGGGAGATGCTGTAACAATCTCATTATCTTTCGTCAATGTTCCTTGGTATTCTTTACTGCCTTCGTGTGCCCGCCAGCCGCTGAGTACAAACGGAAGCGGGCCGTCGGCAGGGATCCATTCCCCATTATACTTGCGCACGATGTGGGTGTGGGTACCGGTTGCCTCGCCGCCTTCACAGGATGGATGGCCGATGGGATCCCCGGTGTTGAGAACCTTTCCCACTGGTACGCGGCTCCTGGTGGCGATGTGCAGGTAAAGCAGCACCCAACCTGTCTGTTCGCGCCCATCTCCATCCAGATCCAGGATCACCACCCCGTTCTTTGAACGCACAACCACCCCTGAAGCCGAGGCGGTCACCCACTCATCCGAATCGATGCAACCGGATTCTGTACTCGATGGCGCAAAATCGAGTGCAGCCCATGAACTATTCAAACCCCAGGCTGAGTGCGGTCCGCCTGTAAAACTCCACACGCGCCCAGCCGGAAAAGGCAGTTCCAGTTCAGGTTGAGTCAGATCGGGTGGAAAAAGCGGTTCCACGGTCTGAGCACGCAGCCAGGGGTTCCCATACATGCGCTCGTACAGTTCCGAAAAACTGCCGGCCCCTTTCAGGGTACCCAGCCAACGGGGCAGATCGTAAAGCGCTGCAAACAACACCTGAACCGCAGCCGTGCCGGCATTCAGACTTGGCGCCATGCGCATGCTCTGCCCATCGGCGAATTGCACTGTTTGCAAGCGTCCCTCGCGCCAGGCATAGTATCCATAGGAAATGTTATGAATTGCCCAGGTAAGTTGTTTATATAGACCCTGCCGGTCCAAACTGATATAGCCTAGGGGATAATCAGTCAATGCCAGGCTGCCCGGTTGCCCGTAAACCCAACCGGCCTGGTATTCGACCAGTGCCAGCAGCAAACGCGGATTGATGGATGTTTCCGTTGCCACCCGTTGGATCACCTGCGCTCCGGTGTACCAGCCGTCGTCCAGGTACTGGCGGTAGGTGCTCATGTATCCGCCTGCCTGTTCAACAAAGCTATCAATATTAAAATCAAGCGCAGAGGGCGAATAAACGACTTCGCTGTCGGGGATAATATTCTCGCTGGGGCCGGTCTCGCCCACACGGTTTGGAATGATCAACAATTGGCCGGGGCGAATCATTTCCCAGGCTGGCAATTCATGGTCAGAGGTAATTTCCGAAGACATCACGCCAAAACGCGCCGCCAAGGCTGGCAAGGTGTCGGCTGATTGGCTGGTGTATAGAATCGGGGGTGCAGGCGTGGGAGTGACGGTTGGCGTGGGCGAGGGTTGGGTCGGGGTGGCCTTTTTAGTGGAGATAACCGTTTTCTCCACAACGCCATCAGTCGGCGCGAGGATGGTTGGATCGGTATAACCGCCAATGTTGCCCCTGGCTGCTGCCACAGTGGCAGTGAGGTCCAATGTACTGGCGTACTGGCGCGAACAGGCCAGAATCGAAAAACTCCACACCAGCAGTGCGGCGGCAATTGCCAGCCTTCTAGCGCGAGATCTGGTTTGCATCCACTCTTCGATCCCAGGCTTCCACCACCTGTCCATCCTTCGTTAATGTGCCGTTGTATTCAACGCCAGTGCCCTGAGATATCCAACCTTCCAGGTTGTAAGGCAGCGCGCCGTCCGCTGGTATCCATTCCCCATTATAACGTCTGGCCATGTGCACGTGGGTGCCGTTGGAAACACCCCCATCGCAGGAAGGATGACCAATCCGGTCGCCGGCTTTTACCTGCGTCCCGGCAGGCACCCGATCGCGGGTTTCAATGTGCAAATAAAGGACTGTCCATCCGGTTTGTTCCAGCCCATCGCCGTCCAGGTCAAGCACCACCGAACCGTTTCCAGAACGAATAATCAACCCGTCGGCCACGGCTGTGACCCAGGCGTTGCTCTGAACGCATCCCAAGCCTTCGCCCGGCGGGGCAAAATCAATGGCTGCCCAACCCGACCCGTCACCCCAGCCGGCGTGCGGGCCGCCGGTGAAGGACCAGGATTCACCCGGTTCCAATGGCAGCTGCATGGCTGGTTGGGTTAATCCTGGCGGGATCAAAGGTTCAACCGCCAGATCGTATGGAAACCCAAAGAATTTCTTATAGGTGGCGTACAAACCGTTCTCGCCCACAGCTTTGTCCCAGCCGGCGCGGTTATACAGCCTGCTCATGAGGTATTGCACGCCAGCCGTCCCGGCATTGATGCTGGCAGAGAGCGGAACCACGCTGCCGTCCGGCAGCACCACGCTGGACATGCTGTTGACACGCCAGGAGTAATAGCCGCGATTCAAATTGTTAGCCGCCCAGGCCAATTGGCGGTAAAGACCCGGACGGTTTCCATCCGGGTAGCCCATCGGAAAATCGTCCTGGTTAGAATCAATGTTGGGGTTGGTCACCCAGCCGCTCTGGTATTCCAGCACAGCCAGCAGCAAACGCGGATTGACCGAATATTCATACGCAATGCGGGCAACGATCGCCGCACTGCCAGTAAGTTGGTCATCCACCTTTTCTTCGTATTTTGCCAGGTAACCGCCTTGCGTCTGGATAAACACATCAATATCGAACAGGGCGCTGGCCGGACCGTAAACCAGTTCCGAATCTGGCAAAATCTTAAAATCAGAACCCACCGACTGCGGATCCGGCGCGGGGATGATCAGACTCTGCCCCACCTCCAACATGTTGGCGTTTTGAATCTGGTTGGCCGCGATCAGCGTGTTCAAATCCACACCGTAGCGTTGGGCAATTGTACCGAGCGTGTCCAACGGCTGCACGATATAAGTCTCGTCATTCGGCCGCAGCGTGGGCAGAATCCGCGGCGGATCGGGGGTCGGGCTTTGTTCAGGAGTACCCGGTTGGCGCGTGGGCGGCAGGAAAGTCAACACGGGTTGGAATGGCGTCGGCTGCGCGGTTAGCCCCGATTGCACCGGCGGCAGCATCCATGGTTCAGTGGTCGGCCCAGGCCGCACACAGCCTGCCAATAATCCCACAGTTGCCAGAATCAAGACCAACCCCAAAGTTCGTTTCATCGAAAATCCCTGTGAAGAGTTCATTGCCTGATCAGCGTCGTTGGAATGAAGATTGCAAGTTCCTTGCCCGTTCAACGGATTTGGGCGGCATCCTCGAAGCGGAACGGCATTTTCCGACCGCCAATCACGTGCAAATGCAGATGAAACACCGATTGTCCTGCGTCCGGGCCGGTATTGATGACCAGCCGGTAACCGCTTTCCTGCACACCTTTTTGCCTGGCGAGCCGCTTCGCCACCGTCACCAGGTGTCCCAAAAGGTTCTCGTCGGCCGGCTCGACCTCATTGACCGAGGTGATGTGGCGGTTGGGCACCACCAGAAAATGCACCGGCGCGATCGGATGGAGATCCTCGAACGCGGTCACCCATTCATCCTGATATAACAAGGATGTGGGCAGGGCTCCTGCGGTTATCAGGCAAAAAATGCATCCATCCATCTAACACCTTCCTAATTAATCGGCGGATAAGCAGGGCAATTGGCTTTGTACCAGGCTAGCTCAACCGGCTTTTGCGCCTCAGCATTTTGACGGACCTCGTCTGAAACGCGAATTGCATCGTACAGTGCGTTATAGGCATTGGTGCTCCAAAAACGCGGCAGCGTCAGCAACGGGTCGCCGGCCGGCTGCTCTTCATCGCCCTGCGGGATCCAGTTGAACAGGATCGGACCGCGCGCCCGCACGGTAAAGCCGAGTTGGTAGCCGGTGCTGCGCGCCTCGGCCACCGATTGCGCGGTGTAATTGCCGCCCGGCCAGATGAAGGCGATCGGCGTTTGTCCCAGGTATTTCCGGATCTGACCAATCGGCTTGACCAGTTCCTGGGTCACGATTTCTGGTTTGGTGAACTCGGTGATGTACGATTCGCCGTTATGCAAATAACCGTGGGCCTGCACATCCACGTAACCGGTATCATTCAGGCGTTTCAGCTCGGCCCATTCTGAGTCCGAAACAACCGGTCCGGTAATATAGGCCAGCGTGACCGTCCAATGATACGCTTGCAAAAAGGGCATGAAATTATTCCAGACCACGCCCTGGCGGCGGTCGTCGATTATCAACAATAGCGAACGGGCCGGGATGCGTGCGTTTGTTTGCAAGAAATCAAGCAATTGCGCGCTGGTGATGGTTTCAAAACCCAGCCGTTTGGCCTCTTCCATAAAGATTTTGAGGTCGGCTTCATGAATGCTCATGTTGTCCGTCAACGCCCGGCCGTCTTTGACCACTGAGTGAAACATGACCGGCACCACCATGGTGCCTATTTCTGCGCGCTGCGGGTCCCAGCGGTATTGCAGCGCCAGGCAAGCAGCCGGCAGATAGCTTACCGGCACTATGCCGCGTATTAAGGAGGGTGCGCGGAAAATCTCCAGCGGCATCGGCGTGGGAGATGGGCTGGGGGTAACTGTCGGCAGAGCAGGTGTGGCAGTCGGCGTTTCCGGTGTGAAAGGCGTCAGGCTGGCAGTCACCGTGGCGGTTGGTAAAACCATTGTTGCGCTTGGCTCAGGCACCACAGCCAGCGTCGCGGGACCGGAACAGGCGGTCAGGATGACCGCCAACCCCAGCAGAGCCAGCCACCCCAACCGCCTGTGATGAATCATCATGCTCCGCATTATGATTATTTCGTAATACCAATAAAGCCGAAGCTGAATTTCAACCTAAGCATTATCCCCGCGGATGTAAGCCTCGGTCATTTCGCGGCAAATCTCGTCTTTGAACTGCTTGGGAGGAGTCTTCATAAAATAGGAGGCCGGGGCGATCAATGGCCCGCCGATACCGCGATCCAGGCCAAGTTTGACGCAGCGCACCGCATCGATGACAACGCCGGCCGAATTGGGCGAATCCCACACTTCCAGCTTGGCTTCCAGGTTCAACGGCACTTCGCCAAAGGTGGTGCCTTCCATACGCACATAGCACCATTTGCGGTCGGTCAGCCAGGGCACATAATCGCTCGGGCCAACGTGAATGTCGCCCTCGGGCAGTTTGTAAGGCAGCATACTGGTGACGGCGCCGGTCTTGGAAATCTTCTTGGATTCCAGCCGTTCGCGTTCGAGCATGTTCATAAAATCGGTGTTGCCGCCAAAATTGAGCTGGTAGGTGTGGTCGAGGCGCACGCCGCGGTCGACGAACAGGCTGGTCAGCACGCGGTGCAGAATGGTGGCGCCCAGCTGGCTCTTGATGTCGTCGCCAATAATGGGCAGGTTGGCCGCCTTGAACCGTTCGCCCCAATACTGCGAGCTGGCGATGAAAACCGGGATGGCATTGACCATGCCGCAGCCGGCTTCCAGTATTTGCTCGACATACCACTTGGTGGCCATTTCAGAGCCCACCGGCAGGTAGTTGATGACCACGTCGGTACCGGTATCTTTGAGAATCTTGACAATATCGGCGGTCGGGCCGGGCGCCTTTTTGAGGATCTGGGAAAGATACTTGCCCAGTCCGTCGTGAGTCATGCCGCGAACCACCGGAACGTTCAGCTTGGGCACATCAAAGAACTTGTAGGTATTATTCGGGTAGGCGTAAATGGCCTCGGACAGGTCGAGCCCCACCTTGGTATCCACGACGTCGATCGCGGCGCTGAATTCGATATCGCTGATGTGATAGCCGCCCAGGTTGACGTGCATCAGACCGGGGATGCGGTCGGTGTCGCTGGCGTTGCGGTAAAAGTGGACGCCCTGCACCAGGGACGATGCGCAATTACCCACGCCAATAATGGCGACGCGCACTTTCTTGTTGTCACTCATATGTTCTGACTCCTCCAGATTGATAAATGGAAAAGCGGGGTCCATGACCGCGGCGTGTGGAAAAGTTGCCCTAGGAATGGTTGGTTGAAAAAGAGCAGGCTGGTCATGGCCGCTGCTACCACTGATTATACTCGCCGAATGGCACAACCCGGGCAGGAATTTCATCACATTTCGCGGCGATGTGCGTTCCAGCATGAGCCTTGCCAAAACCAGCAAACACGGTATAATTTCAGTCGTTCGGGGCGTGGCTCAGTCCGGCTAGAGCGCACGGTTCGGGACCGTGAGGTCGGCGGTCCAAATCCGCCCGCCCCGACAGGGAAGAAAACCGTCAGAGGAATCTGACGGTTTTTCTTTGTCGTCGGTCTGCCATCGAGGCACGGGTACATCCGCCCGCCCCGACACACAGAAGCCGAAGATGGATCAGCGACCTCTGCTTAATGAGCCAACATTATTTTCCAGGCAAAATCTAGATCAGGTAGCTCGCCGCCGCCGCCACAAACGGCAGCAGCGCCAGCGCCGCCAGGAACTTGGGCCGCGCCTTGCCGGCCGGGCGGCTGTCCCAATCGAACAGATAGACCGACAAACCCAGCGCGATCAGCCCGCTGGCCAGCAGCGCCAGCGTTGCCACCATCGGATTGATCAGGGTCGGCAGGCCCATCGCCGCGCCGCGGAAGGCTTCCATACTGTGCGCGGCCGGGAAGAACAGCGAGACTGGGATCAGTCCCTCTGGCAGCATGCTTAGCGGGATCATCATGCCGCTCAGCATGATTGAGGGCAGATAGAGCACCTGCCCGTACAGCACCGTGGCACGCGAACTGGAGGAGATCACCCCAATTAGCATGCCCAACGCTGCCAAGCAGAAAGCAGTTGCCAGAAAAACACCTACCCCAGCCAGTTCATGCCCGGGCAGCGGCAGGCCAGCGCCAAACAATGGTCCGGCGGTCAGCGCGATGATGGCGGCGGTAACGCTCATGTGCAGCATGGTGCCCAGCATGGGGATCAATACGATGTTGAGTGCCGGCACGCCGTTAATACGAAAGCTGCGGTAGACGCCGTTTTCACGTGCCGAAACCACCGGGCCTGGCAGCGCCAGCAGCGTGGAACTCATCCCGGCGAACACAATCATGGCCGGGATCATGGTCGTCAGAAAGCCTGGGTTCACCTTGCCCATCAACAGCCCCATCATGACATAGAAGAACAGCGGGAACAGGTAAAACATCAACATTTGGGTCTTATCGCGCAAGCCCGTGCGGAAATCATAGGTCAAATGATGCAAAAATGCCGTCATGGTTGCCTCCAGAGCACTCCATCCAGCGTCATTGCGGCGCCTGGGTTATTTCCAGAAAACGTTCTTCCAGCGAGGGGCGCTCCACGCGCAGATCCACCAGTGCATCCGTGTTGGCCTCCAGGTAAGCCAGAATGGCCGATACGGTCTGGCCGGGGTTGGAACTGTAGAACACGGCATAGTCATCCTTGACAATCCGTTGGGCCACAGCCGGGAAGGCAACCTGGTTGGCATGCAATGAATTGGCATCGCTCGAAACAGAAATCTTGGTCAAGCCGCTGCCAGCCGCGGTGAGTTGGGCGGGCGTGCCTTCGGCGGCGATGCGCCCGCGCAGCAAAATGGCCACGCGGTCAGCCATTTTTTCAGCTTCGGCCATATCGTGCGTCGCCAGCACGATGGTCGTGCCGTCGCCCCGAATTTCAGCCATCAGTGTGTGCAGTTCAATGCGCGAAGGCACGTCCAATCCGGCGGTGGGTTCATCCAGGAAGATCACCTGCGGGCGATGGGCAATGGCCAATGCAAGCGCCAGCCGCCGCTGCTGCCCGGCCGAGAGCAGGTCGAATTGATCGCGCCGTTTCTCCATCAACCCTAACCGTTCCAGCAAATCCATGCGCGGCGCCACCCCGTGATAGGCGCAGAAGAACTGCATGGCCTCGTCCACCGTCATCATCGGCGGCAGCCCGGAAGACTGCAACTGCACACCGATCAGATTGCGCAGATTCTGCGGCTGGCGCGCCGGGTCGACCCCTAAAATGTTCAGCGAACCGCCGTCCGGTTTTCGCAGCCCTTCCAGGCTTTCCAAAGTGCTTGTCTTTCCGGCGCCGTTCGGCCCCAACAGGCCGAAAATCTCGCCCCGCTGAACCTCAAAATTCAGATCATCCACTGCAATCAGACTGCCGTAGCTCTTGCGGAAATTCTGCACGGATATCACCACTTCTGGCTGCATGTGTCCTCCTGCCGGTATTTGCGAAAACTTGCACAAACAAACTATACCTGCAACCGCCGTCCATCTCCGCCAGCCAAAGGTAGAGTATTCCATCCACTAAGCGTACGGTTTGAATGAATGATCGAAGAAATTAATATTCAAAAACCTGGAATTCAACGAATCCCACCTCCCCTTCGTTGTCAATCCTCTCACAGGCTGATTTTTTGTTCCAAAATCGGGCCAATTATGACGGTGAATTCGCTGCGGATAGAATCGCACGGTCGAGGCAGCCAACTCTCTAACTTTCTGCCCGCAGCCGATTCATCTCGTATCCAATTGTTTTTTACTTAAGTCAGATGGATGGAAGCCAGGTGGACTTAGAGGACGCAAATTAATAACTCAGTGCAAATCTGCCCGCTTCCATACATAACCGCTTTATTACCTGGCTTTCTTCTATGTTGTAACTGTCAATGCGGATTTTCTTCTAAAAGCAATACTGGCTGCCATCACCGCATTCAGCATGGGCGGCACCCAGAAGGATAAGTGGTCACTGTTTATTCCGGAGCGCAGCATGATGAAGAACAAAATGCAAACCGTGTAACCGCCGTAAAGCAGCCAGCCATTGCGTTTCGATTTCGGCTCGCCCATCAAATAAACAAACATTGGCAACAATAAAACAAAATCCCACGACCAGACAATCGGCGAGAATAAGGGCGTCAATGCCAGACTCCACAACAGAGCTTCTGTCCGGTTTCGGCGCAAGGTAAGAAAAACAGCCAGGCAAATTCCAAGCAACAAAAATATTCCGCCCAGGGTCACTGCGTTCGCACGGAAAGCTGTGCTATTCAATAAGAATGCATACAGTGTTGGATATTGCCACTGGCTGTTACCCACCAGGTTGGCGAGAAAATCCGGGATCCAGCCCGGATAGAAAAGGAATAGCGGCAGGCAAAACAAAAGGATCCAAGCGATAATTGACCCGATCACCCGCATCAAATTGCCGAATCCAAATTTACGGCAGTAAAGCACCAGGAAAGCCGGCAGGAATAGAAGAGCCAGTTGAGGTTTTGTAAATGAAAATGCCAGCAACGCCCCTATTACCACTGGTTTTAGCCTGTCAAAATAAACAATTAAAAACAAATAATCCATGCAAATCAGCAGTGAAACCTGACCCATAACAAATTGAGAGACTGTCGCCGGAAAGATGACAAGAACAATAATGGCTGCCAGCCACCGCGTCAGAGGTTTTGCTGCGTTCCTGGTGAGCAAAAACGCCATTCCAAAGAGCGCACACAAATTCAGTAAAGAAAACAGGTTGAAAGCCGTCTGAAGGGGAAGATAACCAATTGGAAAAAACAGCCCGATGATTACGGGCATCCAAACGGCATTAACGGAATCAAAAAGGTTCTTTATGCCATAAGGGCTCATGTAATGGACTAATAAATTGGCCGGTCCCCACAGATTGTTGCGAAAATCACCCCCGACCGGAAAAAACCGGCTCGAGATAAAAATAGCCAGCAACACAAAGAGTGCAGCGGTCAATATCAGGATGGATAATGCCTTTTTCCAGGTAACCTGGGACAACTTTCTGGTCATGGGTATGTCCGGTGCAGGAAACAAGCCAGTGGTGTCAAGGCGAAACTTCCTGTGAAAATAATGGTCCAATTTGCAGGCCGGTCAGATGACGGTATATCGTTAGGAGTGCGTCGATTGTACTGCGTGCTTTGGTGATGAATTATTGTAATCTTTAATATTAATCCTGAAAAAAAATAGGAAAAAATTATTACGCGTTATTAACAATCGCGACCAGAAGGCAGGAAAATCCGCGGCCCAGGCAGCGAATTGGGTTGTGTATACTTAGCATCAGGTACATTTGACAATGGAATTCTTTGGGTAACGCACCTCAGGATGAGGAATTTTGTAGTTCATTCAGCTTTACATATCAATCACCATGCCTCGTTCAGGGAAAGTAGCCGGATACACCGAAATCGCATTTGCGCGACTCTTTTTGTTGTTTCATCCGTTATTACTGATATCAGCGGTGGAAAGGACCGCGAATCCAATCAAACATGCTTGAAATGGACCTGGCGGACCTCACGCTCCGCGCAAAAAACGGAGACACCGCAGCCGCAGGGGAACTCTATGAGCAATGTCACCAGGATATCTACTGGTACCTCTTCTACCGGGTGGGCGACCCCCAGACCGCTGAAGACCTTACGGCTGAAGTTTTCTTGCGCATGTTACGTAGATTGCCAAACTATCAACCGCAGGGGAAGCCGGTTGAAGCATGGTTATTTCAAATTGCCCGCAACCTTGCCATTGATCAATACCGTTCTGACCGCCATGATGTATCGATCGAGATAAAGGAGAAACAACCCGTGGAATCGGAAGAAATCCATAAGACAGTGGAAAATTCGCTGACTGGAGAAAAACTTCGCCACGCGTTGGATCATTTGAGCGCAGATCAACGCGATGTCATCATTTTGAGATTTGTGCTCGGCATGCCGATCGCAGAAGCCGCCCGTACCATCAACCGCAGCCAGGATGCCGTCAAGGCATTACAACGCCGCGGACTGCTGGCGCTGCGCGATCTGTTAGCCACCTGGGAGGTTTCTTATGCATGACCCCGATGAACTCTTGCAGCAATCCTTCGAAGCCATTGAGAGCGGAAAACCGCTCGACGACGTTCTTCACGAGCTGCCGGAGGATTCGAAGGAATTAGTGGAATTGATTCGCCTGGCATCCGTTGTCCGGGCTTTGCCGCATCCCCAGATGGTCGATGCGCTGGGGCAAAAAGAGCGCATCCTTTCCGCAGTAAACCAGACAACCATCCCGGTCGTCAGAGCTGCCAAACCAGTGAGGTGGTCCTGGATTCAGCGCGTCTTTGCTGCACCTGCCGGCCGTTGGGCGATTGGCGCCATCGCAGTGGTGCTTGTCGCGTTAGCCGTAGTTCTACTGGTCGGCTCGCCAAAGAACGTCCAGGCGGCCACAGCCATGGATCTGAGCGGACAGGTTGAAATGCTGAGCGGCTCGAATTGGGTTCCGCTGGCAGAAGGTGACCTAGTTTACTCTGGTGACCGTCTGCGCACCGGGCCGGATTCCTCCGCAATCCTGGTCTTTTATGAAGGCAGCCGCACGGTTATCAGCCCGGATGCCGATCTCACCCTTTCCGTGGTGAACGGCGCAGCCGGCAACGCCATTCAGGTGGTCTTCGACCAGACCGCCGGTACGACCGACCACAACGTGGTTCCGTTGCGCGGCAAGGACAGCACCTTCCAGGTCCATACCAATACTGGCGACGCTAGCGTACGCGGCACATCCTTCGAAGTCAGTGTCCTCGACAGCACAAGTCGCTTCGAAGTGAATAAAGGCATGGTTCTGGTCTCCAACGACCAGAACGTCGTCCTGCTGACTGCCGGCCAGGCCTCTACTTCCGCCGAAGATCTGACCATCTCCGATCCGGCTTTCGAATTCCGCCTGGTTGGCAACGTGACCGCCGTGGGTGAAACCGAATGGGCAGTCTCAGGCGTGACGTTCAATGTTACCCCGCAGACCGTCATTGCAGCAGGCATTGAATTGGGCAGCTTTGTGGTGGTAAAAGGCCGCACGGTCGATGGCGTCCGTATCGCGGATAGCATTTCCTACGTCAACGGCAACCAGAAACCGCGCCTGACCTTCACCGGAACTGTCGAGACCATCTCCGACACAGCCTGGGTGATCAGCGGTCAATCGGTTAAGATCACGAATGAAACGATGATCCAGGCTGGCCTGGGGGTTGGCGATGTGGTGGAAGTTCGCTTCTACGTCGCTGATAACGGCGATTGGTTTGCAGAGGAGATTGAACGGCTCGAAGAAGACGAAGTGGAACCGACCATGACGGTCACCGTCACTCCAACCATCACCGGTACCGTGACTGAGACCGTGACCCCCACCCTTACCCCCACCGTCACACCCGCCGTCACGGGCACCATCGAGGTCACCCCGACAGACGAAACAGCTTGCGTCGGTGCTGACCCGCAGCCAACCGGCATGAAGCTTGCTCAACTCTATGGTGTACCTTACGAAGAGATCATGGGGTGGTTCTGCAAGCATTACGGATTTGGCGAGATCGACCTGGCTTACTCGTTGGCGCGGACTTCCGGTAAAACCGTGGAAGAAGTTTTCGCCCTGCGCGAAGCAGGAATGGGTTGGGGCAATATCAAAAAGCTACTGGAGTCTACACTCACCCCCAATGTTAAGCCAACGCACAAGCCAAAACCAACCAAGAAATCCTAGCTGAAGTAGTGGGTTCTTAGGGACCTGGCTCCTTTCGCTTCCAGGCCCCGCCAGGGGAGAACCTGCTGCTCCGTAATGACCGCCTCCGATTGGGGGCGGTCATTTTTCTTGTCTGCAATGCGGATGGTATAATCTTCCGCATGCCTTCTCTCGTCGCCATCGATATTGAAACCACCGGGCTGGATTCCCAGTCTGACGCAATCATTGAAGTTGCCGCCGTTCGCTTTAACGGTCACCGGGTGGAGGCTGAATGGTCTTCGCTGATCAATCCGGGGCGTCCCATCCCGCCCATGATCACTCAATTGACCAACATCAGCAACGAAATGGTGCGCAACGCCCCGCCCATGCGCGCCATACTTAACGAGTTGTCCGATTTTGTGGGCACTGCGCCTGTGGTTGGCCACAATGTCGGCTTTGACCTGTCCTTCTTGCAGCGCTACGACATTCTCAAGCTCAACGAGGTCGTCGATACCTACGAACTGGCTTCCGTTTTGCTGCCCACTTCCAGCCGCTACAATTTGGGCACGCTCGGCCAGCAGTTGGGCATTCTCATACCCAATTCGCACCGCGCACTGGACGACTCGCGCCTGGCACATGCCGTATTTACCCGCCTGTATGACAAAACGCTGGAGATGCCAATCGAGTTGTTGGCAGAATTCGTGCGTCTTTCCGAACCCCTCAATTGGGGAGCTGGCTGGCTGTTTCAGCAAGTGCTGCGTGCCCGTGTGCGCCAGCCCATTGCAGCCCGGCGCGCCGGTACGACCGATTACGGTGCGCTCTTTCATGAAGGCGATGAACTGCTTGGCCCGCCGCTCAACCCGGCGGCAGCCCCCACTCCGGTCGATCCGGACGAAGCTGCCGCGGTGCTGGAACACGGCGGCGTATTCGCACACTATTTTAAATCCTTTGAATACCGCCCCCAGCAGGTGGAAATGACCCGCGCCATTGCCCAGGCGCTCTCTGAAGGCTATCACCTGATGGTTGAAGCCGGCACCGGCACCGGGAAATCTTTTGCCTATCTTGTTCCGGCGGCCATGTGGGCTTACCAAAACAATACCCGCGTCGTCATCTCCACCAATACCATCACGCTGCAGGACCAACTGATTAAAAAAGATATCCCCGACCTGTGCGCCGCGCTCAAGCTCGACTTGCGTGCAGCAGTGCTCAAAGGCCGCTCCAATTACCTTTGCCCACGCCGCCTGGAAGGGCTGCGCCAGCGCGGACCGGAAAGCGCCGAGGAGATGCGGGTTTTAGCCAAGGTGCTGGTCTGGTTGAACGAAGGCGGCCAGGGGGACCGCAACGAAATCAACCTCAACGGTCCGGTGGAACGCGATATCTGGTCGCGCCTTTCCGCCGAGGACGAGGGCTGCAAGGCCGAGGTCTGCATGAGCCGCAATGGCGGCGCCTGTCCATTCTATATGGCCCGCCAGGCTGCGCAAAGCGCTCACCTGCTGGTGGTCAATCATGCGCTGCTGCTTTCGGATGTGGTGACTGGCAGCCGGGTCTTGCCCGATTATGATTACCTTATTGTCGACGAAGGCCACCACCTTGAATCGGCCACCACCAGCGCGCTCAGCTTCCGCGTCAGCCAGGGCGACTTGACCCGCCTGCTGCGCGAAATGGGCGGCAGCGCTTCCGGTTCACTCGGCCGGCTGCTCACGCTGACCCGCAATTTGCTGCGCCCTTCCGATTTTGCCGCGCTGAATCAGGCCGTCCAGCGCCTGACCGACCTGGCTTTCCGCCTGGAGCACGACCTGGGGCAGCTTTTCCATGCCATCGATCTGTTTCTCGAATCGATGCGCGACGGCCAGCCGGTCAGCAATTACGGCCAACAAGTGCGCGTGCAATCCTCCACCCGCACGCTGCCCGCTTGGAGCGAAGTCGAAATGGGCTGGGATACGGCAGGTGAAACATTCAAGCTGCTGCTTACCCTACTCAACCAGGTGATACAATCCTTCGCCGAGCTGGATATCCAGACTGAGGAGCTTGAAGATAATATCGGCGTTCTGGGAACCTTGACCCGCCGTTTGAGTGAAGCCAACGGCTACCTGGGCGGGATGATTGCCGCTCCGGATGCCGGTTCGATCTATTGGATTGAAGTGCCGCCAAATAACAGCCGCATTATTTTGCAGGTCGCGCCATTACATGTGGGCCCTTTGATGGAAAAATACCTCTGGCACGAAAAGTCCAGCGTCATTCTCACTTCGGCCACATTGACCACCAACAGCGAATTCGAGTACCTGCGCAGCCGTTTGAACGCCGATGAGGCCGACGAGTTGGTGGTGGGCTCGCCATTCGACTACGAAAATGCCGCACTGCTCTTCCTGGCAAACGACATCCCCGAACCGGCCGATGCCAGCGCTTACCAGCGTGCCGTCGAGCAGTCGTTGTTAAAGTTGGCCACCTCCACCGGCGGAAAACTGCTGGCGCTGTTCACCTCCTACGCCCAACTCAAACGAACTGCCCAGGCATTGGGGCCGGCGCTGGCCGAAAAAGATATTCAACTATACGAACAGGGCGAAGGTGCATCCACCAACACCCTACTGGAAACCTTCCGCGAATCCGAACGGGCTGTTTTGCTGGGCACACGCGCCTTTTGGGAAGGCGTCGATATCCCTGGCGAGGCGCTTTCAGTGCTGGTGATTGTCAAGCTGCCCTTTGATGTGCCCTCCGACCCGATCATCGCTGCCCGTTCGGAAACTTTTGAAGATCCCTTCAATGAATACAGCCTGCCGGAGGCCATCCTGCGCTTCCGCCAGGGTTTTGGCCGGCTCATCCGCACGCAGTCCGATCACGGCGTGGTCGCCATTCTCGACCGCCGTATCCTCACCAAACGCTACGGCAAACTCTTCATCGAATCTTTGCCGCAGTGCAAAGTGCAAATTGGGGCGCTGCGCGACCTGCCAGGCTCAGCCGCACGCTGGCTCAACCTGTAATTAATCCGCTCAGGCTTCGCCCCAGTAAGGCATGGCGTCCGGTTGTTCGCGCGCCTGCAGCACTTCCACATTGCCCGCGTCCAGCCACAATACCGCCGGTCGCTGCGCCAGGTTGTAATTCGAAGCCATGCTGATCTGGTAGGCGCCAGAAACGGGGATGGCCACCAGGTCGCCGCGTCTGAGTTCCGGCATGCCGATATTGTGAATCAGATAATCGCCTGACTCGCAGAATTTTCCCACCAGGCTGGTTTCACACACCGGACCCGCATCCGGCTGGTCAACCCTGACGGCTGAGTAACGGGACTGGTACAACGCCGGACGCGGGTTATCCGCCATGCCGCCGTCCAGCGCAACGATCGTTTCGTTGTCATTGACCTTTTTGGAGGTTCCCACGCTGTAGACTGCCACGCCGGCGCGCGCCGCGATGCGGCGGCCTGGTTCGAGGATCAATTTCGGCAGCGGCCAACCGCGCCTCTCAAACTCTGTTTTAACAGAGCCGGAAGCAGCCTTCACCCAGGTTTCCAACGGTTGGTCGGAGTCCTCCAGCGAATAGGGCACGCCCCAACCCCCACCGGGACTGATTTCCTGCGGCACAAAGTCCATCTCCTCTGCCAGATCGCACAGCCGTGCCACCGCTTCACGATACGGTTCCGGCTCAAAAATTTGCGATCCAAGGTGCATATGCAGCCCGCTCAGCCTGAGCCAACGGCTGGTTTTCGCCCGTTGAATGCCTTCGGCAGCCTGACCGTCCTGCACCATCAGGCCAAATTTACTGCCGGCGTGACCGGTCTGAATGGAAGGATGGGTGGATACATTAACGCCCGGAGTAATGCGCAGCCAGATAGGCGCCTGCTTCTTTAACCGTTCGGCGATTCCCTCGAGGAAAGCCAATTCCTCCAGGCTGTCGACCACGATGGCGTGCACGCCGTAATCCAGTGCGCTGACCAGCTCGTCTTCTGATTTGTTATTGCCATGTAAATGAATTCTCTCGGGTTGAAAACCCGCCTTGCGGGCGGTATACAACTCGCCCAGGCTGACGACATCCACGCCCAGGCCCATTTGAGCCAGTTTGCGGGCAAACCCGAGCGAAAAGTAAGCCTTGGCGGCATAGGTGATCTCCCAGCCGCCAGGGTAATGGACCTTCAACAAGTCCTTCAGGGAGCCGGCTTCGATCTTGACGGTAGCAGCATCGTAAAGGTAAAGAGGGGTACCCCAGGTGTTCGCGAGTTCTGCCAGGCTATGACCAGCCAGGGTCAACCCGCCGTTGGCCGTGCGGCCAACCGTCACAGGAAACAATCGATCGATATCGGACATTGATTACCGCCCCTCCCTGGTGATTCAGGCATACAAATCCCGGACTGTATTAGTCCGGCGCAATTGTAACCCTTTTCAGGTCTAAAGGGATGGTCGATCCAATCAGGATTCACTCCCCAATTTGTTTGCTGAATAAAAAGAGGGTGAGGAAATCCTCACCCTCGCAAGCTCATCAGAAACGCATTTAGATGCTCTGGTCCATCGTGCTTTCGACAGGCTTTGACGCCAGGTGGAATTCTCCCGGCCGCTCGCTTTCCTCAAAGCCGGAAATAAGGATGATGGCATTGGTCACCGTCTGCCCTGGGTTGCGCCAGCGGTGCATCAGTTGCGCGGCAAAAATCAGGCTGTCACCAGTCTCCAGCAGGTAGCGTTCGTTTTCGATCTCATATTCCAGCGCGCCGCGTAAGCAAAAAACGAACTCGTGGCCGGTATGCAGCATGCCGTGCGGGCCGCTGCTGCCGCCGTTTTCCAAAGTCAACATGAAGGCTTCCACGCGGCCGGTGAAGTATTCACCGCCCAGGCCTTCCCACAAACCGCGGGTGAAGGGTACGCGGTTGCGTTCGCTGGCCTTGCGAAAGACAATATTCTGGCGATTCGGTTCCTGGCGAAAAAAAGCGGTAATCGGCACTTCCAAAGCACCTGCCAGCTTGGTCAAGGTGCTGACGGAGGGCGAGGTCAGGTTGCGCTCGATCATGCTGAGCGCGTTTGCCGAAAGCCCGCTGCGCCGAGCCAGGGACCGCATCGACACGCCGCGCTCTTCGCGCAATCCACGCAGCCGCAGTCCCACATCCACCGAAAGGGCTTCCCTGCCTATTATATCCATCGTTCCTCCTCAAACAATAAAGTAAAAAGTACAATGCAAATTATACGCTATTTTAGAGAATATTTGTCAACATATTTTGACGGATAATTGGCCGGAAAATAAAAAGCGGAGCGAGTTTTAGGCTCGCCCCGCTTAGTGTAAAAGGATTTAGAACAACCCGACAACGCGGCCGGTTTCCATATCCAGATCTACATCGTAGAATGCGGGGCGGGTGGGCAGACCGGGCATCGTGCTCATTTTTCCCAGCAGCGGGTAAAGGAAACCCGCCCCGACGGAAGCGCGGATATCGCGCACCGGAATGCGGAAACCCGTGGGGACGCCTTTCAAATTGGGGTCGTGGCTCAGACTCAAGTGCGTTTTAGCCATGCAGATGGGCAATTTATCAAAGCCCAGGCGGGTGTATTCAGCGATGCGTTCCTCAGCCTCGGGAGAATAATCCACGCCGTCTGCCCCATATACCTCGCGGGCAATCGTCTCAATTTTTTCCTTGATCGACACATCCAGCGGGTAAATGAAGCGGAAATCGCTTGACAGTTTTGAAGCTTCGACCACTTTGTTCGCCAGGTCGATTGCGCCGCCGCTGCCCAGTTCCCAGTGTTTGCAGATCTCGGCCGCGTACGCGCCGCCTTCTTCAATGGCGGCCTTGCGAACCATTTCCAGTTCAGCGTCCGTATCGGTGGCAAAGCTGTTGACCGCCACCACAACCGGAACGCCGTATTTCCGCGCCAGCTTGATGTGGTGCAGCATGTTCGGCAGACCTGCGCGCAGCAGTTCCAGGTTTTCAGCGGTATAGGCTTTATCCAAGGGTTTTCCAGCCACCACCTTGGGTCCGCCGCCGTGCATCTTCAACGCCCGGATGGTCGCCACGATCACTACCACGTTGGGGATCAAGCCGGATGTGCGGCACTTGATGTCGAAGAATTTTTCCATGCCCATATCCGCGCCAAAGCCGGATTCGGTCACAACAAAATCTGCCAATTTCAGGGCGATTTGATCCGCCAGGATGGAGCTGTTGCCATGGGCAATATTGGCAAAGGGTCCCGCATGCACAAAGACCGGGGTGCCTTCCAGGGTTTGCATCAGGTTCGGCTTGATGGCATCGCGCATCAAGACCGTCATGGCACCGGAAACGCCCAGGTCGCTGCAGGTAATCGCCTCGCCAGCCTTGCTCAGCCCAATGACGGTTCGTCCAAAGCGCTCGCGCATATCCTTGAGGCTGGTCGTCAGGGCTAAAATCGCCATGATCTCGCTGGCCACAGTGATGTCGAAACCGGTTTTGCGTTCGAGACCTTTTTCTTCCTCACCCTGCCCGATGGTGATGCCGCGCAGGAAACGATCGCTGGTGTCGATGGTACGGCGCCAGGTGATCGCGTCAGGATCGATATCCAGACGGCAAAGCTTCTTGCGCTGTTCAGGGTTCAGTTCATCCGGGTCGTCCGTGGTGTAGCCCAGTTTTCGCACCCGTTCCAACATCAGGCGCGAAAAATGCCGTTTTCCGTCCTTGCCGGCCGGAATCAGGCGGTTGAAAAGCTGCTCATCGGTAGCGTCCGCTTCATGCAGAACGCGCGCGTCGATGGCGGCCGCCACCAGGTTGTTGGCGGCGGTGATGGCATGAATATCGCCCGTCAGGTGCAGGTTGAACTCCTCCATCGGAATCACCTGGCTGTAACCGCCGCCGGCGGCGCCGCCCTTGATGCCGAAGGTGGGTCCCTGGCTGGGTTGGCGGATGCAGGTCATCACGCGATAGTTCAATACCGCGCCTAAAGCCTGGCTGAGTCCTACCGTGGTGGTGGTCTTGCCTTCGCCCAATGGCGTGGGGGTGATGGCGGTTACATCGATATATTTACCGCTGGGAAGGTCCTTCAGGCGGTCCAATACCTCTAATTTCACCTTGGCCTTGTGAGGTCCGTAGAATTCAACTTCTTCCGGGAGAAGGCCCAGTTCCTCGGCAATTTGGGAAATTGGTTTAATATCCGATTCCTGCGCGATATCGATATCGGATGGAACAGGTTTGCGTAATTTGAGTTGAGTCGCCTTAAATGGGCGCCTGCTTAAAGCACACATCTTTCTTCTCCTTTTTTTGTAACAGGGGTGGAAATAATAATCTAATTATCTGTCAGACAACTGATCTTGGCAAGGAGAAAGCGGAAGATAAAAATGAAGCGGAGATTTACGAATGCTGAATGCTGAAAGGTGAATGCTGGTATTCCATCTGCAGGCGCCAATCCAATTATTGTTCTATAATCACCGAGACTCAATAATCGCCGCTCAGCCTGAGCTGCTGATCGCAGCGAAGGGTGATGCGGCGCGTTCAAAATGCCACCTCGTGGCACAGGCCGAACGCACGATACCCACTGGAGGGAATCCATCTGGAATAAGGTGGATAAATGGTGATAATGGAGTCCAAAAGGGAAAGCAATGGTCATCTACTGTAAAAGGTGGATATGGCAATACCTCCTCCGCAGATTATTTTGCTGAAGCTTTTTCATGGACTATTGTTGATGCCTCAAAAGTTCCGAGCGAGTCCATTGTTAATTGGATCAATGCGCGGATTGTACTTACTTACCCATAACCAATCTTGATTTTCAATGAGTTATATCCCTGGAGGAATATGAAAACACTTCGGTGTTTGCTCTGTCTCATGATACTGGCAAGTATACTCTCTGCCTGTACAAAGCAGTCACAAGGAGGCACTGCGGTTGTAGATTCCCCTTGTTCGATCCCCTGTTGGCAAAATATCACACCAGGTGTGACTAAAGCAGAAGATTTGGAAAAGCTCTTGCAAGTTGTTCCTGACATCGATAAAAATGGAATTGTAAAACTGCCCGCGTGGGATATATTTGATGGTGTTTATCGATTCGCTTTCAAAGATCAGAGAGTTGAAGGAGTAGCCTATATTAAAAATGATCTCGTGAATCAAATTCATATTGATGGAGAATTAAACGTTCCAATCGATCAAATTATCCAACTATATGAAAAACCTGAAAAATTGATTGTAAGCACCATTGTTAATCCTGGGCGATTTGGTGGAAGTGGGATTATTCTAGAAATAAATCTTGTATACATCTCAAAAGGGGTCGCTTTTTCTTTTCTCAACAGTGACCTGAATCTTATCACGATCAAGGCAGACGCTCTAATCAAAAAGGTGATCTATGCCGAACCCGAGACGATTGTTAGATTAGTTTCCCAAGATGAGCGGACGTTGGAGCAGCTTGAACAGCAGGAGCGTGCTTTTGATTGGAATGGATATCAGGAGATTAAATTTAACCCCAAAAAGTAGGTTTTTGTTGAACGTACTTTTGGACAAAAACCAAGGCTGAGAATTAATGAGCGACATATTGGGCAGCACCGCCTGGGGGCAAACACGCAGCGGATTAGTGACAACCGTTAGAATGTACACCGGCCTCGTGAAGGGCACGGCGAGTTGAGCAATGACCGCGGGAAGGACAATTCACAGCCGTGCCCGTACGGTTAAAAGTCAACGGGGCAAATAAATGGCTCGGTTGCGGGGACTGCGTGTGTCGTCCTGATATATATTTACAGGTAGAGGAAGGAAAACAGGATGACAG
>CAZHYQ010000019.1:0-44498 GCA_964536805.1 uncultured Longilinea sp.
TGCAGCGAACTGGCCGGTATCAGCAGGAAGTTCAACACCATGGCCATCAGGATCACGCCCAGCAGCCCGGGCCACTTGACCACGTAACGGAAACCCTGCGCCAGGTCCTGCCAGTAGCCGGTTTTCTGCGCCGTACCATTGGCCTGTGCCTCTTGGCGCGGCGGGTTTGGAATGCGAAACAGCAGCAGCGGGAAGATCGCCAGGGCGGCCGTGACAATATCCATCGCCAGCACGCCCTGCATGGGCAGCAGTCCAAGCAGCAGCGCGCCCAAGGGCGGGGCAAAAATGCCAATGACGCCTTGCAGAGTCTGATTAAAACCGGCCAGGCGGGTCAGGAAGTCCCTTGGCACCATCAGCGAGGTCGAAGCCGTCATGGCCGGGGAGTGAAACGCCCCGCCCAGCGAGCGGATCATCATGATCAGGTACACATGCCAGATCTGGATGCGGTTTGTGGCGAACAAAAAGATGAGCACGCCTGTCGCCAGCGCGATGCCGCCATCCGCCAGGATCATGATCAGGCGGCGGTTCCAGCGGTCCACCAGTGCGCCGGCGAACGGGCCTAGCAGGATCTGCGGCAGCAGGGCAAACAGCGTGGCGGTTGCCAGCACGGTAGCCGAGCCAGTCTGGCTGGTCATCCACCATACCAGGGCAAACTGCACCAGTGCCGACCCGACCAGCGAAAAGGCCTGGCCGATCCAGATGGTGAAAAAACGGGGCGCCCAGCGTTCGGGTGTGGAAATTGCGGGGGAGGTTGTACTGGTTTCCATAAGGGTTTCTGTTATAAATCATAACCAAAGATGCCCTAATCAAATCCTTCGATCAGCCATAAAAAGACTGGTCATAGGACTAGATCAGTCCGGAAACCTCAGATTTACATCCGTGAATGCCTTCCGGGGTACGCAACGCCGCCCCAGATTGAGATGGAAGCGCTGATTGCCTGCGCGCGAGGCATCCATAATTCATGCCGGCTGGATGCTGCCCAACTGCCCGGGCGTGAGCTGGTTGGGGCTAGCATCCGCGCCCTCCGCAAAGGCGCCGCCGCATCAGCCGCACGCGCCGGGCTTGCGGTAGACATCACCGGGCCGCTCCCTGACGCGCGTCCCTGCGACCATGGACGAGATACCTGGCGCATCATCAGCCAGAGGTAAAACATCTGATTTACGCCAATATTTTACTTAATAGCTGCCCGGTGCTTTCTTCGGCTGGGTAGTCAATCCAAGAATATCCAGGTAGAGTGGCAATCCCTTGTCATTCCCTTTAGTTAAGATGAAGTTTGGCGAAGATCGGCACTTTGATCAGGTCCAACGCGATAAGATACAAACAGATCACCCCAAAAACTTCCAGCACCAGCGTAATATGGATGGGAGCCATCAAAATGCCCTGGGTTGCGAGAACACCTACAACCAAAATATCCACAATCGTTCCAATCAGCATCCACTTACTGGGCCTGGAAAGCCAGAATTGACCTCTTTCACGAACCAGATAAATGGTTCCCTGCCCGCTATAAACCAACATTACAAATAGCAGCGTCTGCAGGTTTGCCAGAGGTAATTGCAGAACAGAATGGGCATACCAGAAGATCCCAAAAGACAACGCCAGGATTGGAAGGGCAATGAAAACGGCCCCCAAAACAATCGAGCGCACATTCCAGCGGTTTGGCAATGGGGATGGCTTTACCTGATCGGTAGAAATCGACATGGTGACAAAATCGTTGGTAAAAATTAATAAGATCATCAAAAGCGGTGTTGTCACAAAGGTATGGAAGAATATCAATCCAAAACTAAGAAAAAACACAATCTCGATGGTCTTAATAATCTTGTTGAGTGTGTAAGTGAGCATGCGTTGGTAAATTCGTCGGCTGGTTTCAATCGCTGAAACCAGGTTACCGAGACCAGGAGAAGTCAGAACCAGGCTGGCGGCTGCTTTGGCAACATCGGTAGCGCTTGAAACAGCCACTCCAACTTCAGCTTGTTTTAAGGCAGGGGCGTCATTCACCCCATCTCCCGTCATTCCCACAACCATTCCTTTTTGTTGATATTTTTTTACCAACTGATACTTCGTTTCTGGAAGCACTTCGGCATAAACATCATAGTCTTCTGGCGAACTTGTTTGCGAAATTTGCAGACTCTCTCCCAACGAAGCCCGGTCGCCAATGCCGATTTTTGACGCAATCGATTTGGCAGTTGTCAGTCCATCTCCTGTGATCATAATCACTCGGATTCCCAATTCCTTCAACCGTGAGATCAGACTGGCAGAATCTGGGCGAGGAGGATCCTGAAAAGCAACCAACCCGGCAACCTGGATGTTGTCATTTGTTCCTGAGGCAATCGCCAGAACGCGTAAACCCTTGGAGGATAAATCATCCACAAATTGTGTGAATTTGTCATCCAGATTTGAATCAAAGGAACCGATTATTTGAGGCGCGCCTTTCATAATGCGAAGGATTTGACCGTTTTCATCAAAAAATGCTTCTGACCGTTTGGTGGCAGGCTCGAAGGGTATGAACTTTTGCCTGCTGTCATTAATTTGCAAATCAACCCCTGTCTTTTTGGCTTTCTCCAGAATCGCTTTGTCTAATGGATCCTGTGTGGCAACATCGCTAGCCATCGCCGCCAGGCGAATCACATCCTGTTGAGAATGGGGTGAAAAAGCAATAAGCTCTGACACTTCCAGTTTATTTTCGGTCAGTGTTCCCGTTTTATCCGTAAATAACACTTGCATGGATGCAGCTTCTTCAATCGAACTTAGGCGTGTGACCAGAACCCCATTCTTTGCGAGTGTGACCGCTCCCAAAGCCGTTGCGACCGTGAATGTAGCCGGAAGCGCGACCGGGACAGAGGCCACTAAAAGAATTAATGCGAATGGCAGCATATCTTGCATTGGCAATCCTGAGAAAGCTGCATACGCCAGAACAATTGCGACCAGAATGATATCCAGAATCACAAGATACTTGGCAATCGAAAACACGATTTTTTCAAGCTGCCCGGTCGACTTTGCGATTTGAACCAACTCGGCTGTCTTCCCAAAGCGGGTGCGAATCCCAGTCATTGATATCCCTGCCGCGGCTTCTCCGCGAACAACAATAGTGCCGGCGTAAATCATTGCATTTTCTGCCGCTTCAACTGCCATCGATTCACCGGTCAATGATGATTGATCTAGCGATATTTGGCCTGAGATTACCTTTCCATCCGCTGGTACCAGATCTCCCATCCGCAAATAAATCACATCTCCTGGCACCAGATCCGCACTCGGCAATAATTGCCAGGTCTTATCCCGTACTACACGGGCATAAACCGTCAATCTATTCTTCAATAAAGCTAAAGCATTCTGTGCTTTACCTTCCTGTAGTGTACTCATACCCGCATTAAACAATATCAATGCGCCGATAATTCCAGCTTCAATGTACTTTCCCAAAATAAGTTCAAGGATTACGCTGGCTTCAAGCATCCAGGGAACTGGTCCCCACATTTTTTTCAAGAAGACCAGCCATAGGCGTGTTTTTTGTTCTGGTAATGTATTTGGTCCGTATTGCTGTAACCGTTTCTCAGCTTCGGCATGGGAAAGGCCTGCATCAAGCGGCGTGGATGGATTTTCCGTCCTCTTTTCAAGCAAACCACCGGGCAATATAGATGAGTTCATTTTTGTAAATCCTTTCGATTTTTCCACAACGAAATCATCAAAATAATAAACAAAGCAAGCAGCACATCATTTCACTTTACTATTCGTAAATTTCTAAACAACTAATTATTATATTGTAAATAGACGTAATAATAATGGCCATTATTATCTTTACTCTCAAGGAATATACAGCAGTTCCCGCGTCGCCCACATCGAAAGTCCAACCAACGATGCCTCAGCGACCGGAACCATGCCAGTATTGACAGCGAACCGGGCGGCGCGGTGATGGTCTGTTGCAATCCTTCCCGGGTTCAGAGATGGGAACTAAACAGGCTCAACAGGATAATCAGGATATTATCTCAAGTTGCCATCTGTCATCCTGAGGAGCGAAGCGACGCAGGATCTCGATTTCACGCGCAACGACCCGCCCTAACAGAAACGAAGATTCTTCGCCTCCGCTGCGCTTCGGCTCAGAATGACAGACCATTTGTGCTTATTTAACAACTTGAGGACGTAAAAAAACAAACATGGATAAACCCTTACCTTTACAAGACAGGCAGGGCAGGAAGGATGAAGAGGATATGAAAAACATATCCTCTTCGCTTTTTATCCTGATTATCCTGTTGATTCTGTAAATTATGCCGGCTGGATGCTGCCCAGTTGCCCGGGCGTGAGCTGGTTGGGGATGGCATCCGCTCCCTCCGCAAAGGCGGCATCGATGCCGCGGCGCACCTCGCGCCAGTAAGCCTTGGCGGCGGTGAACTTGTCGCTGCGGAAGCGCGCCAGCCATTCATCCAGTGCCGGGTTCTTCAGGCCGTCCTTTTCCCACTGCTCCAGGTAGCCGAAAATCAGGTCGACCATGCGCTCGCCCTCCCACAGCACTGCCTTGGGACCTTCGCGCTGGTTGATTTCCTTTGCCAGGTTGAACTGGTGCGCCTTGTAATCCACCTTCAGGTCGTAATGCGCTCTGAGAATCTCGTCCGTGATCAGTTCGGACCACTTGCGGTGAAAGCGGCAGATGCCGCTGTTTTCATTGAATAACTCATAGGTCATGCGCTCGACGTTCTTGCGGCCTAGCGTGAACGGGTCGAGAAAATCGACTCCGTAGTAGACGAAGTACTTGCCCATCATCGGCATCGGGCTGAACATGCCCGGCACCCAGTACTGGTTGGGCGTCATGTAGCCGCTCTCGCCGTGCGCCAGGTAAACCGCTTTGTCGCGGCTGCGGATTTTGTATTTCTTGTCCAGGTCGCGCGAGGCCGAGCGGATGCCCTGGCGGAAGACCTCGCAGCGTGGATCGGTCAGCCATTGCGTGGCCACCTGCATGGCGTACTGGGCGTTCTTAAGGCTGTCGGCCACCACATCAAATTTCGCCGGATCGTCCACATAGCCAAAACGCAGCTCGCTGCGCGCCGGAAAGCCGAAATCCTCCGGCGGAATCATCTCCTGGCTGACCAGCTCGAGAATCCAGGCCAGCGTGCCGCCAGCCTGAATGGCGTCAAAGCCCATCGCGTCAATGAAATCGTTGAGCAACTCTCCGGCGCGCTGGTCGAAAACGCCGCACTGCGGGCCGAGCGCGTGGTAGGGCTCATAGTCCTTCTTGTAGCGCCCGTTCATCTTCTTGCACACCACCGCGCAAGGTTCGCCGCAGTGTTGGAACTTGCGCGGTTTGATGGTTTCCTCATTGAACTGGGCCAGGTAGTGATCCAAAATGAAATTCTTGTGCTGGCGCAGGCGCGAATCCTCATCCGCGTAAATGCTGGTGTAGTTGAAACTGAGGATGCGCTGATTCAATTCCAACATGTTGACGCCGAAGGTGCCGCCGGTATCGAACTTCGGCACATAGCGGTATTTTTCCGTCGCCGCCAGGTCGGTCTGGATGGTTTTCTTGCCAAAATGCTCGATGAAGTAAGCGTCAATTTCGCTCGAATCGCGCAAATCAGGGTCTTCCCACTCGCCGCCGAACACGATGGCGGCAATGTTGTGGTATTGCAGCAGCCGGCTGCCCAGCCCGCCGCGCCCGGCCCAGTCGGTCACCGCGGTCAATGCGCCCTTGCGCACCGCGTTCGATCCGATGGCGCCCTCGCGCGTATGCAGCGCCGCCGGACCAACCGCCATGATGCGCACCTTGTCAGTTTGATATTCGCCGGAATAGCGGTCAAACAGGGCCTGCTGTAGCGCGAAAAACCCGGTCAGGCGTTCGCCGGCGGGGTCGGCGTAGCCCACCCACAGCGATTCCACATCCACCGGCTCGATGCGGCACTGGATCTCGCCGTTCTTGTGGTTGAGCAGCAGCACGCTGGGCGTTTCGGCGCGGTTGCGCAGCGCGATGTAGTTGACGCCCACCCCATGAAAAACGTAGGCTGCCCCGCCGATGCTGGAAACATAAAACCCGTCCCACTGCGGGCTCCAGGCGCTCACCACCAGGCGGCGCGAACCGGGGATGCTGCTGCCAGCCAGCAGCCCTTCGCCAAAAGTAAAGCTGTCGGGGTAAAGGCCGTAGCGGTGCCAGCCGTAATCGACCGGCCCCAGGATCTCTTCCTCTTCCAGTGGGCGAACGTACCAGTTGCCGTTGTTTAAGTGAACGGTCATCTCGCGTTGGATGATCGGATAGGTCATGAGGGTTTTCCTTTCGAGGGGTTCGGGCCTGAACCCATTTTAACGCAGAATGCTCAGAGCCGAGGTCAGGGCGTGCTTCTCGAAGCGGGTTAACTCCTTTGCGAGGGCGGCAGGTCCTTGCCGAGAATGACGTACAGCCGCACCGCGCCCGAAAAGAGAAAATCGCTCACCAGGGTCTGCCAGCCGCGGCTGCGGTAAAGCAGCATGGCCGTGGTCTCGGTTTGCATGGTCGAAAGCACCGCCGTGCGCTGCGGCAGACCCGCCAGCACCCGGTCGAACAGCTGGCCGCCGATGCCGCGCCCCTGGTAGGCAGGCCGCACCGCCAGTTCGGTCACCTCGAAGGCATTTTCCAGCCAGCGCTGGCGTTGCGCCTCCGTCATGCGCGCCGCCACCTGATCGTGCCACCACAGCCCGGGCTGGCAGGTGAAGCCGTAGACAAAACCCGCGATCGCCCCGGCGGGTCCATCGCGCGCCACCAGGCAGCGAAAACCTTCGCGGCCGCGTTGGCGCGAAAAAATGTCGGCAAAGGAAAGCGCCTCGGGCTCGCCGCGCAGGTAGGGTGGGTCGGCGAAGGCCTCGGCATACACGCGCACGATCGAGTCGCTCAATCCGCCAGCGGCCGCCGGCGAAAGTTCCAGGTATTGAATGGACATACCTGAATTATAGCTTCGGCATCCAGCGGTGCAAGCCCGGCTGGTTAATACTAGTTGGTTCGATTTTCTCCCGGCTGTTAATTTCGAGCCTAGCGTGAAACCACTGGCAGGAATAAATCGAGGCCTGTGCGAAAAGCGAGGAGCAGTTCGTCGTATGCACCACCTGGGTTTATGGCGCGAACCGAATTAAAACCCGGGCGGATGAAATTCGGCGTCGTGATTGTCAACGTGTTTTCATCCAGGCGGGTGATGCTCTCCTGGGGCATATTAATGCCGTTGATTTGAATCGTCAAATTATCGTGAAAATTCTGCCCGTGAACGGTCAGAACCGGCGCGTCCTCAGGCAATATGAAGCGAAAAGGTTCCACCGAATCGACGAACAGCGTGTCCCAACTACCCAATGACACGCCGTCAATCCAGGCTCTGGCTTTCGGCTCATTGGCAGCCTGATTGAGCCGGAAAATAATCGTCACCGTTTGCCCAGCCCACGAGCTCAAATCCGCCCATTCCTGGCGCCAATCGCCGCTCTGCTTGTTTTCGAGAACAATGATTTCTGTGTTGGAAGCGTCTCGAACGATCACCTCAAATGAAGTTTGCTGTGTCAGGCGGACGTTCTCAAGCCGAAACGCAAACGACAGGGTTGTTTTTTCCATATCAGCCGGTATAGTTACCTGTTGGGCTGCTTCAACCGTTCCGGCGGCGCTGTCATCCGCAATTCTGAATAATCTTGAGTCATGATAATTATCTAACGTTTCAATGATTGGGATTCCATCCGAATCGCAGCCCAACCGGTATGCATTATCGGGAAGTTGAAAAGAAGTCAATTCCCAAATATTTTCTTTGCCCATACGGAAGATTTGATTAAGGGTCCCGTAATCTCCCACGGAAAAAAGAACGGTACCGTCGGGGCAGCGAGTGGTTTGATTGACAAATAAATTAATCGCGGAATTAATGGTTAACGGCTCTGACCAATTCAGATAACTGTCCATCGTTAGCATGGTTAGCTTATTCGTGCCGTCTTCTTGATTATCAGCCCGTAATAGAAGGAGTTGATTATTTGCATCCAGACCAATAACATATGAATCGCCGTAAACACCAACAGGTGGGTTAGATTGATAATATTTTCTCCACTTTCCAGCATTATCTCGCACATAATATGTCAATTCTCCATATGAGAAATTTGTCAGCAGTACGTTCCCACCGGGAATGTGGTTTACGGAATATTGTTCAGAAGGATTGAGTATATCAACCGTAGTCTCCGATAAGATGCCCGAATCAGGATTGAATTGATAATGATTTAACAAGTAATTACTCTGTACATCGCTGATTGTTGCGACGAAGTGCAGTTGGTTATTTTCATCGACATCCACATCATCAAAAAATATGCGATTTGCACTGCCAATTCTCCCAATGAAGAATTGTTCGGACCATTCTCCACCCGGGTCTCGATAAACACCCCAAAAACCTTCCGTTTTTTGAAGGATTGCATAGAACCTGCCTGAAGATGAAACCAATCCTTCCGCGATTCCACTACCAAGATCGATTGGACCAATCCAACTGCCGTTGTTTTCGCGATAACGAATTGTGCGCCCCTGGAATGCGTACAAAGCACCGTGTAAATCATCGACAAGGTGGCTGGAATAGTCATTTCCGTCTGCGATAAATTCACCCGTCGTTGAAAAACACGGTGAAGCACAACCCTCACCCAATGTTAATGAATACTGGCCAGTATGTTTACTGCTGTTTCTCACCTGGACTGGGAAATTACCCCCGGTGATCCAACCCGATAATCCGGATTCAAAATCCCCATTCGTGATCAAATTCATTACGGGCGGAAGATAGGAATCATAACCCGCATCTCGCTGTGCTGGGAGTTGAACAGGCGCCAATTCCCCATACCCATCACGCGAAATACTCATCATAAATGGTCCCTGTGTCGAAAACAATGTTTGAAATAATCCTTCCGCATCAGTGCGGCTACCGATCAGTGGCAGACTGCTGAACTCGATTACCTGGTTGGCCATCGGAAGGTTTCGATTATCGAATACTCTCCCTTTTACATTTACTACATAATTCGTTGTCAAAACCATCTGGTTCGTCGATTCCGACCAGGCCTCCCACTGCTGCGCCGCGTCTTTGACGCGTATGCGAAAATAGGTCACTTTGCCAGGCTCACCTGCTGGTACAACAAACTGATCGTGCGGAAGGTGCCAGACATCAATAGTACTGATGGGTTCAGTAATATCCTGCCAGGCGCCGTCCAACCCATCTCGGCGTTGAAGCTGCAATTCAGTGGGCCGGGCCAGCCCGGTGCTCGAAGCATTCCACTCAAGCAAGACTATGCCGCGAGAAAAATCTGCCAATGGGGTCAGTGTAGATTGAGGCGGTGTACGGTCGGCGGATTGAAAATCTGGAAAGAAAGCCGCTCCCCCCTCTGCCATTACAAACCGGTACCCCAGCGGCGACATGTCGCCGTAACCCGAGGAAATAATGACATCGCTGCCATTAAAAACATACTGTCCTGTCCCATCCGGCACATAGTGCAAGACCGTAACAGTGATAGAACCGCTGTCTGGCCCCCAGCCATTCACCCAGTAATCGGTTGCATAGCCCTCTTCGTAGGGGTAAATGGATAGGTTATAGACCAATCCAGAACCATCCGGGTGGACCCTCCCCATGCGTGAAAAAAAGGATGGATATTGATAATAATCAAAATAAATCCAGTTTCCTTCCGGCGACCAGGTTGGATGCGCCGGAAAGAAAATATTGGCATTCGAAAAAAGGATTCGCTTGTTGCTACCGTCGCGTTTACCAACGATGATACGCGTCTCCCCTGAATTACTGTTGAATTTTTCAACATAGGCGATCTGGGAGGCATCTGGTGACAAGGTCGGGTCGAAACAACCGAGCGAGCAATGAGTGATCTGTTGTTGTTCACTCCCATCCGATCGCATCAGGAAAATTTGAGGAAGACCGCCGATCTCGTGCACGTACACAATCCACTGGTTATCCAGTGACCAAACCGCCGAATAATCGTCTCCGGGAGAGTTGGTCAGGTTGGTTTTGCCATTGCCGTCTATCCTCATCCAATAAATCTCCATATCGCCAAATTCGTCGGATGAAAATATCACCGCGGATGAATCGCGCGCCAGGCGCGGGTAAAGTTCATCGCCGCTTGTGGCGGCAATCACCACCGGATCGTTCAGGATGGTCAATCGCATGAGGAGGTCGTAATCGCCAGTACTGAAATTAAATGCGGAATATACCCCGCTGGTCCACTCATGAATATATCTTTGATCTTCATAGGAAGGAACAGGCCATTGCGATTGCTGGGGACGTTCTTCTTGCGGCGCAGGCGCAATTTCTCCAGTTCGAAGTTTGTTTTTCATCTCGATTCGCTGTAGAAGATGTTCTGGCGGAACGGGGATTGCAGTACCTCGATCTTCGTACTGAGTTCCGTCCTGCGCCGAAACTGGACGAACGGATGGGTTGAAAAGCATGGCGGCAAACAGGGCCGCAATAAGCAAAAACCAGCCAATATTCTTTTTCATGGGTTCCTCAAAAGTGATCTGGAAAATTCGCTAATGCAGGCAGCTATAGGTGGTTAAAAGATAATATTTTTCTTTACTTAGTCTAGCAAATTGCAGATAAATTGTAAGATGATTTTTGTCACATGCTTAAAAAGCAAGGTGGCGGCCAAGCTGCATTGAAGCTGCAAAGTAGGCCAACCACCATGTTTCATTATACCCGGGTTCAGGCAGCGGTTACCTTACAGCCGCATAACAATCCCCCCGGCCACGCCGAAATCACTTCACCGGCAGGTAGATGTAGAAGAGCGAGTTGTCGCTGAAGTCGAACTGCTCGCCGTAGTACTCGAGATCAAAGCCCGGTTCCACCACTTCCATGCCCGACTGCGGCAGCCAGGCGGAATAAAGCGCCTGGTAGGTCTCGCCCAGCTTGTCCAGCTTGCCGTGATGCGGGTAGGCGGCGCACTTGAGCGCGGGCAGTTCCACCACCTGCATGCCGGCGGGCAGATCTTCCACCTTCGACACTGGCAGGCAGGCAATGTATTCGAACTCGCCCTCCGGCAGGCCGGCCGGTACGCGGCACACGCCGTAGGCCGCGCCTTCGACCGTGCTCTTGATCTCGCCGCTGCGCTTGTTGAAGGCATCCCACATGGCGCTGATTTCATGGTTCTGGTTCCTGCCCTGATAACGCATGCCGATCAGGGTCATGGCAGGTGAATTGACAATTCTTACGTCCATTTTTTTCTCCTTCTGGTTCTTTCTGGCATTGGCATGAATGCTCCAATGACGGTTGCGTTCCACCGGGAACTGCAGTTCCACCATGCCGGCATTGCCTGCACCGGGCTCCTGCAGGTTAACCTCGCGCACCGGGCCGTTCACCAGGTAGCCGTTGGCTTCCACCCAGCCGTATAGCCCGGTGTAGGCGTGCAGCAGTTCCCTGGGCTGGCGGGGTACCACGGCACAGGCCAACTCGGGCACGGGCGGCAGCCAGCGCAGGGTCACCGGGCCGGCCGGTAGGTTGCGCGGCGGAGAGATGTGCGGGTCGAGCACCACGGCGGTCTCAACCGGGACGGCGCGTTCGCTGTATTCCGGGTTGTCATGCAGCGCCAGCCACTGGCCCGAAGCGCGCAGGTGTGCCTGCAGCAGCCAGCCGGCGATGGCACGGTAAAGCCGGTCGCTGTGATCGGCCACCCGCTCCACCGACGGCGCCACCGATTGCTGGCTGGCCACGTACAGCCGCGGGACCGATTTGAGCGCGGCATCCGGCAGCAGAACCCGCCCCTCGGCCTCGATCTCGTCCAGCCGCACCGCCACCAACTCCAGCCGGCGTTGTTCGGCGCGCACGCGTTGGGCCAATTCGGTCTGTTTCTCCTGCAGCATGGCGCGCAGCTGCGCCGCGCTCAGGTCGCGGTCGAGCAGACGGGCCACCTCGTCCAGCGAGAAGCCCAGGTCCTTGAGCGCCAAAATGCGGTTGAGGCGCGGCAGCTGCTGCAGGTCGTAGTAGCGGTAGCCGCTGAAGCGGTCGATCCAGGCCGGCCGCAGCAAGCCCATCAACTCGTAGTGATGCAGCGTTTTGACCGTTACCCGCGCCAGTTTTGAAAAGTCGCCGATTTTGAGCATGGCAGTTCCCGATCACGGTGAGTGACTGAAGGCCTTCAGTAGAACCAGTGTAAACCCTCCGGTAACCGGCGAGTCAAGAGGGAAAATGTCGATTGATAAGATGGAGTGATGGAAAAACAAAAGTTTGTCGCGGCGGAACGATCCCTGGGGCGAGAATTTGAATGCCTGAAAGAAAAGCCAGCCTCCAACCGCTAACAGCTATTCGCTACCCGCGCATGATCCCGCCGCCGTCGCGGAACAGGGCTACTTCCACCCGGCCCATGTGGTGAATCTGCAGGCGGTAGGTATGCCCCAGCCCGTTGGTGTAAATGCCGCGCGAGCCGATCTCAAGCAGCGTATCCTCATCGATGGCCCAGCTCTCGCCGACCATCTCCATCGCCACGGCGTGAATCAAGCGAATGAGCGTGCCTTGCTGCCCGGCGTGGCATTCCAGCGCGAACGGCACCAGGCCCAGCCCGGGGCGCACTTCCAGTTCGTCCAGCCCGCCGCTGGCGGCCTGTGCCAGAAATGGATGCGCATCGCCGTCCAGCGTCACCTGCCAACCGCCCACCACCGCCTGTTTGCCGGCCACCACCGCGCCGGATGAAACGCCGCAAAACGGCAGATTTTTCTCCTGCAGCCAGCCGACCCAACCCAGGTTGGTGCACATTGCCTGCTGGCACAAGCGCGTCGAATCAGCGCAAACGCACACGCCGCTGGGTTCCAGCGCAGCCAGTGCCGCCTGGTCCAGTTGTTGTCCTTCGACCAACGGCAGATCGAATATCTGATCGGCAGTCAGACCCAGCTGCAGAAAAATATTGCGGTGAAACGCCAGAAGTCCGGCCGCGTCGGCCGGCGTGGCACCCACGGCAACCAGAGCCAGGCGCGCCTTTTCAGCGCCTGCACCGTGCACAAACCTGCCAAAGGTATCGGGCCAGACTTTTGGCTGTTTGCCCCCGCCGCCAATTAGATAGATATTTGCCACAGTATCCTTCCCAGCTTCCTTCCCACTCCAGGCAGGTCAAAGATGCGATTGGTCTTTCAAAAACCTCAGTCCAGGTGTTTTTCGCGCCAGGCCAGCAGGTCGGGCAGATGATCGTCGTAATGCCCGTAGGTATTGTCCGCGATATATTCCACAAAGGGACGCCCGTTCGTCCAGGCAAAACAGTGCGGGTCAAAGAGGTGTTTCTCCGAAGCGGCGGCCGCCAGCCGCTTGAGTGCCTGGTAGGACCAGCTCTCATCCTCGCGCACCTGCTGCAAGGAAAGCGGGCGGTTGCGCTCAAAAGCCAGCGCGTTCAGTTCATCCACCGAAAGCTCAGCGCCTTCCAGGGTCGACATATCCCCAATGACCAGTCCCAGGTAGATCGAACCCACGCGCTTTTCCCAGAAACCCAGGTGGGCCAGCAAGTCCTTCACCGACCAGCCGCTGAACAAATCGGGCAGCAGCAGCGCCTCGTCGCGCACGCCAAAAAGCGCAGCTTCCAAACGGCTGCGGCCTAGCTGCATGGATTGGAGCAGTTCGCGGCGGTCATCCAGGTTGTTCATTGCAGTGTAAACCCCATTGCATCCATTATACCCCGGGACGAACGGCCCTGCCTGGGATCCAGCTCAATTCCGCCGGGCGTCAAGCCGGCGGCGGCGCGGAGGCAAACTGGATGCAGTTGCCGTGCACGAAATACTGAACTACATTCACTTCTTGAAACAGTGACATGCTGACGCTGCTCGGGTGCGTTAATTGTGTATAAAATTTATCAATATTTTAAAACAAAGTCAACTGGCAATGTCCATTAAGACACAAAAAGGGGATGACCTTAATTGAGTCATCCCCTTAAATCCATCAGTGGCTATTGTTAAGCACTCAAGCCATGCGGCCGCCCTTGAGCGTATCCTGATAGGCTTTCAGGCGGTCCATCTCGCCGTGCGCCGCCAGGCGGGCCTGTTCCGGCCAGGATTTGGCGTCAGCCAGGCGGATGCCCGCTGCGGTTAGGATCTCCATGATATGCTGCGGTTCCAGAGCGGCCAGCTGGTAAAAGGTGTTCACGCCGGCAGCCTGCAGAATGCCGTTGATCTTGGGTCCAATGCCCTCGATGATGGTCAAGTCATCCGGTTTGATCGGCGCTGAAGCGCTTGCCATGGGTATCTCTGCCGCCCGGTCCGGTACTTCCATTGGAGCAGCCTCGGCTGCCTGGACCGGCGTTTCCATGGAGGCAACTGCCGCCTCAACCTCGCTGGCAGGCAGTGGCTCTTCCATCATTGAGGCTGCCGGTGCCACCTCGGCAGGCATCTCCGACGCAGCCATTGGTGCTACCTCGGCAGGCATCTCCGCTGCCTTTACCTCGTTAACCGGGGGTACAACTTCGGCGGCGCGCACCGGCGCTTCTGCTTTGGGTGCCGGCGGCGGCGTCTTGACCTCCTCCTCGGGCCGGGAGCGGAACACCAGCCAGAAGAGCAGGAAAATCACCAGAATAATAATCACCCAACCCCACCAGGGCAAACCCTGAGAGGTTGCGCTTTGTTGCGCACAGCCCGAAAGCGCAGCCAGCAATACAAACGGAAGCAGCCAGGTTTTCCGAAGCATAGCAATCCTCCAATGAATCAAACAAAGAACGATCTTTGTTCATTATAGACATTCTGTAGGGTTTTACAAACAATCGTGCCTGGCAGCCAGCTAGCGGGCGATGAAATAACCGCCAGCCAGCAGCAACAGCAGCCCGGCCACTCGGCTGAGGTTAATGGGATGCACCGTCACGCCCAGCCAGCCGAAGTGATCGATCACCATGCCAATGCCCAGCTGCCCGATGATGATCAGGGTGACCATCATGGTGCTGCCCAGGCGCGGCAGGGTGACGTTGATGGTCTGATAAAGAATCAAACCGAAAATGCCCGAGATGAGCATGTACCACGGCAGGCTGCGCCAGGCGCGCATGTTTTCGCCGTGCCGGAAAGCCAGCAGCAGTGCCGAAAACAGCGCCCCGCTGACGTGCACAATCAGGCTGCTGGCGGCGCCGCCGATGCGCTGCCCCATGGCGCCCGCGATCGGACCCTGAAAGCCCACCGCCAAACCGCCCACCAGACCTATCAGGATCACCCAAAATGTTGACAGCATGCCCGGCCTCCATTACCGCTCAGATTTGCCTTGATTAAAACACACAACCATCACCGGCAGGCGTATTGCTGCCGTGCAATCTGTCCAGGAGGCTGCCGGGGTTTCTTCCGCACGGCAGTGAAAGGATCATGCTATGGCGATATCAAGCATCCGCAAGGCGGTGCCCGGCCGCTGCCAGCGCGGATCTGGCCCGCTCCAGCAGGTGCTCTTTGACCAGCACGTAATCGGTATCAAAGGTCGAGAGCGCAAACACGCTCACGCCAGCCCTTGCCAGCGGGGCCAGCACGGCTGTCAAGATGCCGATCTGATCAAAGGCAAACGGTCCTTCCAGCCGCAGCGCACGCCAGCCTGGTTCGCAGCGAATGCCGGCAGGAACAACCGCTTCGCCGCAGACCAGCGAAAGCTCGGCGGCCGTGCGGGTTATGGAAAAGAAATCGCCATACTGCACCCAGGCTGGAATTTCGGCATCCGCTGCCAGCCGGCAGACGCTGTAGCGGCCGGGCAGCAGGTTTAAAAGCAATGTACGCGGGGCTGAATCACTCATGGCCTGATTGTACAGCCTTCAGAGCCATCCAACTTATCAGGATTTTTTAAGAATTAATCTTTTTGGAGGATTGTTGACTATAATAGGAGTATATCTACAAATAAAGTACATATTTATTTCGACCAGACTCCCAAGGAGGTGCTGCTCTCGAAAAATGTTCATAGGGGCGTTATGCAACCATGGAAGGATGTTTAACAGCCCGGATGCGTTGTCCGGGCGGTGAAACCAACAGCTGAGCGGTTTACAATCTCAGCGCCTGTCCTGTCATTTGAAAGGTAGGAATTCGATATGAAAAGATCCACCCTCGGGCGAGCA
The DNA here is from genome assembly GCA_964536805.1 of uncultured Longilinea sp. Taxonomy (GTDB): domain Bacteria; phylum Chloroflexota; class Anaerolineae; order Anaerolineales; family Anaerolineaceae; genus Longilinea. Next base: position 15,982 of record CAZHYQ010000019.1, read on the forward strand.
TCCAGTATTTTTTTGGTGCTCGCTATTTTATTATCGTTGTTTCCCGCAACCGTTTTCGCAGCCTCGACAACGGATAAAGCGGATAAGAAAAATGACAGCGTGATCTTTTTCGCATCCGACGGCTTGCGCCAGGATCTGGTGCAACAATTCGCCACCAAGCGTTCCATGCCCAATTTCAGCGACTTGCTGCGCAATGGAGCCATGGCGGCCGACAACGGTCTTTTGACCCAGGCGCCGCCCAACACCGGTGCGGGCTGGTACAGCCTTTCAACTGGCGCGTGGGCCGGCGTTACCGGCTCCACCAACAACACCTTTGCCATCAACGGGGCGTCTTTCACCAGCCGCACGGCCGCTTTTGATTCGGGCGTGCTGCAGGCCGAATCGCTGGCGCAGGCCGCCGAGCGCGGCGGCAAGAAGGTGGCTCAAATCGAATGGGCGGGCGGACGCGTGGGCGTCACCCAGGGGCCCACGGTCGATTACCTCTCCTTCTTCTCCGGGCGCGGCGTGGCCACCAACTACATCGGCGGGCCTGGCCTGCTGGATGATGCCAACTTTATTGCCTCCTTCGGGTTGCAGTTCGACCACCCGGCCGGCTATGCCGGGCAGCCCGCCTTCGCGGGTGCCGCCCCGCTGGATGCCACCGGCTGGACAAATGTGCCGCAATCCTACAGTCCGGCCAAGGAAATGCACCTGCGCGTGCTGGACTTTGGCACCGATAAATACGGCCTGAACGCTTATCTCTACGATTCGACCAAAGACAACCGGGTCAATTACGACCGCGTATTGTTCTCTGCTGACAAGGACGGTTCGCATGCCGTCGGCAACCTCAAAAAGGGCCAATGGGCTGACGTGAAAGTCAAGATCGTCGGCGGAGCCTCGGCCGGTCTGACGGCTGGCTTCCTGGTCAAGGTTGAAGAATTGTCGCCCGATCTTTCCAGGGTGCGCCTGTTCCACACCTCGGTCGGGCGGGCAAATGCCTCCTGGCCCACCTGGCCGGGCGAACCCGGCTTCGGCGGCGACTTCGCTGAATATATCGCCCAGCGATTCCCCACCTCAACCGCGGCTGACTTTGCCGTCCTCGAAGCAGGCGTGGTCAGCGAGGATACCTATGTGGAGCAGGGCCTCTACTGGGAAACCGGTCACCTCCCCATCCTCAAATACGTCGTCAAGCTCTACCAACCCGACCTGCTGATGGTCGGTTATCCCACCACCGATGAATTCTCGCACCAATTCCTGGGCCTCATCTCGCCCACCCTGCCCAATGGCGATCCCAACCCGGCTTATGACGACGTGCAGGTGAACGGCACGCCCGATGGCCGCGTGCGCCAGCGCACCTACTATATCCAACGCGCTTACGAGGGCGCCGACAGCACCCTCGGCCTGGCGCAAACCCTGATGGGCAAGAACACCACCACTTTTGTGTCTTCCGACCACGGCTTCGCGCCGCAGTTCCTGGCAATTGATGCCAGCAAGGTGCTGGTCGACCTGGGCCTGCTTTCCAAACCGCAGACCTCCAACTGCCGCCCGGCCACCGGTGAAACCATCGGCATGGCCAAGGCCTGCTGGGCTGGCGGAACCGTTCAGATTTATTTGAACCTGGCCGGACGCGACCCGGCTGGTGGCGGCTTCATACAGGTGGCTGCCAACCAGGAAGCCGCCACGGTAGCGCAAATCAAGGCCGCCTTCCTGGCGCTCTCCGATCCCAATGACTGGACCGGCGACAGCCAACCGGAAGGCTGGATGATGATCGACCGCGCCTACACCAAGGCTGAAGCCCGCTACATCCCCAACGGTCCCGACTCGTACGCCGATATGTCGCACCCCACCCGCACCGGCGACCTGGTGGTGTTCGCCTATCCGCCCTACCAGTTTGACGCGGCTACCCCCGGCACGCTGGTGGCGCGCTCGGCCTTCTTTGGCCAGCACGGCTATGTGCCGGATGTGCAAAACCTGGATGCCAACGTCAACATGCGCGCCACCTTCCTGGCAGGCGGCAAGGACATCAAACCCAATTATGTGGCTGACGGCCTGCGCACCATCGATCTGGCGCCCACCATTGCCTACCTCCTGGACATCCCCGAGCCTCAGCAGTCTGAAGGCGTGGTTCGCCTCGACCTGCTGCGCGGCGGCGGCAGGTCTGGAGCAGACACGCAACTCAGTAGTACTGAAAAAGACTCGCTGCGCGGCAACGGGTCACGTACGCTGGTGCCGCTGGTCGGCCTGACCGATTTCCACGGTCAGCTTGACCCGACCACCGCGACCTATGACGGCAAAAACATCAGCGTGGGCGGCGCATCCTTCCTGGCCACCATGTTTGATGAAGAATTTGCCAATTTCAACGGTTCAGCCCTTCTGTTCGCCTCCGGCGATAACGTCGGCGCTTCACCTGCCAACTCCGGTCTGCTGCAGGACGCGCCTGCCATCGATGTGGAAAATGCCTGGGGATTGATGGCAACCTCCTACGGCAACCACGAATTCGATTACGGCATCCCGCGTCTGCTGGACCACCAGGCGCGCGCCAACTTCCCCTTCCTGGGCGCCAACATCGTGGATTCGGTCACCATGCAGAATCCCGACTGGGTGCAGGGGACGCATATCTTTGATTACGGCAACGTGCGCGTTGGCGTGATCGGCATCGGCCTGGAATCGACGCCCCAACTGGTCAGCGCGGGCGCCACAGCCGGTCTCAGCTTCCTGCCGGCCGTCCAAACCATCCAGCAGGAATCGCTAAAACTAAAACAACAGGGCGTGAGGGTGCAGGTGGTGCTGATCCATGAAGGCAGCGCCAACGGCCGCAACGCCATTGACGGCACCCCGGCAGTCGCCTGGGACGGCCCCATTGTGGACATCACCAACAGCATTCAGGATACCGAAGTGGACGTGGTGATGGCGGGTCATACCCACCGCATCTCGAACATGATGGTCGGGCGCATCCTGGTGGCTGAAGGCCTGAACGCCGGCGCCAGCTACTCGGTGGTGCAAATGGTGGTTAAAGGCGGGGATGTGGAATGGGCCGGCGCGGCCACCCGCGTGGCCAAAAACATCGGCGTGGCCCCCCGCGATGACGTCAAGGCCATCGTGGAGGACGCCAACGCCCAGACGGCCGTGCTGCGCAACCAGGTCATCGGCACGCAGCAGTTTGACATCAAGCGCGCCCCCACCCGCCTGTTTGAATCCGCCATGGGCAACATGGTGGCGGATGCCATGCGGCTGAAATACCCCGGCGTGGACGCAGCCTACACCAACTCCGGCGGTCTGCGCGCCGACCTGAACTGCAATCCGCCCAGCGCTGGCGAAGGCGCCTGTGAAATCACCTGGGGCGAGATGTTCAGCGTGCTGCCTTTTGGCAACCGCACCGTCATCGAGACGCTCACCGGCGCCCAACTCGAACAGGCCTTCCTGAACGGCTTTTCGCCCGCCTGCGACCCGGCCTTCACCGGCGGAACAGGGCGCTTCCCGCAGATTTCCGGTCTGGCGGTCACCTACACCTGCAGCGGCACCACCCCGGTGGTAACCGGCATGTGGAAGACGCCGGACGGCATGGGCGGGGTGCATACCCCCATCGGGCCTGCCGACACGGTCAGCATCGTCACCAATGACTTCATGTTCACCGGCGGCGACGGCTACACCATCCTCACTCAGGGCACCAATGTACTGCAGCCGGGCGATGACCTGCTGCAGGTCGCCATCGATTACGTCACCGCCCATTCACCGGTCGGTCCCGTGGTCGACGGACGCATTGTCAAACAGTGAGCGGTAATTTCACCATCCAGGCGTTGAACTTCTAAACGCCCCGCGGGGTTCTGTGGCAATCACAGGACCCCGCTATTTATTGGCCTGGTCCTGGTAGCAATTTGGGCGAAGCAGTTGGTCGAAGCAAGTCAGTAGGTTGGGTTGAGCCATCGGAAGCAGCCTTCGGAGTGGCGAATCAACCTTATCTGCACAGGATTGGCGAAACCCAACGATAGAGGATGTTGGGTTTCGGGGCACAACGTTGTTTGTCAGACGTGGTTTAGCACCGCCCCTCAACCCAACCTACTACTAATGATTCTTTTTGGCCAATCGCTAACAGCCAATTGCTAACAGCTAATCGCTAAAAGCTAACCGCCAACAGCTAAAAGCTAATCGCTAACCGCTTCCCCGGTGGTACAATCGCTTATCCTACACGGAGGTTTTCCCGCATGCCCACCATTGAACAGGCCCGCGCGCTCTACCCGCAAAACGACGCCGTGCACGGCTTTGACCATGTGCTGCGCGTCTACCGCCTGGCTGAAAAACTGGCCGAGGCTGCCGGCGCCGACCTGGAAATCGTTCGCGCCGCGGCGCTGCTGCACGATGTGCAGGGCAGCCACCCGGCCGGCGGCGGGCGCAAGGACCATCACGAAGCCTCCGCGGATGAAGCTGCACGCATCCTGACTGCCGAGGGCTGGAGCACCGAACGCATCGCGCGCGTGCAGGAATGCATCCGCGCCCACCGCTTCCGCGGCAACCAGCGCCCTACCAGCCTGGAAGCGCAGGTGCTGTTCGATGCCGACAAGTTGGACGTGCTGGGCGCCATTGGCGTGGCGCGCACCATCGCCTACGCCGTGCAGGCCGGGCAGCCGACCTACGCCGCTCCATCGCAGCGTTTTCTCGATAGCGGCGAAAAAGAGCCCGGCGAGCCACACTCGGCCTACCATGAATACCTGTTCAAGCTGCGGCGCGTGCGCGACCGTTTGAATACTCCGGCCGCATTGGCCCTGGCGGAAACCCGCCATGCCGACCTGGTGCGCTTCTTCGAGGCGCTGGCGAACGAAAATGAATTGCGCGATTGGCCGGACGGCCGCGCGCAATCGGAAAGCTGAAAAATTGTGACGCAACCAACCTTGAACGACCTCATCGAGCTGGCGCATGCCGCCGGCGACATCCTGCGCGACGGGTACGGCCAGGACCATCAGGTACACTATAAGGGTCTGATCGACCTGGTGACCGAGGTGGACCACCGTTCGGAAAACATGCTGCTGGAACGCATCCAGGCCGCATATCCGCAGGATGCCATCGTCACCGAGGAGCGCGGTCGCTTCGAAGGCGCCAACGGCCGCAGCTGGATCATCGACCCGCTGGACGGCACGGTCAATTTCGCGCACGGCATACCGATCTTTGCCGTTTCCATTGCCTACGCGGTCGACCGCCAGGTGACGCTGGGCGTGGTCTACGACCCGCTGCGCGACGAGTGTTTTTCAGCCGAACGCGGCCAGGGCTCCTGGCTCAATGGCAAAAGGATCGCGCCGTCAAGCGAATCCAGCCTGCAAAAAGCCCTGCTGGTGACCGGTTTTTCGTACAATCCCGAGATCCGCGACCGCAACCTGCCGCTGTTTGTCCATCTGGTCAAACGCGCGCAGGCCGTGCGCCGGCTCGGCTCGGCCGCGCTGGATATGTGCTATGTAGCCTGCGGGCGGCTGGACGGTTATTGGGAACTGCAACTGGAAAGCTGGGATATGGCCGCCGCCGCGTTGATTGCGCAGGAATCCGGCGCAATCGTCACGGATATGGACGGCGGTCCCGATTTCATGCGCCCGCCGCACAGCGCGATTTCCGCCAACCCGGCCCTGCACGCTGCTCTGTTGGCTGAGTTAAGGAATGCGGGAAACCAGGAGTAAGGTTCATCCACAGATCTTAACAAAACAGAGAAGCGGCGGGTCGCAACCCGCCGCTTCTCTTCCAATCCGGTTTCGTGCTATGATGAATTCAGCAGATGATTTTTCACGGGTTGTCCGGCCCGCCAAATTGTGCGGTCCGGTGATCGGAGGTGCCTGATGAGCGATACAGCGCCGAAGGGAAAATCTTTCAGATTACTCTACATCCTGCTGATTCTTGTGCTTCTGCTCTTGCCCGGCATCCGCGGCTATGAAAACTGGCGTTGGTACGAATACTTATTAATTCTCCTGATCATCGCCGGTATCGTTTATCGTTGGAAAAAAGACTCAGACGGCGCCGGTTAGAAACAAACACTGGCTTTTCTCTATCCACTTCACCTTTGTCTTCTTATCCCCCCGCTTCGTTGACCAGCGCGGCGCGCTCGGTCACGTCCAACGGCCTGGCCGCCTGCTGAAACGCGGCCACATCGATGCGCCGCAACATAAGCAGCGTCGCGGCCATCATCACGCCCTGCACCCCGAACACCACCACGTACCCCAGCACGGCATTCTGCGTCAGGTGGCTGAACACATCGCGCAGACCGCCCGAAAGCAGCCCGCCCAGACCGCGCGCCATGGCCTCGGCCATGCCCCAGGCGCCCATGTACAGCCCGACCATATGCGTGGTCATATCCAGCATCAGCGACAAATTGGCCACGGTGGAAAAACCGGTTCCCAGCCCCAGCACCAAAACCCCGCTGTAAAAGACATTCTTCTGCGCCAGCGGTCCGCTGACGGCGATGGCGGCAAAACCGACCAGGGCCGCCCATGCGCCCAACCTGGCCAGACCGCGCTTGCCCAGGCGCCGCTCCAGGAATCCCGCTCCCAGCAGCGCCACCAGGAAACAGCCGCCCCAGATCGAAGTGATGCGCGTGGTGGCGCTCACCGACAGACCGAATGCCTGCCCGGCGTAGGGTTCAAGCAGCACGTCCTGCCCCAGGATGGCAGCCAGCAACACGATCAAGTAGATAAAGAAACGCCGCGCCTGCGGGTTGCCCGCCACCGCGCTAGCCAGTTCGCGCCAGCTTTTCCGCGCCGGCAGGGCCTGGTTTGCATGATTTTGAAAGCGCGGTTCGAGACCAATCATCCCCAGTACGCCCAGCGCCAAAGACGCCAGCGCCACTGCGACGAAAGCAACTTCCAGTTTGGCCGGGGTGTAATTCTCCAGCAGCCGGCCCAGGGTGGCGGCTGTGATGATGATGCCGGTGATCATCACAAACCACATCACTGAAATGGTGCGCGAGCGCCCTTTTTCATCCGAGAGTTCAGAAGCCAGCGAGAAATAAGCCACGCTGGCAATGTTGTAGCCCATGCCCCAGGCGGCGAACACCAGCACGCTCAGCGCCAGCCCCAGCCAGCGGTTTTGCGGCATGAGGAAGACCGCCTGCGGCGCCAGGGCTACGCCGGCCACGCATAAAAGCAGTCCCAGCGCAATGTAGCCCGTGCGCCGGTAGCCCAGCCAGGGGTGGCGGTCGGAATGCGAGCCGATGGCCATTTGCAGCGGCGAGAAGATGTAGGGCAGCGAGGCCAGCAGCGCCACCAGCGTGGCCGACAGCGCCATTTCCTTGATCATCACGCGGTTGAGCGTGGAATTGATCGGCACCAGCGTCATGGCGACCGCCACGTGAATCAGGGCCAGTTGAATGCGTTTTCGCAGCATACTCATCCTTTAAGATCGTTTTTATCAAGGACAATTATGCCCGAAAGGCGAATGGAAATCAAATGAGGACATTTTAATAGAAGGGATTCACCACAGAGACACGGAGGTCACGGAGAAGGAAAAAAATAACAAGGAAAGAGAAGGAAGGAAAACCACAGAGCCACAGAGGGCACTGAGAGAAAATGTGAAAATGAGAGAAGAATGGGACCGATAAGAATTTCTTCTCTCGTTTCTTATATCCACTCTGTGATCTCTGAGTCTCTGTGGTTATCTATTCTTCATTTCTCTTCTTTTATCAGCGCCATCGTCAGCGCCTCGCGCAGCGAACGCGCCTCCAGCACCTGGATGCCCTCGGGCATGGGCTCGCTTTTGCGCACGCGCCGCGGAATGATCGCCGCCTTGAAGCCCAGCTTGGCGGCCTCGCGCAGGCGCGCGTTCATTTGGCCCACCCAGCGTAGTTCGCCCGATAATCCCACCTCGCCGATCAGCACCAGGTCGGCGCGCACCGGCAGGTCGCGCAGCGACGAGGCGATGGCCACGGCCACAGCCAGGTCGGCGGCCGGTTCGGTGATGCGCAGTCCGCCCACCACATTGACAAACACATCCTGCTCGCTCAGGTTCAGCCCCATGCGCCGCGACAGGACCGCCGCCAGCATCAGCAGCCGGTTGATATCGATTCCGTTGGGCGTGCGACGCGGGTTACCCAGACTGGACGGGCTGGTCAGGCCCTGCAGTTCCACCAGCAGCGGGCGGGTACCCTCCATCGTGACCGCAATGGACGAGCCGGGCGCGTTGACCATGCGCTCGGCCAGAAAAGCCTCCGACGGATTGGGCACTTCAATCATGCCGTGCTCGCGCATTTCAAATACGCCCACTTCCGAGGTGGCGCCGAAACGGTTCTTCACCGAGCGCAGCAGCCGGAAGGTCTGGTAGCGGTCGCCCTCCAGGTAGAGCACCGTGTCGACAATGTGCTCCAGCACGCGCGGCCCGGCGATGATGCCTTCCTTGGTGACATGCCCGATGACGAACACCGCCAGTCCGGTGGTTTTGGCCAGCTCGCGCAGCCGCGAGGCACTCTCGCGCACCTGGCTGACCGAACCGGCGCTCGATTCGATGGCCGGAAGGTAGACCGTTTGAATCGAATCCACCACCAGCATGGCCGGGTCGACCGCGCGGGTGTGTTCCAGGATGGTTTCCAGGTTGGTCTCGGTCACCAGGTAGAGGTTTTCCGGCATCTCGCCATCAACGCCGTTTTCGTCGCGCCCCAGCCGCAATGCCCGCATCTTCACCTGGCGTTCCGACTCTTCGCCAGAAACGTACAACACCTTGCGCTCGGCGGCCAATTCCACCGCCATCTGCAGCATCAAGGTCGATTTGCCAATGCCCGGGTCGCCGCCAATCAACACGATCGAGCCGGGCACCACGCCGCCGCCCAGCACACGCGCAAATTCTTCCATACGGATGGCCAGGCGCGCTTCCACGTCGCCTTCGATCTCCTGCAGGCGGCGCGGCTGCGAACCGCCCGCCAATCCATGCGGCGCACCCTTGTTGCCGCCAACCGCGGCCGGCGGTGTGATGAACTCTTCGACCATTGAACCCCAACTGCCGCAACTCGGGCAGCGGCCCAGCTGGCGTGGCGAGGTCTTTCCGCAGTTCTGGCAAACGAATTGTGTCTGGGTTTTTGGCATAGAACTATTATACTATGATGGAGAAGTGATGAGTTGATGTGTGATGTGTGATTCGTTGATGCGTTATTCGGTATTCAATATTCGTCAACCTGGTATTCGGAACCCCCTCCGGCTTGCAGCCACCTCCCCCAAATTCGCTGAATTTGGGGGAGGCAGGTGGGGGTTAAATTCAGTAAAGATTCATAATTATGACTAATGAAAGGTCCATTAAATCAAGATATTTTTCAACAAAAGTACACTGGAATAGGGATAGCTGATGTGTTGAAAGTTACCCTCGCCCCTCCGGCCTGCGGCCACCTCCCCCAAATTCGCGGAATTTGGGGGAGGCAGGGGTGGGGGTCAAACTCCGTATAATCTTAATAAGTAAAAATAAACCCAATTTCTCTTCCCCACCGGAGGACGTATGTCCTGGACAGACCAACTCAAAGGCGACTCCGTCGCCTGGCTGCTCGAATACCCTTCGCCAGACGTGCGCTACTGCGCGATTCGCGATCTGCTTGACCTGCCCGCGGACGACCCGCGACTGATCGAAGCGCAACGCGCAGCAGCCACCAGCAGTCCGATCTCCGACCTGCTTGAGGCGATGCACCCCGACGGCTATTGGGAGCGGCCCGGTCCGGGGTACGGTCCCAAGTACCGCTCCAGCGTCTGGTCGCTGATCACGCTGGCGCAGTTGGGCGCGACCATCGGAATGGACGCGCGTATTGCCGCCGCCTGCGACTATTTCCTGGAGCATGCGTTTCTACCCGGCGGGCAGGTCAGCTACAATGGCGCGCCTTCCGGCACCTTTGACTGCCTGCAGGGCAACATGATTGGGTCGCTGATGGCCCTGGGCGTAAACGACGCGCGCCTGGCCCATGCTTATGAATGGATGGCGAGAACCATCACCGGCGAGGGCATAGCGCCCAACACCGACCGGAATGCCTCGCTGCGCTACTACGCGTATAAATGCGGCCCGCTATTCGCCTGCGGTGCCAATTACGGCGCGCCATGCGCCTGGGGTGCTGGTAAGGCGATGCTGGCCTTCAGCCGGCTGCCGGCCGGCGAGCGCACGCCACTGATTGAACGCGGCATGCAGGCCGGGATTGACTTTCTCTTCTCGGTCGATCTGCTCAGCGCCGCCTACCCGGTGGGCGATGGCAAAAAACCCTCCGGCAACTGGTGGAAGTTCGGCTTCCCGGTCTTCTACATCACCGACCTGCTGCAACTGGCCGAGGCACTGATCGGGCTGGGTTATGCAGCCGATCCGCGACTGGCCGGGCTGCTGGAGTTCATCCGCGGCAAGCAGGATGCGGACGGCCGCTGGCCGCTGGAATATCACTACAACGGCAAAACCTGGCTGGAGTTCGGCCGCAAGGGCCAGCCCAACCCGTGGGTCACCCTGCGCGCGCTGCGGGTGTTGAAAAAAAGTGAGGAGTGAATCGTGAGCCGTGAACCGAAGAACCGTTATTCGATACTCGTCACTGCGTACCATTGGACGGAACGAGGAATACCGAATCAACGAATAACGATTCACGCCTCACGGTTCACGTAATCACGATTCTTTGCGCTACATAGGCTGCGTCATCGCCCACGCCCATCAACAAGCCGGATTTCATCATGTACAGCCAGGGCAGGCCCAGAAAGAACAGGCCAGGGTACTGCGTCACCCCGCGCTGCGTGACGGGATAGCCAAACGAGTCAAAAACCGGCAATTTCACCAGGTTGAAATCGAACGCAAAACCGCCCGCCCAGATCACGCTTTTTATCCCGGCTTCCTTTAAATCCAGTGAGAGAATTTCGGGCGCAAAATATCCGTCGTTCAACTGCGGGATCTGGTCAGGCGGGTCGTTCAGACCCTGAGCCTGAATATAATCGTCTACGCGCTGGATAAAATCGCGTTCAGCCTTGTCGGCTTTGGCCAGGCTTTCCTTTAAATCGGGGGCAAGGGTCAGCTTGCCGTCCGCCAGGCCGCGCGCATGACCCAGCAGCACAATACCGGCGCGGTAAAACTGGTGCATGTTCAAACTGTGGCCGCCGTTCTTGCCGGTCAGGGATGGATTTCCAAAGAAGCGCGCCGCCGGCGACGGCAACATGTCCGGCGTGCGGCTAAAGAATCCCGTCAGGGATGCCCATTCCACCGCGTCGCGCCCGCGGTAGCGCCTTGGGAAGCGTCCGGCGCCGCCCACGCTCAGGTAAACTTTGCGGCCGCTCTCATTTAGCTCTTCGGCAATTTGCGCACCGGACTGGGCCGAGCCCACCACCAGCACGGCGCCGGGCGGCAGCGACTGCGGATTGCGGTAGTCGCAGGCAGACACCTGCTGAATTTCAGCCGGCAAATCCGCTGCCCAGGCTGGCACCTTCGCCCGCTGGAACAATCCGCTGGCCACCACCACGTTGCGCGCCTGATAGCTGCGCCCGTTGGCCGAAACGCGGTAACCCTGCTCCTGCGCTTCCACGCTGTCCACCTGCACGCCGAAGCGCAGCGGCAGGGCATAATCACGGACATAATCCTGAAAGCGCCGGTCGACTTCGGCGCGCAGCATGAAACCGTGCGGATTATCCCCGCTGTATTCCCCGCCCGGCAGGAGGAAAGCCCAGTTGGGCGTCACCAGGGTAAACGAATCCCAACGCTGCTGCGTCCACACGCTGCCGGCCCGCTGCGCTTTTTCCAACACGATGTGTTCGCGTTTCTCCCGAGTCAGATAGTAACTGAGCGAAAGGCCCGCCTGGCCGCCGCCAACAATGACCGTCTCAACCGATTCAATTGCTTGCCCCATGCCTGCTTCCTTTTCTATAACCATTTAGATAATTGATCGTATTTATCATATTACTACTTTTAGCAATTGCAAGGGTCGAAAAAGAGTCAATTGTGAGACGATGCTAGTTTTTACGCCGCACGATCAGGGTGAAAATGGCCCCCGCCGCCAACGAGAGGATCAGCAAGAGGATAAAAAAGAACTGAATGCGGGTTGCACCGCCGCCGAAGATGGGCGAATCGGGGTGCAGGATGTTGGCAGCGCTGCCCAGCGCGGTCCACAGCGCCGCCCCGAATGCCAGGTTGGCGGCGCAGGTCAGCCAATCGATGCGCAGCACGGCCAGCCCGGCCTGCAGCAGCACCGCCACCACGCCGAAGGTAAACGGTACCTGCCAGCGCGGCTCATCAAAGAACAACCCGCCCCAGTTGAGCTGCATAACCAGCAGCGACATGGGCAGATAGGTCAGCCAAAAAGCTAGCCCGGTGCGCCCGAGCGCCAAGGACCAGCCCGCCAGCCCGCTGCGCCTTTTGAAGAGCAGCAACCCGCCCAGGCCCGCCAGGCCCGCCAGGGCAAATGCCGCCTTGCCAGCCCACACCCAGGCGCCGTGCAGCACCACCAGCCGCAGGTTGGCGCCCAAAGTGCGTTCAGCCGGCCCAAAAAAGGTGACCAGCCCGGTCACCGCCAGCAACACAAACAAGCCAATCCATAAATTCCGTTTCGTGTTTAGCATGGGTCGATTATATCCGCCTGCCGGATAAAAGGAAAACAGGAAAAAAAAGAGACGCATTGAAATGCGTCTCCGTACTTTTCCAAAATAATTGGTTCAATCGATGGTGGGCAGCGGCCGCTCCGGCAGTCCTGGAAAATACACCAGGATTTTGTTGAACGAACTGACATGCCCGGTTGAAATTAAATAATTCAACTCGGAATCTTGAATATGATGGCTGATTTCAAGTTCGGAACAGGTGCGCATGTCGCCGGTGTTGATATCCAGAAACTGGCCCCCGCCCCAATCAATCACCACCGTTCCATCGCACATGACCATGACCCAATGTCGATTTACCGGTGTGCCCGTTGGCATGATGAACTCCTATGGTGCGGCGGTCAGTCGCTGCCCAAAGCTGGCGCCGCGGATTCGAGCAGGAATTGTGCAAAGGTTGTATTGCGCAGCTTTTCGACCAGATCGGCCTGCGTGCCGCACCACAGTTTTCGCAGCGGGCAGTTATCGCCAAATGGGCATGCTTCCGGCGAAGAGGTGCATTCATTCAGCGCGATCGGGCCGTCGATGGCTTCCACGACTTCAAGAATGGTGATCTCCTCCGGGCTGCGGGCCAGAGATACGCCGCCGCGCGCGCCGCGGGAGGTGTGTATGAGGCCGGCGATAGAGAGTTGGGAGATGATTTTTGCCAGGAAGGAAGGCGGAATGCGCTGCTCCTCGGCAATGTGGCTGGTGGCAGCGCGCTCGGTCGGTTCCAGCTTGGTCAGGTGGTAGATGGCGCGCAGTGCATAGTCGGCCTGTCGGGTAATTTGCATGATGAACTCCTACAAATGGAGAATTAAGACAATTCAGGTATACGGATCGAATTTCTCTTGTTAAAGAGTGTATGCAATCCCGCCCCCTTTAACAAGTGATAACCCTCACTCAGAAGAAATGACAGTTTTCTCGATGTCGGCGAAAAAGGGGATTTATCGTCTTAATTATACAATTTATTGCCCCGATTTTACACAATCAATTGGCATTTTCTGCATATGACATACGGTATAATTTCAAGAATCTTATCAATTTTCCTCAATAAACAGGCAGATACGCATGGCTGAATTCCGTTTTTACATCCCCATTCAAGTGCGCTACGCCGACCTCGATACGCAGTGGCACGTCAACAATTCGCGTTACAGCACCTACATCGAACAGGCCCGCTTTGATTACCTGCAGCACCTCGGACTGTTTGACGGCGTTCATTTCGCATCGCTTGGATTGATTGTGGCGGATGTGCACATCTCCTACCTGGCGCAAATAAAACTCAACCAGCAGGTGCGGGTGGGTGTCCGCACCAGCCGCATTGGCAACAAGAGTCTCACGCTCGAATATGAAATTCAGGATACCGTCAGCGGCGAACTGCTGGCCAAAGCGGAAACAGTGATGGTGGCATACGACTACGAACAACAACGCACCGTTCCCGTCTCGCCGGAATGGCGCGCGGCCATCGAAGCCTTTGAAGGCGTCACATTCTGAGTTGTACAGTCCTGTGATAAAGCGTAATTAAACGGTTCAAAACGAGGTTAAACCATGGCACTGCCGAAAATCGATAGCGGCTTTCTCCTGGAATTTCTGACCGGTCTGCTCAACACGCCCAGCCCCACTGGCATGGCCGAGGCTGCCATCGCCTATACCGAACAGGCCCTGCAGGGATTCCCCGGGCTGCAGTTCCATCATACGCGCAAAGGCGCGCTGGTGGTCACCTGGCCTGGCCAAAAGGAAGATGCGCCGCGGGCGCTGACGGCCCACGCCGATACCCTGGGCGCGATGGTCAAGGAGATCAAGCCCAACGGGCGGCTCAAACTGACGCAAATTGGCGGCTATGCCTGGAACGCAGTGGAAGGCGAGGGCTGCACTGTTTATGCCGCCAACGGCCGGCGCTACCGCGGCTCGATTTTGCTCAGCATGTCTTCCTCGCACGTGCACGGCAGCAAGGTCAATGAGACCAAACGCGACGCCGATGTGATGGAAGTGCGCCTCGACCTGCGCACCGCCTCGGCGGAAGAAACCGCTCAGTCCGGCATCCGGGTGGGCGACTTCGTGGCCCTCGATCCGCGCGTTGAAGTCACCAATGACTTTATCCGCTCGCGCCACTTGGATGACAAGGCCTGCGTGGCCTGCCTGGTGGCTGCGGTCAAAGCCATTCAGGCGGCCGGTTTGCAGCCCGCCCAGAAGACCTACCTACACTTCAGCAACTATGAAGAAGTCGGCCACGGCGCCGCGGCTGGCATTCCCGCCGAGGTGACCGAACTGGTAGCGGTCGACATGGCCGCGATTGGTGATGGGCAGACCTCCGACGAGTTCCATGCCACGCTGTGCGTCAAGGATTCGGGCGGTCCTTACCATTACGGACTGTCGCATCGTCTGCGCGGACTGGCGGAAGCCAACGGCATCGACTACAGGGTGGATATCTACCCGTTCTACGGTTCCGACGGCGAAGCCTACTGGCGCGCCGGCGGCGACGTGGCTGTGGCCCTGATTGGCCCCGGCGTGGATGCCTCGCACAACTACGAACGTACCCACCTGGAGGCGCTGCTGGCAACCACGCAATGGGTGATGGCGTACCTGTTGAGTTGACCGCCGGCGGAAACGAAAAACTGCCCGGGGTGAGGAAATAACGATTTTGGTTCGCCCGGCGGCATTTGTGCGCCATTATGAGAGAACTCTTAAGGGGATTGACACAGGGTCAGCCCTCTTTTGTCCAGTTTGCTGGCGATTTGCAATCGGCCCGGCTGGAAAATTCCGTTAAAACTTGGTAGAATCTTTTTAGCAAGTCTTTACAGGTAAGGATTTGGGGCCTGGCCCCGGGTAAGCAGAAACGCCTGCCGCAGTACATGAACGGCGGAGATGGCAGGCAATGAGAAGGGTTGAGGAGGTATCGCCGTGGCTGGAATGGAACGTTTCACCCAGAGAGCTCGCCGGGTGTTGAGCCTGGCACACCAGGAAGCTGAACGCATGCACCAGAACGCGATCAGCACCGAGCATGTCCTGCTGGGTCTGATCGAAGAGGAAGGCGGAATCGCCGGGCGGGTGCTGCGCGACCTTGGTATGGAAACCGACCGCATGCGTGAAATGGTGGAACGCCTGGGCGGCGCGGGCACCTCTCAGGGCGCCAAAGTGGATTTATCTTCCGGTGTGCAGCAGGTGCTGGAATTTGCCATCGACGAAGCCCGCCGCATGGGGCACCATTACATCGGCACCGAGCATTTGCTGCTGGGGCTGGTGCGCTCCAATGAAGGGCTGGCGCTGGACGTGCTGCGCAAGTTGGGCGTGACGCCCGAACAAATCCGGCGGCAGACCCGCCGCGTGCTGCAGGAAAGCAGTTCGCAGACCCCCGCCGCGCCGCAGCGCAGCGAAAAGAAGGGCGAGCAGGGCGCAGCCCAGGAAAAGGGCAAGGAAAAGGGCGGCAAGACCCCGCTGGTGGACCAGCTGGCGGTCGACCTGACCACCCTGGCTGAAGAAGGCAAGCTGGACCCGGTGGTCGGGCGGCAAATGGAAATCGAACGCGTCATTCAAATTTTGGCGCGCCGCACCAAAAACAATCCCGCGCTGATCGGCGAACCCGGCGTTGGCAAGACCGCCATCGTCGAAGGGTTGGCCCAGCGCATTCTCGAAGGCGACGTGCCTGCCCCGCTGCTGGATAAGCGCGTGCTGCAGCTCGACGTCGGTTCGCTGGTGGCAGGCACCATGTACCGCGGCCAGTTCGAAGAGCGCCTCAAACGGGTCATCGACGAACTGAAAGCCTCGGGCGCCATCCTGTTCATCGACGAACTGCACATGCTGGTGGGCGCCGGCGCGGCCGGCTCCTCGGTGGATGCCGCCAACATCCTCAAGCCGGCACTCTCGCGCGGCGAGTTGCAGGTCATCGGCGCGACCACGCTGGAGGAATACCGCAAGCACATCGAATCCGATGCTGCCCTCGAGCGGCGTTTCCAGCCCATCCGCGTCGAAGAGCCCAGCATCGACGAAACCATCGCCATCCTCAAAGGCATCCGTTCGGCCTATGAAGAGCACCACCGCCTGGTGATTTCCGACGAGGCCCTGGAAGCCGCCGCGCGTCTTTCGGCGCGCTACGTTACCGAACGCTTCTTGCCCGATAAGGCCATCGACCTGATCGACGAATCCTCGTCGCGCGTGCGCATGTACAAAAGCCCGGCCGCCAAAACAGTCAAGGATCTGATGGAACAGCTGCGCGACGTGCGCCACAACCACAACCAGGCCCTGGAAGACGGCCGCTTTGACGACGCCCAGGACCTGCTGGACCGCGAGAACGGGCTGGAAAACCAGCTCGAACGCATGCGCACCGGTTGGGACCGCGCCACAAGCCCGGTGGTCAGCGCCGATGACATTGCCGAAGTGGTGTCGATGTGGACCGGCGTGCCGCTGATGCAGCTTGCCCAGGAAGAATCGGAACGCCTGATTCACATGGAGGACGATCTGCGCCGCGTCATCATCGGCCAGGAGGAAGCCATCGAGGCCATCTCCAAGGCCGTGCGCCGCGCCCGCGCCGGGTTGAAGGACCCGCGCCGCCCGATTGGTTCGTTCATTTTCCTCGGCCCCACCGGCGTCGGCAAGACCGAACTGACCAAAGCGCTGGCGCGCTTCATGTTCGGCAGTGAAGACGCCCTGATCCAACTGGACATGTCCGAGTTCATGGAACGCCACACCGTCAGCCGCCTGGTTGGCGCGCCTCCCGGTTACGTCGGCTTCGAGGAAGCCGGCCAGTTGACCGAAGCGCTGCGCCGCCGCCCCTACTCGATTGTCGTCTTCGACGAGATCGAAAAGGCGCATCCCGAGGCGCACAACATGCTGCTGCAGATCATGGAAGAAGGCCATCTCTCGGATGCGCGCGGACACAAGGTTGATTTCCGCAACGCCATCATCGTGATGACCTCCAACATCGGCGCGGACATGATCAAGCGCCAGACGGGTCTCGGTTTCCAGCTCAAGGCCGACGAGAACACCGAAGAAAAACTGGCGTACGACGAGATGCGCAAAAAGCTGACCGAATCGCTGCGCCGCGTGTTCCGCCCCGAGTTTATTAACCGCGTCGACTCAGTGATCGTCTTCCGCTCGCTCAACCGCGAGGATATCCGCAAGATCGTCCGGCTGGAACTGGACAAGGTCAGCGCACGCCTGCACGACCACAACCTGGTGCTGCAGGCCACCGATGCTGCCCTGGACCAGCTCGCCGAGGAAGGCTACGATCCCGAATTCGGCGCCCGTCCGCTGCGCCGCGTCATTCAAAGCAAGGTGGAAGACCGGCTTTCGGATGCGCTGCTTTCGGGCGAATTTGCCGACGGCGACACCATCCAGATCGACTATGTGCCCGACGGCGAGATCATCATGCGCCGTATGGAACCGCAGCCCGAGTTGGGCGCGCCGGCCTAAGCTGAATTTCGTATCAACAGATCAGGGACGTGTTTATGCACGTCCCTGATTTTTTATCAGGAGAATGTTACTTGTAGGGGCACGGCCATGCATTCATTCAGCTCCATTGGACAGACCAACGCGCCGTGCCCAATTCCGAGGCCAAATCTTCTTTGCAAAGGGCACGGCAAGGCAATGTGAATATCCACACACATGCCTGCACAGCCGTGCCCGTACGATATAGGCCTGGGGTACGGGCACGGCAATCCATTCGCTCAAGCTGATTGGACAAATCAACGCGCCGTGCCCAATTCCGAGGCTAATTCTTCTTTGCAGAGGGCACGGCAAGGCCTAGTGTAAACCCACGCACATGCCAGTTCAGCCGTGCCCGTACTTGGAGGGTGTTATTTTCGTGATATGGCTTTCGGAGCTTTCATTACAATCATTCATTTGCCAGGATAATAATCACAGATTACCGATTTGAAATTCCAATTTACTTCTCATTTTCCTTCCCAAGGCCTATAATGGTTGTTGTTGCTGAATTGCAGTTCTATAAATAATGCCTGTCCGTGAAGGATATCTTCTACCGGGATCTAAATTTTTCTTCTCATCCACCCGGCATTCCTAGAAAATTCCGCACAAATTCAATAAAAACCCAAACCATATAACCAGAGCTAGGGGATCTTTATGTTCACGCGTAAATTCCAGATTGTTGTAGCAGCCATCCTTATTCTTGCACTTTTCGTTCCAATACCTCCGATAGAAACAGCTAACGCAAGTACCTTGCCCAGCTCAATAACTTCAGAGGTGGCTGCAACCAACACGCCGGTCATGGATTCACCCGCGATAATTGCAGCGGGGGTGAGCGTGGGAGGTCAGCATACCTGCGGACTCACCGACTCCGGCGGGGTCAAGTGCTGGGGGAAAAATGATTTCGGTCAATTGGGCGATGGAACCTTAACCAATCGGTCGACCCCGGTGGATGTGGTTGGGCTGACCAGCGGAGTCAGCGCCATTGCCGCGGGATACTCTCACACCTGCGCGCTTACCACCTCTGGTGGGGTAAAGTGCTGGGGAAACAATTTAAACGGCCAATTGGGAGACGGATCCTTTTCCCATCAACTCACACCGGTTGATGTGGATGGACTGACCAGCGGGGTAAACGCCATCACAGCAGGCTTTTTTCATACCTGCGCGGTCACCACCTCTGGTGCGGTCAAGTGCTGGGGCCGGAATAATTACGGACAACTGGGTGATGGGACTACCACTTCTCGAGGACTCCCGACGGATGTTGTCGGACTGGACAGCGATGTCAGTGCAATCGCTGCTGGAGAATTCCACACCTGCGCCCTCAACACTGCGGACGGTGTCAAGTGCTGGGGAGAAAATGGTTCTGGCCAAATGGGCGATGGGACCACCACATCACGTTTAATCCCGGTGGATGTGTCGGGATTGCCAAGCGAGGTCAGTACGATCGTCGCAGGGGAATTTCATAACTGCGCGCTCATCACCTTGGGCGGAGTCAAGTGCTGGGGAAGTAATGGCAGTGGCCAACTCGGCGATGGCACTACTACCAACCGTTCCACTCCGGTGGATGTAGTTGGGTTGGCCAGCGGTGCCATCGGCATCGCTGCTGGAAGTAGTCACACCTGCGCGGTCGCCGCCACCGGCGAGGTTAAATGCTGGGGGAAAAATGATTTTGGCCAACTCGGCGATGGAACCACTACCAGACATACCACCCCGATGGACGTGCCTGGATTGGTCAGCGGGGTCAGCGCTATTGCCGCGAGATGGGGACACACCTGCGCGGTCACTACCTCCGGCGGGGTCAAATGCTGGGGATACAATAAGTTCGGCCAACTGGGCGATGGCACGACTACCGATCGTTCCACCCCGGCGAATGTTGCCGGATTGGATAACGGGGTCAGCGCCGTCGAAGTGGGATTCCATCACACCTGCGTGCTCACTATTGCCGGGGGGGTAAAGTGTTGGGGGGACAATACCGGCAGCCAGCTTGGAGATGGGACTGCTATCTCTCATTCCACCCCGGTGGATGTGATTGGACTGGCCAATGAAGTCGAAGCAATCACCACGGGAAGTTACCACACCTGCGCACTTACGACCGCCGGCGGGGTCAAATGCTGGGGACAATTAGGCGTTGGCGCACCCATCTTTTACTCCACCCCGGTGGATGTGACGGATCTGACCAGCGGGGTTAGCGCCATCGACGCCGGAACCGATCACACCTGCGCGATCACCACCGTGGGCGGTGTAAAGTGCTGGGGATCCAATTCTTATGGCCAACTCGGTGATGGAACTACCAACGGTAGTCCCACCCCGGTGGATGTGATGGGACTGACCAGTGGGGTCAGCGCCATTTCTGCGGGAAATTTTTACACCTGCGCTCTCACGACCGAAGGCGGGGTCAAGTGCTGGGGATCCAATTCTTATGGCCAACTCGGTGATGGAACTACCACCGATCATACCACCCCGGTGGATGTGGAAGGCTTATCCAGCGGGACCAGCGCCGTTACTGCGGGATCCGATCACACATGTGCACTCACCACCTCTGGTGGGGTCAAATGTTGGGGATACAATTATTATGGTCAACTGGGCGATGGAACCGCTAACCCAAGGCATACCCCGGTGGATGTAGTTGGGCTGGCCAACGGAGTCAGCGCCGTTACCGCGGGCTATGCTTACACCTGCGCGCTCACTACCGTCGGCGGGGTCAAGTGCTGGGGAAACAATCTTTTAGCCCAACTGGGCGATGGGACCACTATCGATCGTTCCGTTCCAGTGGACGTGGTAGGGCTGGCCAGCGGGACCAGCGCGGTCGCCGCAGGAGAATATCATACCTGCGCGCTCACCAGCTCCGGCGGGGTCAAGTGCTGGGGATATAATGATTTCGGCCAGTTAGGCTGGAAAAGTCTTTGGGTGCCTGTGGATGTAATCTTTTATATTCCGCTTTATTTACCTTTATTGATAAAGAACTAAATACTTTTTACTGGATTTACGAAATCCAAACCGGGATTGACAAACCTTTCAGATTTTCAATCCCGGTTTGATTGTTAATTTCACCAGGTGATCCATAAATTGACCGTTTTTGTGTACGGGCACGGCAATCCAATCGCTTACAATGATTGGACAAACCAACGCGCCGTGCCCATATACAAGATTCCTCGCGGCGCTCAAGATGACAACCTCCGCCGCTCAGCCCACTCCCTGTCCAGAATCGCGTACCAGTATTCGCTTGCCCAAGCGCCCTTGAACCACAGGCTCTCCACAAAATACGCCTCGCGCCGCAGTCCCAGTTTTTCCAGCGAGCGGTACGCCGGTTCATTTAGCGCGTCGCAATCGGCGTGCACGCGGTGCAGCTTGAGCTCAAAGAACAGGTAATCCAGCAGGCGCGTCATGGCCTCGTGGCCGTAGCCCCGCCCCTGGAAGGGCCGCGCCAGCGTCAGCCCGATGGATGCCTGGCGCGGGTCGTCCTTATGAATGTTAAAGGCGCAGTCGCCGGCCAGTTCGCCCGTCGCCTTAACGTGCAGGGGCAGCTGCAGCCATTTACCCGGCGTTCCGGGCTGTACGCGCCGCATGTTGCGGATAAATTTAACAGCCTGTTGTTCGCTGTAAGGTGCCTCCCACCCCTGAAAGCGGGCCACATCCGGATCCGAGCGGTAGGCGGCAAAAGCAGGCACGTCGCGCGGCTCAAACCTGCGCAAAATCAGGCGGTCGGTCTCCAGTGGCAGCGGCATGATATCCTCGCGGGCTCAAGAATTTCCATGATTTTACGCCATCCCTATACGGGAACGCAAATGGGAGGCGTGTCTAGCGCCTCCCACTTGAAAATGACCGATTGCCTATTTGTGCCGGATCAGGCGCAGCAGCAGCAGCAAAATCACTGCGCCGACAATGGCGGCGATGATGGTGTTGATGATGCCGGAGCCAATGGAGATGTTCAGCAGGTTGAACAGCCAGCCGCCGAGCACCCCGCCGAGCACGCCGACGATGATCTTGCCGAGCAGGCCAACCGAAATGCCTTTGACCAGGTAATCGGCCACCCAACCGGCAAGCGCCCCAACCACGATCATGATGACGATGCTGAGAAGATCCATTTTATCCTCCTAGAATAATTGAACCGATTGATCCAGAACAGCGATGTTTCTGGAAAAAAAACTGTGTCGCACGCCGCGTTCCGTGCCAGGCATTGGGTCCGCGGTTGCGCTTTCCATCCATTAAAACCCCATGCGGTGCAATTCGATATGGAAATGGCCGCTTCAGGGCTCAAATGATGGCAAACGTAGCACCACTGCACGACAAAAAGCAGTAGCTTTGACACGTCAAAATGCGTTATGATGAAGGTAACCCGCGTCAGGCAGTTCCTGCAAGCCTCCTGGCAAAGGGTCAACAGCCAAACTCATCAACCCAAATCAAACTCAAACGAGGCGGAGAGATATGACTTCTGTGAAACGTGTCCACAATTTCAATGCCGGCCCCTCTGTGATGCCGGAGTCTGTACTCGAGAAGGCTCAGTCCGAACTGCTCAGCTTCAACGGCTGCGGCATGTCGGTGATGGAAATGAGCCACCGTTCAAAGGAATTCGAAGGCATCATCCAGACAGCCGAGGCTGACCTGCGCGAGCTGCTGGGCATCCCCGCCAATTACAAGGTGATGTTCCTGCAGGGCGGCGCCACGCTGCACTTCACCATGCTGGCCATGAACTTCCGGCCGGCCGGTGCCAGCGCCGATTACATCGTCACCGGCGCGTGGAGCAAGGCTTCCGTCAAGGAAGCGGTCAAATTGGGCACCACCAACGTGGTATTCAACGGCGATGCCGACAAGTTCAGCCGCCTGCCCGCCGCCAGCGAACTGGCCTTCGACCCCCAGGCTGCCTACGTGCACTTTTGCCATAACGAAACCATTCACGGCGTCGAGTTCAAGAGCGAACCGGCCGTGCCGGCTGGCGTGCCGCTGATTTGCGACATGTCCTCCGACTTTGTCAGCCAGCCCATCGACGTCAGCAAGTACGCCATGATCTACGCCGGCGCCCAAAAGAACGCCGGACCCGCCGGCGTGGTGGTTGCCATCGTGCGCGACGACCTGCTGGAGCGCGTGCCCGCCAACCTGCCCACCATGCTGGATTACAAGATCATGGCCGAGAATGCCTCGCTCTACAACACGCCGCCCTGCTGGTCCATCTACATGTGCGGCCTGGTGTTCCAGTGGATCAAGGGATTGGGCGGTCTGGATGCCATCTACAAGATCAACCAGCAGAAAGCTAAACTGGTCTATGACGCCATCGATTCCTCCGGCGGTTTCTACCGCGGCCATGCCAAAGTGGAAGCGCGCTCGATCATGAACGTGCCGTTCCGTATGCCCAGCGAAGAACTGGAAGATCTGTTCGTCAAGGAAGCCAAGAAAGCCGAATTGATCGGTCTGAAGGGCCACCGCTCGGTCGGCGGCCTGCGCGCCTCCATTTACAATGCCCTGCCGCTCGCCTCGGCTAAGGCATTGGTGGAATTCATGGCCGAATTCCAAAAGAAGAACGGCTAAACTGACCCACAAGTCTTTCGCGACGGGCCTTGCATACGCAGGGCCCGTTCTTTTTGCCTTGATTCTTGCTATAATGCCCTTGACGGCGATTCGATTTCGGAGAACCTACCCGGAAGGGGCGTGCGGTGAAAGCTCTCATTTCGCGACAAAACCAGGTCTGCCACGCGGGGGGACGCCGGTTCAATAGACTGACCATTGGCCGGTTGTGTGTTCTCCTGCCCGTGTGGATCTGCGCGGCCTTCCTGCTGGCCGCCTGCGGCAGCCAGACCGCGGCAGTCGGGCTTACTTCTTCGCCTACCGCACCCCTAACCAGTTCGGCGGCCACGCCCACCGTCGAATCATCGTCCATCGCACAAACCATCTCTCCAACCCTGGCAGCTCCTTCCGCCATAGCGCCAGCGCGGTCCGGTGCCACCCTCACGCCCTGGCCCACCAACACGCTGGCCTTCCCCCCCAGTGCCACACCGGCAGCGGGCACGCCCTGGCCGGCCTGCGACGGCAGCAGCGATTCCCGGCTGCAGGTGGGTGCCACCGCCGCCGTTTCGCAGGATCCGCCCCAGGCCAACAACGTGCGCAACGGTGCCGGCGCCAGCCAGCGCAAGGTTGGCCAGATTCAGCCGGGCGAACGCGTCACCGTGCTCGACGGCCCGCGCTGCGTGGATGGCTGGGTTTGGTGGAAGATCCGCTCGCTCGATAACGGCCTGACTGGCTGGACCGCCGAGGGAGATAAAGACAGCTACTGGCTGGTGCCCCAGCCGTAGGCAGTAAAATCAACCCTTTGCCCGCGCCGAATGCCGGGGTGTTTTCACCCGCCTGATTCCCGTTATAATAACGCCATGCGACACCTAACGCTCACACGCCGGGTTTTCCTGCTGGTGCTGTTGATCGCCTTGTTCAGCAGCGCTGCGGTCAAACCCAACCCGCCTGCCGCCGTTCAGGCCGCGCCGCTGCAGTCCGATGTGACCGCCTATGATCTCATCATCGCCATGAATGCGCTGCGCATGGGCAACGGCCTGCCGGCGCTGGTCGAAGATCCCATCATCAATGCCGTGGCGCAAAGCACGGCCGAGATCATGGCCGCCAACAACATGTCGTGGCACATCGGCGATGTCTCCGGCCGGCTGCAATCGGCCGGCTACGGCGGCGGCTCGAAGGTATGGGGTACCGAAAACTTCGCCGTCGGAAATATGTCCCTCGACGAGATCATGGTCATCTGGTCGGACGCCTCGCACATGATTCCGGCCGTCAACCCGGCCTACTGCAACGTCGGCGCCGGCATCGCCCCCGCCGGCAACGGCCGGTATTACTATGTCCTGCAGGCGGCTTACACGGCCGGAAAATCCTGCGGCGAATATGTTTCGCCGGGCGGCACTACGCCCAACACCGGCAACACGGGCAGCTACGGCATCATCATCCCCGTAAAGGTGGCCACGCCGGATGCCGACGGCAAGATCATCCACACGGTCGAAACCGGCCAGTCTTTCTGGTCCATCGCCATTGCCTACCAGATCACCATCAAAGACATCGAAACCTGGAACAACATCTCGCGCAACACCAAGCTGCAAATCGGGCAAAAACTCTTCATCCCCGGCAAGGATACCATCGGATACGCCACGCCCACCCCGGCGGACATGGTGCAAAAAAGCACCCCCGATGCCGACGGCAAAATCATTCACACCGTGGCTGCCTACAACACGCTCAGCACCATCGCGGCCGCCTACGGAGTCAGCCTCGAGCGGATCCTTGCGCTCAACGCGTGGCAGGCTGACTGGCCGCTGCAGATCGGGCAGCAACTCTTGATCGACCCCGGCCACGTCACGCCCACCGCCACCCCCCGCCCGCTCACGGCGGTGGAAAAGCTCACCCCGGCCGCCGACGGCAAGTATTATCACACCGTGCAAAGCGGCGAGACGCTCTCGTGGATTGCCAGGCTTTATGAGGTGGCAGTCAACGATCTGATGATCTGGAACAACCTGACCAGCTCCGCCATCTATCCCAACCAGCAGCTCGTGCTGCAGGTGACGCCGCCGGCCACCATCACGCCTACGCCCGGTCCGCCCACCGCCACGCCCACTGTCACGCCGGTCACGCCCACCGCCACGCCCACCCTCACCGCCACGCCGCAGCCCACCTTCACGCCCACCCCCAAACCGTTCATTTCCTTCAACGGCGGTTTACCCTGGGTCGGAATTTCGCTGCTGGGATTTCTGCTGGGGGTCGGGGTGATTGTGCTGCTGCTGCTGCGCAGCAAGCGCCAGCGGTAAAATCAGTTTCTGCACCGCAGGCACCGGGCTTTGGGCGGGAGGGGGCTGCCCAGCGTTGCACGGGCATTTTCAAGTACGGTTGATCAAACTGGTTGGCATGCGACAGGAGTTGACGCGATGGCTTATGATGAACGGCTGGCAATGCGCATCCGCCTGCTGCTGCAGGACCTGGCTTTGGCGGAGGAGAAGAAAATGTTCGGCGGGACGGGTTACCTGGTGAACGGCAACATGGCCTGCGGGGTCAACGGCCGCCGCCTGATTGTGCGCCTCGACCCGGCCGAATATGAAGAGGCGCTGGCCAGACCGCACGTGCGCCCATTCGACATGACCGGCCGCCCGATGAAGGGCTGGGTGACGGTGGAACCGGCCGGCGTGGAATCGGATGCCGCACTGAGAGCCTGGGTGGAACGCGGCCTGCACTACGTGCTCACCCTGCCGCCGAAATAACAGAAACGTAAGGCCATTTTGCCAGCGCCGCAGCCCGGTTCATGATTTAATCCACATACCACTTCATCCATTCTTCTTTTATCCGGAGGGGGCCATGACCATTCCAGTTCAATCGCTCATTCCCAGCGAACAGGTATTTTTCAACGCTGAAAAATTTGCCTCGAGCAAGGGCGTTTTCAACAAAGTCAGCCTGCTGCATACCGATGTGCAGGTCAACAAAGTGGAACTGGTGCAGCATTTGCTGGCGGCCGCTTTTTTGGCCAATGAACAGGCTGGCTGGATGCGGCTGGAGATGCGCCAGAAGAAAGTGTTCTTCGGTCTGGGCTCCAAGACCGCCCTGTTCGCCGACCCCACCGGCAAACCGGCGCAGTGGGCCGGGCCCTGCCTGGAAGCTGACCTGCTGAATGCCGCCGGCCGGGCCTCCAACAGCGAGGTCGATACGCTGGTTTCGGTCTGGCTGGGGCAGGACGTATCCGACCCCTACCTGGAAGCAATCGGGCGGGTGAAAGTCCACCTGGCGGAACGCAGCCTGTTGGACATGCAGGAAGAACGCAAATTGAAAATATTCGTCAGCCGCAGCTACAGCCTGAACAGCGCAGCACAGAGTCTCATCGCCGCGCAGCCGCTGCAGCCGCTGACCGCCCTGCTGCAAAATTGCCAGTCCTCGCGCCCGCAGGTCTGGCAGGAACTGCTCAAGCAAATCAAGAAAGGCGTCGATTCGCGCCAGGAAAAGATGGATACGGATAGTTGAAAAACCCGTGAAGCGTGAGGCGTGAATCGTTGATTCGCACTTTTGAATGATAAAACGATATCGGAAAAGGGTTGCCGGAGGATGAAATCATCACCCTTTGGCAACCCTTTCTTGTCCAAATAGTATTTCTGTGTCTCAGTGGTTAATCTTTTCCTATGCCGGCTGCGCCTGAGGCCGGGGCAGCAGCCCTAATTGCATCAGTTGGGCAAAGCGGTCCGGGCTGCCCCAGTGCTCCACGATTTTGCCGTTGGCAAAACGCACCTCGTCGAAGACGCAGATTGCAAAAGTCTTACCGGTTGGCGGCCCCATGAACGGCCGGCTGTGCGTGCCTCGGGCGGTCGAACGCACCCACACCCGGTCGCCGCTGACGGCCATCTCCTCGATGGTCAGGTGCAAATCGGGGAAGATGGCGCGCAGCGATTCGATATCGCGCTGCATGCCGGAAAAAGTGGCGTGCAAGCCAAACTGGTTTTCGATGAAATCGGGGGCAAAAACCTCGGGGAGGACGCCGAATTTCCCCTGGTTGAAGGCTTCTTCAATGACCCGTCGCAGGGCCGTCTGCATTTGCTCGTTTGTCATTCTTAATCTCCTGGCATACCTGTAAACCTACCCGTAGGAATGGATGGCAAAAACCGCTATACTGGGTTGAATGAAGCCCATCCATATTCAATACAGTAATACTGTATTGAATAGTGCTATAATACAGCATAATGGTCAAAGATTCAAGAGGCAAAATGACCGCTCCCCCCGCCAAACGCCGCTACAACTCCGCCCGCCGCCTGGCCCAGGCCGGCCAGACCCGCCTGCACATCCTGCAGACCGCCCGCGGGCTGTTCATCCAACACGGCTATGCCGGCGCGACCATCGAAGCAGTTGCCCAGGCGGCCGGCGTGGCGCCCGAAACCATCTACGCCGTCTTCGGCAGCAAGCGTGCCCTGCTGGCCGCGCTGTTTAAGCTGGCGGTGGGCGGCGACGAGCAGCCCATCCCGCTGCTGCAGCGCCCCGGCCCGCAGGCCGTGCTGCGCGAACCCGACCCGGCGGTACGCCTTCACCTCTTCGCCGCCGACATCGTCCTCATCCTCGAGCGGGTCGCGCCGCTCTTTGCGGTGGCGCGCGCCGCCGCCAGCAGCGAACCGGAGATCGAAATGCTACTGCGTGTCATTTTGTCGGACCGCCTGTTTACCCTGACTGAATTCGCCCGCTCCCTGCCACTGCGCCCCGGCCTGGAGCTGGCCGGCGCTGGCGAGACCGTCTGGGCGCTCAGCAGCCCCGAGCTGTTCAGCCTGTTCACCACTGACCGCGGCTGGACGCGCGAACAGTACGCCGCCTGGCTGGGCGACAGCCTGGTGCGGCTGCTGCTGTAAAAATGCCAGGTCAATGAGCTGCCGGGTTCGGAGTCAATGGGTTAAAAAAACGCCGCATTACTCAATGTGGCGCACATTCCTTCCAATCCCCTCATTTACGCAGAACGCATTGACCTGACCTTCCCCTTTGCGGTAAACTTCCTTGACTGCATCAAGGAGATCTGTTCATGACCAACACCTTCTACGTACCTGAAAGCGCCATGGCCATTGTGGCGCACCCCGATGACATCGAATTTTCCTGCGCCGGCAC
>CAZHYQ010000020.1:0-44297 GCA_964536805.1 uncultured Longilinea sp.
GTGGTGCCCGACTCGACGGAACGTCCCTACGAGTATTACCGCGAGAACGTCTCCAAGTCGCTGGTGCTCTTCAAGACCCTGCGCGAGCTGGGCTGCCCACGCGTGGTCTTCAGTTCCTCCGCTTCGCTGTACGACCTGGTGCCGGGTTTCATGGTCACCGAGGACGCCCCGCTCAAACCCGGCAGCCCCTACGCCCGCACCAAGTACATGATGGAAATGATCCTGCGCGACTTCTGCGCCGCCTACGGCATGCAGGGCATCGCGCTGCGTTACTTCAACCCCATCGGCGCCGACCCCAAACTGCGCTCCGGCCTGCCGCTCAAGGAGCCCTCGCTGGTGGTGGGCCGCATGTTGATGACCGCGCAGGGGCTGCTGCCTGAGTTTCTCATCACCGGCACCGACTACCCCACCCGCGACGGCACCGGCGTGCGCGACTACATCCACGTCTGGGACCTGGCTCTGGCTCATGTGGCTGCCGTGCTGGATTTCGACGGCGCTTTCCAGCGCGCCGGCAATCCGCCTGACAACTACCTGGTGATCAACCTGGGCACCGGCAAAGGCGTCACGGTGCGCGAACTGGTGACCGCCTTCGAGAAGGTTTACGGCAAGGAAATCAACAAGCGCGAAGCCCCGCGCCGCCCCGGCGACGCCGCCGGCGCCTATGCCAACGCAGACAAGGCCGGGCGTCTGTTGGGCTGGGAGACCAGGCTCAGCATTGAAGACGGCATCCGCGATGCGCTGCGCTGGGGCGACAAACGCAAGGAAGTGTTGGGATATTAAATAAGCGCAAAACCAGCGCTATCTGAAGGATTTTCTATCAACCACAATTCGATTTTGGAGGGAATGGATGAGCGAGCCACCACCGGCCGACAAGAACAAAGAAGCCAATACCAATCCCGGAAAGTACAGTCCCTTCCAGGCACTCATCCTCATTCTGACCCTGTTGGGCCTCTTCAGCCTCCTGTCCGGTCTGATCAGCCTGCTGGGTTCGTCCTTCGGCTTTATCAAAAACGTGCAGGTGGCCGGCGCGCTCTTCAATGCCGTCTTCGGCCTGCTTGTTTTCATCTCTACGCGCGTGCTGGCCAAGCGCAGCATGGTCGGCACGTGGATCTTCATCGCCAGCATCCTGCTGAGCCTGGGCACCACTTACTACTTACGCGGCAGCATCAATACTTTGATGGCGCTGTTTGGCGCCGTGGTCACCTGGCAGTTATTCCGGCTTAAGCAGGAGGGAGAAATCCACTAGGTGACAACCATCCCTCATTAGGATTGGATCATCGAAACCCTCACCCAATTTAGCGATAACGGGATCAGGATATATTGCCCTCTCCCAATGGGAGAGGGTGCAGGGTGAGGGAAATAATGAATACACAGCGGGTCGCGACCCGCTACTAGGGGCAACTTTCTAAAAGCCCAACAAGCTTTTGCCTTTTTTGGCGTGTTCGCCCGCCGAAAAAATTAATTGCCGCACCAAATCGCTGGCGGTAAAGAATTTTAATTTGCTTCTACCGACGCCCAGATACATGGACAGCCCTTCCAGGTCGACAACGTCCTGGTAGGCATACTCTGACCCTTGGTCATTTTTCAGTTTCCATACCTCGGTTGCCTGGGTCCAGCCCTGAATGGCCTGGACGTATTCGAAATTCGCGTCGGTTTCTTTCAAAGGCCAGGCGCCAATCAAATCATATTGCTGCTTTGCCGTGGCCAACAGGTTGCCGAATTCAGCCAATTCAACGCCCTGCTCCGCCATCGCCGTCAAATTCTCGCAAGCGATCACCAGGGCTGGCGCTTTGCTCATGAATAGCTTCTCTTCCTGCGAAGCGCGGTAGCTTTTATAGGCAAAACCGCCAATGAATACGATCACCAGGAATCCAACCGTAACCCAGAGATAGCCAATGAAGCTGGGTTTGGACTCTTCGACAGGTTGCGGTTTTTCCATGGCCTTGCCCTCTGAATTTCCCGGGGATGGAATTCGATAATGCGGGAATATTGATTAGATCATAGCGCGAATCCGGCTGTGCAAGCATGCCAGGCGCTTACAAAATAATAAGGTCGATCCTGAAAACGGCCAGATTACATTTTTGTAAACTGGCCGATCCTGCTTTTTTTACGTAAAACCATTTTCAACCGGTTTCCTCTTCAAATCTTAACTTATCCGTTCACCAATCCCCTGGATGGTATACTTCCGGGCGATGGAATACCTCAACCTGCTCAATCCGCAACAACGCCAGGCAGTCACTGCCCCACCGGGACAAACCCTGGTGCTGGCCGGTCCAGGCTCGGGCAAAACGCGCGTGCTCACCCAGCGCATCGCCTATCTTATTGAAGCCATGGGCGTGCGACCCTACGATATCCTGGCGGTTACCTTCACCAACAAGGCTGCCCGCGCCATGAGCGATCGGGTGGATCTGCTGCTGGGCAGCGCCCGGTCGCGCGGCGTTTGGTTGGGCACCTTTCACAGCATCTGCGCGCGCATCCTGCGGACCGAAGCCAATAACCCCGGCTTGCTGCCTTTCCGCAGCAACTTCGTCATCTTCGACGCCGACGACCAGCAAAGCCTGGTGAAGCGCGCGCTGCGCGAACTCAACATTGACGATAAGATCCATAAACCCGCCCCCATCCACGCCCGCATCTCAGAGGCCAAGAACAACCTGGTCAACCCCGACGACCTGCCGGTGCGCTCTTACCGCGACGAGATCGTGGTCAAGGCCTTCAAACGCTACAATGAGCTGCTGGTGCAAAACAACGCCGTCGATTTTGACGACCTGCTGCTGTACGCGGTCAGCCTGTTCGAGCAGCACCCCGACGTCACCGAAAAGTACGCCCGCCGTTTCGAATATGTACTAGTGGATGAATTTCAGGATACCAACCTGGTGCAGTACGCCCTGCTCAAACAGATCTCTTCCTATCACCACAACATTTTCGTCGTCGGCGATGAGGATCAATCCATTTACCGCTGGCGCGGCGCCGATTACCGCAACGTGCTGCGCTTCGAGCAGGATTTTCCCGGCTGCCGCAAGATTCTGCTCGAGCAGAATTACCGCTCCACCCAGACTGTGCTGGACGCCGCCCGCAGCGTGATCGACCAGAACGCCAACCGCACCCCCAAGAGCCTGTTTACCGACCACGGCCGCGGCGAAAAAATCAGCCTGCACGAGGCCGTCGACGACCATGCCGAAGCAGCCTACGTGGTTGATACCATCCAGAAGCTGCTGCGCAAGGGCAAACCGGGCGGCGAATTCGCCGTCATGTACCGCACCAACGCGCAGTCCCGCCTGCTGGAAGAAGCCTTCCTGCACGCCGGGCTGCCGTACCGGCTGGTGGGCGCGCAGCGATTCTACGGCCGGCGCGAAGTCAAGGATATGATCGCCTACCTGCGCCTGGTGCACAACCCCGATGACGAGGTCAGCCTGGCGCGCGCCATCAACACCCCGCCGCGTAAAATCGGCGATAAATCGGTAACTGCGCTGCAATCTGCGGCGCAGACAAGCGGCCGCACCATGGGCAGCCTGCTGCTCGAACTGGCTGAACGGGCGGATTCGTCGCCGCTTTGGAGAGCCTTAGGCCAGGGTGCGGCGCATATTTTCGATTTCGCCGTCCAGTTTGACGGCTGGCTGAAATCCAAGGGCGATCTGACCCTGCCAGCCTTGTTCGATAGGATTGTTAACGACATCGGCTACCAGCTTTACATCGATGACGGCACGGAGGAAGGCAAGGACCGCTGGGGCAACGTGGAAGAATTGCGCCGGCTGGCCTTTGAATACCAGGATAAAGGCCTGGTTGATTTTCTTGAGAACCTGGCGCTGGTTTCCGACCAGGATACGCTGCCCGAACAGGTTAATTCGCCCACCCTGCTGACGCTGCATGCCGCCAAGGGACTCGAATTTGCGCAAGTGTTCATCACCGGCCTCGATGAGGGCTTATTGCCGCACTCGCGCTCGCGCGACGACCCGGAGGAAATGGCTGAGGAACGCCGCCTGTTATACGTGGGCATCACCCGCGCCAAGGAGCGTTTGTACCTGGTGCGCGCCGGGCAGCGCAGCACCTACGGCAACCCTGAATACCAGATCGCCTCGCAGTTCTTGGACGATATTCCCGATGAACTGCTCCTGCGCAGCGGCGACGGCCTGTACAACCGCGCCCGCCTGCCAGGCTGGGATGATACCGACGATTACCGCTCCTTTGGCCGCCGTTCATCATCCCGTAGTAACGACGTCAGTCGTTCTTCAAAATCATCCTGGGGTAAAACCAGTTACGATTGGAGCAATCCGCAGCCGGCGCGTTCGACCGTCAACCGCGCCACGCCGCCGCCCGCTCCCGCCGATCCGGAACAAAAATACCGCGCCGGCCAGCGCGTGCGCCATGCCAGTTGGGGCGATGGCCTGATCATTTCCAGCCGCATCCTCGACGGCGAGGAGACGCTCGACGTGGCCTTCGAGTCCGTGGGCATCAAGCGCTTGATTGCGTCGCTGGCGAAGCTGGAAACTGTGGAGTAGAGGCCTGCCCACGCTGAGGGTTGTCTGTTGGTTTTTGGCTTTGCCTTCCATGGAAGGGAAAAGCTTACTTTTAGCATAACCTCTTTTCCAGTTATCAACTCCAGAAACGATAAAGTTGCCTGAATGTTTATGGATAACCTGGAGCATAAATAACGGATGAAACGGATGCTTTTATTGAATAGGTGTCATAAGGGGTATATCCATCCATTCCCAAGGATTCGTTTTCCGAGTAGACACGGATATAGTAATATATCGTGCCATTTATAATATCTGGATAAACAATATAGGATTGAGAGTGATCATCCTCTGCATTAGAATTGTCTATCCAATTACCGGATCCATCAAAAACTTCAAACCGGTAAGGATAATTGTTCGGAATGCTCTGCAAATGAAAGGTAATCACCACATTACCACCGGAGCCTGTCTTTGTGTAGGCAAATCTAAAAACATCGGCATCCGTTGTTTCGCCATTTATGGGAAACAAATAATATTCCATGGCCGATGTCGTTAGTGAGCAATGATTAATCACCCATTGCGAGACAGACTCATTTGGTTCGCAGATACTTAAAGCGGGATTGGTTGTTGGAGTGATTGCCGGCGTAGGTGTATTTGGAACTGGTGTGGGTAGAGGCACTCTTTCAATGATTGGAACATAAAGATCATGGATTACTTCAACAAACTTAACGGCATCAGCGGCAACCCGGCACCAATAATTTCCATTTAATAATGCACCATTAGGGCAATGCGTATATGGTTGTTCTCCGTCATCCAGCAAATAAACGGCTGAGTTATCATTCAATGAATATATCCCGAGGCTTAGCCATTTATCTCTTGGATTATAGGATTGACCGGCACCAATATATTCATCGACAATGGCTTTTTTCGGGATTCCAGTACTATCCACAATGGAATAATGGGCCTGCCAGGTAAACGAATCATTACTAACACCAAGATTGCCTGGAACGTAAACGAATATTTCGAAATCGCCCGAAATTGGAGGCGATGATTGCCATTTTGCCCAGCTATCGGGAATATTGGGCTCCCCATCCCATCCGTTGGTTAATGTTCTATATGAGTGATTTCCCCACCCTATACCCGGCCCGGAAGTTTCCCACCATTCGGGGCAATTGGGATCAATTCCGGTACAGGAGAGATTGGCATGGTAACCTTTTGCAAAACCGTTGGTATTATTTACAGTATCATCGACAACGATATATGCGCCGTATCTGGGCGCCCGGATAGGATTGCTTGCCTTTGAATTATCGCAAATATTGACGAATTCTCCATCTCCCCACATACACTAGCTATCTGCACCATACTGATATTCCGCAAGCGACCAGGGATCAGATTGGACAGGAGCCGATGCCTCTGGCTGCCAGCCAAAAGGATCAATAGGTCGGAAATAATCTAGATCATCACATATCGTGTTGATACACTGTGACACATCGAAATGTAAATGTGGTCCTGTTGAGTTTCCCGTACTACCAGATGTTCCAAGAATTTGTCCAGCTTTCACCACTTGCCCTACCTCAACAGCCACTGTTGTGAGATGAGCATATCTTATCAGGTACACTTGATTGCCAATAATATGTCGACTGATAATTTGAAGTCCATAGCCACAATTATGACAGGATGTCCAGCCAACCTCCCAAATACTCCCACTGGCAGATGCTAACACGGGCTCATAAACCATTGCGACATCTATGCCATTGTGTCCATCATAGCAATTCGTGGATGCAGTGCAATTTTCTATTTCTACATTACCATCCCATTTTTCCCCATCGTATCTTACAAAATAGTCATTGTTATTTCCATAAGTTGGAAGGCTATGATCAAAATAAGATCTGATCTCCTTATTGCCGTAATAAGGTGTTATCAAGGTCAAACCAGATGCCTGAGCTTGAACCTGGATTGGTGAACAATGAAGTAAAACGATGGACTGGGCGACTAAAATAATCAGGGTGAAAAGAAATTTAGGCAAGAATTTCTTGTGCATTTTAATAATCTCTCATCAAGAAAATCACCGGCTTGCTCTCTGCCAAACAGGAAACCGGATCAAGGAACCCAACTCGGTTAATGGATGCAGGTCCGTGCCATCCTTATTCACAACCCATATCTCAGCGGATCCGCCGCGGTTCGATATAAAAGCCAGCATCGAGCTGTCCGGCGACCAGGCTGGATCGATGTTCCCTTGACTGCCATCCGCCAACAGCGGACGTGATTCCCCGCTTTCAACGTCGATCAGCATGATATTGGTATCCGTGAAAAGGCTTTCCGACCAGCCATTGCAGAAGGCTTGCCCCGATTTGGAGGTCACCACCGCCAGCGTGCTGCTGTCGGGCGACCAGAGCGCCGGAAGAAAATAGCATTGCGGCAGGAAAACACCCTGCGCGATTTCGCGCAGGTTCGAGCCATCCGCGTCGACCACCTTCCAACCGGCTGCGAAGAAAACGATCCGCTTTCCATCCGGCGACCAGGAGATATTGTAGGGTTCGACATCTTTAACCAGCAGGCGGGCGTTCTGCCCGTTTGTGTTGACGATCCACAACCCTTTGGGATAGAGGATATCGGTGCTGTAAGCATAAACCGCGGACTGACCATCCGGAGAGACTGCGGCAGCGGTAACATGGCCATAACCTGGAACAGCAATTGCAGCGCGCTCCCCCGAAAATGGGTCTGTTATTTTAAGAGAGCCTGCGCTCCACAATATCCGACGATTATCTGGAAACCAGCTGTAAAATTTACCATCCCCGGAAGCTGGGGGGAGGGATGTGTTTTCAGATTCCCCCTTTAAGAGATTATAAATGCTTACCGTTCCCCAGGGTCCGATAATCGCGATGCGGATGCCATCTGGCGAAACAAATATCGTATGATCGGCAAGTGGTTCTACTTCGGAAAGTCTGGTTGAGGTTTTATCAGTTTTTCCAACCGAATCAACACCTACGTAAAAGATGGAGGATTTTGAGTCATCTTTGTTGTTTACAACAAAGTAAATTGTTCCGGCAGCGTTTTCAGCCGGCTGAACGAGCGGGATGGGCGTCGGGCTTGGACCGGGAACCAGCGTTAACGTAGGGAATGGCGTGATCGGGTAGGGGGTCATGGTGGGCAATTCCCACGGGAAGATATCCGTCCTGGCAATGGTCGGTGATGGCGCCAGGGTCGTTTCGATGGGCGGCGGGTAGGCCGAAGCAGCCGTCTGACTCGAGGCGACCTGGTTGGTCGATTCCCGCGGGAGGATGGTGCGGATAACATATACCAGCCCCAGGGTGATCAGGATGATCACGGCAACACCTGCAATCTCTCGCCACAATCTTCTTGAATGATCCATTGCCTCACTCCAATTTCGATTACTGAATGGGTTCGATCCAAATAATAAAGCGTGAATCCCCGATCTGAATTTTGTTATTTCAATAAGGTTTTCGACTGATGTAAACCAAAATCGAATAAAACGCCTCCGCGGCACTTGTTCACCGTCGGTCTTGCTTTACCTGAATTTATCAGCTTTCATTATTCTGAGATTACAATCAATAAATTATAATTATTAACAATTATTATAATGCTTGAATAACAAGTATCAAGTATATGTAATGTGAGTGGCGGGAACAATTGCCGGGCTTTATAACCTGTAAGGGTATTAAAGGACTTGACAACTCCTCACGCATCACGCTTCACGGTTCACGCATCACCGAATACCCAATCCTGATTTTCTTATACTTCTCTAATTGTAATTTTGACAATTTAGATTATAATAGTATGTGATAAACATCACAATCGGACTGGCTCAATACAAGGAGATCCAGATGAAAACACAAAATAATCTTCCGCGTGTGGTCATCATCGGCGCCGGTTTTGGCGGGCTCAAGGCTGCCCGCAGCCTGGCACATGCCCCCGTGCGCGTAACGCTGATCGACCGCAACAACTACCACCTCTTCCAGCCGCTGCTCTACCAGGTGGCCACCGCCGGCGTGGCCCCTTCCGAGATCGCCTACCCCGTGCGCGCGGTCTTCCGCGGGCAGAAGAACCTTGAATTTCAGATGGCAGAGGTGCATCGCATCGACCTTGCCAACCGGAGGGTGATCACGGAGCACGGCGAGATGGGTTACGATTATCTCATCCTGGCCGCCGGCGGACAGACCCACTTTTTCGGCATGGATTCTCTGGCGCAAAATGCCTTCGATTTGAAGCAACTGGATGACGCGGTTGCCATTCGCAATCACGTGCTACGCCAGTTCGAGCTGGCCGCCCTGGAGCCGGATGCTGAAGCTCGCAAGGCTAAGCTTACCTTCGTGGTGGCGGGCGGCGGCCCGACCGGCGTTGAAATGGCCGGTGCGCTCTCCGAATTGATCCGCATGGTGCTGGCCAAGGACTTCCCGCGGCAGCAAATGCAGGAAGCGCGCGTGCTGCTGCTGGAAGCGGCTGAAAAGCTGCTGCCCGCCATGCCCGCCGACCTCTCGGCTGAAACCGTCCGCTCGTTGGCCGAGAAACAGGTCGAGGTGCGTTTTGGCGCAGCGGTGAGCGGATTCGACGGCCACACGGTGATGCTGCGCGGCGGAGAGAGTATCCCGGCCTGCACTCTCATCTGGGCAGCCGGCGTCCGTGCCGCGTCGCTGGTCGAATCGCTGGGCGTGCCGCTCGCGCGCCAATCGCGCGTGCCCGTTGCGCCAACCCTGCAATTGCCCAGCCACCCCGAGGTGTTCGTCATTGGCGACGCGGCCTACCTGGAGAGTGCAAACGGCCAGCCCCTGCCTATGTTGGCGCCGGTTGCCATGCAGCAAGCAGCCGCAGCCGCCGGCAACATCCGTGCTCTGATCAGCGGCGCAGCGCTGCAGCCCTTCCAATACCGCGACCCGGGCAGCATGGCCACCATTGGCCGCAACCGAGCCGTGGCGCAAATTGGTCCGTTTAAATTACGCGGCTTCATCGCCTGGGTGGCGTGGCTGTTCGTCCACCTCGTGCAAATCATCGGTTTCCGCAACCGGCTTTTCGTGCTGGTCAACTGGGCCTGGGATTACATCTTCTACGACCGGGCTGTGCGCCTGATCGGCCCGCAAACCGAATCGCGTCAATTCGAGTCCGGAAATGCCATCCTGGGGTAAAATGACAGGAGAATTAGAGGTAAATTTGGATAATCCGCAAGATTCGCCGATCAAATATCCTTGTGCCTACCCGATCAAGGCCATCGGCCATTACGCCGATGATTTTGCCGATATCGTCCTCGAGATTTTACAGCGCCACGACCCCGACCTGGATGCCAGTACCCTGGAAAAACGCCTGAGCAACGGCGGGCGTTATCTATCGGTCACAGTAACCTTCACCGCGCAAAGCCGCGAGCATCTCGATGGCATTTATGCCGAGCTGAAGGCGCATGAACGGGTGATATATCTGATTTGATCCGTAGCGGGCAGCCACGTCCGCGGGAGGGTACCATGAGCCAGCCGACCACCCCCGAAACATGCTTCATCTGCCGCAAACACCGCGGTGAAATCGAATCGCCCGGCGGTGTGGTCTATGAGGACGACCTGGTTTTTGCCGGGCACGCCTTCATCCCCGACGGCAAGGATACCGCCTACCTGGGTATGCTTCTGCTGGAACCCAAACGCCACGCCGCCAACTGGCTGGACCTGACCGATGCCGAAGGCGAGGCGATGGGACGGGCTGCAGCGCGGCTTTCACGCGCGCTGGCCCAAATCAACGGCGTCGAGCATGTCTACTCCTTCGTGCTTGGCCACAGCATCGACCACCTGCACATGTTCCTCATCCCGCGCTACGTTGGCACCCCGCGCGAGTTTTGGGGTCTCAGCGTGGACGAGTGGCCGGACAGCCCGCACGGCGGGCTGCGGGAAATCACCGAATTGTGCGATAAGCTGCGGACGGCCTTGGAAGTTTAGTTTTCAGATGGAACTGCCTCTAAACAGATATAGATTGAGGCGTGCCGCGGCCCGCCTCAATTTCAATTGCATGAGGTCATTCTCATGTAAAGGGATTTTAAAATCTTGAATTGGCAATTTCTCACTGGCGCGGCGTGCGCGTCACCGTCGGCGTAATGGTGGCGGTTGGCAGGATGCTGCCGCCTTCCAGCGCAAACACTTTCAAATCGGCAAAACTGACCGAGAGCGATTCTTTACCCGCGGCGCGCGCGTAGAACCCCACCCGGCCGCTGGCAAGCATCGGGTCGGATGCTGAGAACTGGAAAGTGTCGTTGACAAAGACGCGCAGTTCTTTCTTGTAAGCCCACACGCCCAGCTTGAAGGAGAGCGGCGGCTGGATCGCAATAGTGGCAGTCCAGTTTTGCACCACGGTGGCGCCGCCGCCCAACACGCGTTCCAGGCGCAGGTTGCCCCCGCAATCGGAAAACAGGCGGTAAAAATCGCCCTCGCTTTGCGCGCGCAGCAGCAAACCAAAGCGGTCATCGCGCCCGCACAGCGACGGATTGACTGTCACTTCCAGGTAAAAGTCGCCAAACTCTGGTGACCTTCGCAGGCTGACCAGTGATACGCCAGGCTGGCTGACCACGATGCTCAACTGGTTGGCGCCCAGCCCGACCGCTCCGGCATCCACTTTTTGCGTCGGCCAGTCGCCAGCGCTGGAAAAATCGTCGTCCAGCAGCAGGCTGCCCAGGCCAGGACGCATCTCGGGCGTGGGCTGCAGGTCGAGGGGCGGCAGCGGCGTGGGTGTGGCTGTGTTGGGAAACCACTGGATGGTCGCCGTCGGCTGCAGGGTGGCAGTCGGCGTATCCGTGGGCAGCGGTTCGGCGGTCGCCAGCAACCCGCCGGCGCAGCCGCTAAGGGAAAACAGCAATGCCAGGCACAGCCCGGCTAACGCTCGATGAATCTTCACGCCGCCACGTCCACAACCTGGCCGCGTTCCGGTCCCACCGACACCTGGCCGATGGCTACCCCGGCTATCTGCTCAACGCGCCGGATGTAGCTCTGCGCGGCGGCGGGGAGATCCTCCCAACGTCGTACGGACTGCAGATCGGCCTGCCAGCCGGGCAGTTCTTCATAGTTGGGCTGGAAGGGCGAAAGGTCGGCCGGACCCAGCGGAAGCTGCTCGTATTCCACCCCGCCTGCCTGATACGCCGTGCAAATGCGGATCGTTTCCAGCCCGCTCAGTACGTCCAGTTTGGTCATCATAATTTCGGTCAGGCCGTTCAGGCGCACGGCGTACCGCAGCAGCACGCCGTCCAGCCAACCGACGCGCCTGGGGCGGCCGGTGGTGGTACCGAATTCATCCCACGGATTGGCGCCGGTGCCGCGTAGCCGGGTGGCTGCTTCGCCTTCCAACTCGGTCGGAAAGGGTCCTGCCCCGACGCGCGTCTGGAATGCCTTGGTCACGCCGATGACGCGCCGGATGGGTGCGGCCCCCAAACCCAATCCCAGCAGCGCTCCGGCCGCGGTCGGGTTGGAACTGGTGACAAAGGGGTAGGTGCCGGCGTCCAGATCCAACAGGGTGCCCTGGGCGCCTTCAGCCAACACTGCCTTGCCTTGCTTTAGTGCCAGCCAGGCCTGCAGGCCGGTATCCGAAACGTACGGCTTCAGCCGCAAGGCGTAATCATCGTATTCTTTGGCCACCGCCTGCGCGTCAAGCGGTTCGGCGCCCAGCGCAGCCAGCTGCTGATTGGCGGCAGCCACATGTGCCAGCATTTTTTCATGGAAAGCGTCGCGGTTTAGCGCATCCTGCAAGCGCAGCCCACGCCGGGCAGCGCGGTCGGTGTAAGCCGGACCGATGCCGCGGCCGGTGGTGCCAATTTGACCGCTGCCGCGCGCCTGTTCCTGCGCGCGGTCCAAAGCACGGTGCGCCGGCGTGATCAGGTGGGCCGCAAAGCTGATTTGCAGCCGCTCCGGACCAATACTCAACCCGGCGGCGCGCAGCGCATCCAGTTCGGTAAAAAAAGTGGCCGGGTTGACCACCATGCCGCTGCCCAAAATACCGTGGGTGTGAGCGTGCACCACGCCGGAGGGGATCAGATGCAGTTTGAAGGTCTGGCTTCCGCTGCCTTCGGTGAAAACCGTGACGGTGTGGCCGGCGTTATCGCCGCCGTTGAAGCGTGCCACGATATTGGCCTGTTTGGCCAGCAAATCGACAATGCGCCCCTTGCCCTCATCACCCCACTGCGTACCAACCACAATATCCAGCGGCATAAGTTACTCCCTGCCTAAATTTCAACCGTGCGAGCTCATTATACCGTCTTTGCCTGCGATGTTTTGCGCTCTTAAATCTTCCTTCGATTTGGAAAATTGCCTGCAACAAATCGGCGACTCCTCCGTATACTTTGTATTGACGGATCAATTAGGAGCTAAAAATGAAAAAATCAATCGCCATCTTCCTGTTTTTAACCGCGGCTCTCGTGCTTTCAGCCTGCGGCACTGATTTACACATCGGCAGCAACCAGGTCATCGCTGGTTCCGGCAAAGTCGTCACGCAGGATATCGCGGTGAGCGGCTTCACCGCCGTCACTATGGGCAGCGTCGGCGAACTGACCATCACCCAGGGCGCCACCGAATCGCTAAGCATCGAAGCTGAAGACAACCTGTTGGCCGTGATGGAAAACAAGGTCAGCGGCGGCACGCTGGTGTTGGGAACGACGCCCGGTGTCACCATCACCCCCACCCGGCCCATCCGCTACACGCTGATGGTCAAAGACCTGTCCAAGCTGGAATTGTCCGGCCTGGGCGACACCCATATGGACGGTCTTAAAACCAGCGCGTTGGATCTGGTCATCTCCGGTTCGGGAAACCTGGCAATCAAAAACCTGAGCGCAAGCGACGTGCATGTGACCATCAGCGGGCTGGGTTCGATGGAATTAGCCGGCCAGGCTTCATCCCTGAACCTGGATCTGAAAGGATCCGGCAACCTCAATGCAAAGGACCTGCCCGTGAAAGACGCGAAGGTGAAGATCAGCGGGCTGGGCGGCGCCACAATCTGGCCATCCGATACCCTCGACATTCAGATCAGCGGCGCGGGCAATCTGGAGTATTACGGCTCGCCCAAAGTGAGCCAGTCGGTGACCGGTCTGGGCAATATCAAGAGCCTGGGCGTCAAGTAAGCAACCCTCTCTGCCACTAAAGACCTCCTTCCTGTGCCTGCGGGAAGGAGGCTCTTTTTTACAGCGTCCCATCTTTCCTCTGTGATCTCTGTGGCTTCTTCTTAATAATTCCGTTACAATTAACAATATTTCCCAGGAGAACCCGCCATGCCCGATTATCTGAGCGTAAAGGAAACTGCCGAAAAACTCGATATCACCCAGGCTGCCGTGCGCACCTTGATCCAAAAAGGCAAGCTGGAAGGCGCTTTCCAGACACCCAACCGCGCCTGGGTCATCCCAGCCGATTCGGTCGCTGCCTACAAATCCAGCCGCCGGGACGGGCCGAAAAAGCCGCGCAAACCAACGGCCAAACCCAAACCCGCGGCCAGCCATCAGAAAAAAGAGACCAGAAAACGAAGTTCGCGCAAATCCTCCTCGAGCGGTTTCGGCCTGGATGATATTCTCAAGTTGATCACCGACCGCATTAACAAATCGGATAAGCCGCAGAGCGGCAACCTGCTGACCACGCTGCTGGAGACTTTCGCCAATCAAAAACGCAGCGCCGGTTCCGATCAACTCCCGGGGCTGCTGGCGGATCTCGGACAGAAGGATCCCGGCATGTTGCAGGATGTACTAAAATCAACATCTTCACCCGACCTGGCTAGTTTGCTTGAAAAGTTGAATTCCAACAAAGAATAATCGGCCAATTACCTAATAAAAACCCGCCGGCACAAACACCGGCGGGCAATTATTTACAGTCAGCTGCAAAATCGATAACGTAATTACTTCACCAGCTTGCTTTGCAGCGCCAGTGCAACCGCCTCGGTGCGGCTGGCGACTCCCAGCTTGGACAGGATGCTGGACACGTGAAATTTGACCGTTGAGCGGCTGATCACCAGCTTGTCGGCAATTTCGTTGTTGCTCAACCCGCGCGACATCAGTCCCAGCACCTCGCGTTCGCGTTCGGTCAGGTCAAAACCCGGCGCCGGCGGCTGGGTGGCGGCATGAATCAGCGCCTGGGCTGCTTCAGGCGCCAGCGTGGCCCGTCCAGCTGCCGCGGCCCGAATGGCGCGCGCCAGATCATCCGCGGCTACGTTCTTCAGCAGGTAGCCGATCGCGCCGGCCTGCAGCGCGCCCTGCACCAATTCATCCTCGCGGAAACTGGTCAGCACAATGACCTGCGTATGCGGGCAGGTCTGCCGGATCTGGCGGGTGGCAGTGGCGCCGTCCATCTCGGGCATGACCAGATCCATCAACACCACATCGGGCTGAAGCTGGCGGCACATGCGCACAGCCTCGACGCCGTCGCGGGCTTCCCCGGCCAGTACAAGATCATCATAAATCGTCAGGAATGC
Organism: uncultured Longilinea sp.; assembly: GCA_964536805.1. GTDB lineage: Bacteria > Chloroflexota > Anaerolineae > Anaerolineales > Anaerolineaceae > Longilinea. Next base: position 14,877 of record CAZHYQ010000020.1, read on the forward strand.
ACTTAAACCGCTGCGCACAACAGCATGATCGTCCACCAACAGGACGCGGATCGGTTTGACTTCCAGCATGATTAATTTCCTTGCGAATTAGTTAGCAAAAATCCAACTTTCATAGTTTACATGAAGCAGGCGCACATTACAAGCGATGCTGCCCTTCATTCTGAAAGCGTTTTAGCCTGCACGGGCAAATCCAGACGAAAAACGACCTCGCCGTCGACAATCTCATGGTTGGGGACAAAACCCAGGCTGCGGTAAAGCTGTTCGGCGACGGCATTGTTTGGTTCAAAACTGATGAAAATCTTATCACAGCCCGGCAGGTTGCGCATGCGGGTGACGGCCTGCTGCATGGCTGACCGGCCGAAGCCTTTACCTTGCTGCTCAGCGCTGATCATCAGCCGGAAGATCCACCATTCCTTGCGCTCGTTCTCGAAGGTATACATGAGAAAGCCGACTGGCTGCTCGCCGGCGTAAATCGCCAGCGGCACGCAATCGGGAAAGACTTTGGATTCAGCCAGCGAATAAAGATTGCTGGCAACGAATCCAGCCTGGTCGTCGCGAACTTTCAGCTCGAGCACCTTTTGCCAGTTATCGGGAGTGATCTCGCGCAGCGAGACTGGGTCGGGATTCATGTTTGCCTTCCTTTGTTGCCAGATCCTTCAGCCAGCGGCGGGCTTTGCCGGGGCTGGTAAGATGGACCAATTCGAGATGCGGGTAATCCTTCTGCGCACCGAGCGAGATATTGCGGCGCAGTTCCGGCCGGGAGTGGAACGCATAGACAAACAACGAGTCGCGGCTGAAAAACAGACCGCGCATGCTCTCGCGGTTGCCGTTCCACAATTCCTCGCGGGTAACAATCCGGCGCAGGCTGCGCCGCAGCAGCCGCCAGTATATCAACGCCAGCGAATAATCCAGCCAGACCAGCATTTCGGCGCGTCTCCACACCAGGTCGCGCACCTCACGGTAGTTGCCGTCGATCACCCAGGCCGGCGTGGACGTGGCTGCATCGACGCGGCGGCGAAATTCAGACCGTTCGATCGGCTGCCAATCCTGCTGCCAGTTGAGCGCGTCCATTTCAACGTGCGGCACGCCCAGCAGGGATGACAGCGCCTGCGCCATGGTCGTCTTGCCGCTGCCGGTCACGCCCACCACCGCCACACGCCGGGGAAGGATCGAAACGTTCACTTTTTCTTGCCAGTTTTCTTTTCCGCTGGCATGCCAGGCAGCTCCGGCGCGCCCATGGCGCGCATGCGGTCTGCTTCCGAGGTCAGCGAAACGCGCGGTCCTTCCACCCAAGCGCCGCCATTCAGGTCGGCCTCGGCGCTTTTCAGTGCCTCGGCGCTCGTTTCAGCCCAGTAAGCTTTACTGAAGGGTTCAACCGGCGCGATCTTTTTGCCTTGTCCGCGCGGCCGGACCAAACCCTCCACCCAGAATTGCTTCATACAATCCTCCATCTCATGGAATAGGACAATTGTACCAGTGAATGGTCGGGAGATTAGGTCTGGCAAAAAGCCACAGAGACACAGAGAACACAGAGGAGAAATTTGAAAGAGAATTGATGGACCGAAAGTTGTTTCTATCGTGAACCTGCTAAACCCATCCTTCTGCCCTAAATGCTTTTCTCTTCTGTTCTTTTTTCACTTCTCTTTACTCTGTGATCTCTGTACCCTTATGGGCATGATGGCTCTGTGGTTATCTTCTCCGCCCAAACTGAGCCACGAAGAAGCCCACTGCCAACCCCAGCAGCACCCCCACAACGATCCCGCCCAGGTTCTTTGAAAAGAAACCAGGCACGCCGGCGAAGAAGCCCTGCGGCGCAGGCGTGGGTGTTGCGGTCGGTGCCAGCGTCGGAGTCGCTGTAGGCGTGGCAGGCACTTCCTTCGTTACGGTGGGCTCAACGGTCGGCGTCACCGGCGATGGGGTCGCGCTGGGTTCAAGCGTGGGGGTGGGCGTATTGGCAGGGCTGATGATCAACGTGGTGCCCAGGAAAATCAGGTTATTGTCGCCGATATTATTCAAGCGTTTCAGTTCCGCCACGGTCGTGTTGTATTTCGCCGCGATGCTGGTGAGCGTGTCACCGCTGACCACCACGTGCGTGACCGCGCCGTCCGCGCCAACCGCGATCGTTGTCGTAGCCGTCGGTGCCAGCGTGTTTTGCGCCTGCGCCACAACCTGCCCCGACTGAGTGGCTGCACTTTGCGTCGGCAGCGTGGAAACGGCTACGCCAGAGGGCCGTACCACCAGGCTGAAGTAGAGGTTGTCGCCGCTGCGCGACACGCCCGCCCCGGCAGCTCCGCCTGGCAACACCATCGGGTCATAATGCAGGGCGTCTGTCCAGACCTGGTTGACGGCGATATCCGGCGACATGGTCTGGCCGTAGGCGATATTTTCCTTCAATCCAATCCCCCACGGCACCGACCCATCCGGGCGGGTGTGGGTAAGCAGGTTGTTGGCAGCCATGTAATCGGTTTGGGCCTGGGCATAAGCGGACAGGCTCGCATCAAAGGTATAAGCCGCCAGGCCTTTGCTGGCGCGCAGCGCGTTCACCGCGGCGATCAAATCCTGTGCGGAAGGGTCGGCGGCGCGCACCACGCCAGCCGGAACCGCCAGCAGTGTCACGAATAAAGCCATTAATAGCAGAGCGCGGACAAGTATTATTGATTTCATAGATCAAATTATAGATAAATTAACCTGTTTTGACTACAGGCAATTTTTTAAGGATCAAAGAACAGGGGAAGGCATTCATCAGGAATAATTTACTTTTGTCTCCCCCTTACCCCTCGCTCTTGTTTTTTTTTCACAACTAAACCATTCAGCCTGTATTATTTTCAACCGGGCTGCCACCCTCCGCAATGGAGCGCAACATCATGGCCGCCTTCACCTGCCGCGCCACGCTGCGGGTCCCTTTTAGTCCTGTCCAAATTCCTGCCGCCAATGCGATCACTACCGCCATCCAGTAAAAAGGCGGAAATCCCGTAGCCCAGGCTAGAAATGGAAACGCGAGTGCCAGAATACTCAATAGTGACCAGCCAAATGCGCTTGCGCCAGCCCGACGAAACGCGACTGGCCGGGTTACCTGGCGGGAAGCCAGCCACCAGGTGATCGGGGGGATCAAAAGCGCACCGAGACCAAAAACACCAAAAATAAGTTCCGGATCCACCCGGTTCATCATGGAAGCATCAAAAAGCAAATAAATCACAAAAAGGAACGCAAAAAACAACCCCCACCACAGTGGAAATAACCAACCGGCGCGCTTTCCTGATGTTGCCCGGTGTCCAGCCCAGAACGTCAATTCGATCCAATAAAGATAACCTATCAAAACACTTGCAAATGCTTCCCAAATCACCACCCCCAACGCGGTGGTTGGATCGCTTGCTCTGAAGGGCGTCGGCCCGCTGGTGTAGCCCACCTCGATACGCTGCCAGGAGCCCGCGCCGCCCACCAGCACGCCTTCATTGCCCATGGCGACCACCACGGTATCCCGCGGATCGATGATCAGGTCAAACGGCCCGCCAATGACCTCGCGCTCGCATGACAGGATGCCGCTGCGGGAGCGGTTCATGAAGGCCAGCCGCCCGGCAGGAATATGCCAATCCAGGCGCCAGGTCTTGCCGCCGTCCTCGGATAATTCAACCGCATGTTCTTTCACCCCAACGCGATAGCAGCGCAGGGGGGTGGCTTTTTCACAAACCGTTTTGGGCAGGGTTGCCGCGGTTTGCAGCTCTGTTTGCTGTGCTTCCGGTACAGTCTTGCCATTCGTCCAGGTCAGCCCATCGTCATCACTTCGAAAGATCGATCCACTGCCCCAGGCATAAATGATGCCATCCGCCTGTGTGAGACGGGTTATGAGGGTCGGCGGCATACAGGGCGATGTTGCCACACTGGCAAGTGTTCCAACCACCAGTGCAGCATAACCCAGCCGGCGATCATAATGCCTATCAGCCGCATTCCGCCAAAGATGCCATGCTGGCAGCAACATGATCAAAGCTGCCAGGTCGGTCGGATCCGGGGTAATCTGGACATTCCCACCAAGCAGCCAGCCCAATGCCGTGCTGGTCCATCCGGCGGCGGACGGGAGGAGTTTTATCGTGGAAAAAGCCAAACCGGTCAGTGCAAAGCCCCAGCCTGCCGCGCGGCGCGGCCTGTGTTCGAGCAGCCCGATGAACGCGGATAACAACAATGGAAAAAACAGCAGTCCGGCAAAGTCGCTAATTTTTCCGGTCAGGTCGGAAGGGAAATATCGCTTGAAAACGTGGTCGTTAAGCAGTAGTAATGCAATGGCAGCCAATGCGGCTGGGTGAGTAAGCGATGAGAGGCCAGTACGGAAAGCTTTCATAAAATAATTATAGGTCAAACGAAAAATCAAAATAGGAGTCCCGGATCGGTTTGACTGTTTTCGATCCTGATTAAGATTCTTGCCAAGTGCCAGTAAACCATTCTTAATTGTCCTCCCCCTTAAATCGAGTACAATCTACACATGGCTATCCCCCGGCAGCGCGGATTTTACCTCACCGCGCGGCGGTTGTGCGTCTCTCTGCTCATCGCCGCCCTGTTGGTTTGGCCTGTGCCTGCTGCTGCCCAAAACAACGCCAACGCTGTGGTCATCAACTCGCTGGCGGCGGATGCCTTTCCGCAGATGGCGCTTTTTTTTGAAGCTTTCGACGGCCAGGGCCAGTTCCTCTCCGGATTGACCAAGAGTCAGGTCAACATCCTGGAAAACGAAACAGCCCTGCCGCCGGACGATCTACAATTATTGGAGCCGGGCGTTCAAATCATCCTTGCCTACAATCTCAACCCCACCTTTGCCAACCGCACCGCGGGTGTATCGCGGTTGGATGCCTTTCAAACCGCGCTGCTCGATTGGATCTCCGCCAACCCACCCATCCTCAACGACGATTTGAGCCTTGCCTCAAACACCGGCCTGCAAACCATCCGCATGCGCGGTTCGGAGAACTGGCTGCAAGCCGTGCAATCCTTCCAGCCAGACCTGGCACGCCAACAATCTTCCCTGCTGAGCCTGTCGGAAGCCCTTGACCTGGCCACGGACCCCAATCCCACTGCCTTGATGAAGCGTTTCATCCTCTATATCACGCCGCTGCCGCAAGCCGGCTCGCTTGATGCATTGAATAATTTAAGCGCGCGCGCCAGCCAGTTGGGCGTGCGCGTCAACGTGTGGCTGCTGGCGCCGGCCAATGCGCCGGAGCGGTCGGCGGAATTGGTGACGCCGCTGCAAACCCTGGCCGAACAGAACGGCGGGCAACTTTTCATCTTCAGCGGAAGTGAAAGCCTGCCCGACCTTGAACAGACGGTAGCCCCGCTGCGGCACGTCTACCAGGCGCAGTGGACCTCAAAAATTGCCCAGAGCGGATCTCAAGACGTCCGCCTTCAGGTGGAGCAGGGCGGCCAGAAGCTTGTCAGCCTCCCGCGCAGCCTCACCCTGGACGTTCAGCCGCCAAATCCCATCTTCCTCGCGCCGCCCCAAACGCTGGAGTTGGGTTGGACCAACCCGTCGCGCGAAGTCCCGGCTCAAATCCAGCCGGTCAGCACCGAAATTCGCGCGCTGGTCGAATTTGGCGACGGCCACCCGCGCAATTTAATCGCTACCCGGCTGTATGCCGACGGGAAATTGGTGGCCGAGAACAAACAGGAACCGTTTGACCACTTCATCTGGCCGCTCTCAACCTACCAGCAAAGCGGCACAGTCGTGCTGCAACTGGAAGCCATTGACCAGCTTGGGCTGAGCAAAAAAAGCATCCAACTGCCGGTAGCGCTCAACGTGGCACAAAAACCCGACCTGGCATTCAATGAACTGTTGAGCCGCGAGCAGTGGCTCATAACGGGAATCTGTGCTTTGGCGCTGTTGGTGCTTACCATCGTCCTGCGCCGCCGCCGGCACAACCCCGCCCTCAACCGGGTAGAAAAACGCCGCCTTGAGCGCGATCCGCTGACCCAACCGGTGCCCATCCGCAGTGAACCCCCGCGCAAGGCCGTGACGCACAAAGTTTCCAGCGCCGGCGCGCCGGCCATGCTGCGCCGCCTGCCGGACAATGCCGACCTGACCGCGGCGATGCATGCCGTTCCAGTGCCCGGCGGCGAGATCCCGCTTTCACGGCGTGAAATCACATTCGGGCGCGATGCCAGGCTGGCTATGGTGGTCATCGACCTGCCCGGCGTCAGCCCGCTGCATGCCCGCCTTTACCGCGTCCCGGACGGCGACTTTTTCCTGGCTGATTCTGGTTCGGTGGCGGGGACCTGGGTCAATTTTGCGCCGGTGTCGGCGCGTGGCACCCGCCTGGAGCACGGCGATTTGGTGCACATCGGACGGGCAGGCTTCCGTTTTGAACTCAGCCAACCCGGGCAACAGCCCCTGCTCCAGGTGATGCCCTACGAAGAGGAACGCCTATGATCCGGGTTGATCAATCGCACCTGCCCGTATCGGCGCTGACTCATCCCGGCATGGCTGGGAAACAGAATGAAGACCGCTATGCTGTTTCAGCCTACCAGGTGAGCAATAGTGACAATACGCCTGCCCTGTTGGCCGTGCTGAGCGACGGCATTGGCGGACACCGCGCCGGCGAAGTGGCGGCCGAGATTGCCGTCAACCAGATCAGCGATAATCTTGCCGCCAGCGATGGCAATCGTCCGCTGGCTGCCCTGCGGTCGAGCGTCCAGGCCGCCAGCCAGGCTATTCTCTCCTTCGCCGAATCGGATACGCACCTGTTCGGCATGGGCGCCACCTGCGCTGTGGCCTGGATCATCGGGCCGCGTTTATACACGGCCACGGTCGGCGATTCGCGCATTTATCTGATCCGCGGCCAGAATATTTTGCAGCTCTCCACCGACCACACCTGGATTCAAGAGGCGCTCGATTCCGGCGTTCTTCAACCCGAAGAAGTGCCAAACCACCCCAACGCGCACGTCATCCGGCGTTTTCTGGGTTCGCCCACTGCGCCGGACGTGGATGTGCGCATGCGTTTGACCGGCGGAGAAAGCGACACCCAGGCGGAAGCCAACCAGGGACTGCCGCTGATGGCAGGCGATGCGCTGGTGCTGTGCAGCGATGGCCTGACCGACGTGGTGGCGGCTGGCGAGATCTATTCCACCCTGCGGGCGCTGCCTTTTGAACGCGCTGCCCGGACGCTGATCGATCTGGCCTGCAGCCGCAATGCCAGCGACAATATCACCGTCATTGCTGTTCAGGTACCTGAGAATTTTGAGCCGGAGAAGTTCAACAATGCCCGCGGGGCATTAGCATCGGACGACACGCGGCCTTTGAAAATGGATGCGGCCCAAAAAGCCCAACCCAAGCGCAAGGGTAAAGCCGTCCGGCGGCTGCGTAAAGGGTTTTTGGTTCTGCTGGGGCTGCTAGCGGTGGCACTGCTGGTCATTGCCCTGCAAATCGGTTCGTGGCTGACCGGCGGCCGGCGCCTGCCGACCCCCACACCGCGCACGCCCGAAGCCGGCATCACCCTGCCGGCCACGCAGCTCGTTCCCGGTTTGAATGCCACCCTGCCGCCCGCGGGGCTCACGCCCGGAGCCACATCTGCCACCAGAGTCGTTTCGCCCACCTCCACCCCCGGCGCCGCCGCGACCGCATTGCCCGGGGCAGTTACGCTCACCCCCTGGCCCACCAACACCCTTAAGCCCTGAAGAGTTCACAGCACCCAGGCCTCAGGATTAACATCCAAGCCATGCAGCCCACCCAAACCCTGCCAGCCAATTACCGCCTGTTCAAACGTCTATCCATCCGCGATAACGCACCGCTGATCACGCTTAACATCCTCAGCCTGGGATTGCTGGCCGTTACAGGCTATTTGATGATTGCATTGCTGCGCTGGCTGCGTCCATCGGTCATTGGGGATGCCTTCACCCTTACCATCCGCAGCACTGCCAACTTAATAATCATGCTGTTAGCCCTGTTGGTTGCCACCGCCGTCATGATGGTGGTGCATGAAGCCCTGCACGGCATTTTCTTCTGGCTTTATACCCACACGCGGCCCAAATTTGGTTTCCGCGGTGCTTATGCCTTTGCCGCCGCGCCGGATTGGTACCTGCCGCGCGATCCCTATTTCATCACCAGCCTGGCGCCCCTGGTCGGCATCACCCTGCTGGGCATACTGCTGCTGGCGTTTGCGCCGGCCGGCTGGATCCCGTGGGTGTTGCTGATCATAACGTTTAATGCCGCCGGCGCGGTCGGTGACCTGTGGGTGGCGTGGTGGCTGTTGCGCTGTCCGTCGAACGCGCTCGGAAACGACCAGGGCGACGTCACCAGCCTGTATATTCCCGGCCCTCCTCAAAGCGATAGCCGGTAGCCGTTTTGCTTGAGCCAGTCTGCCTGCTGCTTCCAGCCGGGCAGCCAGGCTTCCACCTGCTGCCAGAAGGCACGCGTGTGACCGTGATGCTGTATATGCGCCAGTTCGTGCACCACCACATAATCGATGGCGGCTTGCGGCGCCATCACCAGCCGCCAGGTGAAGCTGAGTGTGCGCCGGTTGCTGCAGGAACCCCAGCGCGTTCGCGCCGAGCTGACGGTTATTTTTTCAAAATGTGCTCCCACCCGCTGCGCATGCACCCCGGCCCGCTGCGCAAACAACGCGCGCGCCTGATCGCGGTACCAGCGGGTGAAGAGGCTGGCAGCCCGCGACTGGGCTGTTTGCGACAACCGGAAAACGCCGTCGCGCAGTTGCAGCGCCGGGCGCTGCGTTGCGACGATCTCGAGCGGATATTCAACACCCAGGTAGAGAAAACGCTCACCGGGTTTGTAAGAATGTTCCGGTCTCACCTCAACCCGCGAACGCTGCTGATGTTTGTGAATCCAGCCGGCACGCAATTGAACAAAGCGCTCAATTTCAGCGCGCGGCAGGTGCAGCGGCGCGCGTACGATCAAGTGCCCGCCTGCATCGATTTGCAGCGCCAAAGTACGCCGCTTTGAACGGATCAGGCGGTCAATGGCAATGATTTCTTCCGGGTTCTTTTTGACGTTTGACGGCATAGGAGGAAATTGTAACTTAATTTAGCAACGCGGCCTGAATCACTAATTACTGAATCTTCTCTCTTCCATTTCTTCCTCACCATCTCTGTGCACTCTGAGTCTCTGTGGTTATCCAAATCTTTTCCAGGCGGCGGGAATGGATGGCGCGAGACCGAATAACATTGTAAGGGATGGGGTTGTATGATAAAATCGAGGCGCGCTGGGAGACCAACCGCGCCTGGAGGGATGGCCGAGCGGCTTAAGGCGCCTGTCTTGAAAACAGGTGTGGGGAAACTCACCGGGGGTTCGAATCCCTCTCCCTCCGCTCGCAAGACAGTTGCATATTGGGGAGGTGCCAGAGTGGCCGATTGGGCTCGCCTGCTAAGTGAGTGCTGGGGTTGACTCAGCCGTGGGTTCGAATCCCACCCTCCCCGCCATACAAGAAGCTTTTAGCGTTTAGCTATTAGCTTTTTGCTTATAATTACACATATCGCCTTTAAAAATGATCAAGATATATCAGGCTGATTCTAAATAGACCCTTGAATCCATCCGCTCAAGATTTTCCCGTACTGATTACCAAACGGCTCATCCTGCGCGAGCTCAGGCTGAGCGATATCGCCGCCATCCACCGCCTGAAATCGGATCCGGCCGTCGTCAGCCTGTATTACTCCGAACCAAAGACCTTCGAACAGTCCGCGGCAAAACTGAACGACTTGATCGCGCTCAATGAGCGGCGTGAAGCGCTCACCTGGTGTGTGGCGTTGGCAGTCAGTCCGGATGAATTGATCGGCACCATTTGCCTGTGGGATTTTCGGGCTGAGCGCCAGGTGGCCGAGATCGGCTACGAACTGCTGCCTTCTTATCACAACCAGGGCATCATGACCGAAGCGGCAGCCCGGGTGATTGAATACGGCTTTGGCGACTTGAAACTGCGACTGATCGACGCACTGGTCAACCCTGCCAATGCTCCTTCGTGCCGGCTGCTGCAGAAACTCCGCTTCCGCAAGGGGGAAAAGTCACTCGAGCAGGAAAAAGAGAGCGTGATCCGGGAATACGTAAAATATTCATTGGAGCGGTAGCGGCGAGCCCTTACCAGGTAGGCCGGCGGCCTGCCCGGGCATTTGTCATCCTGAGCCGCAGGCGCGCAAGCGCCAGTGAGGATCTCAAGTTCCACTTGGGAAGTTGGCGGAATCGTTTGAAATTGTCCGCAAACAATTTAAAAATCTATCTAAAAATGGACGCACCTTATATTTAGGAGCTAACGATCATAATTGGATATTGACAATTATATTGATCATCTATATACTCATTAATATAAATCGAACGTTCGTTTTTAATGAGTTGACAACATGCCAAAAGTCACAGAAGCATATCTGGATCAACGCAGGCAGCAGATCATCGATTCAGCATTCCGTTGTTTTGCTCGCAAAGGATTTCACCAGGCAACGATGCGCGATATTTATGCCGAAGCCGGGTTAAGCGCTGGAGCAATCTATCGTTACTTCAGCAGTAAAGAAGAAATCATCAAGGCAAGCTTTATCTTTGATTACCAACGCGGCCTGCCTTTGTTTCAGCAAGCCGCGGAAGATCCTGATCCCCTACCCGCCATCGCGCGCCTGCTCGACTTTTTTTATGCAGGGCTGGAGTCTGCCGCTGCTCTAGGCGCTGACCGGGTAAACATCCAGGGCTGGGCGGAAGCGTTGGTTAACCCGCAGCTCCTTCCTCCCCTGCGCGAGTCGTTTCAGGCCTTCCTGGATGAACTGAGCAAACTTGTGCGGCGCGGTCAGGCGATGGGAGTAATCAATCCTGCCCTTGGCCCAGAAGCGGTGGGCGAAGTCATCCTATCCAGTTATTTCGGGCTGTACCTGCAAAAGGCATTTCAGCCGGAACTGGATGTCGCGAAGTATAAGGCGGTTGTCGTATCCCTGATTAATGGAAATTTTAATGGTACCCCTGATTGAAAGGAATAAAACATGCGCAAGCTCATGAAATGGATTGGAATTGGGTTACTCGGATTGGTGGCTTTGATTCTGTTGGCCGGGTTTGTTCTCTATGCCACCACACTCCGGCGATTGGATCGAGCCTATACGCTTCCCAATGAACCGATCTCGGTTCCTGTTGATCCAGTTTCCGTCAGCCGCGGGCAGCGCCTGGTGACAGCCCGCTGTGGCGGTTGCCACGGTGAAAACTCGGTCGGCATGGTGATCTTTCAGGATCCCATGCTCGGTACAATTTCGGCTCCCAACCTGACAGCCGGACGAGGAATCGAAGGTGTTCAGCTTAAGGACGGTGATTACATCCACGCCATTCGCCACGGGGTGGATCATAACGGCCGCCCCATTCTGACCATGCCGTCTGAATATTTCTATTCCATTAATGACCAGGAATTAGGCGAAATGATCGCCTACCTAAAAAGCACAGCCCTGGTGGAGAACCCGCTACCAGCCACTCAAATTACCCCATTGGGAATTGCCCTGATTGGCGCGGGAGCGTTCGGAGATTTGATCGCGGCGGAAAAGATCGATCACCAGGCAGTTCGACCTGCAGCGGTTGCACCGGGTATAACCGTTGCCTATGGAGAGTACCTGGTGCAGGCAGGCCAATGCCGCACCTGTCATGGCGCAGACCTCACCGGTGGAAAAGATCCAGATCCCAATGCACCTCCCGCTCCAGACCTGACCAGCACCGGTGAATTACCTGCATGGGAAGAAAACGGTTTTATTCAGATGTTCCGCACCGGCAAAACTCCGACCGGTCACCAGATCAATTCGTTTATGCCATGGAAGGAAATTGGTCAGATGACGGATGATGAACTGCGGGCAATGTGGCTTTACCTTCAATCGCTCCCCACTGAAGCAAAAGGCAAGTAACGGGAAGGCCGGAGAAGGAGAGTGTTTATGAATACATTCCTTGCTGCCACAGGAAACGATGTATCGCGTGCCACATGTGGAACAGACGGTCATTGGAGTGTGGACCGTGCCCTTGAAAACCAGACCGTAACTTGCCTGGCAGCGGATCACTTCCAACCCGGACGGGTTTATGCTGGTACTCGTGGAACAGGGGTGCTTTGCTCGGATGATTTTGGGCGAACCTGGAACAACAAGGGACTGGGTAGCCAGACGATTAAAGCCATCGCGGTCAGTCCGCTGATTCCGGGAATGATATTGGCGGGAACCAAGCCGGCTTGCCTGTTCCTCTCCATGGATTATGGACAGACATGGGATGAAATCCCTTCGTTCCGCAACATCTTTTCGCGTCACTTCTGGTTTTCGCCAGCCGAACAACCGTTCACAGCCTATGTGCAGGGGATTGCTCTCTCTCCATCCGATCCGAAGTTGATTCTGGTCGGGATCGAAGCGGGCGCAGTAGTGCGCAGTATGGACGGGGGAAAAACCTGGCAGGATCACCGCCGCGGTGCTTTGCGTGACTGCCATTCAATCACCTTTCACGGTTCAATAGGTGCTTGGGCGTACGAAGGAGGTGGAACCGGCGGTGGCGTAGCAATCAGCCAGGATGGGGGTAACACCTGGGTACAGCCAAAAGGCGGTTTGGATCGGCATTACGGATGGGCCTGCACAGCGGATTCGCACGACCCATCCATTGTCTATGCATCCCTCTCAACTTCTCCATTTAAAGCACATAGCGACGGAAATGCACAGGCCTATATCTATCGCTCTACCAAAGGGGGGCGCTGGGAAAAGCTCAAAGGAGGTTTACCTCAACCTCTTAATCATATGCCCTATTCTTTGCTGACGCCGAAGAGCGAACCGGGTTGTGTTTATGCCGGTTTGAGCAATGGGGATGTGTGGCGTTCGCTCAATCAGGGCGACACCTGGGAACAATTACCGTTTAACCTTTTCAGTATCCGCCAACAGATGGTCATTTTGTAGCGATATGAATGAACTTGGCGTCTCGTTGATTTACATTTTCAGAGAATAGATAATCGTCACTTTCAAGCAGCGCTGCCCACGCTGGTGTGGCGAAGAGGGTGGTATATTTCAGGGAAATGAAACGGCTTAACCGTACGCTCACCTTTGCTCTGCGTATTTTCCTGGTCAGCGCCATCCTGGCAACCAGTCTGGCTGTCATAGGTCCCCGGGTCGCAAGCGGCGAGGCTATTGACAATCCAATTTACCTGCCGGTGATACTGCGCTCCGAGCCGGCGGTCAACCCGCTGCACCAGGGCATCGCCACTTATTACTACGCCAGCGGCGACGGTGCTTGCATGTTTGGAGCATCCCCCAATGACCTGATGGTTGCGGCAATTAACGCCGAGGAGTACAACCATTCCGCTTACTGCGGCGCGTATGTGTCCGTCCAGGGTCCAAAGGGAGCGGTGACCGTGCGCATCGTTGACCTGTGCCCGGAGTGCAAGGCCGGTCACCTCGACCTGAGCCTGGAAGCCTTCGCAAAAATCGCCGATGTGGCCGCCGGCCGGGTGAATATCACCTGGCGGGTGGTCAGCCCTGAAATCAGCACGCCCATCGCCTACCACTTCAAGGACGGCAGCAACCAGTGGTGGACGGCGGTGCAGGTGCGCAATCATCGCAACCCGATCGCCAAACTGGAGTTTTTCAACGGCAATGCCTGGGTGGAGGTGCCGCGCACCGACTACAATTACTTCGTTCAGACTGGCCCCGGCATGGGCGTTGGACCTTACAGCTTCCGGGTGACCGACTGGTACGGCAACGTGCTGGTCGACAACGGCATACCCCACGTGGAGAACGGCAGCGTAACCGGCGCAGGCCAGTTCCCCTACGGTCCGTAACGCCGAGCCCCTGCGAAGAATCCCCGACAAACGGAAGCCAACTTAAATTTAAACCGGGACGCCTTTTGGCGCGTCCCGGATTCAATTCATCTAAATTCCTTGCCCGTCTGTCTACCCCTTGTTCCCCATCTCCTTCAAAATCATCTCCTGGTCCAGCGGCAGGGTGTGCGCGCGTACGCCGACCGCGTTGTAGACGGCGTTGGAGATGGCCGGGCTGGTGGGGATGAGCACGATTTCGCCCACGCCCTTGGCCCCGTACGGGCCTTCATTGGTCGGATGCTCGACCACGAAGGAGATAATCTCTGGGGTGACAGTGATGGACGGGGTGCGGTAGGAGGCCAGCCGGTCGGTGATGACCTGCCCATCTTTGACGATGAAGTTCTCGCTCAGCGCGTGGCCGATGCCCATGATCAGGCCGCCTTCAATCTGGCCCTTCAATCCCAACGGGTTGATGGCGGTGCCCACGTCGTTGGCCACCACCACGCGCAGCACCTTTACCTCGCCGGTGCGCGTGTCCACTTCCACCTCGGCTGCTTGGGCGGCAAATGAGAAGGCCACATGCATATCGCCGCCGGTACCCAACGGTTTGGTCTCGGGGGCCATATATTCATAGCTGGCCATGGACTTGAGCTTGTGCTGGTGTAAGATTTCGGCAACCTCGGTCAGAGAGAGCGAACTGCCGTTCACCTTGACTCGCCCGGCGGTGAACCCGATCTTTTCCGGGTCCACGTCAAAGTCTTCGCATAGTTCGCTGACGATCAACTGGCGCAGCTGCATTGAAGCATGCCGCACGGCATTACCGGTGACGTAGGTCTGGCGCGAGGCGGTGGTCGGTCCGCCGTCGGGGGTCAGGTCGGTGTCGGAAAGCAGCACGTGAACGCCCTGCGGCGGCTGCTCCAACACTTCGGCGGCGATCAGGCGCAGCACGGTTGGCAGGCCCTGCCCCAGTTCGGCCGACGAGGTGCGTACCTCGATCATGCCGTCGCGGCGCAGTTCCACTTCCGCGCCGGCCTTATCCGGTGCGCCGCCGCCCAGCCCGGTGTTCTTATAGGCCACGGCAAATCCCCAGGCGCGGTGCTTGTGCGGTTCCAATGGGTCCACTTTGACCGCGAACGGATCATCGCCGCCCAGGCGGTACATCTCGCCGCTGACCTTGTCGATGCACTCCACCAGCCCCACACTGTCGCGCAGCACCTGCCCGGTGTTGGTGATGCTGCCGACGCGCAGCGCGTTCAGGCGGCGCAGTGCCACCCGGTCGAGGTTGAGCTTTTCAGCCAGCATGTCGATGGCCGATTCGACAGCGAAGGCGCTTTGCATCACGCCGAAACCGCGGAAAGCGCCGGCAGGCGGGTTATTGGTATACATGGCGTAGCAATCGGCGCGCACGTTGGGCACTTCGTACGGTCCGGAGGAATGGGTGGTGGCGCGCGTCATCACTTTCTCGCCCAGCGAGGCATAGGCGCCGGTGTCGCCGTACAGTTCCGTTTCCACTGCCACCAGGCGGCCGTCATTTTTGGCGCCCAGTTTGACGCGAATCTGGGTGGCGTGCCGTTTGGGATGCGCAATCAGGCTCTCGTGCCGGTCATAGAGCAGCTTGACCGGTTTGCCGGTCACATTGGCCAACAGCGCGGCGTGAATCTGCCCGGCGATGTCCTCTTTGCCGCCAAAGCCGCCGCCGATCAACTGGCCAATGATGTGCACCCGTTCTTCCTCCCAGCCCAGCGCGCGCGCCACTTCGGTGCGGTCGGAATAGGGAATTTGCGAGCCGACGTAAATTTCCATGCGGCCGTTTTCCAGCGGCCGCGCAATGCTGCACTCGGGTTCGAGGAAGGCGTGGTCGTGAGGCGGTGTGGTAAAGGTCTCTTCCAGGATGATGTCGGAGCTGGCAAAACCGGCTTCCATGTCGCCCTTGCGCACTTTGATATGCTTGAGCAGGTTGCCTTTGGGATGGATCTGCGGCGCGTCTTCCTGCTTGGCCTGCACCGCGCTGCTGACAATGGGCAGCGGTTCATATTCCACTTCGATTAAATCCAACGCTTCGCTGGCGATGGCGCGCGTTTCAGCGGCTACAATCGCCACTGCGTCGCCCACCGTGCGGATGCGCTCGCCCACGCCTACCAGCGAAGGCCAATCCGGGATGACCAGCCCATGTACGCGTGAGCCGGGGATGTCTTCAGCCGTTAATACCGCCGCCACACCGGGCAGTGCCCGCGCTTTGGAAACATCCAAGAATTTGACCGTGGCGCTGGGCAGCATGGCACGTTTGACGCGCGCGTGCAGCATGCCTTCAAAAAGCAAATCGTCGGTGTAGATGGCCGTACCGGTCACCTTTTCAACCGCGTCCGGGCGCGGTGCGATGGTGCCCACCGACTGGCGCGCGCGGATGGAGGAGGCAATTTGCGGCGCCGCCACGGGTTGGCCGGTACGCAGTGATTTGCCAGCCGCCTGGATGGCGCCGATGATGGCCGGGTAACCCGCGCAGCGGCACAAGGTGTCCTTCAACGCGTATTTGATGTCCTCTTCGCTGGGGTCGGGGTTGTGTTGCAACAGCGCATAGGATGTCATCAACTGGCCGGGGATGCAGAAACCGCACTGCACCGCGCCGTACTTGATGAAGGCATCCTGCAGCGGGTGGAGCTGCCTTTCAGCGGCATTGCCGGCCAGCCCCTCGATTGTCGTGATGGTCTTGCCGTGCGCTTTGACGGCCGGGTAATTGCACGAGAGCACCGGTTCGCCGTCGATGACCACCGTGCAGGCCCCGCATTCGTCCTCGTTGCAGCCCACCTTCACGCCGGTCAGGCGCAGGCGTTCGCGCAGCAAATCCGCCAGCATTTCGCCTTCCACCGGTTCAAGCGAAACCTCTTTACCGTTAACCACAAATTCGATCATCCGTTCAGCCATCACAGCACCTCCATCGACCCGGCGCGCAGCCAGGCCTTTTCCAATACCTCTAAAAGCAGCACCCCAACCAGGTGGGTACGGTATTCCGCCGTTGCCCGGCGCGGGCTGGTGCGGAATTTCATTGTCGCGCGAATCAGGTCAATGGCTTCCGCCGTCACGGCAGGCGTGTAAGGTTTTCCTGCCAGGAATTCTTCGACCTCGCGGGCGCGCTGCGGTGTCGGCCCGGCCGGACCGACCGCGATGCGCACGCATTCAATCCGCCCGCCGTTGCGCTGCAGCCAGATGGCCAGGTTGAGAATGGGCAGCGCCACACCTTGCGGCCGCATGATGCGCGAAAAGGCCGACGCCTGACCCTGCTGGCGCAGCGGCAGGTAAAAACCGGTCAGTATTTCGTTGTTTTGTGTCAGGATGGATTGGCCCAGCCCGCGGAACAATTCCAACAGCGGCACCAGGCGCAGACCGCCCGCGCCGGCCACTTCCGCCATGGCGTCCATCGCCGCCAGCGAAATCATCCCGTCGGCGGCCGGCAGCGCGTGCGCCACATTGCCGCCCAGCGTGGCCGTGTTGCGTACCTGCGGCCCGCCAATCAGGCCGCACGCCTCCACCACCGCCGGGGCATGCTTGCGCACCAGCCCATCCTGAACGATGCGCGCCACGGGCACGCCGGCTCCGATGAATAATTGATTGCCGCGTTCTTCGAGCACCTGTAAATCAGGGATGGCCGAGACGTCCACCAGCGTATGCACTGGCTCATGGCGTCCCTGCTGCAATTCGAGCAGCAAATCGGTGCCGCCTGCCACGGGTTTGGCGTTGCCGCCGGCCAACGCCTGCACGGCTTCGTCGACGGAAGCAGCCAAAATATAATTCGACCAGAGTTTCATTTTGAGCTCTCCTAAAATTCTGGTGGTGGCGCTTTTCGACGGACACGTTCAGCCCGACGCCGGCAGGAGAGGTTCCTGGCCGACCATCATTGGATTGTTAAACCGTTTCCACCCCGGCCATCATCAAACCCAATTGTTCAGGGGTGGCATCCTTGCTTTCTACAATTCCAATTATACGACCTTCGTACATGACTGCAATACGGTCCGACAGTGCCCTGATTTCATCCAGATCTTCCGAAATCAACAGGGTGGCTGTGCCGCGCAGCCGCTGTTCCAACAGGCGTTGGTGAATGTATTCGGACGCGCCGATATCCACGCCGCGCGTCGGTTGCGAGGCAATCAACACTTGCGGTCGGCGGCTCAATTCGCGCCCCAAAATCAATTTCTGGATGTTTCCACCGGACAGGTTCTTGACCGGCGTATCCAGACCGGGCGTTTTTACGTTAAAGTCGCTGACGATCTGATTGCACTGCTGGTGAATGGCTTTGAAATCCAGGAAGGTATTGCGCGAATAGGGTGCTTTACGGTGATCCGAAAGAATCAGGTTGTCGGTAACGCTAAAATCGCGAATGGCGCCTTCGGTCATGCGCTCTTCAGGAATATACGACTGCCCGCCATCGATGTGCATCAATGGGGAGCCGTGAGTGACCACTTTATCATTTAAGGTAATGCTGCCCTGGCGTACCGGGCGCATGCCCGCCAGCGCCTCGGCCAGTTCGCGCTGGCCGTTGCCCGAGACGCCCGCCAGGCCGAGAATTTCGCCGGCGCGGATTTCCAGGCTCACGCCGCACACCGCGTCTTTGTCCCGGTCGCCGCGTACGTACAGGTCTTCAACATGCAGCCGCACGGGTCCGGCTTCCACCGGCGGGCGGTCATATTGCAGGATCACCGGGCGACCAACCATCATCTGGGCAAGTTCAATTTTCGTCACATCCTGGTTGGGCCGAGAGCCGGCATTTTTGCCGTCGCGCAGCACCGTGATGCGGTTGCTGATGGCCAGCACTTCGTAAAGTTTGTGCGAGATGAAAATCAAGGCATGGCCTTCTTCGGCCATTTTCTTAAAGGTGACAAACAGGTCGTCCACTTCCTGCGGGGTCAGCACCGCAGTCGGTTCATCCAGCACCAGCAGGGCAGCGCCGCGATACAGCGCCTTGATGATCTCAACGCGCTGCTGCTCGCCGACTGCCAGCTGCCAGACGTAGGCGCGCGTTTCCACCTTGAGCCCGTATTGCTCGCTCAACTCATTCACGCGCTTTTCCACTTTGTCCAGGTCGAGCATCAACCCGCGCGAGGATTTCAATCCCAACGCGATATTTTCCACCACCGTCAGACTGGGCACCAGCATGAAGTGCTGGTGGATCATGCCAATGCCGGTATTGATCGCATCCAACGGCGAATTGAAATGCATTTCCTGCCCGTCGATCAGGATTTTCCCTTCATCAGGCTTATACAGGCCGTATAACTGCCGCATGAGGGTCGATTTTCCGGCGCCGTTCTCGCCCAGCAAGGCGTGCACTTCGCCCGCACGCACGTCAAAATCGACGTGATCGTTCGCCAGCACGCCCGGAAAGCGTTTCACGATTCCCTGCATTTGCATTTCTTCGATGATGGGTCGTCCGGTCGGTAAATAACGGGTCATGGCACCTGATCCAATAACGGTTCTCGACGCCCGGCATTACGGGTGAATCCTTCGCGGGTCTGTCGATTTGGCCCTGCCCTGAAACCTTGAAAAACAGGTTTCAGGGCAGGGAGGAAAACAGTTTAAAGGTTAGGGAACGATTGTTCCGTCATTGATGCCGGCAATGGCGGCATCCGCGGCAGCCTTCACCTCGGCCGGAACCGTGATGGCTGAGTTGTAAGCAATCACCAGACCGGCGTTCTTGAAGGTCAGGGTGTAAGCTTTGCCGCCCATGACGCCAGCCTTGACGGTGGCGATCATGTCTTTGATAATGCCGGTCCAGTCATACACCTGGCTGGCAATGACGGCCGTCGGGGCCAGGCTGGTCTGATCCCACTGGGTGCCGAACCAGAAAGCGCCTTTGTCCTTGGCAACGCCAATCGCGCCCACCACCGACTGCGAGGAGCCGGTGAGCATGTCGGCGCCGGCGGCGATGTGGGTTTCAGCGGCGGTGGCCATCAGGGAAACATCCGAGAAGGAACCGGTGAAGGTCACGCTGACCTTGGCATCTGGTTTGGCAGCCAGAGCGCCCTTCTGGAAACCTTCGATGTACAGCTTGGCATCGCCAGCGTCCACTGGGCCGGTTTCGCCGATGATGCCGCTCTTCGACATCAACGCAGCGACTGTTCCAAGCACATAACCGCCCTGTTGGGCTTCAGCCTGGTAGGCAAATACATTGGTGATGCCATCAGCCTGGAAGGTGTCCAACGAGGTTCCCCACGCAAAAGCGGTCTTCGGAAAATCAGGGGCAATTTGCTGGAGCGATGTGCCGTATTGCGAACCGTGCGCAATCACCAGGTTATAGCCCTTGCTGGCATAATCGCGGATGGCTGCGGCCGCATCGGGAACTTTGAACATGTTTTCCGAATAGGCAATTTCCATCGCCTTTTCGCCGCCCATTTCAGTCTGGACCTTCTTCAAACCCTCGAACATGGATTGGCTGAAGGCCATATCAGTGATCGAGCTGGGCATGACGATGGCGACTTTGAAAACAGTGCTGGGGGCCTGGGTGGCCGCGGCGGGGGCGCAACCGGCGGCAACAACCGCCACCAGGATGAACAACGCCAAAACACGGAAAAGCTTGAATTTCATTGGTTCTCCTCCATCAAATGGTTATAAAACGGATAGTCAGACGTACAGGTTGAGCATTGCCAGACCATTAATTGACTTCTCTTCCTCCTTGGGGTTAGTTTTCACCGCGTTCATACGGTTTGGTGAGAGCAGCTGGCTGTTGCGCACGTTTGGTGGCAAATGCCAGCGCCAAAATGGTGAGCACATACGGCATCATGATGGCAAAGTCGGATGGGATGTTGATGCCCTTAACCTGGATCCACAACTGGAAGGCATTGACAAAGCTGAACAACAGCGCGCCGCCCATCACACCCCACGGCCGCCAGCCGCCAAAATAAACCAGCGCCACGGCGATGAAGCCCATGCCGTTGGTCATGTTTTCCTGGAACAAATTAATCAAGGCGATCGAGAGGGAGGCTCCCGCGATGCCGGCCAGCATACCGCCCAGGCACACGCAAAAATAGCGCACCCGGATCACGTTGACGCCCAGCGTATCGGCGGCTTGCGGGTTTTGCCCCACTGCGCGGATTTTCAAGCCGAGTGTGGTTTTATTGAGCACCCAGGCTGCCAGCGGCACCAGAAGGAAGGCGGCGTACACCAATATATTGTGGTTGAAGATCGCCTCGCCGACGTAGGGAATGTCGGCCAGCAGCGGGATGCGGATGGGTTTGAATCCTTCGATCGACTCGACCCCGCCCATGGTGGTTTTAAACAGCAGGGAGGAAAGCCCCAGGCCGAACAATTGCAGTCCAATGCCGCTGATGCCCTGCTCAGCCTGCAGCGTGATGCTGATGACCGACATCAGCAGCCCCATGAGTATGCCAACCATGGCAGCTGCCAGCAACCCCAACCAGGGACTGCCGGTCTTCATGCCGACGTAAAAACCGCTGAAAGCGCCCATCAGCATAATACCGTCGACGCCCAGGTTCAACACGCCCGAGCGCTGGGCAAAGGTCTCGCCGATGGCCGCAAATAAATAAGGAGTCGCCAGGCGGATGCCCGAATAGAGAATGCCAATCAACACCGGAAGGGTAAATAACTCAGCCACGGGTTTCCCTCCGGCGGGCGCGTACGCGCGACCAGATCTGGCTGCCAACCACAAACAACACGATCAAACCCAGCAGGGTATCAATCAGCGAAGAGGGCACCTGCACAGCGCGCTGCATTTTATCTGCACCCACCAGCAGGCCGCCGAACAGGACCGAGGCCGGAATGGCGCCGAGCGGGTGCAAACTGCCGAACAAGGCGGCCACAATGCCCGAAAATCCGTACCCGCTGGCCAGGTTTTCCATCATGCGGTGCTGCACCCCCATGACCTCGATCGAACCGGCCAGCCCGGCAAATGCCCCGCCCAGGACGAGCGCCAATGCCTGGTAGAGCGGAACATTGATGCCGGCATATTTGGCGGCATTGATGTTGAGACCGACCGCGCGGATGCGGTAGCCGATGGTGGTGCGCCACAGGAAGATGTACACCAGCACCGCCAGAATGACGGCCAGGATGGCGCCGGAATGCAGCAGGGTTTGCGGCACCAGGCGCGCCAGCCAGACCGAGCGCGGCAGCAGCGCCGACTGCGCGATGCGCGTGCCCGCTTCGATCTCCTTCGGGTCGATCATCGGCCCGCGCAGCATGTAATTGGAAAATTGCACCGCGATAGCATTCATCATCACGGTGCTTAATATTTCATTGACGCCTAGGCGGGCCTTGAGCACGCCCGGAATGCCGCCCCAAAGGGCGCCGGCCAGCGTACCGGCGATCATGGAAGCCGGCAGCAGCACGAAGCCGGGCAATTCCTTGAAGCCCACCGCCACAGCCGTGGCAGCCAGCGCGCCGATGATGATCTGGCCTTCGCCGCCAATATTGATCACCCCGCCGCGAAACGCAATGCAAACCCCCAACCCCACCAGCAACAACGGCGTCGCCTTGACCAGCGTTTGGGTAATGCCCGAAACATCGCCAAACCCGCCCTTGAGCAAAGCACCATAGGCTTCCAAAGGGTTGGCACCCAGCACTGCCAGCATGATGGCGCCAATTAAAAATGCCACCGGAACAGCCAGCAATGGCAGCAGCGCCTCGATGGTCCGGTTTAAAGCTCGTTTCATACCCACGCGATCTGCCATGAATGAACAGGTATCCTTTCGAACTGTCCGAGGGGATAACGATCTACAGGTACTGCCGACGTATGCAATTTAGTGCGTCAAGAGGTGTAGAAGGGCGGGAATAAGCTGGCCGCTGGAATAATTGCGAAAAGTCAGTTGTCTGACGACTAATTATACAACACAGTTTATCGAAAATCAGCGAGGAATCCAAGTGACAATTTTCAAAAAAATATTATTACACTCGTTTTTGTGGCATTTAGAAAGGGGCATCTCCCCTTCCTTATCAGGCAAATTCGAGGTTGAGATAAAAAAAGTGGCGCCGGATACATCCGACGCCACCGTTCATCAAGCATACCCTGGGGGGTTAACTTTCGGCTCCCTCTTCCACCGGGCAACAGCGATATTCCTGCGATTTCTCCAGCAGATCGATCTGCTTGGCCAACAGCTTGTTTTCCAGGTCCAACCGGGTCAATTCCAGCTTTTCACGCGTCTGGACCTCTTCCTCGCAGATGTTGCAATCATCCAGGCAGCTCTTCACAATCACACCCGGCGTCGGGACGGAAGTCTGGCGTTCGTAATCGATTTCCACTTTGATTTCTTTTGAAACCACCCCGCCCGGCTTGTCGATCAGACGCTGGCGAACCAGTTTTGCATCCACTTCGGCCAGCGCCTTGGCGCGCAGATCATCCGCCACCGGCAATTGGATGGCAATTGGGGCGACCGCCGTGGCCGCAAAAACGGGGCTGAAACTGGCCGCGCGCGAGAGCGAGACTTGCGGCGTCGAAGGCGCAACGGCTACCGCCCGCAACTGCGTCTCGCTGTTGATGGCCGCCTGCTGCAGGTCCAGCCGTTTGCTTGCCGTGGCCGGCACTTCCTGCGGTACGGTGGCAACCTGGCCGACCCCGCGGAACGGGTTGCCCGGTTGGGGCAGCGGCGCCACGGGATCGAGCACGCGCCGCTCAATGCTGACCAGTTCGAATTTCATCGTCTCGGTCTTGTTGATGCGGTAAAACAGGAAGGTGATGGCGTGACAGGCATTGGGATTTTTGAATTCGCGCGATGAAGATTCAAAGTGATCGTCGGATTCCCCTTCGCTGTGGGTACGGGTCGATACCTCGCCGATGGAAATCGAATGCGCCATGCGCGTGGCTTCCACCGATTGGTTATCCGACATTTCCGCGTGGGCGCGGTGCTGGTGTAAATAATCGCGCGACGAGGACGCGCTGTGGCTGCCCTTGGCATTCGTTTCAGCACTGGCTGAAAGGAACCCCAGCGACCCGCTGGCATCGCCGTGAAAATCCCATTTGCCCTGTTCCGAATAATGATCCCCGCCGCTGTCCTCAACATTTTGATCAGACATGAAAGCCCGCAGGGAGCGCATGCGGTATTGTTCAGAGGAAATTTGTTCGCTGCGGTAGCTCAGCTTGGATTCGCTGTCGAAGCTGAAGCGGCTGTGCCGGTCGGTGCTGGCCAGGCGGACTTTCTCGCCCGGCAGCAGCGTGGTAGTGTATGCAATTTCGCCCAACGCCAAGGGACCCGGGCAGCGGGTGAAGCGCGTGTGGAAAATCACCTCCACCTGGACCATCTGACCTTGCTCGGTGCGCACCGAGGTCGGAAAGACCAGGTGACGGCGAAGGTCAATCACATCACAGATCGGCGCCGTGTCAAGGTCAGGACAACAGGAGATATCCTGATACTTGGTCAAGACAGGATCTTTAGCCATACCATTGCCTCCACTTTCAAACAATAATATTTGACATTTTCGATCGTAATTATTATAGTTTACAAAAATAAGTTGTCAACATTCACTTTTCGTCCGATTATCTTAACAAACCGGCGTTTTTCCGTAATCCTTTGGAAAAGGGGTTGCGTTTTCAGCTCAATCCATAGGGATTTGTATCAAAGATTGGTGCTTGACATAGAACGTATTTTCGTGTTATTATACGCATAGCACAAATGAACGATAATTGCACGGCAGGCAGAGGAGGTAGAACATGGCGCGAAGAAGCGAAGGATTAAGCGACCGGCACCGCCGGATCATGGAGTTTTTGACGGCGTTCCAGGAGCAAAATGGCTACTCCCCCTCCATCCGTCAGATTGGCGATCACATCACCGTCAAATCCACCTCGCTGGTCGATTACTACCTCAACCAACTCGAGCAAATGGGTTACATCACCCGTGAAGGGCGCGTATCGCGCAGCATCCGCGTGGTGAAGCCGCTGTACGCCGGCATGGCGACAAAGGTTGGCGGTGCCATGCGCAAGGTGGCCAGTTCGATCAGCGACCTGATTCAAATTCCAATCATGGGCCGCATTGTTGCCAGCGCGCCAATTCCCATGCCCACTTCCGACCTGGCCTACTTTGACTCCGAATCGAGCGTCGAAATGGCGCGCAGCATGCTGCCGGCCCGCGATAAACCGTCTGAATTGTTCGCCCTTGAAGTCCAGGGCGAATCGATGATCGACGCCATGATCAACGACGGCGACATCGTCATCATGAAACCCGCCCTGGAAGCCAGCAATGGCGATATGGTGGCTGTGTGGTTGGACGACCGCGACGAGACCACCTTGAAGTATTTCTTCAAAGAAAACGACCGCATCCGCCTGCAGCCGGCCAACCCCACCATGGGTCCCATTTATGTGGATAACCCGGCCTCACTGCGCATCATGGGCAAGGTGGTCATGGTCATTCGCCAGGTGCAAACCGCACTTTAATCGCACCAATCATCAAGTCATTCAGACCTCGAAGGTTTCAATCAGCCTTTGAGGTCTTTGTTTTCACCAATAAGCACCATTCTCTCACAAGTCTCTGGCTTTCCGCTTCACGGTTCACGTCTCACGCCTCACGAATTAACAAATACCCACCACCCTCCTGCTGAATCAAAAAGCAGCCTGAAAAAATTCCAGGTTGCTTTTTTGCGTGCGTGAAATCGAAATTACGCGACTTCGACGACTGCGCCGGCGGTCTCGAGCTTGGCTTTGGCATCCGCAGCGGCGGCTTTGCCAACACCAGTCAGAACCTTGGCGCCAGCGGTCTCGGCCATGGTCTTGGCTTCCACCAGACCGAGGTTGGTCAACTGGCGGATCACCTTGATGGTTTCGATCTTCTTGGGGCCGGCGTCCTTGAGGACGACGTCGAATTCGGTTTTCTCTTCAACGGGCTCGGCAGCGGCAGCGCCAGCAGCAACGGCGGCGACGGCGGCAACAGGAGCGGCGGCGGAAACGCCCCACTTCTCTTCGAGTTTCTTGACGAGGTCAGCGGCTTCCAATACGGTGAGCTCGCTCAGTGCAGCAACCAATTTTTCCAGGTCAGCCATTGTAAAAATCTCCTTCAAAATCTAAATGCGATTGTAGTATGTCGGTTTCAATATCCGGTAATGACCGGTTCAGGCAGCCGGAGCCGCCTCTTTTTCAGAATAAGCCTTGAGAACGCCAGCCATTGAGCGGGCGGGTTCGACCAGGGTGCGGACCAGCTTGGTCGCCGGAGCCGAGATAACGCCCAAAAGTTGAGCGCGCATGATCGGCAGGGGCGGCAGTTCGGCCAGGGATTTCACCTGTTTGGCAGTAATGGGCTGCCCGTCCAGGTATCCACCTTTCATGGCGAAGATTTCTGACTTGACGGTCGCGTCGCTCAGCACTTTGGCAAGCGCAGCGGCATCGGCCATGGCAAAACCCATCAGGCTGCTGCCTTCCAGCAGTTCGCCGTGCGGGGTACCGGTTTTATCAAGCGCCAAACCCATCAGGGTATTCTTGGTGACGTGCAGTTCGCCGCCAGCTTCGCGCACTTTATTGCGCAGCGTATCGACATCCTTCACCGTCATTTTATTGTAGGAAAGGACGAAGATTGCCTGGCTTTTGCTTGCCCATTCTTCATACTGGGCTAGTAATGTTTGCTTATGTTTCTTTGAGAATGCCAACGAGAATTCACCTCCTTCCGCGGCAGATTAAAAAAAGTCTTTGCCTTGCGTCTGCCAGGCAAAGACTTTCGACCCCAAGGGGAACCAGGGTTGTGAATTCTCACTTGTCTTCACCTGAGCAGGAAATTAAGCCTGAAAATCAGGCACCGGCTGTCTACGGCGAAACCAGCTTTTCGGTTGTCAACGGCAGGATTATACCACGCCTGCCCAAAAACATCCAGAGCAGCGGGCGCAGGCGCCTGGTTCAGGTACCTGTGCCCTAAGCTCGATATGCCAAATTACTCTTTGACCGACATTACCTGCGCCTGGTTGATATCCAGGTGCACGCCGGGGCCCATAGTGGTGGTGATGGTAATGCTCTTGATGTAGGAACCCTTGGCAGCCGAGGGACGCGCCTTCTTGATCGCTTCCATCAGCGCGGCGAAGTTTTCCACCAGCTTTTCAGCGGTAAAGGAAGCCTTGCCGATCGGAACATGGATGTTGGCGGTCTTGTCCAGGCGGAACTCGACGCGGCCGGCTTTGGCTTCTTCAATGACGCGCGGCAGATCTTCAGCGGGCACAACCGTGCCAGCCTTGGGGTTCGGCATCAAACCGCGGGGACCCAGCACGCGGCCCAGGCGGCCCGCCTTGCCCATCATATCGGGCGTGGCGATGGCTACATCGAAATCGGTCCAGCCACCTTGAATCTTGGTGATCCATTCGTCGGTGTCGGCCACATAGTCAGCTCCGCCCTTCTGGGCCAGAGTTGCACCTTCGCCTTGTGCGAAAACCAACACGCGCACAGTTTTGCCAAGGCCATTGGGCAGCACAACCACGTCGCGTACCATCTGGTCAGCCTGGCGCGGATCGAGGCCCATGCGCATGTGAACTTCCACAGTCGAATCGAACTTGGTGACGGTGGTATCCTTTACCAGGGCCAGTGCATCTTTCGGGTTATATTTGACGGCAGGATCGATTTTCGCCTGCGCAGCCATGTATTTCTTACCGTGTTTAGCCATCTGTACTCCTTAGTGGTTCTACCGGGCAGTCTGACCTGCCCTCCCACCAGCTCTTAATCTACGACCGTGATGCCCATGTTGCGGGCGGTACCTTCCACCTGCCGCATTGCGTCTTCAATTTCCACGGCGTTGGTGTCTTTCATCTTGATCTCGGCGATTTCGCGGATCTGGGCACGGGTGACCTTGCCAACCTTATCGCGGTTGGGCACGGCGGAACCCTTTTCAACCCCGGCGGCCTTCTTCAGCAGAACCGAAGCGGGCGGCGATTTGAGGATGAAGGTAAACGAGCCATCGGTATAGATGGAGATTTCAGCAGGGAGCACTTCGCCGGTGCGCGCTTGCGTGCGGGCGTTGTAATCCTTGCAGAATGCCATAATATTGATGCCATGCCCAGCCAGGGCAGGGCCGACGGGCGGCGCGGGATTTGCTTTACCGGCCACCAATTGCAACCGTACAACTGCCTTCAGTTTCTTTGCCACAGCTTTTCTCCTTCGTGGTGATAGCGGGTGATAAGGGGAGCACCCTCCCACAAAATCAGGCCTCCAATGGAGGGACTGGTTTTACTTATGATTTTTCTACCTGTAAGAAATCCAGTTCTACAGGCGTTTCGCGGCCAAAGAAATTGACCATGACGCGCACCTTGGTGCGTTCCATGTCAATTTCGGCCACGGTGCCGCGGAAATCGTTGAATGGGCCGTCGATAATGCGCACACGCTCGCCCACTTTGTAGGTGACTTTGACGTGCGGCGCTTCAGCTTCCATGCGGCGCAGAATGGACGAGACTTCATCCGGCCGCAGCGCGGTCGGGTTGTTGCCCATGCCCACAAAACCGGTCACGCCAGGGGTGTTGCGCACCACATACCACGATTCCTCGGACAGCACCATGTTGACAAGTACGTAACCGGGGAAGACGTGGCGCTCGACCGTGCGGCGTTTGCCGTCTTTGACTTCGATTTCTTCCTGCGTGGGAATGACGACATCGTAAATTCTGTCTTTCATGCCCATGGTTTCAATGCGCTGTTCAAGGTTATAGCGCACCTTGTTCTCGTATCCAGAATAACAATGGATCACGTACCAGGCGCGTTCCTCGCTAGCGGTTTCAGACGTCTGCTCAGGGGAGGAAGCGGGGTTTGCAGACGCGTCGCCAGAGTCAGCCGGTTCAGGCTGCTCGGGGGGCATCGGTTTGTTTTTCATATCATCCTGCGCGTCCATTTACGCTCCTCTTCTCTTGCGATGCTGGTCAGAAAATGCCTAGGCCAGAATGAGACCGACCAAGAAGGAGAACAGCAGATCGAGCAGGCCCAATACGATGGCCATACCTGCCATCACGGCCAGTACGATTTTCGTCAGGCGCCAGGCTTCCTGCGGCGTCGGCCAGGTGACCTTATTCAGCTCACCCAAAGTTTCGCGCCACCACTTTTTGATGCGCACCAGGAGATTCTTCTTTTCGCCTTGTTTGGCTTTCTCCGGGGTCTTGGCGGCGGCCTTGACTATCTGTTTTGACTTTTCAGGCGCCTTGACGGCCACCTTCGTCATTTCCTTAGCTTTTTCAGTCTTTTCTGCCACACATCGCTCCTTTTACGGCTAAAACGCCGCCTCTTTGGACGGCGTCGCCAGGGGTGAGGCAGGCCAGGCAGGAATCGAACCCACAACCTCCTGTTTTGGAGACAGGCGCTCTGCCAATTGAGCTACTGGCCTCTAAGGAAGCGTGGTGCAGGCCACACCGTTCACAACCTGCACCCGCTGCCTCATGTTTGTCTACTTGGTCTCCCGGTGTGCGGTGTGCTTGCGGCACCGGGGACAATACTTCTGAAGTTCCATGCGCCCTGGATCGTTGCGGCGGTTTTTCTCAGAGGTGTAATTGCGCTCTTTGCATTCAGAGCATGCCAGAGTGATCACTGGGCGGACGTCTTTCTTCTTTGAAGCCATGGTTATTCATCTCGGCCCGCTTGCAATGGACCGATTCTCCTTCTTATCGAAAACTTAGTCCAAAATCTTGGTGATGACGCCAGCGCCGACGGTCAGACCGCCTTCGCGGATGGCGAACTTCGAGCCCTGCTCCAACGCGACATTCACGATCAGTTCCACCGTCATGATCACGTTGTCGCCCGGCATGACCATTTCCACGCCTTCCGGCAGCT
>CAZHYQ010000021.1:0-36864 GCA_964536805.1 uncultured Longilinea sp.
GCATTGAGCGCGTCGTTGAATTTCACCACCGTTAAAATGCCATTATCTGTACCCATAAGCCACCTCGCTGACCCCATTGTAGCAAAAATGGCGGGAAGGTATGCGGTATGCGGTATGAGGTATTCGTTGGTAGAGATTTCCGAAAACCGAATCAACGAATACCTAATACCGGATCCTCAAATGCCAAGCTCTCCCCGCAGCTTTTTCCTGCGTTACGATACAATAGATGCATATCTTTTCTGAAGGAGCTCCCGCATGCCCCTTGAACCTGGCCTCACGAATGAAATGACGCTGCTCGTGCAACCCTCCGACACGGCGCGTCAATCCGGCGGCGAAACGCTGCCGCCCGTGCTTTCCACCCCGCGCATGATCGGCTTTCTTGAACGGACTGCCCATCAATCGGTGCTGCCTTTCCTGGAGCCAGGGCAAACGACGGTTGGCACGCTGGTCAACGTGCGCCACCTGGCCGCCACGCCGGTCGGCTTGCAGGTGCGCTTCCGCAGCGAATTGATCGAGGTTGACCGCCGCCGGCTGCGTTTCAAGGTGGAAGCCTGGGACGACATTGAAAAAATCGGCGAAGGCGAACACGAACGCTTCATCATCGACGAAGCGCGGTTTGCGACTAAACTTGAAGAGAAAATTCACCACGGAGGCACGGAGTCCACGGAGAAGAAAAAAGAAAAATAACCATAGAGACTCAGAGATCACTGAGAATGATCTGGTGAAAAGGAGAGAGAAAATTTGTAGAAAGGCGTAGGGGCACGGCAATACATATGGGCAACTCCACCAAAATAGGCCTCGCCGTGCCCGCGATTTTTCAATCAGCGATCAGAAATCAGCAATCAGCAATTCGCTTCATTCAGCATTCATCATTCACCATTCACACTTATTAATGCGCAAACCCTCCCCCGCCACGCTGCTCACCGTCTTCATCGTTTTGCTTGCCCTGGCTGCCCGGCTGATCCCGGGGCCGCGCACCATTGACGATTCCTACATCACCTTCCGCTATGCCCGCAACCTGCTGGCCGGCGAAGGGTTCGTCTACAACCCCGACCAGCCGGTGCTGGGAACCACCACCCCGTTGTATGCCTTCAGTATGGCCGCCATCGGAGCGCTAACAGGCGGGAAAAATGCCAATTTTCCAGCCAACGCCTGGCTGTTCAACGCACTGGCCGATGCAGCCACCTGCTACCTGCTGATCCGTTTGGGTATTTACCTGGGTAAAAAAGCAGATGGCGTTGGTTGGACCGGCTATGCGGCCGCGCTGGTGTGGTCCATCGCCCCTTACAGCGTCACATTTTCCATTGGCGGGCTTGAAACATCCCTGTACGTTTTTCTGCTGACGGCGCTGGCGCTGGCCTATGCTGAACGCCGCCGCAACCTGACCGGACTGTTAGGCGCACTGGCGATTCTCACCCGCCCGGACGCCGTTCTGCTAGTGGCACCGATGATCCTCGACCGCCTGGTGCGCGCGCTGCGCAAAACGGATGAACCGCTCAGCCTCAAGGAACTGCTGGCTTTCCTCGTCCCCACCCTCGCCTGGGCTGCGGTTGCAACCCTGCTTTTTGGTTCGCCGGTACCGCATTCGGTGCAGGCCAAAATGGGCGCCTACGTGCTTTCAGCCAACGATGCGCTCATCCGCCTGATCCAGCATTACGCCACGCCTTTCCTAGAACAACACCTGCTGGGTCCGGCACTGGCGGTGGGACTGGGGCTGGTGCTCTATCCCTTCTTATATCTGATCGGAGCGCGCCGCCTGTACCGGCTGGAGCCGCGCCTGCTGGCCTGGCTGGTTTATCCCTGGCTGTACTTCCTGGTTTTTGCACTGCCCAATCCGCTCATTTTCCGCTGGTACCTCACCCCGCCACTGCCAGCCTATTTCTTTGGCATCCTGGCAGGTGTGGAGACGCTGGTGATGGGCCGAAAGGCAATGGGTGATGTGTCAATGCGTTCTGAGGCGATGAGGCAGGGCACCTCTTTATATCCTCAGAACGCATCAACCCAGAACTCATCCACTCAACCATCCTTAAAACGCCGCATAGCCCTTTGTATCCTGTTAATTCTGCCGACGCTTCTTCTTCTGACCGATTGGCAACTGCACCCCGATCACGGCCCCGACCGCCCAGCGCCGGAGATGGCCTGGTACAAGCTGGAGCTGTTATACCGTGAAGCCGCGGATTTTGTGGCTCCGCAAATGAGCGCCAATTCGGTGCTGGCTGCGGGCGATGTGGGCGTGCTGGGATATTACACCCCGGGCCGCATCCTCGACACAGTCGGGTTAAACTCAGCCGAAGCGCTGAAATATTACCCGCTGGATAAACGCTACTACGTCATCAACTATGCCATCGCGCCCGACCTGATCATCGACCAGCGGCCCGATTGGGTGGTGATCCTCGAGGTCTACGGGCGGCTGGGTTTGCTGCCCGACCCGCGCTTCCAGGCGCAGTACGAGCTGGTGAAGAAAATTCCCACGGATATTTACGGTTCGGACGGGATGATGGTGTTTAAGAAGAAGTAATGCGGCATTCATCAATTCGTTGATTCAGGAAGGAACCATCTTGAAATCATTAATGAGGGAATCTAAAGTTTTTCGGACTTATTTTTATGTTCTGACGGCCCTTGTTCTTGGCATTTTGATTATGCTTTCGTTCGGTCAATCAACATACGATCTGCGCTATGTTGCCCTTGTGGGGTTTCTACTTTTCATGGGAAGCTACATCGTTTTGGTAATATTGGTTATTCCTGTCGCGTTTGAGATCAAGGCTAAATATCCTCAAGCAGATGCCGGGGAAAGAAAGTTGTTAAATGTCCTTTTTTACTTTTCCCGGAGCGTGTTTCTTTGGATAGGCATTTATGCTTTGGTATTATCTTTGATTGCACTCAACAATGCAGATGACAAGCTTGTCGAAATTCAGGGAGAAATAGAGAGTATCAAAATTGTTGGGACGAATAACCCTGACTTGAAAATTAAGTTGATCGAAAATTCAAATGGCTATGGGATCGCTACCTTTTTAATTCCCGATGAAAACCTGCAAAGGATTGAAAATGATCTCATCCCTGGAATGGTTGTTGATATCGCCATCGATTCTGCAGACGAGACCAAGGTTGACGATGGCTATATTCAAATTTATAGCATAAGAACTGCAACCTCCAGCTATCTTACCCCGCAGGAATACCGCGAATCGCGATCCGATAATAATATGATAGGGATATGCCTTGGAGCAATTTTCACCTTCACAGGATTGGTCATTCTTTTTTTTGGCAGAAGGGAATTAAAGAAGATCCAACTTCAAAGCAATGAAACAGCCTCGTCGGAACAATAGCGGACAACGAACTGAAAAATTTTTAGCAAGGAGTTGTCGCAGCTCAAAGAGCGCAGCGCAGCCTCCCGTAGGGTGCGGTCTGTTACCCATCTATCCAGTCTATACACAAACTGACCACACCCTACACGAATCGCATTGTGAGTACTGCACATGCAGGCTTCATTTTATACTCAAACAAAGTATAACCGCGTATATTTATTCGTGGTTTTTCCTTCTGGAATCTTACGATCTCAGCACCCGGTATCACAGGTCGGCCCGATTGCCGGCCTCGAAGGAACGGAACTTTTCCAGCCGCAGCCCGGAGACATCCAACCCGTCGAAGAAACGCGCCCCGCTGCCCAGCAGGACTGGCACAACGCCGAAGTGCAGCTCGTCGCACAGCCCGGCGCGCAAGCACTGGTGGTTGACGCTCACGCCCATGAGGAGCACGTTCTTATCGCCTGCCGTCGCCTTCGCCCGCGCGATGACCGCCCCTATTTCGCCGGATACGAAAGTGACCGTCAGGCGCTCGTTTTGTTTGGGCATCTTCTCCGGCGGGTGGTGCGTCAGCACGGAAATCGGCACCTGGTATTCATAGGAGTCGGCGTATGAATCGGGGTCGCCCAGGTTGAACGACGTCTGGCTCATCACAATCGCCCCGGTCGTGCGGATCTCCTCCTGCAGCACCTGCGACGCGGCCAGCGCCGCCAGGTCAAGGTACAGCTGATCCAGGCCGCCGTGCGCGTCGCTCACGAGTCCGTCCAGCGACATCGTCATCCCGCCAACCACTTTTGCCATGCAACGCCTCCATCTTGTGAGATATTTCGAATTGTTTACAAATTATATCAAGATAACAATTCGCAGGAGGGGCTTAAAGAGTAGGCAAGGTTATCAGGATGAAGAGGATGCGGCAACCGCTGCGATCCAGCGGCCGCCCGGTTTGATGAAACGATTTCCGCATTGCCTCAGCGACTCAGTACCGCATCAACGAATACCGGATACCGTTCGCTCTCACTGCGTATATTTCGTGCGGTCCATCATTTCTTTCAATTTCTCTTCTTCGCTCTTTTCAGGCACTGGCGAGGAAGGTCTGGCCAAATCGGCTTCCAATTGCTCGGCCTTGCGCAGCACGTCCATTCCATAGGAACGCTGCACGCCCCACTTGCCGCAGTAATCGCAGCGGTCGTAACGCACGGTGGGCAGCAAATTAATCGCCCACCAGTGGTAGGCAAACGGACGGCTGCAATTCTTGCAGATGGTGCCGCCCTTGAGGCCGTAATTGCGCGGCGTGCCGGGCTCAATATGTGCCAACGGCCGGTTGCGCATGACTACGAACTGTAAAAGCATCATCACAGCCATCACGCCAAAAACAATGGCGAGAATTGGCACGATCACCTTGCCAAGCACCTGGCCGGATTCCTCGCCCGAGAGGAAAACAAAGGTACGCTGGGGTGTTTCGGCTGTACTGCCGTCGGTTTTACTCACCACGGCGCTCAGTGCGCGGCTGCCGGCCGGGTAAGTGGTGGTCTTGAACAACAGCGTGTAGGGCGCCTCGCTGACGATTCCGATCGCCTGCCCATCGATGCGGTATTCCACCGACTTCACCTGGTTCAGGTTTCCGTCGATGCCCAGCTTGAAGGTGCCGTTGATCTGGGAACCCAGGTTGGTGCCCATCACCTTGCTAACTTTAAGAATATATTCGCTGTCCGATTGCGCCGCCGCCGGAATGACGAACGCCAACAACAACGCAACGCACAGGAAAATGGTAGCCAGCCTTTTAGTCATTGATTTTCCTCCAGAACATATCCTTGCATCTCACTATTCTATATCTTGCCGCATACCGGATACCGCATACCGTATACCGTTCTCACTTCCACCGGGTCAAAATCACCTCGCGCTGGAACAGGCGCGCACCCAGGTACACCAGCGCGATATCCGCGACGGTCAGGATCAGGATTCCGATCATCATATTGGGAACGTTCAAAATGATCACGCCGGCCAACTGGGCAAACAGCACCGCCATCAGCGGAACGATGATCACGGTGGAGAGCTGCTCGGCCACGCGCGGATCGTTGACGCGCGATGACACAATCAGGGCAAAATTGACCGCGGCCACCGCCATCAGCGGGCCTGCCACCAGCACCGCCAGCAGCCAGGTCGGCCCGGTGATGTAGGCAAACAAGCCGGGTCCCACCCCCACCAGCGGCAGCAGCAGCAGGAACAGGCCAAAGCACAGCCAGGTGGCTACAATGGCCGGGATGACCGCCGCCAATCCCTTACCGAACAGCAACTCCTCGGTGGTGATGGGGGTTGCCAGTAAGGGTTCCAGACTGCGGGTGGTTTTCTCGCCCACCACCGAATAAGCGGCAATGGTGATCGGGATGATCAGCGGCATCATCATGAACAGGATCATGAACTGATTAAGCAGGTAAGCCTGCAAGCATTCGCCGGCGCTCATGCCAACGCAGGCGCGCGTAAATTGAGCCGGCATATCGGTCATATCGGTGCCGGCCCCGCTCACGGCGCCGCTCATGGTGCCAAGCATGATCAAAGGCATTGCGGTAAAGAGCAGCGGCAGGAACAGGATGGTGAAAAGGACCATGCGGTTTTTGAATACCTCGGCCCATTCTTTTCCAACAATCGTCTTTATGCGCTCCATCACTGCGCCTCCTCCTGCCGAATCATTTCCAGGTAAATATCTTCCAACGAATGGCGCAGCTCGCCAACAAACTGCACCCCTGCCCCGCCCTCAACCAGGGTGCGCACAATGGCCGGATTCTGCGCATCGGGATCATCCAGCGACACCAGCAGCCGGTTTTCCACCGCCTGCACGTTTTTGATGGCGGGCAGCGCTTGCACCCGTTCCACCAGCCCCGGCAGCATGGCCTGCAGGTGGAAAACCACCTTGCGCCCGAACAATTTCTCGCGCAGGTTTTCAGGCGAATCGGTGGTGATCAGGCGCGTCTTGAAGATGCCGATGCGGTCGCACAGGCGGTCGGCTTCATCCAGGTTGTGGGTGCAGATGAAGATGGTGCGGCCTTCCGTTTTCAGTTCTTCGATGAAGTCGCGCACCAGCTTGGCTGCCTCGGGATCGAGTCCGCTGGTTGGTTCGTCGAGGAAAACAATGCGCGGTTCGTGCAGCAGCGCGCGGGCAATGGCCAGCTTCTGGCGCATGCCTTTCGAAAAACTGCCCACCTCGTCGAAGCGGCGGTCGAACAGCCCCAGCATGCGCAGGTACTTCTCGACCTGCCCTGGCACGTCCTTGACGCCGTACAAGCGGGCAAAGATGGTCAGGTTGCGCTCGGCGCTCAGCCGTTCGTACATGCCGGGCGTTTCGGTGAGAATGCCGACCCGGCCTCGGATTTTTTGATCGTCCTTGCCGATTTCAAGCTTGTCGATGAAAGCGCGCCCGCGGGTCGGGCCGATCAGGCTGGTGAGCATGCGCACGGTGGTGGTCTTGCCGGCGCCGTTCGGCCCGAGAAAACCAAAAACCTCGCCCTCCTCCACGGTCAAGGTCAGATCATCGACCGCGGTGATCGGGGCCTCTTTTTTCGATTTGGTGAACTGTTTGGTCAAACCTTCCGTTTGAATCATGCCGCCCTCTTTGTGAAATACGGCGCAAAATCGCGCCACGGTAGTTATACACCGCTTCCGCTGCACCTGCATCCTTCACCAGCATGATTCGGGACTGGTCAAAGGAACAGGTCAGGCAGAATTACCCCAGAAGTAAATAATTGTATCAATGTATCATTGTGTGAATTGTATATTCAAATGAAATGGATGTCAATAGGTCGGTGTTAGGAGTTATGCGGTATGCGATATGCGGTTTACGGATTTTAATCTATGCCACAATCCTGGCTCCGCCATCAGGATTAGGCGACTCACTTAACGCGGGCAGGTATAGTTCACCCCGTTGCCGTCCTTGGTCAGAACAAGTTCGCTGCCCTCGGTCACCGACATCGTCATAACGCTTTTGGCGTTGAGTGTCAGATCGACCACCTCGTAAAATCCGGGGTTGACCTGGATGCGGTTGGCGGGTTGTTTTGAAAGCGGTTCGAGAATCAGCTCGCCCGGGCGCAAGGAAAGTTGGTGGCTGGTGCAGTTGCGCACGTATGCCGGTACGGCCTCGCCAAAGGTTGCTTCCGGCAGTGAGAGCGGGTCGCCGGCCACACTGACGGTGGTTGCCTTGGAATAGACCCAACCAAACACGCCGGGCGAGTTGGGCACTTCCACCTGCAGCCATTCGCCCTTGCTGTCGCGGCCGTTGGCCTGGGCAGTCTGCCCCACCTGGAAAGCCGCCACGGTGTCGTAGGTCAGGCCGGGGCCGCGCCGGATGTTGAGCGCGCTGCCAAAAGTCAGAGTCACGTCTCCGGCAACTGGCGTGCCCGCAGCGGCGGTTACGCCTTCGGTGGGCTGGGCGGATGGATCCAGCGTGGCGGTATGGGTGCCGGCGGGCGGTTTACGCGTCGGGAAGGGCGTGCGGGTATCCTTGACTTCCGGCCCGGGCGCCGTACCCGTCACTGCAGCTGCGCCGGACAGGGTCGCTATCGAATTTCGGTTTGGTGCAGCCTGTGCGCCGCAGGCACTGAGCAACAGCGTCAAGATCACGAGCCAGACGGCAACTCGAACGATGGACCTCCCCCCGCGGTCCGGCCGCGGCGCGGTTTGGGCCGCGCCCGGCTGGGTAACCCTGCGGTTCATGCTTCACTCCTATTCAGGATGGATCAGGCTTTGATTGGGTGGTAATTTTCAAGGTAGGCGCTGCGCAGGCCGGCGATTTCCTCCGGCGGCAGCAGATTGAGAGGTGCATCCATGGCGCGCGCCAGGCAGACCACCCTGGCACATTGCTCGACGGCCAGCGTCGCCAGATAGGCACTGCCCAGGTCGTCACCGACCGTGATCAGCCCATGCTGCGCCATCAAAACCGCCGCACCTGCGCCCAGCGCATCCGCCGTGACGTCGGCCAACTCCGTGCTGCCGGGCGTGCGGTAGGCAGCCACCGGCACTTCACCGCCCAGCAGCATGGCCGATTCGGTCAACACCACTGGCAGCGCCTGGCCCGTGGCCGCGAACACGTTGGCGTAGGAAGCATGCGTGTGCAGCACGGCGTTCACATCCGGGCGGCGTGAATAGATGGCGGTATGCAGCACAATTTCGCTGGTGGGACGCCATTTGCCCTTGACCTGCTTGCCGGTTGAATCGATGACGCACACATCCTTTGGACGCAGCGCCAGATAGGGAATGGCCGTCGGCGAAATGGCGATCAATCCGCTTTTGG
This sequence comes from uncultured Longilinea sp., assembly GCA_964536805.1. Classification (GTDB taxonomy): domain Bacteria; phylum Chloroflexota; class Anaerolineae; order Anaerolineales; family Anaerolineaceae; genus Longilinea. The sequence continues at coordinate 8,581 of CAZHYQ010000021.1, forward strand.
GATCGCGCGCCGAAACATTGCCTTCTGAAATATTTGAAAAACCGTCGGCCAGCATTTGCAGGCAGGTTTCCAGCACTTGTTCGCGCAATGATTTAAGCAGCATGGTTTTACCTCTTTACCCTGATTCTTCCTGATGATAACACGATTGCTGCGCCCTTCGAATGACAAGCGCTTCGCATTAATTCCAGATGTGAAAGCGACTGAGTAGATCAAAACCGATTGACTTTCATCTTTCAGCGTCATATAATTCGGATAATATTTGTCTTTTTACATAGACCAATGATCCTATTCGTTATCAGGAGGCAAGCATGTCCGCAACATCGGCTCCTACCCGGGGCTATCAGATTTCGGATCCCCCGCTGGCAGAGAAATTATTCGGCAATACCCGTTTTGCCTGGATCTGGTTGATCCTGCGCGTGTACCTGGGCTACAACTGGCTCGAATCCGGCTGGGGCAAACTCAGCAACGCTGGTTGGACGCAGACCGGCGAGGTGCTCAAGGGTTTTTGGGAGCGCGCGGTCGCCATCCCGGCAGCGCCTGGCCGCCCGTTGATCGCCTTTGACTGGTACCGGAGCTTCATCCAGAGCCTGCTCGATGCGGGTACTTATACCTGGTTTTCCAAGCTGGTGGTGGCGGGCGAGCTTTTGATCGGGGTGGCGCTGATCCTGGGCGCCTTCACCGGCATCGCCGCCTTCTTTGGCGGCTTTATGAACTGGAATTTTATGATGGCCGGTTCAGCCAGCACCAACCCGCTGCTCTTCATCATCGCCATTTTCCTCATCCTGGCCTGGAAAGTGGCCGGCTGGTGGGGTCTCGACCGCTTCCTGCTGCCGGCGGTCGGCACGCCGTGGCAACCCGGTAAAGCATTCAAGCCGAAGGAAAGCAGTTAGCGGTTAGCTTTTAGCGGTTAGCGGTTAGCGGTTAGCTTTTAGCAGTTAGCCAGAAGAAAAAAAGCTGCTGCCTGAAGTGGGAAATTTCCCGTTTCCGGCAGCAGTATTTTCTTTTTAGTCGATCAAGATACTATCGATCAATTTGGAAAAGCGAATCGCTAACAGCCAAAAGCTAATGGCTAAAAGCCAATGGCTAACAGCTAATCGCTAACAGCTAGTTACGTTATCCAGCGGCGCGGCAAATGGTCGGTGCGATTGTGATAATAGAAAACGGGGTTTTCTTCGAAGCCAACGCGCGAGATGGCGGTATTGTTCATCAAAAGCCACAGGTTGGGTTTCCCTTCCAACCCGGTTACCGCCGTCATGAAGTAGTTGTAAAAGGCGCCGTGACTGACCAGGACGACCCGGTCGTTCGATCCGCCATGCCGTTCGAGCAGCTGCGCCAGAACGCGGCGCGCCCGCACAGGCCGCTCTTCGCGGGCCTCGTAATCGCGGTTCCACCAGCCATTTTCATCGAGCCAATCGGGCAGCACCAGGCGCGGAAAACGCCGCTCGAAAAACGAACGCGGGTTGCCCGCAAGCCCAATCGGCAGCCCGCTCTCCTCATCCTCAAGGTAGATGCCGCCAGCTTCGTGCGTTTCAGGCCAGCCGGTGAGCGGCAAATCCAGCCGTTCGGCAATGGTGTGACCGGTCTGCACGGCGCGCACCATCAGCGAGCTATACACATGCGTGATGCCGAAACCTTTGGATGGCAGCGCGCCTAACGTCTGCATCGCATCCAGCGGGTCGCCGTCGCGCAGAAAGGCCGCGACACAGGCTGCCTGCTGGATGCCCATCTCGGTCAACTCGGGATCGTGACTGCGGCCCTTGTTGGCCCCGGTCTGGTCCCACAGCAGGTTATTGGCGGATTGAGCGTGACGGATGAAGAAGAGTTGCATGAAAAGTGATGAGTTCTGGGTTCTGAGTTATGAGGCGCTTCGACTTGCAATTGAATTTTACTGGCAGATGAATGAGTTGGGTAAGGGTTTCCGGCCTTTTGCCTCGGAACGCATCAACCCATCAACTCATTGACATACCTTTCCTTGTTCGCCGAGCGGGCCGTCTTGCCCGAACTGGTCTTGATCACCCAGCCGGTCGCCACCAGGTGAACCCGGCGCAGGGCGATGGCGGTGTTGCGGTTTACGGCCTGACGGACGGCCTCAGCCAGCGCATCGCGTTCGGCCGGGTCGGAGGCATCTACCTCGGCCACCAGCACCACTTCCTCGGTGCCGGTCACCTCATCGAACAGTCCGAAGGCCACCACCCGCCCTGGATGCACGCCCGCCACCTGAGAGGCAGCCGATTCGATATCCTGCGGGTAAATATTCTTGCCCCCCACGATGATGAGATCCTTCATGCGGCCGGAGACATACAACTCACCCTCCGCCAGGTAGCCCAGGTCGCCGGTGCGGTACCAGCCCCCCGGCAGGAAGGCCTGGCTGGTGGCGTCGGGACGGTTGTAATAACCGCTCAACATGCAGTCGGATCGCAGCACAATCTCTCCGACCGCGCGTTCCGGCAGGTCACGGCCGTCGGCATCCACGATGCGCACGGCCACATTCGGCAGTGGCCGCCCATTGGAGAGCATGCGCAGCGCCGGGCGACCGTCCTCTTCCAGGCAAGGGCGCGCTTGGCGCTCCACCTGCAGTGCTTCCCGGTCGATCACATCCACATGGACTTCAGCCCCTAGGCCGCTTTGAGTCACGGCGAACACATTTTCAGCCATGGCATAACAGGTCATCAACACCCCGGAGCGCAGGCCGAAACCGGCAAAACGCGCAGCGAAAGCGTCCTGCGACTCGGGCCGACAGGGTTCGGAGCAGTTGATGACCGCCCGCAGGCTGCCCAGGTTGACGCCTGTCAGATCGCGGTCGCGGATTTTCTGCGCGCAGAAGTTGTAGGCAAAGTTGGGCAGCCAGGCAAGCGTGCCCCGGTAGGCTGAGATGCTTTGCAGCAGGCGGTAGGGCGCGCGCACCCAGTCGAAGGGCGACATCAACACCAGTTTGACGCCCAGCAGTAGCGGCATCAGGAAGGAGGCGATCAGCCCCATATCGTGATACAGCGGCAACCAGGAAACAATCACGTCGGATGCCGGATCGAGCCGCAATGCCTGCGAGTAGACTTCGAGCTGGCGCAAAACGGCGCGGTGCGAAAGCGCCACGCCTTTCTGCAAACCGGTGGTGCCGGAGGAGTGCTGCAGCAGGGCAATATCATCGGGCTGGCGTGCCAGGCCGGGCAGCTTTAACCAATCCGTCACCGTGCGCAGCGGCGTGCCGTCCACCACCAGAATGCGAGGTACTTCACCCCCCTGCCCCAGCGCGGCGGCGGCGCGTACCTCCTCTACAAATTCGGGATAGGTAATCACCGCGGCCGGTTGGGTGACCTGCAGCAGCGCAACTAATTCCGCGCGATAGCGTTCGGGCAGCAGTTTCTCGGTCAGGAACGGCATGATGGCCGGAATGCTGCCGTTCAGCACACAGCCAAAGTAAGCTTCCACCAGTTCCGCTCCGTGCTGCAGGATCAACAGCACCACCTGGCCAGATTGGACGCCGTTTTTTGACAGCTGGAGCTGCCAACTAGCAGCAGCACGCATCAACCCGCTGACGGTTATTTCCAGGTCGGGTTGACGGGCGCGCTGCAGCACCAGAGCGACGGCCTCGGGTTGGTTGTGCAGCCTTTCGACCAGCAGTTGCGAGAAGGTGGCCATTTCAGCCGCGGCGGGTCTGGATCAGCGCGACCAGCTGGTCGAGCGTATCAAATGTTGCGGCATTCAGCTCGGTGTCATCGATACGCACATTGAAAGTATCTTCAACATACAGCGCCAGATCGACCAGGTTGAATGAATCAATCAATCCGGAGGAGAGCAAAGGTTCATCCCCGCGCAGGATTCGATTGGGTTGCTTGAGAAATTGGGCGGCAATATGCCCGGATAGGAGTGTAAAAGGTTCGTCCATGGTTAAGGACGAATGATATCAGAAAATGGAGGAGGCGGTAATGCCCACTGAGTGAACCGTGAGGCGTGAAGCGGAAAACGATCCATTCTGGATCAAAATCGAGCCAAATCAAAACACGACTATACGCAGTTAGTTTTTACTGCCCTGCCACAACGCTGCCAGAGTCTGCAACGCGGTTAGATTGCGCACCGGCCAGGCGCGGCGCATGTTGTCAGGCTGGTCAAATCGGTTTGAAGCCCAGGTCAGGTGCACCGCGTCCGGCTGCAGGCCGTGATCAGGCAGCGGTTGGACCGCCGCCCAGAAATTCCACAGCGGCAGATCATATTCCACCGCCAGGCGCGCCATGGTGGCGTTCAGGCTGTCGTCGCCCTCCAGGTTGTCCGCTTTGGTGGCCAGGATGGGCACCACCCCCAGTTCGATGGTCCGTTCGATCACCTTGCGCAGGTTTTCCTCGAAACGCTCGCGGTGCGGCACATCGTTGCTGCCCACCAGCAGGAAGGTAAATGCGGGTTTATTCAGGCGCAATTCGCAATCGAGCGGGGTCTCGCTGGCGTTGCACTGCTTGGGATCAGCCCACAGCGGTGTCAGCAGCGAAGCAGCCGTAGCCCCGGGGCGGGCCGCCAGGCTGGTGCGGCCAAAGGAGCCCTTGAAATGCTCAATAACGCTGCTGAGAGCGGCATATTCGCCCAGCGAATAGCGCTCCGGACCGGCGTCGAAATCGGCCAGGAACCAGGCCGCCGAGGTTTCGCAATCGCCGATCTTTGAAAAGCGGGATGAATCGTTGCCAAGCGCCTGTCCGCGCGTAAAAATATCGCGCGCGCCGGCGGTCAGGTCAGGGATGACCGGCCACTTTTTCCATTGCAGCGGGTCGCGGGCAGGCACGGCCGTAGGGGCGGTCGTAGGTAGGACAGGCCGGTCGCCCGTATCAGACGTCGCCGTAGGGGCGACCGGCTGGTCGCCCGTACCAGGTGTGGCCGTTGCCGTCATCGGGTCGGCCGGCCCACCGCTTGTCCTGTTTTCGGCCGTTGCCGTTGTCGGGTCGGGCGATTGTCCCCCCAGACCAATCCCCGCACAAGCCGCCAGCAACATCGCAAGGGTCAAAAGCGCGCTAAACCATCGAATCTTCGTAAACAATTCTATCGATACAACCCGGTTTGCTTGATTATTCATCGGCACAGCCCGAATTCCGTTTCCATCACCGCCGCGATCTTTTCTGCAAGCATCCGCTCCCCTTGCGGGTCGAGGTGCACCGCCGAATTGGTAAAATGCGCCTCAGGGATGGCATCCCACAGGTCAAGGTAGTGCCATTGGTTCTTCGAGGCCAGGAAGGCCAATTGGCCGCGGTAGCTGTCATAGGCCCAGCGCGGATAGAAGAAATTATATCGTACGGCGGCGTTGGCGCCGCTACTGATCAGGATCGGTTCGTTGACCAGCAGCACCGGCGTACTGCCTGCCAGGGTCATGCCAGCCTGCAACACATCCCAGGACAGCGATTCGGGCGGCAGGTCAGGGCCGGTACGACTGTCAAAATCCGCCTCCGCTGCCAGATCGCGGGCAGCCGGGGTGTAATCGCGCGGGTAATCCTGGTCGATGCCGGTGGCAGCCCACGGCAGCGCCAGCAGCTGCAGGCGGAAATAATCTGCCAGGTTGCGGCGCTGGACGATGAGCGTCCGCTGCCAGAATGTTGGTTCGGTCAGGGCGTTGGCGTCCAGATTCAGGTGAAAGCGCTCGATCAACCCCCGCACTTCAGCTTGATTGTTGGCGACGATGGGCGAATTGAGCTGAGTCGAAAGCGGCAGCGACTGCAACGTCAGCGGCCAGAGGATCAGATCCGGCTGGTAGGCCCGTGCGCGGTCGAGCAACAATAAATCCTTGGCCAGCGACATGGTCGGATAGCCCAGGTTGTAGGCTACCACAGCCCGTCCATTGCAGGCGGTCAGATGCAGCGCGTTGAGCTGGCCGGAAAGCGTTTCGTCCGGGTGAAGCAGTGTGCCCCACACCGAGCTGTCGCCGATCACCAGTACTCGATATTCATTCGGGGGTTTGTTTTTATCCAGGGCCAGCGAGGCAAACATGGCGTTCAGGTCGTAGAGCGACAGGTTGTAGGAGCGCTGGATGTTTTCGCCAAAGGGCAGCCGTGCCCGCCCGGGGAAGAGACTGTTGTACAGGCTGATGCGGCTGAGTGCGCCTGGCTGGAGCGCTGCAAACAACAGGTTAATCGCCAGGAAAAGAATCACGCCTTTCCAAAGAGCATTGAACAGGGTACGCGCTTCGCGGTTCATCCTCTCCCCTCCCCTATCCAATTCCGAAAAGGCGCAGGAATGTATGAACAGCCAGGGTCGAATCCGGCAGGGCGAACCATACCCAGCCGAGGCTGACATACACAAAGGTGAACGCGGTGGAAAGCAGCGGCAGTGTTCTTGCCAGCAGCGGCGAGGCCGTCAAACCGGCAGCGCGCGGTTTGATCCAATCCGTCCAGCGGTTGTTGACGAACAACCCCGCCCCATGCCATAAGCCCCACAGCGCAAAACCGGGCGTCACCCCGTGCCACAACCCGATCAAGAGCATGGTGGCCAGCTGGGTGACGAGCACGATGCTCCAGGCCGGCAAACGGTCCCCGGAGCGCAGCGCGCGCGTGAGCGGGTTGAAGCAGTAGGCGCGGAACCACTGCGTCAGCGACATATGCCAGTTGTTCCAAAACTGGGTCAGGCTGGGTTTACGGTAAGGATGGTTGAAGTTTTCCGGCAGACGCACCCCCAGCAGCATGCCCAACCCGATGGCGATATCGCTGTAGCCGGCAAAATCGAAATAGATTTGCAGCGAATAGGCCAACAGCAGCAGCCACAACCAGCCCGGTGCCTCCGTCTGGGCGGCATTAACCGGATTCAACGCGACCAAGGCCAGGGCATCCGCCACGACGAACTTCTGAAACAACCCGGTCAGCAGCCGCCGGCCGGCCATCGCCAGGGTTTCGGCGGGCAGCGGTGCAGGCGCACGCAAGTCCTTGAGGAAGCGTTCCAGCCGGTCGATCGGTCCGGCGGTGAATGAGGGAAAGAAGATGGCGTAAATCAGGTATTCGCGCAGCGTCACCGCCGGCAGACGGCAGGTGGCGCGGTCGCGCAGGGTATGGATCAGGCGAAAGGCGATGTACGAAAAGCCAAGCCAGCGCAAATCGGTGGATTGAGCCAGGGCGGGGTCCTGCCCCATCCAGGTGCGCAGCCAGCTGGCAGTTGCCTGGGCCAGGGCGGGCGTCTTGAGCAGGATGAAAATCAAAATCAACACCACCATCCCGGTGGCCAGGACAATTTTACCCGGCCGGGAAAAACGCGCCAGCAACAAGACGGCAGCCGCGGCCGCGGCCAGCAGCAGCAACACGGGCAAAATCTGCGGCGGACGGCTGGCCGTCAGCAAACCGGATGGCCCCAGGTAGCGGGTCAGTGCAACCAGCAGCACCACCCCGCCCAGAACGCCGCCAGCGATCCAATTCTCACGCGCGCGGCGGGTTTCCACCGGCGAGGTCACAGCCCAACATAACACCGTCACAATCAAAGTGGCGGTGGGGAAATAAAAATCGAAATTGCGGATGCGGGTGGCCGGCTGCAGCCAGTAGATGGCCAGGGCAGAGGCGGCCAGCAGCAGCCATCCCCAGGCACGCGCATACCAGCCGGGGCGGAAAACCAGCCGCGCCAGCAAAGCCAGACCAATGAACGCCAGGATCTGGGTCAGACCCACGCTAGAAGCCCTGGTAGATCCACAGCGGTGCCGAATCAGCGGTGAAAATCACCAGCGCAATCAGAATCAGGCAAACCAGCAGTGCCAGCAAATTCTCGCGACTGAAGAGCCGCCGCAGGATTTTTACTGGTAGCCGCATACGCGCCACTCGCCGCCCTCTTCCACCACCTGGTAAACGCGTTCTCCAAGCGGGAAATCCTGGGTTTCGCCGTTGTAACTGGCGGTGATCTTTCCGCCACAGGTAACCAGGCGGGTGGCGCCGTCGCTGCCAGTTTCCTTGCAGCTGAGGTCGACCAGTTGAGCTTCCACGTTCTGGAAAGCGTCCAGTTCGGTCAGCGCACTGGATTCCCAGTCAGCGCAGGACAGGGTCGAAAGCTGCTCGGATTGTTTATTGACCAATGCCTGCAGGTAAGCCTCGACGGCGGCAGCCGCCTGACTTTTTTGGCTGGAACAAGCCGCCAACAACAGTGAAAACAGGACCAACAAAGAGAAGAAAAGTAGGGGGCGGCGCATAAACACCTCAAAACGTTGAGTTTTATTTAATGATTGCAGCAGCAATTATACCCGGGTTGGCCTGCCAGGTTGCCAACGGTTGTGGAGTTTTAACAACGGGGTGGGATTGCCAGGGGAAGCAATCCCACCCCTATTCAAGTATGCAATTCGGCAAGCATCCGTTAAAAATGGGATGCAGGAGAAAAGCGACAGTAAATTGATGAATTCCTGATTAATACGTCATGCTGGATGCCGTGTTAATCCCCGAAACGGCTAAGAACTACCATTTATATAGTTACATCATTCTAGCATATAAATACGAAAGTACAAGCGGTGGAATAGTTAAGGAATCGTAACAATTGAAATAGCTATACGCATATATCAAAATTTATGTATTCCTGCATGCATAATTTGCCCTTTGGCCTGAATGCAAGTATTACCTGATCGCCAGCAGGCATTTATTGCCCGTTGGCCAGGCTGCAAAGCTTGCCCCTTGGCCTGATGGTGCTTTTTGCCTTAAGGCCGCTCAGGGTGCAAAAAATGCACGCCAAAAGGATGCAAAGATTGCACTTCTTGTGCGTGCAGGAATTGCACGTGATTCTTTAACGACTCTTTTTTAATGACTTAATACAACTTTAGAATATATATATTCATTTTTTCGATTGATAAAGCTGCCATCACAGTTGATGTGCGTAATTCTTTTGGGATAGCGTCCCGGCAGATACACTCCTCAGGACCGCCGTTTGCCGTGCACGATGTCGTTGGGCAATTTCAAATTCCACTCGTAACGCGGCGAGAGTGAAGGCTGCTTGTAGGCGCCCAGGTCCACTCCCCCACTGGCATAGTCATTGAGAAAGCGTCCCAATGCCAGTGCTGCCAGCTGGCTGGCCGGAATGTGCAATTCCTCGCCCAGTGACTGAACGCGCTGCCTGAGAACAGGCGGCAGATCATAGGTCACGCGCTGTTCGCGCCGTGCCTGGATGCGCGCGCGTTCACGCTGGCGGCGCGCCTGTTCGCGCGGGCTGCGGTGGGCCTGCGCCTGGGAGGTTTCAAGGTTCTCCAGCCTGCCGGCAGAAATAAATGGGATTTTTCGGTCTTTTTTCATGGTCGGTTATCGCTCCATCTCCCCTCTTATCATACCTAAATTATCCATAAATATCAAGAGGCGACACTAAGATATTATAAAGGTCGCCCCTTATACGATTAAAACAGCTAAATAATACGGTTTTCGCGTATTCACGGGGTTTGATTCGGGCGGTTGAAAAAACGATTTTAAGGCCAAATTTTGCCCCATATTGAGCCTTATTTTACGAGTCAAAATATGAAACGATCAGCAGGTATTTCTCCCAACTGACAAGTCCCTGACCTGGTCCCCTGCCCTTTTCGGCATCCAACGACCGTACGAACCCTTGCCACTGCTGCAAGCGGTGCAAAAATGTAACCGCGGTTACGAATCTAAACGCCGCACATAATGACATGTGCGGCGTTTATCTAGGTCAAAATGCTGTTATCGCCGCGTCAGGCGGGCGGTGATCAGGCGGGAGAGTTCGTCCAGAAAAACCAGCAGCCCTTCAGCCTGGCCGGAAACCAACAGGCGGTCCGCGATCTCATCCAGGGCCTGCGTTTGGGAGAACTCATCCAGCGCGGTGATGGTATTGGCAAAGCGGCGCAAGCCGCTGGCGGCTTTGTATACGGGGTCGGGTTGGGCTGCCGGACCGGTATGGTCCGCGGCCGGTTGGGCGGTCTGGGATGCGGCCGCTTCGCTGACTTCATCCGAGGTGAGCTGGTTTTGGATGCTGATGCGCAGCATGCGTTCCCACTGGCCCGGCTGCAGCGACAGCACCTCGCGTAATACCCGTTCGGGCAGGCGGTGACGGTCAGCCAGTTCGAGCAGTGGGGTGGGCAGTTGCAGAATATTGAGCAGCTGCACCATGCGCGGACGGGTCAGCTGCATGACCGGCATGATGCGGTCCCACAGGCCGGCCGGCATGCGTTGCGAGCGGGCCAGGCGGAAATATTCGAAGTCATCGCTTATGTTGGGATCCGGTTGAATGCCCAATTCGGCCAGGATGAGTGCTGCCACTTCGCAGGCCTGACCCACCGCGGAGGGTGGTTCGGCATGCCTGTTTTCCAGTACCTGGCGTTGGCGCGTCGGCCGGTTGACCACTTCCACGCGCAGCAGCGGCTCATCGGGTAAATTGTGTTGCACCTTCTGCAAACAGGCTGCCCAAAAACGACGCTCGCCGGTTTCAATCAGGAAGATGTAACGGCCGTCACTGGCGGGTGCCCAACTGCCCGTGATGGCTTTGATCTGCCCGTGCTCCTCGAAGGACGACCCCATCGCCAGCAGCCGGTCGAGTTCGGCGCGGTAAGCGGGGTCGTGATGCGCCAGGGCCAGCCAGCCTTCAGCCGCCTGATAGCAGTCCATTTGGCCGGCGAAAAAGGCCTGCCGCAGCCGGCTGGGGAGCAGGCGACGCGGTTGAAAGCGGTCCGGCAGCATTTGGGACGGTTTGAGTCGTTCAATGCGTTCCACAGTGTTCAGCTCAGATGGCTTGCCAGACACTTCTGCCGCGGGTTCGATTTTGATCTTTTCACCCTCGCTGGCCGGGAAGTCATCAAAGGCATTGAAGCGTTTACGCGGCATGGCTGCCTCCCGTATTCAATCGTTTCAGGATCAATTCAACCAGTTGGGCATATTCCTGGGTCGGGCGCGAGCTGGATGCAATCTGGTCGCTGCGGCGCTGGCGCGGCGGCTTGTAGGTGAACACATCCACGTGGCTGGAATGGGCATAGGCCAGATCCGAGGAGCGGTGCACCGGCGGCAAAATGTAACCGCGGTAACGCTTTTCCAGTTCCGTCAGGATTTCCTGCGCTTCGCTGCGTTGTTCTTCGAATAGCGTGGGCAGGTAACCCAGAATTTTCAAATCGGGGCGGAAGAGCAGTTGAATCTGTTCGATGGTGCGCTCCAGTTCGCGCAAGCCGGTCACGCCCAGGTAGCTGGTCTCGACCGGAATCAGCACCAAATCGCCAGCCACCAGGGCATTGACCAGTAGATCGCCAGTATTGGGCGGGGTATCGATCAGGATAAAGGCATACTGGTCGCTCAACGGCGCCAGAACGCGCGCCAGGCGGGTTTCATTGGCCATCAAAGTCGGCAGCACCCGGGCGGCTTCAACCATGGCAGCCCGGTGGCTGGGAATGTAAAAAAGGTTTTCGTGATGGGTGGAGCGTTGGATCATGCGCTGCACCGAGGGCGGGGGAGTCTCGGTCAACAAGCTGGCCAGCGAATCGCCGGGCTGGACGGGTTTTTGTCCAAAGGCCGTCGCCAGCAGTGCGTGCCCCTGTGGATCCATATCCACCAGCAGCACCCGGCCAGCAGCACCGGGACGGTCGGCCAGGCGCAGCGCCAGCCCCGCTGCCAGATTGACCGCCGTGGTTGTCTTCCCTACACCGCCTTTTTCATTTGCCACTGTGATGGTGAGCGCCATGGACACCCTCTTCACTTAAAAATAACCGGATTACTGACAGACTGCCTTGAATTTCAACGAACCATGTTATATAATGCTTTATTGATATTAGTTTAGCATAAATCGCTTTGAAATTCAACAAATTACGCTAATTCACCTCTCAAACCTAATTAGTTGCTATAACTTCTTGTAATTTCCACTATTTTGTGCTTTAATAGGCCATGGAGTGGGAGGGTTTATGTTTAATACTTCAAATGACGAGGAATGGCGACTGGCTCGCCTGGAACGGCTGGGTCTCAAAGAGGATCCTTTTAAGCTTTCAGCGGACCCTCGCTTCCTCTTTCTGGGTCCTGAACACCTGGCGGTTTACCGTCAGGCCCAGGGGGTCATTTCGCGGCGGCGCGGGCTGGCGCTCATTTCCGGCGATATGGGTATGGGGAAAAGCTCGCTTGCCCGGCGGCTTTACGACGTCTATGCCGCTGAAGAAAACGTGCTGATCTGTTACATCCACACCGCGGCCTTCAAGTCCGCCATGGATGCCGCCCGTCAGATCTCGATGGCGCTCAATGTGCCGCCGCAGCGCAGTTTTCAACGCCAGATGGAAGGCCTCGAACGTCTGATGGCCGATGCGTACACGGCGCGCCGCAACGTTATTATTTTACTCGATGATGCCCAATTGATGGATCCGGACGCGCTCGAAGTCATTCACCGCCTTTACAATTTCGACTACGACTCGAAAGTTGTCCAGGTGATCGCCTTCGGGCAGCTTGAAATGTCGGCAGTTTTTGAAACCAACAAGGCTGTCAATGCCCGGGTCTTTGTCCGGCTGGCGCTGCCTCCGTTGACCCTTTCCTCCTCCCTCCAGATGGTACTCTTCCGGCTGCGCGTCGCTGGCCGCAACAGTCCGCTCATCGACGATGACGCCTTCGAGATGCTTTACGAAGCTTCACAGGGTGTGCCGCGTGAAATGATCCGGTTCTGCGCCCTGGCCACCGATTCCATGCTGGTGAGCGATGCCACCACAATCACGATCGATATTGCACGCGAGGTGACGAAACCATGAGCTCCTCTTCCCATTCATCCAACCGCAGTGCCTGGGTGCAACTCTACGAAGCCCGGCGGGTCCTCGCCGAGCCCGATACCCGTCCGCCAGGCCGTCCGCCGGCTCCCATCCCTCGCCACAAAGTCGGTTTGACCCTCTCGCAGGGTGAAGTCAATGAATTGGAAGGCTGGCAGGACCGCCTTTCAAATCTGCTCGGCCGGAAAGTCTCGGTGGGTGAAACGGTGGGCATTCTCACCCGCATCTGCACGGGCCGCCTGGCACGCTTGGGAGACGACGCGAATGTGGATAACCTGCTGCAGCTGGTCGAACGCATGGCTGGCGGAAACGAGTAATTTCTACCAATAACCGCCCCGATTTAGGGAAGAAATAACGATGCAGTTCTTTCAAGAAACCCCACCTGGCACCGGCTCCCTCCGGAAAATTCAATGCAATTCTTCTGTCCGGAAGGCTTGCATAATTTGTTTTATTGTGTATGATAAATAGAAAAAATGTTCTGTTATTATTCGTCGCCAGCGTTGCTTAAAGGGGAAGTTCATGATGGACCAGCCCCCCTCTATTTTGCAGGGATGCCATGCTGACCAGCACCTCGCTCCTCATCCAACGGCTCATCGACAGCGGAAAGGTGAAACCCGACCTGGAAACTGGCGAAGTGATTGGTTTACGGGGGAAGGCTTTGAAGATCCGCGTGGACGCTTCAGGTTACTGCACCGTCAGTTTGGCGCGCAACCATTTGCCGGTGCACCGCCTGGTGGCCTATTTAGCCTTTGGCGAAATCGCGCTGCAAGCCGGCAGCATCATTTCCCACCGCGACGGCAACCGGCGCAACAATGCCGCGGCAAATCTGGAAATTCGTCCAGCGGCCGGGCAGCGCAACCGGCCGGCCCGGCGCGGAGCACACCTGGGGTGGGGGGTGATGCTACCCGATGGAAAAATTGTGGCAGCCTTTGAAAACCGCGAACTGGCTGAAGAGTACGCAGCCTGGAAACAGGATGCCCGGGCGGCTGTGCTGCCGCTGCGCTGAAGTTGGAGGTATTTTTGGATAATCCTTTCGAAGCTCCCGTTTTCAAACCCAGGTCCGAACGCAGCCTGGAATTCCGCGGCCATCAAATTGCCACGGCCGACTTGGCGGACGGCAAGGGATACGTCTCGCTGCGATCGCTGTGCGATGCCTTTGGCCTGGATGCGCGCGCGCAGCGCAAACGGCTGGCGCGCCAGCAGGGATATTTTGCACCCTACACAGCCACCATTCTGATGAATACCGCGGGCGGCGCCCAACCGGCCTTGTGCCTGATGGCTTCCGCCGTGCCGCTTTTCCTGACCGGCGTGGAACTGGAACGAGTGCAGGATGAAGAGGCGCGCGATCTATTGACCGCCTTCCTCGATGAAGCTCACATGGTGCTGGCCGAACACTTTGGCATCAGTGAACGCGGAGAAATCAACTTCCTGCGCGAATCGGTCGCACGCATGGTCGCCGAGCAGGAGATTTTTGCCGAGGAAATATCAAAAAAAGTCGAAGCGGAGCTGGCTGAGCTGCGCAAATTGCAGGAAGAAAAGGTGACCCAGATCCGGGGCGCCTTCGGCGATTTACGCAAGCAAATGACCAGGATCGAGGCTGTAGCCGGACCCAAGGTCCGCCTCAACCCCGAACAGTTGGGCCAGCTCCGCCAGGCAGTTGCCACGCTCGGTACGCTGATGCAGGAACAGGGCATTACCAAGCCCTACCCGGGCATTTACATGGATATCACCCGCCTGTCGGGCGTCAGCCGCTCGGAAGATATCCGCCAGGAAGATTTTCAGATGGTCGTTGACTTTCTTGAAGGCCAGGTGAGGGCGCTGACTCGGAAAACAGCCCCGTCCCCGGACAAGAAAGAGCCTTCGGGAACGTAAGGACCCGCCGCCGGGGCGTTTCTCCGGCAGGAAACCGCATGGATTCAGCCGTTCAAACCAGGCAAGTTAACCTGCGACCGCCCTCTCCCGAAGAGGCGTGGCAGGTGGTGCTGGGACAGCTTCAGGGGCAGGTGGAACGGGCGACCTTCACCACCTGGCTGGAACCGTTGAAGCCGGCTGGTTATTCCAACGGCACCTATACGCTGGCGGCAGCCTCCACCTATGCGCGCGACCTGGCCGAATCGCGCTTCAGCACCACCATCACGCGTCAGCTTAGCGGCGTCTACGGCAGCCCGATCCAGTTGAAACTGGTGGTTTCCAGTCTGGCGCATGCTTCCAACCTGCAGGCAGCTGGGTTGTCAAAGGGTGAAACGGACGCATTAACTGAATTGGATGAAGAGACGCCGGCTTTGCCCAAGGCAAACCGCAAGAGCAGTGCATCCTCACCGCGCAAGCTGGCGTTGGCGCGCGCCTACGGCGACAAGCGCGCCGCCGTCATCCAACCGGAACGCGCCAGCGTGGTGACGCATTACTTCATGACTCATTGGACTCCGCTGCTGGGTCATTCCGCCCTCCATCTGATCATGACCGCCCGCAGCATGTGTTACTGGAATCCGCTCAACGGCGAGATGCGCAACGTGATCGACACCGAAATGGGCGAGTTGGCCGAACGCGCTGCCATGAGCGTGCGCACTGTCAAGGATATCCTGGCCAACCCGACCGTGCAGCTCTACTTCCTGCGCTACAAAGTCCGGCGCATGATGACGCAAAACGGCGTGCGCACGGCCGGCATTACCCTGTTGGTGCGCATGGACGATCCGCTCACCCCGGAGGATCAGAAAACGCACGATTTGCCCGAATCCGGGCGCTGGTACACCCCCGATTTCGGTCCGGACGAGCAGGACGAAGCGGACGAGACCTGAGCTGATGCTTTGAAGTGAACTGCCTGATCGCCTTATATAGGCTTACCATTCACGGTTCACGCTTCTTGCCTAATTATCCTCAGCTGATTTCTTTGCCGTTTCCAGCGCAATATCAAACGTATTCTTCAGCACGCTGACCTCGCGGCGGTAAAGCCGCAGCAGCTCGCCCGTAAAATCGCCGGCCGAGGCCAGTTCCAGCAGCTTCTGTTTCTCAATGGGGGGCACTTCCAGCAGTCCGGCTGCCATGTAAAAATAATCCAATCGGTCCTTTGACGCGATAAATGGTTTGCGGGGTGGTCTGTTGGGGGTGATCTGCCGGAGGAGATTGTAGTATGCGTCCAACCAGGGTTCCAATGCGTTGACCCCGCTTTGGGAATCGAAATCGAAAGGCACAGGCAGCAGCATCCATTCAACCTCCGCCACCAGGTAGGGCATACCGTGCTTAAGGTTCGTAATGCGGAAGCGTTCTTCAGCTTGAGCAAAGATATCGATTTGCCCTTTGGGGGTTTCTTCAAAATCTTTGATACGGGCAGTAGTTCCGCAGGGGTAGGGCAGGGGCAGTGGGCCATAGGCTTCCATTCCCTCGCGGATTAGTGTTACGCCGAAAGGTTTGTTTTCTTCCAGGCAGCGTTTGATCATACGCAGGTAGCGAGGTTCGAAAATGCGCAGGCGCAGCGACTGGGTTGGAAACAAAACCATTTGCAGCGGAAAAATTGGAATAATCGCAGTCATACGATCATCATACCGAAAATTGGATTGAAAAACCACCCCAAAACAATGCGTATAGATATACATTTGGATATTACCCTCTCAAAATCCAACCCTTCCAACGAAATCTGTGCTAAATTGATACATCAACAGGAGGCTTACATGACAATTACATTCCCGACCGACGCCTGGGCAAAGGCAATGATGGACGATCTCAATGAAAGCGCTGCTTATTTGGAAGCGGCCAAGAACTGGGAAGGCGATTTCTACTTCATCGTTGATCCAGGCGGAACCCTGACCGAGAAAGCCGTGCTCTACATGGACCTCTGGCACGGCAAATGCCGGGATGCCTGTTTGGTGGCGGATCCAGCTGAAAAAACGCCTGCTTTTCGTCTTTCCGGCCCGGCTGCCACCTGGAAACGGGTGATGACCAAACAACTCGATCCGATGCAGGCCATGATGACCGGGCAGTTGAAGTTGACTGGCAACATGGTGATGGTGATGAAGAACGTGCGTGCAGCCAAGGAACTGGTTGAATCCTGCACTCGCATTCCCACCGAGTTTCCCGTTTAAATCCTTTGGTTCTGACAATTAAATAGGAGGGGCGATGTGGTATTTTTCAAGCCCGCAAATCGTCTACGGTGAAGGCGCGCTCAGCCACCTTGGCACATTGCCGGGTGAGCGGGTCTGTGTAGTGACGGACGCGACCTTGGTGCGCCTGGGGCTGCTCGCGCCGGTACTGGCAGCGCTTGAATTGTCTGGCATGCAGGTGAGGGTCATCGATTCGGTCGAGCCGGATCCATCCCTGGGCACGGTGCGCGAGGGCGCGCGCCAGATGCTGGACTTTGCACCGCAGTGGATTGTGGCCGTGGGCGGGGGATCGGTCATCGATGCCGCCAAAGGCATGTGGATCCTTTACGAACGGCCGGATGTGGAGGCCGACGGAATCAACCCGATCGAAAGTTACGGGCTCCGCAAGAAGGCGCGCTTTGCTGCCGTTCCCACCACCAGCGGTACTGGTTCCGAAGCAACCTGGGCCATTGTGCTCACCGACCCAGTCGAGCGGCGCAAGTTGGGTCTCGGCAGCCGTGAAGCCATCGCCGATTATGCCATCATCGATCCATCCCTGGTGAGCGGCATGCCGCCGCGCCTGTGCGCCGACACCGGCCTGGATGCGCTGACCCATGCCATCGAAGGGTTCACCAGCACCTATGCCAGCGATTTCACCGACGGATTATGCCTGCACGCAGCGAGGCTGGTCTTCAAGCACCTGCCGGTTTCCATGACAGGCGACCCGGACGCGCGCGGACACATGCACAATGCAGCCACCCTGGCCGGGTTGGGCTTTGGCAATTCGATGGCTGCGCTGGCACACGGCATGGGGCATGCATTGGGCGGGGCGCTGCACGTACCGCACGGACGCGCGGTGGCGCTCTTTTTACCCTACACCATTGAATACTGTGCCAATGCGGGCGGCACGCGTTACGCTGAACTGGCCCGCGCTCTGGAACTCCCCGCTGCCGATGAAACCGCCGCAGCCTTTGAGTTGGTTATAGCTGTGCGCGACCTTGAACGCCAGGTGGGGCAACCGCTCACCCTGCAGGAAGCCGGCATTTCACGCGAATCGCTCGAAGCCGAATTGCCGCTGCTGGTCGATAACGCCCTCAATGATACCCAGACCATCATGGCCACGCGCGTTGCCAGCGATGATGACCTGCGCGCACTCTTCCGGGCTGCCTGGGACGGCAAGAAGATCGATTTTTAGGCTAGTGGAACCAATGCCTTCATTTTCCAGTTCGATTTCGTGAAAGAGGTGACAATGTTTGGACGCATGCTCAAAATCGATCTTTCAAACGGCCAGATCAGCCGCGAGCAGATCCCTGCAGCCTGGGTGCATGAGTATGTCGGCGGGTCGGGTCTGGCCGCGCGCCTTTTGTGGGATGAAATCGACCCGGCGCGCGACCCGCTGGATCCGCGCAGTCCGCTGCTGTTCATTACCGGCCCGTTGACAGGCGCTGGCGGGCCGACCCCGGCGCGCTTCAGCCTGTGCGCGCGTTCACCGCAGACCGGGCTGTGGGGCGAATCAAACATGGGCGGCTTTGTGGGCCCCGAACTGCGCAGTGCTGGCGTGGATGTGTTATGGATCACCGGCCAGGCAGCCCGGCCGGTTTACCTGTGGATCCATAACGACCAGGCCGAACTGCGTCCGGCCGGGCACCTGTGGGGCCAGGCCGACACCTACGAAACCCAGCGCATCATCCGCACCGAAACTGGCGAAGCCCAGGCCCGGGTGGCCTGCATCGGGCTGGCCGGTGAAAACAGGGTGCCCTGTGCTGGCGTGCTGGCCGATCACGGCCGCCTGGCGGCGCGCACGGGCATGGGCGCGGTGATGGGCGCCAAACGCCTCAAAGCGGTGGCGGTGCGCGGTAATGGCAAAGTCCCGCTGGCGGATGAATCTGCCTTCAAAAAGCTGCGCGTGCAGGCTAACAAGAATCTGCTCGAGCAGAACATGACCGCCATTTTCAAATCAACCGGCACCGCCGGGGCTTTGGATTATTTGCAAATGGTGGGCGACATGCCGCAAAAATACTGGACGGCCGGCAGTTTTGAAGGTGCCAGCCTGATCAGCGGCGGCGAGATGGCATCCACCATCCTCACCGGCACCACCGCCTGCCAGGGCTGCGTCATCGCCTGCGGCCGTGAAGTACACGTACCGGAAGGTCCTTATGCCACGCCGCCCAAGAGCAAGGGACCCGAATACGAAACCATCGCCGTTTTCGGGTCGCAGCTGCTGGTGAGCGACCTGGCACAGGTCACCGCCCTGGGCGAGCGCTGCGACCGCCTGGGCATGGATACCATCAGCGCGGGCGGCACCATCGGGCTGGCCTATTTGCTCTTCGAACGCGGCCTGTTGAGCGCTGCTGACACCGGCGGGCTCGAACTGCACTGGGGAGACGGCTCACCGGCCTTTGACCTGCTCGATCAGATGGCGCGCCGCGAAGGTTTTGGCGCGCTGCTGGCTCAGGGCAGCCGGGCATTGGCGGCTCATTTTGGCGACCCCGACCTGGCCGTGCAGGTGAACGGTCTGGACGTGGCCATGCACGACCCGCGCGCCTTTTCTGGCCAGGCGCTCTCTTATCTCACCTCGCCACGCGGCGCCTGCCACAACCAGTCCGACTTTTTCAACGTCGAGATGGGCGGCACATTGGATGAAATCGGCATTGGCATGCCGGAGCGCTGGCAGGATGCCGGCAAGGCCGCCCTGGTGGCACGCCACCAGTACTGGCGCACAGCCTGCAACAGCCTGACGGTGTGCTTTTTTGCCGTGGTGCCGCCGGTTGACCTGGCCGAATTGCTTTCAGCCGCCCTGGGAAAAGCGTGGACGCCTGAAGACATAATTTTGGCCGGCCGGCGCGCCTGGAACCTCAAGCGGGCCATTAACTGCCGCCTGGGTCTCACACCTGCGACCGAAAAGCTGCCAAAACTGTTGTTGCAGGCATTGCCGGAGGGCGGGCAGGAGGGTTACGTGCCCGATGTGCAGACGCTGCTGGACGAGTATTATGCCGTGTCCGGTTGGGAACGGGAATCGGGACGCCTGCTGCCGGAAACGGTGCGCCATTTGGGGCTTGATTTTACCTTAAGCGTATAGCCGAAGATAAATAAAGGAATGGGTTCTGAGGTCTGCGTTCTGAGGCAGAAACGCTGACCTTGAGGGCCGCCTGGTAGCTGAATTCTTCCAAAAATCAGCTTTCAACCTTCTGCAATATCCAGCTTCTCCCGCACCGCCCGCAGCGCCAATTCGGCGGCATTTTGTCGTCCCAACCGGCTGAGGTTGAGGCATAGGTCAAAGCCGCGCGCATCCCAGGCATCCTGGTGGGTGAAGGCCTGGATGTAGGCCTTGCGTTCGCGGTCATTGTTTTCCAGCAGCTTACGCGCTTCGGGCACATCCACGCAGTACAAGTCCATGGCTGCCTGCAATCGTTCGGGCATCTCTGCCACCACCAGCAGGTTGAAGTGGCGCGGGTGGTCACGCAGAATGTAGCGCCCGCAGCGTCCCAGGAAAACCGCCGAGCGTTTTTCGGCCACGCGTGCGATGACGGTCGACTCTAAGTCGAATAATTCCTTGTCTGAGGGGATATAGCTCTCCAGCGAAAGGCATTCGGCTGGATCGGTAAAGATGGCGATGCGGCTGAGCGAATCCCACAAACCGCTCAGGCGCTCTTCGCGATGCTCGAGCACCGATTCGGCCAGGTGCAGCTTATCGGCGACCTGCTTGAGAATCTGGCGGTTGACCAGCGGCACGCCCAGCGCTTCGGAGAGCTTCTGGCCCAGGTACGAACCGCCGCTGCACAGCTGGTGGCTGATGGTAATGGCAAAGGGTTGCTCCGGCATGGGAAACCTCCTGTTGTAATATGCTTTTGGTGCCGCACTGGTCAGGTTGACTCCATTGTACATCCGCGCGCGGAAAAGCGTTAAGTGGGTCGGCACGGCGAAGGGGCAGGGGTCATGTTGATTTTGCCTAAAAATCGCATGATCGCTGTCGCATATTTCGCACTATAATCGTAATAATTCCCATTTTTATCCACAGGTGAATACCATGCCCTCCCGGAAAACTCCTCAGGTTTCCAAAAAATCGCGCTTGATCCCGACGCTGGCGCTTTTGCTGGCCTTGGGCGTACTGCTGGCTACAGCCGGCTTCTCCTTTGCCGCCACGCAGGAATCGCATGACCCATTTTGCGGCTCCTGTCACTCAATGCCTGAATCGACCTTTGTGGCGCGGGCAGCGGCATCCAGTCCAGCCGACCTGGCTTCGTATCACACCACAGTCAAAACGCGCTGCATCGACTGCCACTCGGGCATGGGCCTCAGCGGCCGCATTAGCGCCGAGCTGATGGGCGCGCATAACGCGCTGGCCTGGTTCACCAAAACGGCCGTGCAGCCGGCCGTGCTGACCAAGCCCTACCCGGAAGCCAACTGCCTGAAGTGCCACACGGACGTCACCTCGGAGAGTTATGTCATCAAGAACCAGCGCCTGCCGGGCAGCGTCATGGGCGAAGGCCGCGCCGGTCACTGGCACCAGTTTCTGCCGCGCTGGCAATCGGTGGACAGCAAAGCTGCCACCTGCGTCAGCTGCCACGGCGGCCACGCCGACGGCCGGACCGCTGACAACGGCTTTATGGATATCCCCGAGGTTGAAAATGTGTGCAATGCCTGCCACCAGACGGTGGGTAGGGATTAGTCAGCACTGAAGAGACTGGCCGGGTGAGTAAACAGCCGACGGCTGTTTCGCTTGTGCATCGGCGCGATCAATGCTATTCTTGATACGGGTGAAATCTGTTTCAGTTCAAAGGAGAGGATGAGATGGCCAAAGGCATGGATAAAGGCAAAGGCAAGGACAAGGAAAAGAAGAAGAAAAAGAGCAACAAGAAAGACGTCAAGAAAGAGGCTTAGCACGTCACCCAACCGGTTCGTCCAATTCACCCGCAGCAGGCTTCAGGGCAAACGCAAATCCCTGGAGCCTCTGGTTTTAAAAGGGTAATTTCAGGGGTGACGGGGGAGGGAAAAATGCTGATTGCTGAATGCGGAATGCTGAATGGGAAAAAATTGCGGATGGCTGATTTCCGATTGCTGATTGAAAAGAGCCTGGTTTAGGTAAATGGGCTGGATTTGAACGCCCCGTCTTATTTTTCACTCCCACCATCCTCTTCGTTCCTTCATCCTGGACCAATTAAATAATCGATGTCGGGGGTAAAGGCAAACCGACTAAGGTTGTAAAAGAAGGAGTACCCCTCCTGGCCTTCGGCCACCACCTTCACCTTCATGGTGTCCCCTTTTTCTCCGAAAAAAGGGGAGGGCAGGGTGGGGTCTATTGTGGTTGGCAAGATTTTCAAGTGTCTTTTCCAGAATGGCAGCCTCCACCCTTTCCCGGACTTTGCTCTCCTTAAACCAACACCGCGCCAGAGGCATTTTGTCTCCGGCGCGGGTTGGATTTATGGAGCCTTTTTGGCTCATATTGGTTAGCTCGGCTGGGTTTCGCCGCACGGATCGGCCTGCTTCCAGGCACGCGCGGGTTGGCGAACCTGACGGCGGCCGAACAGGCGCGCGAAGAACGGCTTGCGCTCGTCGGGGCAGGGGCTTACCTTGCGGAACTGGGCGGGATCGTCCTCGAAGCGGTACAGCTTGCGGTTCTGCTCTTCGATTTCCAAACGGCGTTCCACTTCAATCACGCTGGTAATCATTTGATTGGTAAACATAGTGTTCCTCCTAGAACTTGCAACCGGTTGCATCCGGTGTCATAAAAAAAGATGTTGGACGGCACATTCATGCCGATTTTCGTACCACCAATTCAACGGGCAGGGTCACGTGGGTGACCGCGCCGGTTTGAATCTGCTGGACCAAATTCTGGGCCAACAGCTTGCCCGCCAGGGGAATGTTCTGCCGGATGGTGGTCAGCGGCAGAGTATTGAAGGCTGCCACCGAAAGGTCGTCATAGCCCACCACCGCGATATCCTCGGGCACGCGCTTGCCGGTATTCTGGATGGCATTGATCGCGCCGATGGCCATCAGGTCGCTGTTGACGAAGACCGCATCCAGGTCGGGCGTCAGCTCCATCAGGTGCTGCATCACGCGCACCCCTGAGGCAAAGGTGTAATCGCCGTGGTCCACCCGCCTGGCATCCAGGCTTTGTCCGGCAGCCTGCAAGGCGTTTTGATAGCCCTGGAAACGCTTCTGCACTTCCAATTCGGTCGCCGGACCGCCCAAAAAGGCGATGCGCTGGCGTCCGGTTCGGATGAGATGCTCAGCGGCCAGCTGTCCGCCGGTCAAATCGTCGCCGGTGACCGTGCTGTAGCTGCTTGCCGGGGCCGAACTGCCCCACATGATAAAGGGCGCGCCAAGTTCAACCAGGGCTTTGATGTGGCTCTGCTTGCGCTCGGCTGTCATCAGGATGAAACCATCCACGCGTCCACTGTCAAGGTACTGCTGCGCCCAGGCCGTTTCGCGCGGATCAATGTGCACCACCAGAAAGTCGTATCCGAGCGCGTTGAGGCCCATGCTGATGCCGCCCATGATCTCCAGGCCGAACAGGTCTTCCATCGCGCTGTGGTCGGCGGTGTAAGAGCAGACCACAAAGGCGACCGTGTTGCTGCGCTGCCGGCTGAGGTTGCGGGCCGGAGTGTTGATGGTGAACTTGTGTTCGCGCGCAATGGCCTGGATGCGTTCGCGCGTGGCTTGCTTGATCAGGGGATTGTTGCTGAGGGCGCGCGAAACCGTCGATTTGGAGACATTGGCCAGGCGGGCGATATCTTCGATGGTTTGGACGGTCTTCTTTGTCATCTCAATCCCTTTATTTTTGCAACCGGTTGCATTATAGCAAATTGGATTATTAGAGTCAAGAGGCAAATGCAAAGACTGGTCAGGTGGCCAGGAAAGCGCATTGCTCTTTTCTGTAAAAATGGGGCATGCAATTCTGCCCTTTGACCTCCCAAAATCTTGATAGAAGCGAACGGGACGGGAGTAATCGTTATTTTACAAAATTCAATACCAGTGTGTTTTCGCAATTAATATAGTAATTGTTGTTTCCAACAATTCCGTTGATTGTTGCCTTGATGTCAATTTTGTCTCCGCCATCCAATGTCAGCAGCTGATCCTTCGGCATTCCGGTTAGGACGACGCAAAAGTCAGACCAATTAATAATATAGGGCGACCAGTCACCCTCCAAACTCACCACACCTCTATCAGAGACATTTCGAACTTCCACTGTTTCGCGGACCGGTTTACCGGCAATTTTAGCCTTATATTCCTTGAACTGTAAAGCGGTCATTGTCTTAAAGTTGTTATAAATTGTATTGATACTGATTGCGGGAATCGGGGTTGGACTTGGACGGAGCGTTGGTGATGGGATTGGTGTTTTTGTGGATGTTGCCGCCGCTGTAGGTCCAAGTGGAAGCGTTGTGACCGTGACATCGGCGGTTGCAACACCAATATAGACCCAGGCCTGATTTACCGGATCAACCCAGACCCATTCTCCATTTTCACTCCGGCCATAGATAGGCAGAATATCCCCACGTTTGGCCACACGCGTAATCTGAAAAGTTGTTCCAGGGCCGGATCGCACATTGGCGTTGTTTCCAAAGGATAGCTGCCCCAGCGGTCCGGACGTAGGCGTTGAGGTTGGGCTGGGTAGATTGGTTGGCGTGAATGTAGGTTCAGTTGTAATTACTTTGGGTAAAGTCCTGGGGGTTGAGGTGACCGGTTTGGAATTATTGGCGCCGGAACAAGCCGCCAGGTTAGTTGCCAGAAGAAAAATGAATGTGATAAGACTTGTGGCAATTGTTGGTTTCTTCAGTACATCATCAACTCTATTACTTTTCATATTTCCTTGTCTCCAGAAAGTTCCATTTTTTTTCAGGCTGGCTAATTAATCACAATTTCCTTAACGATTTCCAGATATATTATTAGAACCAGTTAATAACCATTTTAGACCAATTAGTTCTATTCCCAACCAATAATATGTAATAACAAAAATTGAATTTCTTCCCTGATTCATAATAGCGGAGAAGCCAAAGAATTCGTTGCAAATAATAACTGATATATCTCTACCGCCACCAATCGATTCTCCCGCAATCCTTAATGTATTATTTATTTGTAAATTGCCAACAACAACTATATAATATTGATGATTAATATCCATAATATGGGTATTTCGGTTGTACGGTAATGAACAGGTAAAAAATAAAATGAATGCATATGGGAAGAAATTGCGCTCCAACCCCCGCGTACCCCTGGGGGGGGACTATTGGAAGGCTGAACCGGGCACGCCGCTATGGGGCATTGCTGACACGCATGCCCACCTGATGGCGCACCTGGCATTCGGCGGCGACGCGTTTTGGGGCGAACCCTACGACCCAAGCCACCCCGGCGAGGAGGGCATCCGGCACGCGCTGCGCTCGTGCGAGCCGATTCACGGCGGGCTGCTGGACATCAACCCCGAGCTGGGGCACCCGGCGGCCGGCGGGTGGCCCGAGTTCATCGTCTGGCCGCGCTTCACCACCCTGGTGCACCAGCAAGCCTACATCGACTGGATCTACCGCGCTTACCAGGGCGGGCTGCGCCTGATCACCTGCCTGGCGGTGAATAACGAGCTGCTGGCGGTCAAGACCAGCCCCGGCATGCCGCACGACGACAAGCACGCCATCCAGGTGCAGGTGACGGCCATGAAGGAAATGGCCGCTTTTGTCAATGAGCAGGCCGGCGGACCCGGCAAGGGCTGGATGGATATTGCCTACTCGGCCGAGGAGGCGCAAAAGATCATCGCCGACAACCGCCTGGCGGTCATTTTGGGGGTGGAGGTCGATTCGCTGGGCAACTGGCATAAAAAGGAAGACCTGGACCAGCTTACCGAGGGCAACCTCGAGATTGCGCGCGGCGTGATCTCGCGCGAGCTGGACTGGCTGTACGACCTGGGCGTGCGCCAGGTGACGCCCATCCATTTGAGCAACAACGCCTTTGGCGGCACGGCCATTTACATGCGCTTCCTCGAGACCATCACCATGTTCATCACCGGCGAACGCTGGGAGGTGGACGACGCCTGGGGGACCGGCGTGCGCTACCGCATGGATAATGACGGCGACGACTTTTCGGACGACCTGGAACGCTCGATCGTGGTTTCGGGGCGCAAACAAAAGATGCAGCGCCGCACGCTGGTGGACCATATCCCCGGCATCAACACGCTTTTTGAGATCAACAAGGCCCCCAAGCTGGCCGGCGGTCATGCCAACGCGCGCGGGCTGAACGATTACGGCGTGATTCTGCTGCAGGAGATGATGGCGCACGGCTTCATCATCGATGTGGACCATATGTCGGAAAAATCGACCGAGACCACCCTGAACCTGGCCGAGCAGCGCAGCTACCCGCTAATTTGCTCGCACACCTGGTTCCGCGACCTGCTGTTCAGCGGCGAAACCGAGTTTGATCATCAGCGCCACGAGACCTACGGCACCAGCGATGTGCACAAGGTGGCGCACGAGGCCGGCAAACGCGGTGACCAGGTGGAACGCATTGGCAAGCTGGGCGGTTTTGTGGCGCCCATCATCAACCAGGGCGACATCGCCGGGCTGCGCCGCACCATGCCCGAACTGACCGCCAAGGTGCCCGAACCCAACGCCGGCTCAAGCACCTCGTGGGCGCAGGCTTACCTCTACGCGGTGGCCAAGATGGGCGGGCGCGGGGTGGGCATCGGCACCGACATCAACGGCGCGGCCGGGCTGCCGTGCCCGCGCTTTGGGCCGTTCGCGGCCTACGGCGTGCTGGGCGACGAGATCCGCATCAAAAACCGCATGGGCGAGATCGAGCGGCAGAAGAACGGGGTGGCCTACGTTCAGCCGCTGCGCGATTACCGCTGGTACCGCTTTGAATCGAGCCTGCAGGGCGGCTACACCGACGAAGAGGAGGATATCTGGCAGGCCGTGGCGCAGTACGTGGCCGGTTATAACCCCTGGATCCACCGCCACCCCGAAAACGACTTCCCCGAGGCCAGCGTCAAGCAGATGATGGAGCGCATGAACGCCCTGCACGACCAGCCCTTCGTGGACGACGTGTGCAAGGGCTTCTGGGCGGCCGATTTGCGCATCGACGTGGACCACGAGCAGGTGGAGGATTGGCCCATCCCGCAGCGCGCCGCCTATTACGCCCGGCACGGCATGGTGGAGCTCGGCCAGGATGAGCACAGCAAGGTGCTGGACCTGATTGGCAAAATCCGGGCGATCTGGGATAAGTGGCAGGAGATGAGCGGCGACAATGTGCCGCTGGAACGCTGCACGGCCGGCGCGCGGCGCGACTACGACATCAACCTCGACGGCATGGCACACTACGGCCTGCTGCCGGACTTCCTGCAGGACGTGCGCAACATCGGGCTGAGCCAGGAGGACCTGGCGCCGCTGTTCCGCTCGGCCTACGATTACGTGGAGATGTGGGCCGCCTGCCAGAAGAAGGCGGCGGAAATCGTCAAAGAAAACCAGGCTGCCTAGCATGAGCGCGCCGGACGGGGTGATCGAACAGATGGACAGCCTGCTGGCCGCCTGGGAGGCGGACGGCGATGCGCGCCGCATCTTTTTGGGCTGCTATAAGATGATGACCGAGAACATGCTGGCGGCGCTGCAGGGCGGCAGCTTTGAGGACGCCGAGTGGGTGGGGCGGCTGCTGGACGGCTTCGCGGCCTATTACTTCAGGGCGCTGGCGGCCTACGATGAGGGCAGCGATGCGCCGGCGGTGTGGCGCTACGCCTTCGACGCCTCGCGCAGCAAGAAGATCCACGTGCTGCAAAACCTGGTGCTGGGGGTGAACGCCCACATCAACTACGACCTGGTGTTCGCCCTCTCGGACGTGCTGGGGCCGGAGTGGGAGCAGCTGCCCGAAGCGGCGCGCCAGATGCGCTACCGCGACCACTGCCACGTCAACGACGTCATCATCCAGACCATCAACGCGGTGCAGGACCAGATTGTGGAGCGCTTCGCGCCGGGCTACCGCGTGGTGGACGTGATGCTGGGGCCGCTGGACGAGTGGATGACGGGCTGGATGATCTCGGACTGGCGCGAGGAGGTGTGGCGGCATGCCACGCGGCTGATTGCGCTGCAGGCGGAGGACGAGCGGCTGGACTACGCCCGCCAGGTGGAGAAGAGCTCGGTGACGCGGGCGCAGTCGATTTTGGGGCAGGAGGGGCTGCTGGGGCTGGCGGAGTTGGTGTGAAATAGCCATTAGCTGTTAGCCATTAGCTGTTAGCTGTAAGGAAGACCCTCACCCTGTTGCAGGCAGTCCCAGACGGCGGTGCGTTTCCCTCTCCCGGGGGGAGAGGGCTAGGGTGAGGGTTTATGATCTCCGATCGCGCCGGTCTCTGCGCCACTTCGTGGCACGGGCCGCACCGTCTTTTGGTTTCTGACCTTGGTTTGGACGCCTTCCGGTCAGGGCTAAATAAATATGCGTATAGCCGAGATTTACTGGAGGATGGTTGGCGCAAGTGAGATCCTTCGCTGCGCTCAGGATGACATAAAACGTATGGAATTGAATATTGAATTCAATTCTTTTTAAATTCAATCGAAACAATGGGGCGGGGACGGCAGGGGTGGGGGTGTG
>CAZHYQ010000022.1:0-35806 GCA_964536805.1 uncultured Longilinea sp.
TTCTTAGCTTCTCTCCGTGAACTCCGTGTCTCCGTGGTGAAAACCCCCCTCTCATGAAAATCCTAGTCACCGGCTCCACTGGTTTCATCGGCTCGCAGCTCTGCCGCGCCCTGGTAGAACAGGGTCACCGCGTGCTGGCCTTTCACCGCGCCTCGTCCTCGCTGCGCGGGCTGGAGGGCATTCCCGGCTGCCACGAACAGCCCGCCCTTTCCGAGGTAGCCGGCTGTTTGGAGCACGTCATCGGCGACCTGAACCAGGCCGATACCCTGGCGGCTGCGCTGCAGGGCGTGGAAGTGGTCTTCCACACGGCTGGCTTGACCAACCCGGGCGCGCAGGCTGCCCGGCTGTACAACGTCAATGTGGAAGGTACCCGCAACCTGCTGCAGGCCGCGCAGAGCGCCGGCGTACGCCGCGTGGTTCACACCAGTTCGGTGTCGGCGCTTGGCGTGCCGCTGACTGGCGTGCTGCCCGTCGACGAAAACCATGCCTGGAATTTCCCGCCGCAGAACTGGCCGTACGGCTATTCCAAATATCTGGCCGAGATGGAAGTGCAGAAAGCCGTGGCCGCCGGGCTGGATGTGGTGATCGTCAACCCCAGCATCGTCGCCGGCGCGGGCGATATCTACAACGGTCCGCGCTCGATCGTGGCGCGCGCCGCCCGCCGCCAGGTGCCGTTCGCGGTGGAAGGCGGCTTGAATGTGGTGCACATCGCCGACGTGATAACCGGACACATTGCCGCCATGCAAAAAGGCCGCCGCGGCGAGCGTTACCTGTTGTGCGGCCAGAACCTGAGCCACCTGGAGTTTCTTCAGACCATTTGCGCGGCCGCTGGCGTGCCGGGTCCGAGCGTGGTGCTACCTGCCGGGCTGGTGCGCAGGCTGCCCGGCCTG
The DNA here is from genome assembly GCA_964536805.1 of uncultured Longilinea sp. Classification (GTDB taxonomy): domain Bacteria; phylum Chloroflexota; class Anaerolineae; order Anaerolineales; family Anaerolineaceae; genus Longilinea. Next base: position 891 of record CAZHYQ010000022.1, read on the forward strand.
CTCAACCTGCTGCAGTCGGTTGTTGATTTTCCAATTTCCGCAGGCCTGCTGCACCTGGCAGGATATTTCTTCTACTACAACGGCAGCAAAGCGCGCAGCGAACTGGGGCTGCCCGAGCCGCGTTCCGCCGCCGAAGCCATCGCCGAAGAACTGGCCTGGCTCAAAGAGCAGCAAAGCGCATCACGCCCGCGTGCCAGCCAGCCCCTAAAAACCGTGCCGATGGCAGCGCCGGTGGGGAAAGTTAAGAAAAAATAGTCCTTTTCCTGAATTACTGATGGCAATAATTTCTTCTATTTATTTTTATAAATTATATATTCAATGGAAATTCGGACCTAATAAAGACTTTTACCCCCCGATTTCGCTCATCACCCGGTTGGTCGCCACCTCGCCGTCGGCCAGGCCGTGACCCCACGGCTTGACCCAGATGCCCGCCACCACCAGTTGACGCAGTTCTTCATTCGTGGCGCCCTGGCGTAAAGGTGTCAGCAAATCCAGCTCCTTGTCGCGCAGCAGGCACAGGCGCAGCTTGCCGTCGGCGGTCAGGCGCGCGCGCGAGCAGCTGGCGCAAAACGGCAGCGTCACCGACGAGATGAAGCCCAGTTCGCCCGGCGCACCCGGCAAGCGGTAAATGCGCGCCTCGCCATCCAGCCGGCCGCCGCCCTGCAACTCCAGCGGCCCCAGCTCGGTTTCGATGCGTTCACGGATCTCTTTGTCGCTGACCACCTGCTTTTGTTGAAAGGCGGTGTCGCCGCCAAACGGCATCATCTCGATGAAACGCACCTGCCAGTCGTGTTCCAGCGTCAGGCGCGCCAGGTCGGTCACGTCGCCGTCGTTGAAGCCACGCACCACCACCGCGTTGATCTTGACCGGGGTCAGGCCGGCGTCTTCCGCCGCCTGGATGCCTGCCCACACCTGCTCGAGTTTGCCCCAGCGGGTGATGCGGTGAAAGCGCTCGGGGTCGACCGTATCCAGGCTGACGTTGACGCGCTGCAGGCCGGCCTCCTTGAGCGGGCGGGCTAGCTTATCCAGCAGCACGCCGTTGGTGGTCATCGACAATGACTCGATGCCCGGCGTGGCGGCGATCCGGCGCACCACTTCCACCACGTTGGCGCGCACGGTCGGTTCGCCGCCCGTCAGGCGGATCTTGTCGAATCCGAGCAGCGCGAACACGTTCACCAGGCGCAGCAGTTCGTCATCCTGCAGCATGGCCGAGTTCGGCCGGAAGGTCATATCCTCCGGCATGCAGTACACGCAGCGCAAATTGCAGTGGTCGGTCAGGCTGATGCGTAAATAGTGAATATTGCGTCCAAAACGGTCGAGGGCCATGCGCTCAGTATATCAGATATTTAGGAGTTTAATTAGCATATTATCCTAAATATTCGAACACCGATCCTGGATAACGAAACCGTCCATTTCCTTGAAAAAAGCACTTTTCTGATCAACCATACTTGTATTATCTGATAGGTTCTGTATAATTTAATAATCAGCATTTTTCTGCTGGTTTCCCCTGCCCAGCTCCGCAATTTCAAACCATCCTTCAATTGAATATGGATCTTCCTTTGTGGGCCTTCCAGCCCGCCAGGTGTGGCGAGTATCTCTGAAAGGAGGCGCTTTCGTTTCATCCTCACATACCTTGATTCACTCCCCTATCTCCCATCATCTCAGGAGGAACACACATTATGACACTCGGCGGATATGCAAATCGACTCGCTTATATTGACTTGACGCACCGGAAAGTGGAATTCAAGCCCGTCCCCGAAGATCTGGCGCGCAAGTACATCGGCGGACGCGGCCTGGGCGTAAAACTGGTTTTCGACAACGGTCCCAAGGTCGACCCGCTTTCACCGGAAAACATTCTTTGCTTCATGAACGGTCCGTTGACCGGCTCGGAAGCCAACATGAGCGGCCGCATGGCCGTTGTTACCAAGTCGCCGCTCACCGGCACCGTCACCGACAGCCACCACGGCGGCTGGTCGGCGGCGCGCCTGCGCTGGGCCGGTTTCGACGGCCTGGTTTTTTCCGGCAAAGCTTCCAGCCCGGTTTACCTATACATCCATGACGATAAAGCTGAGATCATGGATGCCAAAGACGTCTGGGGACTGGGGGTTCACGAGACCATTCAGCACTTCAAGGACCTGTACGGCGAGAAGGATCTGACCGTCATCACCATCGGTCCGGCCGGCGAGCACCTGGTCAAGTACGCCTGCTGGGTCAACGAAGATGACCGCGCCAGCGGGCGCGGCGGCACGGGCTGCGTGGGTGGCTCCAAGCTGCTCAAGGCCATTGTGGTCAAAGCGCCCAAGAATATGACCAAGGCTGTCGATCACGACGCCTGGAAGGTGGCTCAAAAGCGCGCCTTGGCGACCATCATGGACACTGCCAACGTCACCAGTCCGCGCAAGGGCGGCCTGTCGGTCTACGGCACCAACGTATTGATGAACATCACCAACACCATGGGCGGACTGCCCACCAAGAACGGACAGCTCACCTCGTTTGGCGCGGGCGGCGAAAAGCTCAGCGGCGAATACGTCAAGGAACACATCCTGGTGAACGACCCCACCTGCCATGCCTGCCCGGTGGCCTGCAAGAAGGAAGTCGAGATCACCGAAGGCCCGTACAAGGGTCTGCGCATGGAGAGCGTCGAATACGAACCGGCCTGGTCGGTGGGCGCCAACTGCTATAACGATGATGTTAACTCGGTGGCCGCACTGATCGATGCCGCCAACGAATACGGCTTCGATGCCATCGAAGTCGGTGTCGCCTTCTCCTTCTACATGGAAGCTACCGAACGCGGCCTGGTCAAAGACGGCGACGGATTGGCCTGGGGCGATCACGCCAGCATGATGAAACTTTCCAAGAAGATCGCCTACCGCGAAGGCGTCGGCGACCTGCTGGCTGAAGGCGCGGCGGGCATTGCCAAAAAACTGGGGCAGCCGCAAATGGCGCTCACCGTCAAGGGTCAGGCCATCCCGGCCTACGATCCGCGCGGTCTGAAGGGTATGGGGTTGGGCTACGCCACCTCCAACCGCGGCGCCTGCCATCTGCGCGGTTACAGCCCGGCCTCCGAACTGGGCCTGATTGCCTTCAAGACCGACCCGCTGGCCTGGGAGGGCAAGGGCGCGCTGCTCAAGCTGCTGCAGGACCTGCATGCCTTCTCCGACAGCCTGGATCTGTGCAAGTTCAGCGCGTTTGCCGAGGGCGGCGATGAATACGCCGCGCAATATGCCGCCATCGTTGGCGTTCCATTCACCGCCGACGATGTGCTCAAGACTGGCGAGCGCATCTACAACCTCGAGCGCTACTATAACAACCTGAACGGCTTCCGCGAGGGCAGCGATACCCTGCCGGAGCGCTTCCTCAAGGAACCCTCCACCATGCCCGGTTCGAAGGGCCACGTCTGCGAGTTGGACCTGATGCTGGCAGATTACTATAAGCTGCGCGGCTGGGAAGAAGGGGTCGTTCCGGAGAAGAAGCTCAAGGAACTGGAGATCATTTAGACCTGCATGCGTAGGGGTAGATTTATAGCTTTACTCCTACCCATATCCAAATTGTTCTTGAAGAGGTCGGCACACGCGTGCCGACCTCTTGTTTTTCTAATTACCCACCAGCCCGCAGCAGTTTCTTTTCCAGTTCCGGCCACACCCTGGCATTCGCGGCTTCCTCGGCCTGCCACTCCAGCCGGATTTGCCCAACACTCAACGAGCCGATGGTGAAATTTTCCAGCTGCGTCAGGCGCGCCTGCCAGCCCGGGCCAGCCAGGCTGCCGTCCGGCTGCTCGGAACCGCCCAGGTCGAGCAAATACTCGCGCAGCAGCCACAGCGGCAGGGCGCGCAGTTCCCGAACCTCGCGGATCACAGCCTCACCCGCCGGCCACCGGGGGAAAGATATCGATGGTGTCCTGGGAATCCAGAATGGTTTCCATATTTTCCGGCAGGTAGTACGTGTCGCGGCCGTTGATGAAAACGTGCACGTGGCGGTGCAGTTCGCCCTGCGCATCCAGCAATTCCGGCCCCAACGGCGGGAAACGCTGGATGGTCTCGCTGATCAGCCGGCGCACGGTGGCACCGGCGGGAATGGAGACTTCGATTGATTTCGCGCCGACGATGGCGCGGTAGGTGGCATAAAAACGGACGTTCACAGGCGCTCCGGGAACATGAGTTGGCTCAATTCTAAGTCAATCAGCCCTGAAACTCAAGCACCTTGGCGGCCAATAATGACTAATCCGGCATTTTTGAGATAAAATGATAATGTATTCCAAATCGATCCCTAATCACCAGGAGAAAAACCATGTTCCAAGAATTTAAGAAATTCATCATGCGCGGCAATGTCCTTGATCTGGCAGTCGCGGTCATCATCGGCGGCGCCTTTGGCGCCATCGTCAATTCGCTGGTTAACGACATCATCATGCCGCCCATCGGCCTGCTGCTGGGCAAAATCAACTTCAAGGATTTGTTCATCAACCTGTCCGGCACACCTTATGCTTCGCTGGCCGCTGCCAAGGAAGCCAGCGCCGCGACAATCAACTACGGCAACTTCATCAACCTCGTCATCAATTTCGTCATCGTAGCCTTCGTCATTTTCCTCATCATCCGTGCTGCCAACAAAATGAAGAAACCCGAAGTTGCCGCTGCCCCCACCACCAAGGAATGCCCGTACTGCCTGAGCCAGATCCCCCTGAAAGCCACCCGCTGCCCGAACTGCACTTCCCAGTTGTAGAACTGTTTTTGTAATCACAACGAGGGCGCTTGATGCGCCCTCGTTTCATTTTCCATCGATTTCACCGAAGATCGAAACGCGATCTACCATTCACGCTTCACGGTTCACGTTCTTCTACACCAATGGAAACACAATTTCGGTGATTAATTGCCCGGGCGGCGTGACAGCTGGATCGTTGTGGTAGAACTCATATACCATGCCCTTGCGTTTGACGCCGTGTTCGTGCGCGAAGGCATCGATGGCCGCGTAGGCTGCGGGCATGCCGTCATACGGCCCGGTGTAGATGGAAGTCAACACCTTTCCGGCTGGCAGCTCGTTGGCCTGAATGTCGTCCTGGCCGGATAACCCCGCCGCCACCGGATAGCCCGCGTCGATATCGAGGGCGTCCATATCCATGTTGTAATAGACCACGAAGGGCGCATAGGCTGGCTGGGCGCCGTTTTGCGCCAGGTAAGCGCCAATTTTGGCGTAGGTCTGCCCCAAAACCTGCGGCAGTTCGGCCACAGCGCAGCGCGTCCGCACCGACAGAACGGGCATGGCTGGCTGGTTCTTGATCTCGCAAATCGTACTCATCGCGTCCCTCCCAAAGTCACTGATGAATTGGATGAGTGCATTATAGAACTTTATTTCTATTTTGTCAACAGCCGCTTGCCAAATTTTTCAATCTTACGTTGACAATGTTCGAGCAGCGGCGGGTCGCGACCTGCCGCTACTTTCACTCCTAACGCTGCCCTGCAGCGCCAAACTGGCGCTGGTACAGTGCCGCATATGCGCCGTTGCGCGCCAACAATTCGGCATGTGTGCCCTGCTCGACGATGGTGCCGTCCTCGACCACGCAGATCAGGTCGGCGCCGCGGATGGTGCTGAGCCGGTGCGCGATAACCACCGAGGTGCGCCCCTTGAACAGCGTGCGCAGCGCATCCTGGATGAGGGCCTCGGTCAGGCTGTCGACATTGGAGGTGGCCTCGTCGAGGATGAGAATGCGCGGGTCGGTCAGGATGGCGCGCGCGATGCACACCAGCTGGCGCTGCCCCACCGACAGGTTGGCCGCGCCTTCCTGAACATGCGTCTGGTAGCCATCCGGCCGCGCGCTAATGAATTCGTGCGCGTTGGCCAGGCGGGCGGCCCGTTCCACTTCCTCATCCGTTGCCCCGGGCCGGCCAAAGCGGATGTTGCCCGCCAGCGTGTCCGAGAACAGGAAGGCATCCTGCGGCACCAGGCCGATCTGGCGGTGCAGCGAGGTCTGGGTCACGTCGCGCACATCGATCCCATCAATCTTCACTGCGCCCTGTTCGACCTCGTAAAAGCGCGCGATCAGATTGGCGATCGACGATTTCCCCGCGCCGGTCGCGCCAACCAGGGCCACAGTCTGACCGGGCTGGATGGTCAGGTTGAGGTCGTGCAACACTTCGGGCAAGCCCGGGCGGTAGCGGAAATCCACCGCTTCGAAGGCGATGCGCGGGGCGCCGGCCAGATTCAAATCCTGCGCGTCCGCCCGGTCCTGCACGCCGGGGGTGGTATCCAGCAGGCGCAGCACCTGCTCGCCGCCGGCCATGGCCGTTTGCAGCGTGGTCACCATGCGGCTCAGCTCCTGCACCGGCTGGAAGAAGCGCGTGACATACGACAGGAACGCCACCAGCGTGCCCAGCGTCACCATATTGCGCGTCACCGCCTGCCCGCCGAACCACAGCACAATCACCGTTGCCAGCACGCCCAGGAACTCGATGGCCGGCAGGAATATAAAAGACAGGTTCATCGCGCTGATATTGGCGTCGCGGTTGGCTTCATTGATCTGGGTGAAACGCTCCTGGCTGGTTTCCTCCTGCCCGAAGGCCTGGATGACGCGCACGCCGGAGATATCTTCGGCCAGGTCGCCGACCACCTTGGCCACCGAGGTGCGCGTGGCGCGGAAAGCCCCCCTGGCCCTCCGCGAGAACCACACTGTGGCCAGCACCATCAGCGGAATCACGGTGAAGGAAAGCAGCGCCAGGTAGGGGCTCATGCTGATCATGATGGCCATGATGCCTACCAGCACCAGCACATCACCGATCAGGGTAATGACGCCCTGCGAGAGCAGTTCATTGATGGCTGCCACATCATTCATCACGCGCGAAACCGTCACGCCGACGATATGCGTATCGTGGTAGCTCAGCGAGAGCTTTTGCAGGTGCGCAAACAGTTCGCTGCGCAAATTGGCCAGCACGCGCTGCCCCACCCACGAAAGCTGGTACTGCTGCGCCGCGCTGGAGGCGTACAGGCCGCTGAAAGCCAGCGCCGTGTAGATTGACAGGCGGATCAACGCCTGGCGGTCCCCGTTGGTGATGGCCTGATCGATGGTCAGCTTGAGCAGGTAAGGCGTCAGCAGGGTCAGCGCGGTGGTGAACAGCATGGCTAAAAACGCCAGCGTCATGCGGCGGGAAAACGGGCGCAAATAAGCCAGCATGCGCACCACCACGCGCCGGTTGAACATGGCGCCGCGTTCATCCTCGCCCTGTGAAAACTGATCCAGGGCGCCGCGCGGTCCCATGTTTGGGCTGGAAACGCCAATCCCGAATCCCATGCTGACTTTCCTCCCTTAACCTTTTAATTGCTGCTGACAGATGCTGGCGTACAGCGCTGAAGTTTTGAGCAGTTCCTCATGCCGGCCGCGCGCCGCGATGCGCCCCTTCTCCAGCACCAGGATTAAATCGGCGCGCTGCACCGTGCTCAGGCGGTGCGCAATCACGAAAGTGGTCCGTCCGGACATGACCTTTTCGAGCGCCTGCTGGATGCGGTGCTCGGTTTCCGAATCGACGCTTGAGGTGGCGTCATCCAGGATGAGAATGCGCGGGTCGGTCAGCAGCGCGCGGGCGATGGCGAGCCGCTGTTTTTGCCCGCCGGAAAGCGTCATGCCGCGCTCGCCCACCTCGGTATCGTAGCCGTCCACTGACTGCAGGATGAAATCGTGCGCCTGGGCGGCCTGGGCTGCCGCCACCACCTCATCTTCGCTGGCCTCCGGCCGCCCGAAGCGGATGTTTTCGCGGATGGAAGCCTCGAACAGGGTGGTCTCCTGCAGTACCATGCCAATTTCGGCGCGCAGCGAGGCCAGCGTCACCTCGCGGATATCCACGCCGTCAATGGTGATGCGGCCGTCGCTGGGGTCGTAAAAGCGCGGAATCAAATTAACGATGCTGGTCTTGCCCGAGCCGGTCAGCCCCAGCAGCGCCACCACCTGGTTGGGTTGGGCCTCGAAGCTGATGTCGCGCAGCACGCGGTTTTGACCGTAGGCAAAGGAGACATTTTCGAAGCGCACGCTGCCGTGTTTCACCTGCAGCGGCACGGCATCCGGCTTTTCATACACCTCGGGCACCTGGTCCAGGATCTCAAAAATGCGTTCAGAGGAGGCAGTCGCCATGGTGATGGCCGGCAGGATCATGCCAAGAAACCGGACCGGCGTGACCAGCTGCGCCATGTAGGTGGTGAATGCCACCAGCTCGCCGATGGTCAACTGGCGGTTGATCACCAGCAAGCCGCCGTAAAAAAGGATGGCGACGCTGCTGATGTTGGCAATCCATTGCAGCAGCGGCATATGCACCGCCTGCAGGCGCGCCGAGGTGGACGATAGATCGAACCAGCGCCGGTTTTCCACCTCAAAGCGCTCAATCTCTTCATTCTCCTGGGCGAAGGTTTTCACCACGCGCGCGCCGCGTAGGTTTTGCTCCACGCGCGTGGTCAGCACCGCCAGCTGCTCCTGGATCTGGCGCGAGAGCGGGCGAAAGAGCCGGCCAAAACGGATCGATTGGAGCGCCAGCAGCGGGATGGAAAGCACCGCCACCAGCGCCAGGCGCGGATTCATCCATACCATCACCGCGGCGGTGGTGACCATCATCACAATCCCCTCGGTCACGCGGAAGGTGGCCCGCCCGGTGAGGAAGCGGATGCGCTCCACATCCTGGATGGCGCGCGAGAGCAGGTCGCCGGCCTGAGCCTGGTCGTGGAAGGAGAAGGACAGCAGCGTGATCTTGCGCTGCAACGCGTTGCGCAGGTCGTAGGCCACATTTTGCGAGGCCACCTCGGTCCAGCGGCCCTGAAAATAACTCAAGACGCCTTTGACCACCACCAGCGCCAGCAGGGCGCCGGAGGCCAACCCCAGCAGACTGAATTTCTGCGCCAAAATGCCGTTGTCGATGGCCCAGCGCAGAATCTGGGGATTGAGCAGGTTGAGCGCGTCGATGGCCAGCATGGTGGTATACGCGCCCAGGGTCAACTTCCAGTGCGGCCGCAGGTAACCAAAACAGCGCAGCAGCAGGCGCGTTTGAGAGGTTTTCGGGCGGGGATTTTCGATGGGAATCTGCATGATTGGGCGCGGTAAAGAACCACCGCTGAATGTGAAGATTTTTTTACAACGGCTGAAGCCGGGAGGAGGATTGGGCTATTTTATGTAGCTGCGGGATCAGGCATGCTGATTCTACCCGAAAAAGGCCGCGTCATTGATCACCTTTTTGCATGGATCCTGATCGTCAGCTGAGGGGCACACGGCCATGCGCCTTCACCCTTCCTGCGTCATCTCCAGCAACCCAGCGCTGCGCCGCACTGGTAGGGCGAAGTCGAACCGGTCGAGTTGAGTGCACAAGGCCAGGTCCTCGAACGGCATTTCTGGTATGGCGGGATCGAGAAATGCAGCCGCATCCAACGATTTTTCGACCCGCTGCAGGTACGGGGCGGCATCCGGCGTTTCACCTTTCAGCAGTGCGGCCAGGTATTCTGCACAGGCCTGGTCCTCGTCGGCATCGTTGCCCGGCCGCCGGCCAGTGACCACCAGCGTCACCTGGCGCGGGTTGTGAGCCAGCACCGCGCGCACCGTGGCGTCCGCGCACACAAATGAAGCGCCAAACAGCATGCGCGCGTTCACCGCGCGAACCATGCCCTGCGTGCCCGCGCTGGTACGGTGAATCAATGTGCGGCCGCGCAGGTCGTGACCGTTCAGTTCAAAGGGCGAATTGCCAAGGTCGAAACCGGGTGGCTTGATTCCTTTCACCTCGCCCATCGCCAGCGATGCCGGGATGCGCGCGCGCAGCGCCAGTGCTTCCTCCACGCCGCTCACCAACAGAATACGCCGCGCGCCGGCGGACAGCGCGTAAGCCGCGGTGCTGAAGGCGCGCAGCACATCGATCACCACCACCACATCATCCGCGGTTGCGCAGGTTTCAAGGTCCGCAGTCTCCAGTATGGGCGCACGGGGGCGCATCTGCAGAGCCCTAGCACTCTTCCCGGCGGAAACGCATCGCCGACCAGGTTTCGTCCAGCGCTACCATGCGCACCGGGTGTAAACCGGTCGGTTCCACCAGCTTCCACAGGATGTCGCGGTTGAGGTCGGTGGGCACCTTCGAGCTGCCCTTGGGATAAGCCGCCCAGGCCAGCCGGCCGGTTTTCAAGTTGGCATAAATACCCGCCAGTGAACCGGCTTCCCCCTGCCTGGTGAGGAAAACCAGAACCGCCTCCGCCTGGCTGGCACCACCGGCAGCCAGCGGATTCTCCGGTAGCTGCGCCGCCAGGGCCTCAGGCATGCCTTTTGGCGGGTTGACCAGCGCCAGCACCTGGCCCGGTTTGAGATTGAGTTTTTGGGCAAATGTTTGTGCCATGCGGGGCTCCCATTATTCAGAGGCGATGAATTCTGTGTCAATGAGTTCTGAGTGAATGAGTTCATCCACGTATTTCTGGTTTTCAGAATCGTACATTAAATCCACATCACCCAGAACTCATAACTCATTACATCCCCTACGGCAACGTCAAATCCCAGCGGTAAGTGCTGCCCTCGCGGCTGCCAAAATAGACCAGGTTCGAGTTTTGCGGGTCGACCAGCACCGAAACGAAAGCCCTGCCCTGCAGTTCGGCGCGCGGCACAGCCTGCCAGCTTCCGCCCTGATTGCTGCTGACGTAAGCGCCGCTTTCCGCCGCCGCATATACGCGCCCGCTCACGTTTGGATCCGCCGCGAAAGCATACACCGCCCCGCTCAGGCCGCTGGCCGGCGTCCAGATATGCGTTGCCTGGTTATTGATGTACACCCCGGCGCTGGTGGCAGCCAGCAATTGGCTCGGACTGGAGGCAAAGGCATTGACCTTGACCAAATTGGAAATTCCGGTCATGGTGGTATCCCAGTTGCAGTCGCCGCCCTGCGTAATCCACCGCATGACGTAATACTTCAACACACGGTTTTCACTATCATATTTATCGATGCTGGCCCATAACTCGCCGTTGTGGTTGTGCAGCGCGTAAACAGTCTGGCCGTCATTGACGTGACAGGTGACATCTCCTTTAATAAAGAGGCCAGCGCCTGCCGTTCCCACCCACAGCCCGGCCCAGCTTGGGGCAGCTGATGTGATTGGCTTGCCGCTGCCCAGCGATATGGCCGCGCTGCCATCCACCTCAGGCGCAGCCGGATCGGCACGCAGCAGCAGTTCCTCTTCGGGCTGCAGCAGCAACTGGCTGAAGGCCGGCCCGTTCTCCGCCTGCGCCTCGGGGGCAGCCTGCGCCGAAGGCGCCATGGTGACCTCGGTGCTCCAGTTCGCGCCATCGGTGGAAACATACAAATTGGTGGCGGTCACCGCGTAGAGTTTGCCATTGATGACCGGCAGGGCTTTGACGTTCAAATCGCCCAGCCCGCTGACCACGCGCTGCCAGCTGGTGCCGCCGTCACTGCTGCGGTAAACGCCCGCGCCGAATGTGCCGGCGAAAATCTTACCAGGCTGCGAGGGCAGCGCCGCCAGCCCGGAGATGGTGGTGTTGTACACGCCGTCACCGCGCCACTGCCACGAATTGCCGCCGTCGCCGGAAACCTGCACGCCGTTGCCGCTCGTCCCGGCGTAAATTTGCTGGGTATTGGAAGGTACAATGCTGAAGCGCCAGATATAGGTGCCGGCCAGCCCCTTGGCGCTCCAGTTCTCGCCGCTGTCAGTGGATTTGAATAACCCGCTGTTGGCAGTGCTGAGGTAAAGCACGGCCGGGTTGGCGGGATCCTTTTCCAGCGCAAAGCCGTAAATGGCTGGTAAACCGCTGTTTTTGATCGTCCAGTTGGTCCCGTCATTGATGGATTTATATACCCCGGCCAGTTTGTAGATGCTGTTCAGCAGCGTGCTGCCGTTCACCACCACGTTGCGCGAAGAAAGGTTTTCGCCGCCGGGATAGCCGGAATCATTTTGCAGTTTCGTCCACGTCGTTTGGCTGAAGAGCAGCTTCCATATACCGTTTTCGTGCGTGGCCAGGAACAGGGTTCCGTCGCTGGCGCGCAGATCGATATCGTAGGAATAATCGCCGCGACCGGAGTTGGCCATCCATCCAGACCAGATCTGTGTCCAATTTGCCCCGCTGTCAATGCTTTTCACAACGTAACCCACCAGATTGCCATTTAATTCAAAGGTGCCGCTTTCACGGATGGAGGCGTACAGCGTGGCCGGGGCTGCGGGCGAAATTTCAATGTCATAAACGATAAAACCGCTGTTTTGAATGGTCAGGGGCGGGAAACCGATATTAACCGCCATCCAGTTGGCGCCGCCGTCCTGCGAGCGGAAAATGCCGCTGCCGTAGGTGCCGGCGTAGAGCGTACCGCCGTCCGGCGTCAGGGAAACGGTTTGAATGAACCCGTTGGTCAGACCGTTGTTGATGGCCTGCCAGGTCAGCCCGGCGTCGGCGCTTTTATACATGCCCGCACCGTACGAACCGGCATAGATCACATTGGCGTTGGTCGGGTCCACCGCCACGCCGGGGAAGGTGCCGCCCGCGGGACCAACCTGGACCACGGCTGGAGGCGGCGGAGGCAGGGCTTTCGAAACTACCGGCAGATAGAGCGTGGTGCCACCTTGCGCGGCGGCGCCGCCCGCGGGCAGCAGAAGCATAATGATAATAACAACAATCGCCCAGCGGGCCGCTAAATTTTTTGTCACAATCACCTCAACAATAGAAAGAATTATTCCCGCAATTATAGTGCAGATTTCAGGCCAGCGCTTTTCGCTTCCATTTCATAACCTTAACAACGGGGAGAAACCACATTGCCGCTGCTCTGGCTCTCGCTTGCCTTCCTGACAGGATAAAGGATGGACTTACCCTCCCAGCCGCGTTTTGAGGCGGCTGATGGCTACTGTCCGGGTTGCCAGCCGATTAACGGTGTTAGTTGTATCTGCTTTGTAAGATCATAGGCAGCCGGCAGGTCTCTGTCGCTTTCCACCAGCACCCGTCCGAACACAAGCACCTCATTGTTGGGCGAGGAGATCTGCTTCATGCCGCCCGGCACCTGACCTTTCCAGCCTGGCCCGGTGATGAGGTAGTCTCCCGCCTGCGTGCCGGTGGTGCGTTTGCCAACGTAGGCGAAATTCGTATTTTTCGACGGATCCGTGAACTGCACGCTGTAGTAGCGGTCGTTCATGTCGGGTACGTGCAAAATCAGCGCTCCCTGCCTGAGGTCCAACCAGCCGCCCGTCATGAGCGTGTCGCGGTTCACGCCGGTCGTCGCCAATTTTGAGGCCGAGGCAGGCGCGTGGAGGGGATCTGCAAATAGTTCTTGGCGCTCAGTGTAGAGCGAATTTACCGGGATAGGACCGTCGCCGAATCCTTTAGCGAGGAGCGCCCTCTTATACACGGACAGCAGCAGGCGCGGCCACAAATAGATGGTCAGGCACCATGCAACGATCACGAAAACACCAAATATAAGCCAATGCTGCAGCATATCCAGCCTCAATTCACTTTGGCAATCGGCGGCACACTGTATTTGCCGTCGAGAATGGCAGGGCCGGGGATGTACACGCGCAGCCAGAGAATGAAGTTGCCTGCCGGTGCGGGCAGCCAGTTGGACTCGTTTCCTGCCGGAGCAGCTGTCTGGATGTAAATATCGGTCGAACCGTCGGGGTTATGCACAAGCCCCGAGCGGTCGCTGACGCTGTAGCGGTTGAGCGGATTGGCCACAAAGTGGTTTTTCGCATCCCCCATCGTCAGCGACCAGAAAGCCTTGTTCGGCGGAAGTCCGCCTGCCGGGAAGTGCATGACGTAGTCATTTACTCCAGAGAGCGCATGGCCCGCACCATCCGTGTTCGTCCACCAATACATCGCCTCCTGCGGGACGTTCACCGGGCCGGGAAAGAACTGGGCGTGCGCGGCCCGCAGCAGCATGCCGTTGCCGGGCTCGCCCAATCCGTACATGGTGATCCAGCCGTTGACCCTGGTGGCCTTCATCCGCGCGTAGATTTGGGCCGAGACAAACGCCAGCCCATAGCCAATGAGGATGCCCTGGATCACGTCATTCCGTACAATCCTGGGAGAGGGAAAGAAAAATAAATGGATGATGAAATAGACGCAGACCGCTCCCACAAGTATCGCAAGATAGGTGGTTGTTCTGCTCATATGATTTATCCTATGCCGGTGATCCAATTTGACGTGATACACGCCGACACGGCGCCGACGATTATGCCTTGCCCGATGTGAGTGAAAACGGTCCGCTTGAAATTGCTGGTGAACCTCCTCACAGGCTACCTGCATAAATAATACTACTTTATCACCGGTCTTTTCGGCGAACTATTTCCTTTCCAGCCTGGAAAACTGCCTGGAGGCTGCCTTTATGATGCGCGAAATCACCAATCAGTGAGAAAGAAATCAACAGGCGCTGGCCTTTGTCCATTGATGTGAGCCGCCAGATTTTTCGTCACAATCAGCTCAATTAGATTTAAAAATACTGGTAATTTTTCCGCCAGCGCTTTTTGCTTCCATTTTATAATCATAGCGACGGGGAGAAACTACATTGCCGCTGCTCTGGCTATCGCTTGCCTTCCTGATGGGATTGGCCCTGGCAAAGGATGGGCTTTTCCTCCCGACTGCGTTGTGGGCCGGGCTGTTCGTCGCCGGATTGCTGCTGGCCTGGCTCGAAGCCAGGATGGCTCGCATCCCGCTGCTGCTGCGCTGGCGCCGATTTGCCCGGATTCCTGTTGCGCTGCTGCTGGCTGCCATCGGGTTGGGCGGGCTGCGCCTGGCGCTGGCTCAGCCTGCCTTGACCTCCGGCGATCTGGCTTTTTACAATGACCGCGGCGAATTAACGCTGCGCGCCAGCGTTGCCAGCCTGCCGGAGGAACGCGCCACTGGGACGCGCCTGCGCGTGGCAGTGACGGCGCTGGTGAACGACGACGGCAGCCTGAGCCCAGTGAAAGGTCTGGCGCTGGTCACGCTGCCGGTTGATGAAACCTGGCGCTACGGCGACTGCCTGGAAATCCGCGCCCGTCCGTCCACCCCGCCGGAAGGCGGCAGTTTCTCCTACCGCGAATACCTGGCACGGCAGGGCGTACTCAGTCAACTATCGGCGCCTAGCGCGGAGCGCATCGGGCGCGGCTGCGGCTCGCTGCTGCTTTCCGGCATCTACGCACTGAAACAGCGCTCTGCCGCGCTGCTCGAAACGCTTTACCCGCAGCCCGAAGCCGCCCTGCTCGAAGGCATCCTGCTGGGCGATGATTCCGGCCTGCCAGAAAACGCGCAGCAGGCCTTCCGCGACACCGGCACGGCACACATCGTCGCCATTTCCGGCTTTAACATTGCCATCCTGGCCGGTTTGATGGTGACGCTGCTGGGCAGGCTGCTGCCGCGTGCCCAGGCCGCCCTGGGGGCCGTACTGCTGATTGGCGCTTACACCCTGCTGGTGGGCGGTTCGCCGCCGGTTGTGCGGGCCGCCATCATGGGTGCGGTCGGTTTGTTCGGCGGGCTGATCGGGCGCCAGCAGGCCGGCGCCAACAGTTTGACCTTCACCGCCGCGCTGATGTGCCTCTTCAACCCCTGGCTGCCCTGGGATCCGAGCTTTCAGCTTTCCTTCATGGCCACGCTCGGGCTGGTACTGTACGCCGGGCCGCTGCAGAACTGGCTGAACGGCTGGCTGGAGCGGCATCTGCCTGCCAATTCAGCACGCCGAGTCGGCGCGCCGCTGTCTGAATACGTGCTTTTCACCCTGGCGGCCCAGGTCACCACCCTGCCGGTGATTGCCTATCACTTTGGGCGGCTGTCGTTTTCGGCGCTGCTGGCCAACCCGCTGGCGTTGCCGCCGCAGCCGGCCTTGATGGTGCTGGGCGGCCTCTCTCTGGTCGGCGGGCTGATCTGGCAGCCGCTGGGGCAGCTGCTGGCCTGGCTGGCCTGGCCGCTGGCGGCTTACACCCTGCGCATCACCGCGCTGCTGGCCGGGCTGCCGGGCGGGGCGGTCTCGATCGGGCAAATCACCCCGGCGCTGGCCCTGCTCTTCTATGCGCTGCTCTTCGCCGTCACGCTGCTGCCGCGCCTGCCGGCCAACCACGTTCTGCGCCGTACCGTCCAACCGGCGGCCTGGATCGCCGCCGCTGGCTTGCTGGCGGTGACAGCCTGGAGCGCGGCGCTGCCGCTGCCGGACGGCCGCCTGCACGTGGAATTCTTCAGCGGGGGCAGCGCGCTCATCACCACCCCGGGCGGGCGCAGCCTGCTGCTGGCCGGGCAGACCTCGCAGCCGCTCAAGGATGCACTACCCTCTGCCCGCTGCCTGGACGCGCTGGTGATTTACACCGCGCCTTCCAGCGGGCTGGCTGACCTGCTGGAACGCTGCCCGCCGCGACAGATCTACTGGGCCGCGCCGCCGCAAGCCAGCGCGCTTGATCCGTTACCTTCGCCGCAGGAAACACTGGCTGCAGGCGAGGCGCTGCGGCTGGAGGATGGGCTGCTGCTGCGCCCGGCTGGACGCACGGCGCAGGGGGCGGCGATGCTGCTCGAATGGCGCAACCTGGCGGTCGCCTGGCCCAACGGACTGCCGCCCGGCTTGCTGCCTGCCGCGCAGGTGCTGGTGCTGGGCGAGCCTGACCTGACGGCCGATGCGCAGGTCTGGCAGGCGCAGTGGATCATCGCTGAAGGCGACGGCCCGCCGCACTGGACCCGGCTGAACCAATGTCTGCGCCTGAGCACGGACGGCCATCAGATGTGGTTGGAGGGAAACCCAGGGCCCTAAAGCGAACCCAACAGGCCGGCCGCAATCTCGAATCGGACCTGCTGAACAATCACCCTAGCCCGGGCAGGGAAGGGGAAACCGGATAAAGTTTTAATATGCCTATTAAGATCACAATCATATAATTTAATCATTCTATTCAATGTAAACAAAAACTAATTACGCAGACCCAAAGGAATGTTTCAATGAATAAGATTAAAGCGCTTTCAGTCCGCTCGCTGGCCGTTGGCCTGGTCATCCTGATTCTTACAGTTACCGCCTCTTTCGCGCTCGGCACGCGCATCGGGCTTGCCAATGGCACCCCCGATCCATCCCAGATGGTCACTGCAGGTTCGCCATCCCCGCTGCCGGAGCAGTTGACTGGCAGCCAATCGCAAGTGCGACCCGGGGCGCTCTCCAACCAGTTGAGTTATTACTTTATTGCGGGCAACACCTTCACCCCCGCCGGCAATGTAGCCTACTCCCGCCAGGTGAACGGCTGCGTGAACCAGATGCCGATCGGCGTTGGTTTTTCAGCACCGGTCAATCTGCCCAATGGGTCCCAGTTGGTTTCCATCACAGCCTACACCTGGAATAATGCCGCTGATGCCACCACCAGCACTGCGTACTTAATTTTTAGCGATGGCGCGGGCTTTAATGCTTATACTGTATCGGCTTCCAGCCAGCCTTTTACCACCGGTTACCAGCAAAATACCAGCACTGATAACAACCCCTGGATCATCAACAACCAGAATAACAGCATACTTGTCGAATGGCGAAAGAATTTAGGCACAGCCGATTCGCCGCTGCTGAGCCTGTGCGGCGTGCGCGTGGCCTACTACGCGCCTTTGGGCTCGTTGTATTTGCCAACGATCGTCAAATAGCGGCCATTCGTCAAATTTAATCACCGTCCTGGTGGTTTTGAATCTGCCCGGCCCATCCTTCAGCCTGCCTGTTTAATCCAGCGGCGGCGGGGTGGGCCGTTGCTTCATTCTGCCAGCTTTAAATCAATATTCCAAATCGCTTGACATGGAGTTGACTCCAGGTGTTACACTATTTTATGGAGATGGACACATGAAAATTGCGGAAGTCAGCGAACAATTTGGCCTTTCAGCGGATACGCTGCGCTATTACGAACGCATCGGCCTGCTTCAGGCGGTCAACCGTAATGAGAGCGGCATCCGGGATTACCAGGAAGCGGATGTGAAACGGGTTCAATTTATCAAATGCATGCGCAGCGCCGGGCTGCCGATTGAAGTGCTGATCGAGTACGTCGGCCTGGTTCAGCAAGGAGACGGGACGGTGCCGGCACGCAAGGAAATTTTGCAGGAGCAGCGCGCCTTGCTGGCTGCCCGCATTGCCGAGATGCAAAAAACACTCGATCTGCTGGATTATAAAATCGAGGTCTACGAGAACAGGGTTTTGAAAAATGAGAAAGCCTGGCTTCAACCGGAAGATCCAGCCTTAATTTCAATCGATTGAGATCATCAAACGGAGTCATAAAAATGCAAACACGCAAACTCGGCAACAGCGGTCTGGAAGTTTCAGCCCTCGGGCTCGGCTGCATGCGCATGAGCCATGATGAATTCCCGTTGCCTGACCGGCAGGAGATGATGGCCTTCCTGCACGCGGCGGTGGAGCGCGGCATCACCTTTTTTGATACCGCCGAAGTCTATGGGCCGTTCCTCAATGAAGATCTGGTGGGCGAAGGGCTCGAACCCTTCCGCGGCAAGGTGGTCATCGCCACCAAGTTCGGTTTCAAGCACGTGCCCGGCGTGGGGCCGGTGCCCTCAGCCGGCCAGGACAGCCGCCCGGAACATATCAAGCAGGTGGCCGAGGCCTCGCTCAAACGGCTGCGGGTGGAAGCCATCGACCTGTTTTACCAGCACCGCGTCGACCCGGACGTGCCCATCGAGGAGGTGGCCGGGGCGGTCAAGGACCTGATTCAGGCCGGCAAGGTGAAGCATTTCGGTCTCTCCGAGGCCGGGGCAAACACCATTCGGCGCGCCCACGCGGTGCAGCCCGTGGCGGCAGTACAGAGCGAATATTCGTTATGGTGGCGGGCGGTCGAGCCGGATGTGCTGCCGGTCTGCCAGGAACTGGGCATCGGCTTTGTGCCGTTCAGCCCGCTGGGACGCGGCTACCTGACCGGGAAGATCGACGAAACCGCGACCTTCGCCAGCGTCGATATTCGCAGCCGCCTGCCGCGCTTTACGCCCGAGGCACTCAAGGCCAACCGCGCGGTGGTTGACCTGCTGGAACGCATCGCGGCCCAAAAAGGCGGCACGCCGGCCCAGGTGGCGCTGGCCTGGCTGTTGGCGCAAAAACCGTGGATCGTGCCCATCCCAGGGTCGCGCAAGCTGACCCGGCTGGATGAGAATATCGGCGCGCTGTCCATCGAACTGACTCCCGGCGAACTGCAGGAGATCGAGAGCGCCTACGCTAACATCACGGTGTTGGGCGACCGCTATCCCGAAGATCTGAACAGGGTGACCGGGCGCTAAGTCGCGGGAATCATGGAAAGGATTGGCACCAATGGAAATTAAACGCAGCGGTTCGCGCCCATCCGAAAAAGGACGCAGCGATTATTTTACCGGCACGGTGCGGGTTGACCCGCTCTTCGATACGCCCGAGCCCTCCCGTGCATTTGGCAGTTCTGTCACCTTCGAACCGGGCGCGCATACCAAATGGCACAGCCATCCCCTCGGCCAGACGCTGATTGTCACCTTCGGCTGCGGGCGGGTTCAGCGCTGGGGTGGAGCGGTGGAGGAAATCCGGCCGGGCGACGTGGTCTGGATCGCCCCGGGCGAGAAACACTGGCACGGCGCCGCACCAACCACTGCCATGTCTCATATCGCCATCGCCGAAAGGGTCGAAGGCCGGGGCGCCGACTGGCTGGAGGAAGTCAGCCAGGAAGAATATTTGGCCGCGCCAAAGGATCGATAACGGGAGTAAACCATGATGACCTGGACGAAGGATGAATTGGAGCGAATTGGGAATGCCGAAGAACTCGAGATCGCCTCATTGCGCCAGGACGGCACGCTGCGCAGCCGGCGGATCATCTGGGTGATTCGTTTGGATGACGAGCTTTTCGTCCGCTCCGTTTTGGGGCGAACATCAGTCTGGTTCCGCGGCGTTCAGACGCGCCACGAAGGCCGCATTTGGGCAGGCGGGGTTGAAAAGGATGTCACTTTCATCGAAGAACCGGATTCAGCCCTGAACGACCGGATTGACGCGGTGTACCTTGCCAAGTACCTCCGTTACCCGGCGGATGCTGACGCCATTGTCAGCCCCGAAGCGCGCTCCGCGACCCTCAGGCTGCTTGTGCGGCAGGCAGGTTAACCTTCCCAAAGAAAAGAATAAGGAGCCTTAACATGGAATATACGCGGTTGGGAGCGACGGGTCTGAAGGTTTCGCGCATCTGCCTGGGCTGCATGGGCTTCGGCGACGCGGACAGGTGGGTGCATAAATGGGTGCTGGATGAGGAAAACAGCCGGCCGGTCATCCAGAAAGCCCTCGAAATGGGCATCAATTTCTTCGACACCGCCAATGTCTATTCCATTGGCCGGAGCGAGGAGATCCTGGGGCGCGCCATCAAGGACTTCGCCCGGCGCGACGAGGTGGTCATCGCCACCAAAGTGCGCGGCCGGATGCATGAAGGCCCCAACGGCGAAGGATTGTCGCGCAAGGCCATCCTGAGCGAGATCGACAACAGTCTCAAGCGCCTGGGAATGGATTACGTCGACCTCTACCAGATTCACCGTTGGGATTACGAGACACCCATCGAGGAAACCATGGAAGCGCTCAACGACGTGGTGCGTGCGGGCAAGGCCCGCTACATCGGCGCTTCCGCCATGTTCGCCTGGCAGTTCCAAAGCGCGCTTTTTACGGCCGAAAAACACGGCTGGACGCGCTTCGTCTCGATGCAAAACCATCTCAACCTGATTTACCGCGAAGAGGAGCGCGAGATGCTGCCGCTGTGCCGCGCGCAGGGCATCGGCGTGATTCCCTACAGCCCGTTGGCCTCCGGGCGGCTGACGCGCGACTGGACCGAGAGCACGCTGCGCTCCGAAACCGATCAAATTCAAAAAAGCAAATACGACGCCGCCATGGAAACCGACCGGCTGGTGGTGGAACGCCTGGTTGAAATTGCCGAAAAGCACGGGGTTCCGCGCGTGCACATCGCCCTGGCCTGGCTGCTGCAAAAGGAAGGCGTCACGGCGCCGATCATTGGCGCGACCAAAATTTCGCACCTCGAAGATGCCGCCGGCGCGCTCTCGCTGAAACTGACCCGGGAAGAGGTCGCCTATTTGGAAGAGCCGTACGTGCCGCACCGCATTGTCGGCCACCAGTAAAGGAAACAACCATGGAATATACCCGTCTTGGCAATACCGGACTGAAGGTTTCGCGCATCTGCCTGGGCTGCATGAGCTACGGCAAGCCGACCGAGCAGTGGAAATGGGCGCTCGATGAAGAACAAAGCCGGCCTTTCATCAAGCGCGCACTGGAATTGGGCATCAATTTCTTTGATACCGCCAATGTCTACTCCGGCGGAGAGAGCGAGATCGTGGTCGGGCGGGCGTTGCGCGATTTTGCTGCCCGCGATGAGATCGTCATTGCCACCAAGGTGCGCGGCAAAATGCGGGAAGGCGCCAACGGCGAAGGGCTGTCGCGCAAGGCCATCCTGAGCGAGATCGACAACAGCTTGAAGCGCCTGGGGACCGATTATGTTGATCTCTACCAGATCCACCGCTGGGATTATGAGACGCCGATCGAGGAAACCTTGGAAGCGTTGAACGACGTGGTGCGCGCCGGCAAGGCGCGCTATATCGGTGCCTCTTCGATGTATGCCTGGAAGTTCGCCAAAGCCCTGTATACCTCCGACCGGCACGGTTGGGCGCGCTTTGTATCGATGCAGCCTTATTACAACCTGGCATACCGCGAAGAAGAACGCGAAATGCTGCCCTTGTGCCAGGATCAAAAAATTGCCGTGATCCCCTGGTCGCCGCTGGGGCGCGGCCTGCTGACCCGTAAACCGTCCGCCGAGGGCGAGGCCACCCTGCGCTCGCAAACCGACGCCTTCGGCAAACGTCTGTACTCGGAGGCTGACCTGCAGGTTGCGCAGCGGTTGTCCGACCTGGCCGATGAGCGCGGCCTGCCCATGGCGCAGGTGGCTCTGGCCTGGATGTTCTCCAAAGCGGTCGTCACTGCGCCCATCATCGGCGCCACCAAGCTCAGTCACCTGGAGGATGCCGCCGCGGCGCTTTCCGTCCGGCTTGGCGAGGATGAGATTCGCCAGCTGGAAGAGCCTTATCAACCGCATCCCGTGCTTGGTTTTTCATAAAATACACACCCGGCCGTGCTTTGGATTCTGGCAGACCGGGTGCTTTCATTGTTTTTCAAACGTCGGGCTTTATCCTCCCCAGGTTTTGCATCCCGCGGTTTATTTCAATGGCTTCTCAGGCGGCATGGCCAAATGGTGTTTTCTGGCCTTGCTGACCAGATCGTCCGGCAAACCCAGGCCGGAAATGGGGCTGAAGGTATTTTGTTGAAAGATTAATTCGCAGGCTGCTTCATACTTCTCCAATAAATCCGCCTGCTCGGTCTGGTCGTTGCCGCGCAAATCGCGCACATGGCCGCGCATCTCCCAGACAACGGCCTGCAGCGCTTCCAGCGTCGGCTTAACCTGGCCCTTGCCAGGCCCGATTGGTACGGTAATCATCTTCATTCTGTCCCTCCTAAAATAGAATATATGTACTATTATAAATCCAATCCGGTTCGCTGGGGCACCCAACCTTACGGATTCGGAATCAAGAAATTCGCACCTCTTTCGCCAGGATGCGCTATACTATAATTCTTACAGCAGTTATTTTGCAATTTCCTGTTTGAAGGCTTTTTCCAGGCACGGGGGTCAGGTGGAAAACTTCAAAGAACATCCTGTTTTATATATTTTTCTGATCCTATTCATCGCCCTCTTTGCCGGCGCGGCGACGTTTTCAATTTCTGGCGGTTTCTCACCCAATCTACATGCCAATGAACCGTGGAACACGCCAACGGTTCCATCTTCCGCGACCCCGCAACCGCCACAGCCTGTGGCAGTCTATTCCACCGCCACCACCGCCCCGTTGGCGCAACCCAGCGCCACCCTCCAACCCCCACCTGTCACAGCCTTGCCGGCTGCTTCAGCCACGGCCACCTTCACCCCCACTGTCACGGTTACTCAAACAAAACGTCCGCCGACGAAACAGCCAACCCGCACGCTGACTCCCGAACCGATCGATCCGCCAGTCCAGCCGAGCCCGACCCCCACGCACACGCCCACGCACACGCCTACTCACACGCCTCTGCCCACCCGCACGCCCACACCAACGCATACCCCCACCAACACGCCACTGCCCACCCATACGCCCACCGTCACACCAACGCCCACTCCCACCTCCACGCCTCCACCACCTCCTTCACCGCAGCCATCCGAGCTCAAACAGTTTTCATAAAACAGCGGCAAGCAGGCCCGACGAACGTGTAAAAGGCTAAATCGCGTCTGAGCGCTGGCGCGTATAAAGGACAGGCCTGTTTTCACCGCAACGTCCGTGCTTCTGAAATGATGGATACATTAACTTAGCGTCGCAGCCAAGGGAATAAAACCGGTATGCGGCGCTGAATTTTTTAAAAACCTGGCCGCTGCCTACATCTCCCAGGCGACCGCCTCCGGGGGCATCGATGCGGCCCAATTTGGAATCAAGGTTTTCCCTTGTGTTTTAACCAGATGGGCTATACTATATACTTCATATTGGTTGTTTCGTTGCTTATTGGTTATCAGACACGGAGTCCGGTGGAAAGTTTTAAAACACATCCCGTCCGGTATATAGGACTGATCCTGGTAATAGCCTTATTGGCCAGCGTAGCGACCGTTTCACTTTTTGGCGGTTTCTCACCCAACCGACACGCCAACCAACCCTGGAACACTCCAACGGTTCAACCTTCCTCCACACCGCAACCACAGCAGCCGTTGACTGTCCATTCCACCGCCACCGCTGCCCCTTCGGTGGAGTCCAGCACCGCCGTCCCATCCGCGACTGCCACGGTCGTGACGACTCCTTCGGCTACGGCAGTCCATACTCCAACAGCTACCTTCACGAAAACCAGACGCCCGGTAGTTATCGTTCCAACTCACACGCCGTTTCCGCCCCCAAGGCCCACTGCTACGTCCACCACCACAGCAACAGCCACACCCACCTCTACACCCACGCCGACCCATACCCCCACCCGCACGCCAACACCCACTTTTACCGCCACCCGGACGGCCACGCCCACGCATACCCCCACCCGCACGCCTACGCCCACGCAAACTCCCACCTCCCCGCCTACTCCTACCCATACCCCCACCGCCACACCCACCGACACGCCTGCGCCCACGCAAACTCCCACCTCACCACCCACGCCCACCGACACACCCACCGATACGCCTGCACCCACGGATACGCCCACGCCTTAGGGTCTCTCCCGCCGCAACCCGCTAAGCTAAAACTGTATTCATGAAGCGGCGACGACCAGGGCAGCCGACACAAAAGGCTTTATCGCGTCCAAGCGTTGGCGCGTTTACGGGACGGGCCTGTTAGCCCGGCAGCGTTCATACCATTGCATTTATAAGCAGGTGGTGTTACTTAGCGCCGCGCCGCGGCAGCAGGGCTGGCGTGCGTCGCTGATAATCCGCGTAGGCCTGGCCGAACTCGGCCAGCAGTTTGCGCTCTTCGAAATGGATGCCGATCAGAATATAAGCCGTCAGGCCAAGGGCCAATGCCAGCACGTTCCAGCTCATCAGCGGCGTCAGCCACAGGATGATCAGCCCGCAGCTGTAGAGCGGGTGGCGCACCCAGCGGTACAAACCGCTGATGACCAGCTCCTCGGGTTTCCGCCCGGCGATCAAGGGTTCGCCGCCGCCGTCATTCAAAGCCTGCCGCAAGCCCACAAATCGCAGGCCGCCTGTCTGCAGCACGCCGTACAACAAACCAAAGGCGGCTGCCAGTTGCGCCAGGCCGGTCAGCAGCAGCCATGGCAAAGGAATGCGGTAAATCAGTTGGTCGGGCAGCTTCCAGGCCAAAACAAAAACTGGCAGCAGCAGCAACCCGCCCAGCAGGCTGTAGGCCAGGCGGTACCAGCGCCGCGCGGTAGGTCCGCAGCGCAATTCTGCCAGGCGTTTGGCAGTATGCGACGCCAGCCATGAATGCAGCAAGCCGTATACTCCGCAGCCGGCCAGGATGAGCCAAAAACTGCCAGCAGCTGTCACGGACCCACCGGACCGGAAATATCGACCTGTTCGGCCTGCAGTTCCTTGATGCGCGGGTTTCCGCGGTAATAACCATGATATTTTTCGGGGATCAATGCGGCAATGCGCAGCATGACCTCGTCGGTCCAGTATTTGAGTTGCTCATCGCGATGTTCGTGATCGAGCGGCGGAATGGTGAATGGTTTGCCTAACCGCACGGTCATGTGCGGCCGCTGGAAGGTGAAAATGCGCACCATCGAGGCCTCGGTGCCGGAGATGCCCATCGGGATGATCGGCGCTCCGCTGCGCAGCGCGATGAGAACAATGCCGGGTTTGCCTTGCTGCAGCTGGTGATTTTTGCTGCGCGTGCCTTCCGGTGCGATGCCCAAAGCCAAGCCCTGGTTCAATACGTCTTTGGCAGCAGAAAAGGCAGCGAAATCGGCGCGGTCGCGGTCAATCCAGATGCCGCCGGCCGTGGTGGTAAAGAAGCGCACGATCGGGTAGTTCATGTACTTATCCGTGATCAGGGCCGTGGCATCGTGGCGGCGCGGATTGACAAACATCACCGGGGTATCCACGTGACTGAGGTGATTGGTGGCCAGGATGGCGGGTCCGCTGGTGGGAAGATAATCCAGGTTGTAATATTCCAGCCGGGTCAGCGTACGAAATAGAAATCGAACAATGCTGCGCAGGGTTTCTTTTTCCATGAAAGCGCTCCGATTTCCTATTATATTACGCGTTTCTTCGCATGGTTGCAAAAAAGGCAGCGCATCCACGCGGCTGCCTTTTTCTGTGTTTCCCGTTAAAGAGTACTCAGGCTGGAATTTCCGGTTCCGTTTCAGCCGCGGCCGGTTTCTTTTCCATGCGCGCCCTGGCCACTTCATACACCGCCGGCAGAAATGAAATCACGATGATGGCAATTACGATCAGCGAGAAATGTTTCTGCACGAACGGCAGGTTGCCAAAGAAGTAGCCGCCGTAGATGAAAAGCGCCGTCCAGATGATGCCGCCGAAGATGTTGTAGGTGATAAAGTGACCGTAGGTCATCTTGCCGATTCCGGCGACAAATGGCGCAAAGGTGCGGATGATGGGTATGAAGCGCGCCAGGAAAATGGTTTTCCCGCCGTATTTCTCGTAGAAATTCTGGGTACGCTCCAGGTGTTCCATTTTGAGGAAGCGGTTGCCGAAGAGTTTGCGGCCAAAGTTATGGCCGATCCAGTAATTGGCCGTGTCGCCCAGGACGGCCGCCGCTGCCAGCAGCACGTACATCCAATGCACGTGTAAAATGCTGTCCGGCAGCGCCGCTAGCGCGCCAGCGGCAAACAACAGCGAATCGCCTGGCAAAAAAGGCGTGAACACCAGCCCGGTCTCGATAAAGATCACCACGAATAGTATAAAATAAGTCCAGCCCCCCACCGAATTGATAATCTGGGTGAGATGGTGATCGATATGCAGAATGAAATCAATGCCCAGTTTGATAAAATCCATTCAATTTACTCCCTTACCATCAATTAATCCCGCTCCGCCCCGCAGCCTCAGGCGGCTGGCGCGCGCAAACGGCGGTTCATCACAATTAGAATTGCTGCAAGAATCAAGCCGAGGCCGCCCAGCGCATAAGGCGCCAGGGGAGCCAGCCTGCTCACCTGTTGAGGCAACCCCGGCAACCCGGCCAGCGCCGGCAGTATTCCGGCCGCGTTCCAGGCGCCATGCAGCAGCACTGCGCCCAGGTAGGCCAGCGCCAGGCGCAGGTAGCGTTTTTCGCTGAAGGCCGAGCCCAATCCCCAGCCAACCAGGCCGGCCGTGGTGATGTGCAGCAGCACCGTGCCGGTGCGCGCCAATGCAAAGACGATAAAGCCGTCTGCCGAGGCACTGGCCAGGTAACCCAGGCTTTCCAGCAGGGCGAACATGCCGCCGCTCAACACGCCGGCCGAGAAGCCCGCCGCGGGGGTCAGGCGTTTGCCAGCCAGAAACCACACGCCCAGCGGTTTGAGCAGCTCTTCCATCAACGGAACCAGGCCGGAAATGAAGATCAGTCCCAGCGCCAGTACGCCTGGCTGTTCCAGGTAGGGCTGCAGCAGCTGCAGCACCTGGTTGGGATCGCTTTGCAGTGTAAATGTTTGGGTCAGAGCCTGTAATTCAGCCAGAATGCCGGGTTGTCCCATCAGCCAGACTCCAAAGACAATCAAAGCCAGGAACAACACGGCAAATTGCAGCAGCACAATCAACGCCGGACTGACCACCAGGCCAAAGCTGGCCACGCCCCAACGGCGCTGGGTGCTCTCGGCGGGCAAACCGCTGCGCGCGGCGGTGGTCAGCCACAGCACCGGGATGCCCACCACGCCGATCAGCAGCGGCGGCAGGAAAAGCCAGGCCATGCTGCTGTTGGCAGCCGTGCGCGCAAGCATCAGCACCCCCGGCCAGGCCAGCAGGAGCAGGCTGGCAAATGCCAGCGAGCGCTTGCCGCTCGACATCAGCGGCGTACGGCCCATCAGGGCGCGCAGCGCCAGCAGCGCCGAGGGCAGGCACAACGCAGCCACCAACACACCGCCCCAGGCCAGCGTCAGGATGCCGTTCAATTGTTCTCTGGCGGCCGCGGGGTCGGAAAGTACCGTCAATGCCGAGATGCCGAACAGGGCAGCTCCTCCCAGTCCGCCGAGCATGCCCAGCAGACTGATGAGAAGCTGTCCGAAGGAACCCCAATCGAAACGGCCTTCCGAGGACACTACTTTTCCTCGATGGTGACGCTCTTGATCAAATCCGGGTCAGCCAGCACAGGGTCATTCTGCGGGTCGCGGCGGGTCAGCGAATTGACCACGTCCATACCATCAGTGACCTTGCCGAAAACCGTGTATTTGCCGTCCAGGTTGGAAGCCGGCGCCAGGGTAATGAAGAACTGGCTGCCGTTTTCGTTGGCACCCGAATTGGCCATGCCCACCACGCCGGCCTGGTCGAATTTCAGGTCAGTGATTTCATTTTTAAACATGTAGCCCGGCCCGCCTGCGCCTGTGCCGCTCGGATCGCCGGATTGCGCCACAAAGTTTTCCACCACGCGGTGCCATGGTATGTTGTTGAACCAGCCCGCCTGCGCCAGGAAGACAAAGCTGTTTACGGTCACCGGGGCCTTGTCAGCATAAAGCTCGATCACGATCTTGCCCTTGGTGGTATCCAGCGTGGCGGTGTAGCTCTTGCCGCTCTTGATGACGGTCGGCGGGCAGGCATCGTATTGCTTGGACGCGATTTTGGACACATCGTAAATCAACTGCAGGGTTTCGCCATTGGCCGGCACCTGGTCAACCGGGGTGAAGTAAACCTTGCCGTCGATGAGGACATACAGGGAAGGTGTGCCCGGAAGTGCTATGGCCTCGGCCACGCTGCGCGCGTCGGCTGCCTTCTTGACGATGGCGTCGCTGGTCAAATCCTTGGCGAACTGGTCCACGTTCAAGCCGTCGATGGTTTTGGCCTGGTCCACAATCCAGGTTTTGAAATCATCCACCGACATCGAGGTCCAGGTATCCCAGGTGACAGCTTTAAAAAGCAGGTCGTGCATTTCCCAAAACTTGCCCTGCAAGCCGGCGGCTTCGGCAGCCTGGGTCGAGATGAGCGATTTGTCATGGCCGGAAAGCGGGAAGTGGCGGTAAACCAGCTGAACTTCGCCGGGGTGGTCGGCAACGAATTTCTTCACGCCGTCAGAGGACTGCTGGCAGTAAGGACATTGAAAATCGCTGTATTCGATCAGGGCCAGATAGGCATTGTCCGGACCGATTTTCCAGTCCTGGGCAGTGATCGGCGGCATCGTCTTGGCCGCCTCGGGTTTTTCGGTGAGCAGCCGGTAAGTCTGGCAGACCGGAACCTCTGCGGCGGATCCGTCGCCAGTGGGCGTGGCTGCCTGGGTGGGTGCCGCCGTTGGCGTTGCTACGGTCTGCGCGCCGCAGGCCGAAAGCAGTACGGCGACGAGTATCAAGGTTGATATCCACAAATTGCGTTTCAAGGGTGTTTCCTTCTTCCTTCAATAAAGATCTGTTTCAAATTCACACATTAAATCCCGTCTCCCGCTCCGCGTCATTGGGAGGGTTATTGAGCGGCGGAACGGTCAGCGCTAATCCTTTGTCAGACGCGCCAGGATTGCCTGGCGCAAAGCCGATTGTACCATCTCGCGCGGTTGGCTGGCATCCAGCACTGTCCAGCGCTTGGGATCTTCGCGCACCAATTCCAAATAGCCAGCCCGCACGCGGCGGTGGAATTCGAGTTCGTACGCGTCCAGCCGGTTCCATTCCCCAACCGTCTTTTTGCGCCGCAGCCCGATGGCCGGGTCCACATCCAGCAGCAGGGTCAAATCGGGCACAAGCCCGCCGGTGGCAAAAGCCAGCATCTGGCGGATGATGGACAGATCGTTGCCGTGCCCGTAGCCCTGGTAGGCCAGGGTCGAGTCGCCGTAGCGGTCTGAGATCACCACGCTGCCTTCAGCCAGCGCCGGGCGGATGATCTGGTCCACCAGTTGGGCACGCGCCGCCAGAAAAAGCAGCGTCTCGGCGCGCGAGTTCATGGCAGTGTTGTCGATGCGCATGAGCACCTGGCGCACCTGATCGCCAATGGCCGTCCCGCCGGGTTCGCGCGTGGTTAGAACTTTCCAGCCTTTTTCTCGCAAGAACTCGGCCAGGTCGGGGAGATGGCTGGTCTTTCCGCTGCCTTCAGGGCCTTCCAGGGTGATGAACATGGATGCTCGCGCCTTTGTAATAAAAGAATGGTTAATCGCGGAAAATCCGTACGCGCCGGTTGGGTTCCTTGCCGTAGGAATGGGAAATCAACTGCGCCTGGCGGGCCATCTCGTGCTGCATGCGCCGGATGGAGGAGGCGGCCGGCGGCAAATCGACAAAACGCTGCCCGCCCAGCACCAACTGAATGGCGTTTTGCGCCTGGCTGGCCGCGGTATCCATATCGCCCGGCAGCGGGCTCTCTTCCGGCAGGTTGAACAGATCCGCCAGCGATTGCTCCATCTGGGCAATGGTGTTGGCGCGCAGCGCATAAATCTGCAAACCGCGTTCCTCGGCTTCCACAATGGCCTGTTCGCGGGCGCGGTAATAAGCGCGCAGCGTCATGACCACGTCGGCTTCTTCCACTTCGCGCACCACCAGCACCGGCACGCCCAGTCGTTTGGCAGCCTGCATCAGGCGGTTGCGTGCCACCCCGTAAGGGAACACGCGCACCGTGCGCACGGCGGTCGCCTGCACCCCGTTCTCTTCGCCGCGGGCTTCGCTGGGATACTCCTGCGCATCTTCGTAATTATGCGCGGTGCGCATTGGTCCGCTGCCGCTGGAGGGTTCATTGGCTGCCCGCCGCCCCGAATTGCGCGCCTGGCGGGCAACCGCCTGGGTAGGCGCGGGTTTCTCGATTTGAATCTCGCCGCTTTCGCTGCGCGCGCGGATTTCCGGCGGCAGCGGGTAGCCGCGCAGCAGCGCGTCCACGGCAGCAGCCACGTCGGCATGCACCGCCACCCGGTCGCGCTCCTGGATCTCCACCAGCACGTCAAAGGTGGGCGGCGAACGCCTTTCAAGCACGGTTTTTTGCGTGCCACGGCGGCGCGCTTCTTCGTCCGACAGCGTCACCGACTCGATGCCGCCCACCAGGTCGGAAAGGGTGGGGTTGAGCAGCAGGTTTTCCAGCGTACGCCCGTGCGCCGTGGCCACCAGCTGCACGCCGCGTTCGGCAATGGTGCGCGCAGCCGCAGCTTCCAACTCGCGCCCGATTTCATCGATGATGATCACCTCGGGGTTGTGGTTTTCCACCGCCTCGATCATGACCTCGTGCTGCAGGGAAGGCCTGGCCACCTGCATGCGCCGGGCGCGTCCGACGGCCGGGTGGGGCACGTCGCCGTCGCCGCCGATTTCGTTGGAGGTGTCGACGATGATGGTGCGTTTGCTCTCAGCCAGGATGCGGGCCGATTCGCGCAGCATGGTGGTTTTGCCAATGCCGGGCTTGCCCAGCAGCAGCAAACTCTGGCCCGATTCAACCAGATCCTGGATGATGTCGATGGTGCCGTAAACGGCGCGTCCCACGCGGCAGGTAAGGCCGACGATATGCCCGCGCCGGTTGCGGATGGCCGAGATGCGGTGCAGGGTGCGTTCCAAACCCGCGCGGTTGTCGGCATCCACTTCACCGATGCGCGACACCACATAATCGATCTCTTCACGGGTCACTTCCGAAGGCAGCAGTTCCACTTCGTCATCGACGAAGCGCGCCATCGGCTTGCGACCCAGGTCAAGGATTATTTCGAGCAGATTATCGCTGTTATTGGCTTTTTGAACCGCGCCGGCAATGGCCACCGGTAAAACGCCGAGCAGTGCGTGTAAATCATCCGTAATTCTGCGTTGAGTCATAAGTAGGATCAAGGCTCCTGAATTTTATAAGCCGTAGGAGGCTGGCCTGAATGGGAAGATTGAATATTTTGGGCAATCGGGGCGCCGGGTTCAATGCGCCGTTCCAGAACGCTCAGGTGCGGCAGCGCCTGCAAATCGCGGATGGCGCTGGCCAGATGCCGCACCAGCACCGCCTGCCGCGGTCCGACGTTGGCGCCCAAATCTTCCATGGGCGGTTCCAGCCAGGCTTCATAGGAGCGCACCGCCAGATAAACCGGCCGGTTGGGGGCCGGGTGCAGACGTGCCATCAGGCTGGCCAGAAGCGCCGGGGTTTCGGCCACGTCTGGGTGGATCAGCGGATGGACATAAACGCCGCGCGGGCCGGCGGCCACATCTACGAAAGCCACTAGTTCGCCGTCGTGGAAATAACTGAGCCCATGCGAAAGGTGCAAATGGAACGGTTCGGCCGCCTGAACCAGGGGCGGCGTGATGGAATGGTACAGATTCCGGATGGCGTGTTCGTCCACACTGACAGATTGACGCCATTGATCCGCCTCAGGCAGCGCCGCCGGCAGCGCATCCATGCGCCAGACGCGCTGGCGGGCATAGGTTGAAAAACCGGCCGCACGCAGCCCTTCGAAGGCCGGACTGCGTTCCTCCACTTCGGCCAGCAGGTGGAACGCGCCCCGATCTCCGGCCTGCCAGGCCAGTGCTTCCAACAGCGCGGGCAGCGCCGGGGAGGAAATGCCATCCAGCGGCAAGAGGTAGCTGATGTGAGCGCTCTTCTCGCCGCCGTGATAGAAAACCTGGCCGATCAGCGGCCCGAATCCGTTGGCGGCGGGCGCCACCGCGGTGAAAAACTCATTGGTAGGACGCAGGCGGGTCAGCAAGCCGGCCAGCCGGAAGGGGTTGCCGTGAGTCAACCGCAGTGCGCTGTCGAGGTACAGCACCTGGTTTCGATAGCGGTAAACCGCCGGAAGATCAGACCAATCTAACGATCGAATTTCGATTGTACCAACTCCAAAAAGTAACGGTGGAAGCGGTTATCCTGGGTCAGTTCGGGATGGAAAGAGGTCGCCAGCCAGCGTCCCTGCCGGGCAGCCACGATGCGGCCGTCAGGCAGCGCGGCCAAAGCCTCGGCGGTTCCATGCACGGCCTCGATCAGCGGCGCTCGGATGAAGACGGCGTGGTAGGCCTTGCCGCCTCCGTTCAGATGGTGCAAAACGGGCACGTCCAGGTCGGTTTCAAAACTGGCCACCTGGCGGCCAAAGGCGTTGCGCTCAATGACGATATCCATCAGCCCCAGCAGCGGCTGCGGGCGGCCCACCTGGCGGGCCATGAAAATAGCGCCGGCGCAGGTGCCCCACAGCGCATGCTGCGCGGCAAAGGTTTTCAAAGGTTCGATCAGACCGTAGTCCACCGCCAGCTTGCCAATGGTGGTCGACTCGCCACCGGGCAGGATCAACCCATCCAACCCGTCCAGCTCGCCGGGCAGGCGCACCTGGCGCACATCCACGCCCAGGCGCTCGAGCATGACCTGGTGTTCGTGAAATGCGCCCTGCAGCGCCAGCACGCCGATCAACATGCAGCTACCAGCCCCGCGTGGCCAGCAGTTCGCTCTCCGGAATGCTGGTGACGTTGCGCCCGACCATGGCTTCGCCCAGGTTGCGGCTGACTTCCGCCAGGATGGCGGGATTGTTGTAATTGGTGACGGCTTTGACGATGGCAGCCGCGCGTTTGGCCGGGTTGCCCGATTTGAAAATGCCCGAGCCGACGAAAACGCCGTCCACGCCGAGCTGCATCATCAAGGCGGCGTCCGCCGGCGTGGCAATGCCGCCCGCGGCGAAGTTCACCACCGGCAAACGGCCCAGTTTCTTTGTTTCAACCAGCAATTCGTAAGGCGTACCCAGTTCCTTGGCAAAAGCCATCACTTCTTCGTCCGGCAGGTTCTGCAATTGGCGGATCTGGCCGAGCACGGTGCGGGCATGGCGCACGGCTTCCACCACGTCGCCGGTGCCGGCTTCGCCCTTGGTGCGGATCATGGCCGCGCCTTCGCCGACGCGCCGCAGCGCCTCGCCCAGGTTGCGGCAGCCGCAAACAAACGGCACCTTGAAGGCATGTTTGTTGATGTGGTGCTCCTCGTCAGCCGGGGTGAGCACTTCGGATTCGTCAATATAGTCGACGCCAAGCGATTCGAGAATTTGCGCCTCGACAAAATGGCCGATGCGGCACTTGGCCATAACCGGGATCGAAACAGCCGCCATGATGCGGTCGATCAGGTCAGGGTCGCTCATGCGCGCCACGCCGCCGTTTGCACGGATATCGGCGGGAACGCGTTCCAGGGCCATCACGGCGCAGGCGCCAGCCTCTTCAGCAATGCGCGCATGTTCAGGCGTTACCACGTCCATAATTACGCCGCCCTTTAGCATTTGAGCCAGGCCCGTTTTCACCGCAAAGGTCGCTACCTGCTGATCCATTCATTCCTCCAAAAGAAAATAATGAAACCCTGCGCGGGAGTTTTTTCCGGCAAGGCTGGGCATGCGAACGCTCCCGATTTCGATTCTACCACGCCCGGCATTAGCTATCAACGTGCGCGCCATTCTGCCAACCCGCAGCGGGATGAGAAGATTCTCATTCCACGGTCCCGATGGTTCTGGTCTCCGACCAGAACCGGGTCTCAAGCCGGTCTCCGACCAATTTAAACCCTCTCGATGGTGTGGCTGCCTTAATACCGGGCAAGGCGTGTTAATTTGCCCAAGTAAACCGAATAAAGAAACAGCCGCCCCTGTACATCTGGGTTGCGACCCGCCGCTACGAGACATCCCAGAAATCAAAAAAGGTCCGGTCATAAAGACCGGACCCAATTCTTCTGTCGTCTTACTGGCAATTAATCAACCGTGGCAGCGGCTCTGGCTTTTGCTTCGTCGCGGCGGTGGAAGAACTTGAGGATTTCTTCGGCCACAGCCGGCAGGATTGCCAGGCCGAGCACGGTGGACCATTCCCGGAAGCTCGGATTATGGGTATTGAAGATCGGCTGAAGGAACGGCACGGTCACCACCAGGAACAGCAGGAAGATGGACAAACCGACCGCATACTGCATCCATTTGTTGGAGAAGACCCCCAACTTGAACACCGAAACGCGTTCCGAACGGACGGTGTAGGCACGGAAAAGCTCGCACAGCGACAGCGTCATGAAGGCCATCGTTTCAGCCGTCTGCACGTCAACGCCGTTCCAGATGCCCGGGGTGAACAGGTATCTGAACGTGCTTTCACCGGCAGGCACCACCGAACCAGCCTGCAAATGCCAGGAAAGACCCAACAGGAAAGCGGTTAGAACAGCACCGGTTTGCATGATGGTCTGGACGAGGATGCCGGTACCCATGGTTTTGTTGATGATGGGTTCATTCTTAGCGCGCGGCTTTTGGTCCATCACATCCGGATCGCCCTTCTCCATGGCCAGGGCCAGGGCCGGAGCGCCGTCGGTGAGCAGGTTGAGCCACAACAGTTGGATGGCTGTCAACGGGGTGGGCAACCCGGCCAGCGTGGCCAGGAAGATGATCATGATCTCAGCCACGTTGGACGAGAGCAGGAAGAAGACGAACTTGCGGATGTTGGCGTAAATGACGCGCCCCTGCT
>CAZHYQ010000023.1:0-35511 GCA_964536805.1 uncultured Longilinea sp.
ACGGCGGCGGCGTGGGCATGGGCTACAGCCAGCACGCCGGCATGGTCATCGTCGCTGACGGCACCCCTGCGGCGGCTGTGCGTCTGCAGCGCGTGCTGACCACCGACCCCGGCATGGGGGTCGTGCGCCATGCAGATGCCAGTTACCCGGAAGCCATCGAATTTGCCCGCCGCTCCGGCATCAAAATACCCTTGCTAAAGGATTAAGCAAAGTGCGCATCGGGCGAATCCTGTGGTTCCTCATCAGCATTCTCACCGGCATTGCCCTGGGACTGCTTTACGGTTGGGTGATCAACCCGGGCGTGGATATTCAGGCTCCAGCCAGCACGCTGCGTGCTGATTACCGTACCGATACCGTCCTGATGGTGGCGGAAATTTATGCTGCCGGGAATGATGCAACCAAAGCAGCCGAGCAATTAAAACTCCTTGGCGATGAGGACCCGCTGTATATTGTGCAGCAGGCCATTCTAACCGCGCAAGACCTGAATTATCCCGCGGCCGATGTCACCCTGATGGCCAGCCTGGCGCAGGGGCTTAATCTGAACGCGGCAAATTCCGCAGGAACGGCGGTTCCATGAGCAGCCGTGCCCGTGAGCGCCGCGAGCGCCGTGAACAAACCAGCCAGTCCCGCCGGAGCGGCCCGTGGTATTTGCTTACCGGGTTAATTCTCGGGGTGGTCCTCGGTCTGCTTTTCTCGCTGCGCATCAGCCCGGTGCAATATGTCGATACGGCGCCGGAAGTGTTGCGTTCGGCCGACAAGGACGACTACCGCATTTTGGTGGCGCTTTCATATCAGGCGAATGGCGACCTGGGACGCGCCAGCCAACGGCTGGCCCAATTGCGCGACCCCGCTCCCGACGGCGGGCTGACCGATCTGGCGCAGCGCCTGGTGACCGACGCAAGCAAGATCGAGACCGCCCGTGCCGTGGCGCTGCTCGCATCGGCCATTGTCCAATCGGGTGCCACGCCGACCTCCAGTTCGCTGACAAAGGCAACCACTGCAGCCCTTGTTACCGTTACACCCCTGGTTGGCACGCCCTTCAGCACTTTGGAAAACGAGCAGGCCATTCACACCGCCACGCCTCAAGCCAGCGCCACCCTGCCATTACCGTCTGCCACTCCCCAACCAACGGTTGCGTCGCGCATCACGGCCGTCCCGACCTTGAGTCCGCCCTTTGTCCTGAAAGACCGCCTGCCAGTGTGCGACCCGGCTGTTGAAGACGGACTGATTCAAGTGCAGGTACAGAATGCAGCAGGGAAACCGCTGGCTGGCATAAAAATCACCGTTGTCTGGCAGTCAGGCGAGGAATTCTTCTACACCGGTCTCAAGCCGAAAATCAACCCAGGCTATGCCGATTACCGCATGAGTGAAGGGTACACCTACCTGGTAACCGCCGGCGAAGGCGGCGAGCAGGCCAGCGGACTCACCACCGGCAAATGCACCTCGGTGGATGGAACCACCCGCCTGAGTGGCTGGAAGCTGACCTTCGCACTTCCTTAACCAAAACCTAATCTATATTAATAACTCCCGCAGGGAATCCCTGCGGGAGTTTTCTTTAGCAGTATGGTTCTTACGGGTTCTTACTCGCCCAGTCGTTGCCGAGTGCCACCGCGATGTCGTAACCGATGTTCGGGTCATAACGGTTGACTACAACCGCATTTTCCAAACCCATCTTTTCAATCAGGTAATTCACCGTGTACGGTTTGGCGCCGTAAACAAAGATGGTCGTGAATTCGTACATGCCGTCTGCGTTGGATTCATCCACAACGTTCAAACCGTCCGGTTTGAGAATCTCGGCGGTTTTGCTGGCCAGGCCAGCCGTGGCAGTGCCGTTCAACAGCGAAACGCGCGCTGCTTCCGCTTTCATCAGCTCCACCGGGTTTTCAGCAACCGCCGCCGGACCAACCGGCCCGCCAGTGGTGAAGACTTCATCGCGCACCAGGCGCACCTGGTCCGGGATTGGGCGCAGGATCGAAAGGCCGTCCGGCGAAGTGCCAAATTCAACCGCGTCCGCGCCGATGACGCGTGAAATGATGTTCTTCTTGTCGATTTGCGGCATCAACCAGGCCAATTGAACAATTTGCTGCATGGTCAGGTTGGTGTTAATGCCGGAGGCAAGCTGGTTATAGATGGCAGGCGCTTTCGAAATCAAAGTCGGTAGCTGGTTAAAATCCAGGATGCGGTCGCGCACTGCCATAATGACCTGCTGCTGGCGCGCGGCCCGGTCAAAATCGCCGCCATCGGTATAGCGGTTGCGGGCATAGGCTAACGCAAGCGCGCCGCCCAGGGTCACGCGGCCAGGAGGCAGCGTAACTTCTTTATAATTACCGATCGCTTCGATGGTGATTTCATAAGGTACATCAATCTTGACACCGCCAATTTCATCGATCAGCTTGACGAAGGCTTCAAAATCAACCTGGACGTAATATTGAATGGGTACGCCCAGGAATTCCTCGACCGTTCGTATCGCCAGGCCTGGGCCGCCGCCAGGCAGTTTGTCCAACTCGCCAAACCGGTAAGCGTTGTTGATCTTGCTGTAATCGTAACCGGGGATGTTCACCCACATATCGCGCGGGATGGAAAGCATGCCCGCGGTACGGCTGAGCGGATCAACCGTCAGGAGCATCATCGTATCGGTACGGGGCACTTCGCCGCTTTCCCAATCGCGGTAATCCAGTCCCATCAATAAAATGGTGACGCGGCTGTTTCCGTCCCAGGGTTCGGCCGTAGGCGCGTTGCTGGGGACGAAACCGCCGGGCGAATCTGTA
Organism: uncultured Longilinea sp.; assembly: GCA_964536805.1. Classification (GTDB taxonomy): domain Bacteria; phylum Chloroflexota; class Anaerolineae; order Anaerolineales; family Anaerolineaceae; genus Longilinea. Next base: position 2,769 of record CAZHYQ010000023.1, read on the forward strand.
ACAATTGTGCCAGGCGCGGCAGCCTGGCCGTTATCCACCGGCGCACCGCCCAGCGAGGTCATCGTCCATGAACTGACCAACCCGCGGAAGAAGTTGAATGCCAGAATGGCGGCAGCCACGGCGGCAATGACAAATGCAACCAGCAAAATGATTGTCAAACGGTCCAATGATTTGCGATTACGAAGGGATGAACGTTTTACCTGTGCCATATACCTTTTTACAATTCTTTATCCAGCGGAGTTCTGCCAACGCAGGTTCCATGCTGGTTGCAGTATTCATTCCAGGCTGGCTGCTAGTCGATTTTCGGCGGCGGAACAGGCAGCTGTTCGGCGGCGGTTTGAATCCACTTATCCCCTTCGCTGATCAACATCACCGGAATATCTTCAACGATTGGGTATTTGCGGCCGCAATCCTGACACACCAGCCAGCTCTCGCGCACCAGGGTGAGCAAACCGCGGCCATCGCGTGCGCATGCGGGACAACGTAAGATTTCAAGCAATTCAGGGCTGACCATGCTATCTCCTTAAGATCTCTGGAATGACTGTGATATTTTACCACGTGTCAAGGATTGGTCAGATTCCAACCCCAGCACGCCGGTTTGGAACCCTCCGAATAGCATCCGGCGTGATACAATTCTCCGACTTTTCCAGCAGGATTCCAACCCATGATCGCCCGTCTTCGCCGCGCCAAAGAGGAATATCCGACCCAGTTCTGGCTGTTGTTCTGGGGAATGCTCATCAGCACCATCGGCGCCAGCATGGTCTGGCCGTTCCTGATGATCTATGTCAGCGAAAAACTAAAACTGCCACTCTCGACAGTCACCAGCCTGATGACGGTTAACGCCGTCACCGGGTTGATCTTCGCTTTCATTGCCGGGCCGGTAGCCGACCGGATTGGGCGCAAGCGCATCATGGTCATCAGCCTGATCGCCGACGGCCTGGCATTCCTGCTGCTCGGACAGGCCAAAACTTACCTGGCCTTCCTGGTGCTGATGGCACTGCGCGGTGCCATCAACCCGCTTTACCGGGTGGGTGCCGATGCCATGATGGCCGACCTGATTGGTCCCGAAAAACGTCCAGAAGCCTATTCGTTGCTGCGCATGAGCAACAATGTCGGCGTGGCAATCGGCCCAAGCATCGGCGGGTTTATTGCCGGCCTTTCCTACCATCTGGCTTTTTTCATCGCCGCCATTGGCATGACCACTTACGGCGTGCTGGTCCTCACCCGCGCCCATGAAACCCTGCCGCAAACAGGGATGATCCGTCCGCCCGAACGTTTTGCCGGTTACGACCGCATCCTGCGCGACCGTCCCTACATTTATTTTGTGCTTTCCTTCCTGCTCAATTCCATCGTCGCTTCAATGGTGTGGGTTCTGCTTTCAGTCTATGCCAAGCAGAATTTCAACGTTCCAGAAAGCCAGTATGGCTTCATTGCCACCACCAATGCCCTGATGGTGGTGTTCTTCCAATTCGGTGTCACCCAGGTTACCCGGCGGCGGGCAACCCTGCCAGTCATGGCGGTCGGTGCGCTCTTTTATGCGGTTGGCGGCGCCAGCATTGCGCTGGGACACGGTTTTTGGGGTTTCTGGCTGAGCATGGTGATCATGACCATTGGCGAATTAATCATGACGCCGACCGGATCCACCTACGTTGCCAATTTGGCTCCGCCGGACATGCGTGGCCGGTATATGAGCCTGTACGGTCTGACCTGGAGTCTGGCGGCTGGCATCGGCCCTCTGTTGGGCGGCTTCCTTAACGACAATGTTGCCCCGGTTGCCATCTGGTACGGCGCCGGCATGATTGGTCTTACAAGCGTTGCAGCTTTTACGGTTCTCGCGCTCCGGCAGCGCCGTGCGGCGCCTGCTTCCACCCCCGCCTAATTCAAAAACAACTGCCCAGGGTGGACAAAACCGGATCGCGTTGGCTGGTTATTTCAAAAATAAAAAGCGCCGAGATTAATTTTGTGTCACCCTGGTTTGGTGGTAAACTTACCTCGCCATTACCATTAAGAAACAGGAAATTTTACGCCCATGCCCGTGATTTATCCATTTACCGCAATTGTTGGCCAGGAACGGATGCGCCGCGCCCTGGTTCTAAATGCCGTCGATCCCCGCATTGGCGGCGTGCTAATCCGCGGCGAACGCGGCACGGCAAAATCAACCGCTGCGCGCGCCCTGGCAGCCCTGCTGCCCAGTGTACAGGTAGTGGCTGACTGCCGCTTTGGCTGCGATCCTGACAACCCTGCCACCTGGTGTACCGAATGCCGTGAACGGTTCGCCGCGGGCGAAACCTTGCCCACCTCGGTTCGCACCACTCCCTTCATTAACTTACCGGTTTCCGCCACCGAAGACCGCGTGGTGGGGACGCTGGATATCGAAAAAGCCATTCAAAAAGGCGTGCGCGCTTTTGAGCCGGGCGTGTTGGCGGCTGCCAACCGCGGCTTGCTGTACATCGACGAAGTCAACCTGCTGGATGACCATGTGGTGGATGTGCTGCTCGACTCTGCCGCCATGGGCATGAACATCGTCGAGCGCGAGGGCATTTCTTTCACGCATCCGGCGCGCTTTATCCTGGTGGGTACCATGAATCCCGAGGAGGGCGACCTGCGCCCGCAGTTATTGGACCGTTTTGCCTTCTCGGTTGAAATTTACGGTATCCGCGAAACGCGCGAGCGCGTTTCCATCATGGAACGTCACCTGGCCTTCGAGGCGGATGGGGAAAAATTCCGCGAGCAGTGGCTGGAAAAGGAAGAAGACCTATCGCACCGCATTGAAGCAGGCCGCAAATTGATCGATCTGGTCACCTTCACCCGGCGCGATCTGGTTTCCATCGCCTCATTGACCGCCTCGCTCAACGTGGACGGCCACCGCGCCGACCTGGTCATTCTCAAAGCCGCGCGCGCCCAGGCTGCCTTCGAAGGCCGCAAATCGATCACCGACCGCGACATTGCCCTGGCTGCCGAACTGGCGCTGCCGCACCGCATCAAGCGCGGGCCCTTCCAGCAGGCTGAAATGAGCATGGAAGAGCTGCAGGACCGCATCGAGCAGCTTCAGGGTCAGACCACCACCGGCCGCGAATCGGACAGCGAACCGCAGGACGGCGACAGCGAAGACCAGAGCGCGGAAAAAAAAATTTAACTGACACAATGGAAGGCGAAGCCGCGCCCGAGGAAAGCGAAAACGAGCCGGCCCGCCAGGATATCTTCGATCAGGGTACCACCAACTGGTGGAACGGCGGAAAAAAAGTTCAGGCAACCGAAGCCTTTGTTCCGCGCCGCCTGGATACCCCGCTTGACCGCATTGTCCGCCACACTGCCGGCCGCCGGTCGCAAACGCGCACCGAACGCAAACGCGGCCGCTACATCCAATCGCGCCCCACGCCAGGCAAAACCTACGACCTGGCTTTCGACGCCACGCTCCGCGCCGCCGCGCCGTTCCAACAACGCCGTGCCGAGCAGCGCAAACGCGTGGCTTTTGCCATTTCGCCCAACGATTACATGCGCAAAGTCCGCGTTCGCCGCGCGGCCAACCTGGTGTTGTTCCTGGTGGATGCCTCCTGGTCGATGGCGGTCTCCGAACGAATGGCAGCCACCAAAGGGGCTATTCTTTCGCTGCTAACCGACGCCTACCAACGCCGCGACCGCGTCGGACTGATCGTCTTCCAGAAAGACCGCGCCACCCTGGTGCTGCCGCCGACTAATTCGGTCATGCTGGCGCAGCGCGCGCTGGCCGATATTCCGGTCGGCGGCAAGACACCGCTTTCTGCCGGGTTGCAAATGTCCTATGACGTGCTGCGCCGTGAAACGCTGCTGCATCCCGATGTGATGCCGCTGCTCATCGTCCTAACGGACGGCGCCGGCAATGTGGCCATGAGCCATGTCCATCCCCCTCAGGAAGAGGCTTACCAGATTGCTGATTTGATTGCGTCCGAAAAAGTTCACTGCGTTGTAATCAACATGGAGCATGCCGCCTTCGATCAGGGTCTTGCCCAGGCGCTTTCGGAGCATTTGCAATCCCCCTGCTACAGCATCTCCGATCTAAAAGCTGAAAACCTGTACTTGACGGTCCGCAAGGAAATGAAGCAGGTCAACAATCCCAACCCGCCGGATTTGCTGCACACGCTTAAATAGGCAATTACTCTTCATCCTCCGCCCCAATCCTGTTGTTTTTATGCTTGCCAGCCTGCTGGGGGGGTGATATCATCATAAACACCGGAGGAAATTCGCATGGCGACCCAGGCCGAGCGGCGCGCTCGACTACGCTCCACCTTGATTCTCATCATAATCGCCACCCTGCCGTTCTACTGCATTGGGCTAATCCTATTGCAGGTGCGTCGGATCAGCAATGCTGTCACCATCACGCCCACGGCAACGCTCACAGCCACTGCCACCTTCACGCTGGTGGCCTCCCCCACGCTGGCAACAACAGCTCCCGTAACTGCCACCATCACACCTACTTTCACAGCCACCATGACCTGGACGCCCAGTGCGACTTATACTCTCTTTGTAACCCCCACCCGCACAGCCACCTTTACGGTCACTCCCTCGCCGACTGCTACCAATACGGTGGAACCAACGCTCACTGACACGCCCGAGCCGGGACCGCCCGGAAGCGTGGGATCGAACCCCTGACCAATCAATTCAATCCGGAAAAAGGAATATTCTTGACCCATGACTGACCTTTCCGCGTTCCTGAAAGAATTACTTTCGCTGCCAGGACTGAGCGGCTATGAAGGCCCCGTTCGCGAGGTCATCGCCCGCGCCTGGCAGCCGTTGGTGGATGAGCTTTCCACCAGCCGCCTTGGCAGTCTGCACGGCTTGTGCCGCGGCAGCGGTTCAGAACCGCGCCCGCGCATCCTGCTCTCTGCCCATATGGACGCCATCGGTTTGATGGTGACCCAAATCCAGGACGGCTTTCTGCGTTTTACCGAAATTGGCGGCGTTGACCCGCGCATTCTGCCCGGGCAACAGGTGACTGTTCACGGGAAGCGTGAAATCCCGGCCGTGGTTGTCCAACCCCCCGAGAGGCTTCTTCCGCCCGGTTACGGCGATCAGCCGGTCGCCATGGAGTACCTTTATGTGGATACCGGCCTGCTGCCGGAAGAGGTGCGGCAGCTCGTCCGTACCGGCGATCTGATCTCCTTCGCGACCCTCCCGCTGGAACTCTCGGGCGAGACTCTGGCCGGTCACAGCCTGGATAACCGCGCATCGGTCGCCGCCGTCACTGCCTGCCTGGACGAACTGTCCAAAACCCGCCATGCCTGGGATGTGTGGGCCGTGGCGTCGGTTCAGGAAGAAGAAACCCTGGGCGGTGCGATCACCTCGCCTTTCGACATCCGCCCAGACATCGCTGTGGCCATTGACGTGACTTTTGCCAAGGGGCCGGGCGTCAGCGATTACCGCGGGGCTCCGCTGGGCAAGGGTCCCACCCTGGGATGGGGACCAAACATCCACCCGGCGCTTTACAAAGCCTTCAAAGAGCTTGCCGATCAACTGGATATCCCCAACAGCATGGAAACCATGCCGCACATGTCCGGTACCGACGCGATGGGGCTGCAAATGGTCGCCGAGGGCATCCCCACCATGGTCATCAGCATCCCGCTGCGCTATATGCACACGCCGGTCGAATTGATTGCCATGAAGGATGTAACCCGCGTCGGGCACCTGCTGGCCGAATTTATCGCCCGACTTGAGCCTGATTTCATTAATCAAATCCGCTGGGATGACTAACCCATGAATTCAAAACCCAATTCTCAACAGGCGCCTGTTTTGGGCGCTGAAGCCATTGCTTTACTGGAACGGCTCAGCAACGCGGTGGCAGTTTCCGGGGATGAAGGCGAAGTCCGCGCCATTGTACTGGAACAGGTAAAACCGCATGCCGATGAGGTCAAAGTGGATGCCCTCGGCAATGTGCTGGTGACGCGCAAAGCCAAAACCAAAGATGCCCTGCGCATCATGCTGGCCGCCCACATGGACGAAATCGGATTTATGCTGGTGGACGAAGAAGAAGGCGGTCTGTACCGCTTCGCAACCGTCGGCGGGATCGATGTGCGCCAATTGGTCGGTAAACCGGTCTGGGTCGGCAAGCAGCACCAGGCCGGCATCATTGGCGCGCGCCCCATTCACCTCACCACGCGCGATGAACGTTCTCACAGCATCCCGCTGGATCAGCTGCGCATCGATCTGGGCCTCAACGGCAAAGCCAAAGTCGGCGACCGCGCCACCTTTGCCACCACCTTCCGCCAGAGCGGACCCAGCCTGGTGGGCAAGGCGTTGGATAACCGTTTCGGCGTTGCCACGTTGATCGAACTGCTCAAACAAGCCCCCCAAAACGTTGACCTGCTGCTGGCCTTCACTGTTCAGGAGGAAGTCGGTCTGCGCGGTGCGCGCGTAGCGGCCTATGCCTTTGCCCCTGACGCCGCCATCGCTGTGGATTCCACCCCGGCAATTGATTTGCCGATGTGGGACAGCAGCGAAAACAATAAATTCAACTGCCGTCTGGACGGCGGACCGGCCATTTATGTGGCCGACTCCGGCACGCTCTCCGACCCGCGCCTCATCCGCCACCTATCTCAAACCGGCGACGAGATGGGCATCCCCTACCAGTTCCGCCAGCCGGGCGGCGGCGGCACAGATGCTGGCGCCATTCACAAGACTCGCAGCGGCGTGCCGAGCATCTCAGTTTCAGTGCCCGGCCGTTATGCCCACAGTGCGGCGCTGGTTGGCCGCCTGGCCGACTGGCAAAACACTGTCAATTTGCTGCATGCCGGCCTTTCCCGCATGGATCGCGCCCTGTTTGAACTGCCGCGATGATTTATTCCTTTGAACTAATCTTTCCAGGAGTCTTTTCATGAAAGCTCTGATCCAAAAACTTGTAGAAGCCATCGGCCCGTCAGGCTACGAAAGCAATGTCCGCGAAATGGTTAAAACCGAAATTGGCAGCGCCGCCAGCGATTTTCAAGTCGATCCGCTCGGCAGCCTGGTGGTGCGTACCGGCAAGAAGACCGCTGCCGGCATGCGCGTCATGCTTTCAGCCCACATGGACGAAATTGGCGTCATCGCCACCCACATCGACGAAAACGGCTTTGTACGCTTCACCACCGTCGGCGGAGTCAGCCCGCGCACCTGTTACGGCGGGCGCGTCATCTTCGTCAGCGGCGTGCACGGCGTCATAGGCGGCGACCGGCCCGACAGCCCCACCTCCATGCACTCCATCGAGCAACTATTCATCGACGTCGGCGCAACCAGCCGCGACAATTGCCCGGTGAAAGTCGGCGATTTTGCCGCCTTTGACCGTCCCTTCCTCGATCTTGGCGACCGCCTGGTGGCCAAATCGATGGACGACCGCATCGCCGTCGCCATCCTGGTGGAGACTTTGCGCGCTCTCAAGGGCAAAGAGACCCCGCACGAACTGGTCTTTGTTTTCAGCACGCAGGAGGAAGTCGGCCTGCGCGGCGCCACCACCGCCGCTTACGGGGTGGACCCCGACCTGGGGCTCTCGGTGGATGTGACCGGCGTGGGCGATACACCCAAAGGCGCCAAAATGGAAGTTGGTCTGGGCAAGGGGCCGGCGGTCAAAGTGCGCGACGGCCGCATGCTGGCGGATCCGCGCATCGTGCGTTGGATGGCCGACACGGCTGAAAAAGCGAACCTGCCTTACCAGCTGGAGGTTTTGGAAGCCGGGACCACCGACGCCGCAGCCATCCAACTGGCCCGGGCAGGCGTTCCGGCGGGCTGCATGTCCATTCCCTGCCGCTACATCCATTCGCCGTCGGAGATGGTGGATTACAACGATGTAACCAACTGCGTCCGGCTGCTGGTTGAATTGCTCAGCCACCCGATCGAATTAAAATGATACCAGTCCGTTTGGAAACCTGCGGAAATATCTGCTTTCCGCGGGTTTCCCCTGCAGGCAAGGTTGTTTTGGCGCTGATGGTGACGGCGCTGCTGCTCAGCGGCTGTCAGGTGATCCAATCCTGGTTCCCTTCCGCTCCAACCCAGTCTGCGCCTTCGCCTGCAACGGAAGCGATTCCAACTGCGGTTGAAAAGACAGCCACCGCCACGCCTGTCAATGCGGAAGAAGCCCGCACGCTCACGGTCTGGCTGCCGCCGCAGTTTGACCCCAACAGCGGTACCGCTGCGGGCGATTTGCTGCAAAACCGTTTGAAAACCTTTGCCCGTGAAAACGGTCTGATCCTCAATATTCGCATCAAATCGCAAAGCGGACCTGCCGGTTTGCTGGAATCGCTGGAAATTACCAGCGTTGCCGCACCGCACGCGCTGCCCGCGCTGATTGCCCTGCCGCGCAGTGCGATGGAAACCGCGGCACTGAAAGGCTTGATCTACCCTCTGACCGACCTGACCGGAGCTCTGAAGCAAAGCGATTGGTACCCTTATGCTTCCGAGCTTGCCGCGGTGCAGGGCACGCCCTTCTGCCTGCCCTTTGCCGGCGACGCACTGGTATTGCTTTACCGGCCTACCCGGCTGCCAGTACCCGCGCAGGACTGGCAAGGCATCCTCAATACCAACCAACCGCTCATCATTCCTGTAGCCGATCCCCAGGCGTTGTTGACGTTGGAACTCTACCGTGCTGCCGGCGGCCCGCTCCAGGATGAAAACGGCCGGCCTACGCTGGATTCGGGCATTCTGGCCAGCGTACTCCAGCTTTATCAGCGCGGCGCGCAGCTCAGCACCTTCCCCTTCTGGCTGTCGCAATTCTCAAACGATACGCTGGCCTGGCAGGCATACCGCGAACAGCGCGCGGATTGGATTGTCACCTGGGCGTCGAATTATCTTTCCGAACTCCCGGCGGATACAAATCTGGCCGCGCTGCCGGCGTTTACCAACCCGGTCAACGTTGCCGACGGATGGGTCTGGTGCCTCACCGATCCGCTGGTGGAGCGCCGCGCAATCAGCGTAAAACTGGCGGAATACATGGTATACAGCGATTTCCTGGCGAATTGGACCGAAGCGGCGGGCTACCTGCCCACGCGTCCATCCTCCCTGGCGGCCTGGCATAATTCCAGTCTCAGCGCTCCTCTGCAGCAAATTCTCGTCAATGCCCGCCTGCGCCCTGAAAACGAAACGGTTGATAATTTGGGACCGGTGCTGCAGGAAGCCGTCCTGCAGGTGCTTCAAAAGCAAACCGATGCCGTAAAAGCTGCCCAGGAAGCCGCCGACAGGATTACAATACCCAATAACCCATGAATATAAACAAACTGGCATTGCATATCCGTCAAATTCTGACACGCATCGATCTGCGCACAGCGTTGATCCTGTTGGTGATGTTTATCTTCACCCTGATGGTGCTGGGCAGCCATCACTTGCCCGTTTCGGTACTCGCCCAGGACGCGTCAATCACGCCAACGCCCAATCCGGTGACGTTGGATGTGGACGAATTCGAAGCCACGCCCATCCCGGCGGAATACCTGGCAACCAGCGACCAGACGGATGGGATCGTGCTGGGTTCGGTGGTTCTGGTGCTGATTGTCATTATTGGCACGTTTGCAGTGATGCAGCGAAAAATGCCTGGTAAACAAAAATAAGTTCCAGTAAAAACTCTGTTTAATTTTCTATTTCTAGACAATCCCAACAAGAAACTGATGCTTTTCTAGATGGTCAACATCAACAACGGCACCGCCATTTCCGTCTGACTCAAGCCGCCGTGCCGCCCTAAAAGCGGATTCTCGCGCTCCGGAAACCACCAGTAGGCATTGCCATGCGGCAGAACAACCCAATCGCCCAGCCGGTCATAGGTGCGCGCAAAAACCGGTTCGCAGCCAAGCAGACCGGATTGCAGCACTTGTTCGCCTGGGAGCATTTCAAACTGCCCTGCCCACACCTGTTGAAGATAGTCGCGGACAGCCTGTTCACGGCCAGGACGCACGAAAAGATAAGGCAAACGGGCCTCTCCGGTTGGTTGAATGGCAAAATTGCGCATCAGCTCGGGATGGTTGCGCAATTCGTACTTACTGAAGTGCGGCGTTTGTATCTGGCCGTGGTCGGCCGCCATCAAAAAGAGCGTATCGCCGCGTTTTTGCCTGCCTAATTTCTGCATGAAACGCTCCAACAGGTGGGTAAAAGCCGAAAACTCGAGCAGAACGCGCTCATCATCCGGACCGTAACGATGCGATAGTTCATCCAGATCGCCGTAATAAACATAGGTATAACTGCGCTCGCCGGCCAGGCTCTCCTGCACGGATGCCAGTGTTACCCATAAATCGGAAAGCGTACGGTAGCCCAGGGTCTCCACCTCGGGCAGCAGCATGGTGGAAAGGCCTGAACGGGCGATAGCATTGTGTTGGAAGGAGAAAACCTTGACATCCTGGCGGTGAAGATGGGTGCCCAGCGTGGTCACGGGCAAAAAGGTTTCGGGTTGAAAGCCGGCGCGCCGTAAACTGCCAGTTTCGCCGCCAAAAGCCGAAGGCGAATGGAAGATCATATTGCCAACCATGCCGAATTCCTTCAGCCACAGGTCAAAGCCGATGATGCCGTGTTCCGCCGGGGTGCAACCGGTCCACAATGAGGTCAGCGCGGCTGCGGTGGTGCTGGGTACCACGCTGGTAATCGGCGCCAGTGCGCCTGCTTGAATCCAATCAACCCAGGGATCGCTGTTCCAGAAGCGTTTAAATAAATTCAAACCCAACCCATCCACCACCAGCAGGATGACGTGCTGGTAATGTTCGCTAGCCGCCAGCTGGCGCCACTGCGGAGCCAACGGCGGGCAGCCCAACGGATCGGCACCCAACCAGCGGCAGATGCTGGCGGGCAGATTCGCCAGCGTGGTAGCGGAGTAATCCGGCAGCAGCATGCCATTTCCCGTTTCCAGGCCCGGCAGGCGTTGAGCTTGCAGGCGCGGCAGCAGTTCAGCAACCTGGTTGGACATGGGTCAACCTCATGTGCGAAGGGGATGTTTCTATATTACTACATTCAGGCTACGAACCTGCTATAATTGATATACTTTCTGCTCGAAGGATAGCCCTGCATGGCCAGCCGCCGCGAAGTGTTGACGTGGAATGACGTAGACAAGTTAATCGATCATCTGATCCCGCAATTTGACGTCGAATTTGACGCAATGCTCATGGTCACGCGCGGCGGGTTGATTCCAGGCGGCATTCTGGCCGAATCGCTCAAGATGGAAAGCATTTTAACCGCCTCGGTGGATTTTCCAGCCGAGGTGGAATTTGATAAAGAGCGCGAGAAATCGCGCCTGACCATGGCCTGGCCCAAATTCCTGCAGTTTCCCGACGACCGTTTGCTGTCCGGTAAACGCATTCTGGTGGTGGATGACGTCTGGGGATCCGGCCGCACCATGACCGCTGTGAAAAACCGCATCAGCGGAGCAGCGGGATTGGCCTATACCTGCGTGCTGCATTTCAATCCTTACCGCAGCCTGTTCGGTTCACTGAGGCCCGATTATTTCGCCGCCATCACCGATGCTTTTATCGTTTATCCCTGGGAAATCTACCGCGGCCCGGAAGCGGTGCTGTTGAAGGATTTTTAAGGCAAAATCACAATCCATTCAAAAGCGCTGGTCAACCGATCAGCGCTTTTAGATATTTCTCCGTCATCGTGTCCAATCCATACAACTCTTCCGCGCGCTTTCGCGCGGCAGCGCTATATTCTTTCTGGCGGTTCACCACTTCCTGCGAGGCATCGGCCAATGGCTCAACCACCGGCGGCTCGAGCTTCCAGTAATTACTGCCATAAGGCACCACCCGCCCCGCGCCACCTTCCAGCAGCTCCGGCAGCGCCCCGGTGGCAAAGCTGACCACCGGCAGCCCGCAGGCCAGTGCCTCGATGACCGCATTGGGGCAGGCGGCGTTCAGATCGGCTGAAAACAACAGATGGGCTGAACGGTCGATCTGCGGGATTTCATCGCGTTTGACCACCCCGGCCCAGTTGATTTGTATGCCGGTGGGGATATGAAGCGAATCGCGCAGGCCGGCGGGCACTTCGCCGACCACCATCAACTCTACCGGCTGGGGCACACGCTTTGCCAGCAGGCCGGCCAAAGCCATGGCGTTTTCCAGTCCAGCTTCGTTGCCGCCGCCCAGGTGGGCTTCCACCAGCAGCACCCGAACGAAATCCGCCGGACGCTCGCCGGCGCCTTGCGGTGAAAAGGCATTCAAATCCACGCCGTTATAAATCACTTCGTGGCTGGCGCGCGTGCTGCCGTGCACCGTTTGCCACCAGGTAGCAGCAAACTGGCTCTGATAGACAATATGGTCCGCAATTCGTCCTCTGATCCATGCCAGCAGCCGGTTATTCCACTCCGATTTCAGAAAATGCTTCCAGCTGGTGTAACGCTTGCGGTGAATCCAATTCATGCCATTCAGGCGCTGCACCACGCGCACGCCGTGGCGCTTTGCCGCCAGCAAATCCGCGACGCGGCTGGTCCCGCCAATCATCAGCACGGCATCCAATGCCGGGTCGCGCGGATCATCCACCAGCGTCACGCCGCGCGCCGCCAGACCAGCCGTCAGACGCGCGCGGAACGAAACCGGGCCGCCCACGCCCTGCAAGTGCGGCAGGATACAAATTCGTGCACCGGAGGGAATTGATTCCGTCATGCTGCCTTCACCTGCTTGAGACTGGTTTTTTTGCACCGCTGCCATGCGACATTAATTGCCAATGAACAACCTCAATCTTTGAAATCCAAAATTGCCTGCACGATCCGTTCGCCGGCATGCCCGTCGCCAAAAGGATTGGCGGCTTTCGCCATGGCATCGTAGGCTGCGGGATCTTCCAGCAATAGGGTCGCCTGGCTTAGAATGCGATCATAATCTGTTCCCACCAGTTTCAGTACGCCAGCCGTCAACCCTTCCGGACGTTCGGTCACCTCGCGCAATACCAGGGTGGGCTTGCCCAAACCGGTGGCTTCCTCCTGGATGCCGCCTGAATCGGTCAGCACCAGGGTGGCGTTCCGCATGAGGTGGACCATGGGCAAATAATCCAATGGTTTGAGCAAGGTAATGTTGGGCACTTTGCCCAGCAGGCGGTAAACCGGTTCCTGGACGTTGGGATTGAGGTGAACCGGGTAAACCAGTTCCAGCCGCTCCGGGTAACGCTCGGCCAATGCCTTGAGCGCCGCACAAATTTGTTCCAGCGGTGCACCGAAATTCTCGCGGCGGTGCGCGGTAATCAGCACCAACTGCCTGGCACCCGGGCGGATGTTCAACCGGTCGAGTAGTTCCTGTGCTTCGGCGGGTGCGGGACGTTTGACGATTTCATTCAACGCGTCGATGACCGGGTTGCCAGTCACAACAATGCGCCCGTCGGGAACGCCTTCATGGAGCAGATTCTGCCGGCTGTGCTCGGTGGGCGCAAAGTGCAGGTCGGCAACCACCCCGGCGATCTTGCGATTGATTTCTTCCGGGAAAGGCTGCCATTTATCGCCCGTGCGCAGCCCGGCTTCCACATGCCCGACGCGGATGCGGTTGTAATAACACAGCAGCGCGGTGGCCATCACGGTGGTCGTGTCGCCCTGCACCAGCACCCAATCCGGTTTTTCCGTCTTAAGAACGGGATCGAGGTGAGTAAAGATGCTGGCAGTCAGTTCGGCCAGGCTCTGGTTGGGGCGCATCAGGTTCAAATCCACGTCCGGTACGATGCCAAACAGGTCCAGCACCTGGTCAAGCATCTCGCGGTGCTGGGCAGTCACGCATACCCGGCTTTCGATCTCGGCTGTGCGCGCCAATGCGGCAACCACCGGCGCCATTTTGACGGCTTCCGGGCGGGTACCAAAGATGGAAAGAACGCGGAGAGGCGGCATGATGAATTCCTTATTTTTTTATACCGGGCGGCAATCTCCCGCCCCGTCATTGGCCAGAAATTATTTCCGGACGCCAATCTTGAACACGCGGAAACCCAGCCCCTGCCAGGCCACAGCCGGCCAGCCGTTGACCGTATCGACGATCACGCGCGCCGGGGTAAGTTGGGCCACTACTTCGGGCTGCAGCGTGCGTAGCGGCGCGTGTCCCACCAACAGCAGCAGCACATCCGCTTCGGCGATCGCTTCACCAAGGGTTGGCACGATATTCAGTCCATTGATATGTGCATCCGCCTTGAACGGCTCGTAGGCTTTCACCAGCGCGCCGGCCTTTTGCAGCAGGTGCGCGACCTCAATGGCCGGGCTTTCGCGCAGGTCGTCCACATCCGGCTTATAGGATAAGCCCAACGCAGCCACAGTCTTGCCTTCCAATTTGCCGCCCAACGCGCGCTTGACCAGTTCCACCACGTAATGCGGCTGGCCGTCATTCACCTTTCGCGCGGTGGCAATCAGGGGAGTCAGATCAGGCGCGGCTTCCACCAGGAACCACGGGTCCACGCTGATGCAATGCCCGCCCACGCCGGGGCCGGGATTAAGGATGCGCACGCGCGGATGGCGGTTGGCGATGCTGATGGCTTCCCATACGTCCACGCCAAAACGCTCCGCCAGGCGGCCAAATTCATTGGCGATTGCAATATTAACGTCGCGGTAGGTGTTCTCCATCAGTTTGACCATTTCGGCAGTGGTCGCATCCGTCAGAACAATTTCGCCTTTGACAAAGATGCCGTACAGGTCGCGTCCGGCCTCCGCCGATGCGCGGTCCACGCCGCCAATCACACGCGCATTTTCGATCAGCTCACGCAGGATCTGCCCTGGCAGCACCCTTTCGGGCGAATAAGCCAGTTGAAAATCGACTCCGGCCTTCAATCCTGATTTTTCCAGAATGGGCGCAACCACATCCAGCGTGGTGCGCGGCGGAGAAGTCGATTCCAGCACCACCAGGTTGCCGCGCCCAAGCACTGGCACGATCGATTCCGTCGCTGATTTGACAAAATCCAGGTCAGCGCGCTTGTCGTCAAAGAATGGGGTCGGCACGGCAATGATGAAAGCGTCGGCAACCTCGGGTTTTTCACGCACGGCGAGGTGCCCCGATTGCAGTGCCGCCTGCACCAACGTGCGCAAGCCCGGCTCGTAGATATGCAATTCGCCGTTTTGCAGCCCGGCGACGATGTGCGGATTGACATCCACCCCCACCACCTGCAGGCCGGAAGTGGCAAAAGTACTTGCTGTGGGCAGGCCGATATAGCCCAACCCGATGACGCAAATTTTGTTGAATTTCACAAAGGCTCCTTGCGACGTTTTTTCCACTCCCTGACCGGAACGGAGCGAAAATAATTATCTCATAACTGCAATTGGTTGCGAAGGGGTGCTAATGTTCACCGCCAAAGGGTAAAACAGGTCACCGCTGTGCAAGCTGTGCCCCGCATCTGCCCAACCAGCCTGCCTTGCCCCGAATTTATGCACGTGATACACTTTTATTGTGCCAAAACTGATCCTGGTTGCCAGTCCGCACCTCGCTTTCGGAGAACTGCTTCGCCTCAGCCTCGAGGAAAGCGGAAAATATCGCGTCCGGCTGGCCCGCAGCACTCCAGAGGCACTTAATCAAGCCAGTAAAGCGGCTTTCTCCCTGCTCATTTTGGACGCAGATTTAGCAGACGCCCCTTTTAGCGAGTTTGCCACCGAAATCAAACAACACCAGGCGCAGGCACGCCTGATTCTCATTCCGCCGGAAAATAATCCACAGCACCCATCGCTCCAAAGTCTGGCCGCCGATGCCTATATCAATAAACCATTTTATCAACCGGATTTGATCAAAACGGTGGAGGCTGTGCTGGCATTGCCCAATGCGCCTGATGTTCAGGCTGGAACCCGGGATGCTCCTGTCCAACCGACCGATAAGCCCCAACCTTCAACTGACTGCCAGCGCGTGTTGGATCAGGCGCTTGTCGACGGGTCGGTCCAGGCGGCATGGATCCATGGTGGTGGACAGGTGCAGGCCAGCGATGGAAGGCTGTCTCCTGTAGACCTGCAGGAATTGGCCGCATCCCTTTCCCGCACCCCGCGGGACCGCCGGCACGGCGATCAAATCCGTTTTGTCAAACTGCAGCAGGGAAACGAACTACTGCTTTTCTCCACCGATCTGGCTGAGGTGGGCGAGTTGGCCTTGGCCTGCGATTCGTCCCTGCCGTTATCGCGCGTCCGCACGAAAGCAGCCGCATTGGCCATGGAAATCAAAGGATTAAACACCGCACCGCCACTCAATTACCAGGCACCGGCATTAAGCGGTCGGCCCACGGTGCAGGCTGCTGCCAATGTAAATGAAGATGATTTGATATTTGACGACAGCGAATTGGAAGCTCCGGATCTGCGCGTACAGGAACTGCTAACCGGCGCGCCGTTGCCGCCTCCCTTCTCAACCCGGCCGTCCAATACCTCGGGCGACGATAATAGCTGGCTGCCTGAAACCGTTGGCACACCGCTTCCAAAGCCGCCAACATCGCCGTTGGATCAGACCACCCCAAACGTGCGGGTCCCCTTCCCGGCCGATCCGCCACCATCTACGGATGCGCCTACCGTCCCCATATTTCACCGGCAGGTTGCCAGTGACAGTCCGACCCAACCGGTGCGGCTGCAAAAACCAGACCTATCCAAAGACAGGGCAGGAAACAACATTCAGCCGCCGCCCTCCATCCTGCCGGCTGCCATCACACCGGATGATCTGGATCTGCAGTCCATGCTTGAAGCTGCACAGGGCGACCCGATGGAGATCGAACCCGTTTCCATGACCTACAGCCGCCTGTCCTATTCCGCCCTTTTGCTGCCGCGCTTTCCGCAGCATGCCCTGGTTGGGAAATTATCGAGTGAGTTGGCAGGTTGGCTGCCGCAAATCTGCGTTGCTTATGGCTGGCGGCTGGAGGGACTCGCCATTCGCCCGGACAGGCTGCAATTCACTTTTCAAGCCGCGCCCTCCATTTCGCCGGGCAATGTGGTGCGCATCCTGCGCCAGCAGACTTCCCAGCGGATTTTCAGCCGCTTTCCTGAGCTGAAAGACCTGAACCCCTCTGGTGATTTCTGGGCGCCGGGCTATCTTATCATCAGCGGCTCAACGCTGCCTCCATCCAATCTCCTTAACGATTTTGTCGCCCAGACGCGCCGCCGGCAAGGCCTGGCAGCCGCCTGAGGCCAGTAAACAGGAATTGCTATGCCTCCTATCCTTTACCTCATTGACGGTCATGCCCTGGCCTACCGCACCTATTTTGCCCTAGCCACCGCCGGGGAAAGGCTGCAGACCCGCGCCGGCGAACCTACCGCTGGCATCTACGGCTTCGCCAGCGTGTTGATGCGCATCCTTGAACAGGACCATCCCGATTATCTGGCCGTTGCCTTTGATACCGGCAGAACCTTCCGCAACGATTTGTATGCCGACTATAAAGCCACCCGCGCCAAAATGCCGGACGACCTGCGCGTGCAAATCGACCGCATCCGTCAGATGGTGGATGCTTTCAACCTGCCGCGGCTGGAAAAGGAAGGCGTCGAGGCCGACGATGTGCTGGGCAGCATCGCCAAACAGGCTGTCGCTCATGGGTTGGGCGTCAAAATCATCACTGGCGACCGCGACCTGCTGCAGCTGGTCAACGACCGCGTCATCGTCAATCTGGCGGGCAACAAGCTCTCCGAGGCGCGCGATTTTACCGCCGCGGAGGTGCTTGAAACGCTGGGCGTCCGACCGGATCAGGTGATTGAGTATAAAGGTCTGGTTGGAGACAAATCCGATAACATCCCGGGCGTGCCGGGCGTCGGCGAAAAAACCGCCGTTAGCCTGCTGGAGAAATATCCAACCCTGGAGGAGATCTACGCCCATCTAGATGACCTCAAGGGCGCCGTGCGTACCCGCCTGGAAGCCGGCAAGCAACTGGCTTTTCTCAGCCGCGATCTGGCCACCATCCGCACGGATGTTGGCATATCGCTCGATCTGGAAAAAGCCCGAGCCAACGACCTCAATCTGCCGGCGGTTGAAGCCATCTTTCGCGAGCTTGAATTCCGCACCCTCATCGCCCGCCTGGCCAAACTGGCGCCCGGCTACAAGCCCTCAGCACCAGGCACGCCCGGCGGCCAGCTTTCTTTGTTTGGCGAGCCGGTCAATCAGGTCGGGCAGAGCGAGACCTTTGACAACCAGTTCACCATCGTCAATACCCCCGAGACGCTGCAACAACTTCAGCAGGTGTTGGCCGCAGCCAAATGCCTGGCGGTGGATACCGAAACCACCGGAGTCGACCCACTGCGCTCGGACCTGGTTGGCATTTCGTTGTCCGTCGCCGAAGGCCAGGGTTATTACATTCCAATCGGTCACCGCACCGGCGAAGCGCAGCTCCCCATCGATCAAGTCCGCAGTGCGCTGCTGCCAGCCTTTATTGACCCTAAACTGCCGAAATACGGCCATAACGTCAAGTACGATCTGCTGGCTTTGCGCCGGGCGGGTCTTGATCTGTCACCCATCGTAAACGATACGATGATCGCCGGCTTTCTTGTCGATCCGGCGTCGCATCACCTGGGCTTGAAAGACATGGCCGAGGACTATCTCAGCCTGACGATGACCCACATTGAAGAACTGATCGGCAAGGGCAAGAACCAGATCACCATGGCCGATGTTCCCATCGCCCGGGCCGCGCCGTACGCCGCGGCCGATGCCGAGGTGACGCTGCGCCTGGTGCCGCCGCTGCAAACCAGGCTGGCCGAACGGGAAGCCGGGAAAGTCTTCGAAACCGTTGAAATGCCGCTGGTGCCCATCCTGGCCATGATGGAGCAGAACGGCATCGGCCTCGACCTTGAATTGCTAAAGAAGATGTCCGGCGAATTGACCAGCCGGCTGGGCGAGATTGAACACCAGATTCACCAATCCGTCGGTTATGCCTTCAACCTCAACTCCACCCAGCAGCTGTCGGACGTGCTCTTCAAGACGTTACGTCTGCTGCCGCCAGACCCGCGCAAGAAAACCGCCAGCGGGCATTATTCCACCTCGGCCGATGTGTTGGAAGAATTGCGCGGCCAGCACCCGGTGGTTGATTTGATCCTGGAAAACCGCGAACTGGCCAAACTCAAATCCACCTATGTGGATGCGTTACCGCTGGAGGTCAATCCGGATACCGGACGCGTGCATACCTCCTTCAACCAGACTGGCTCAGTCACCGGGCGGCTGGCTTCCTCGGATCCGAACCTGCAAAACATCCCCACCCGCACTGAACTCGGGCGCCAGGTCCGGCGCGCCTTCATCGCTGCGCCAGGAAATGTGCTGCTGTCAGTGGATTATTCGCAGATTGAACTGCGCATCGTCGCGGCCATGTCGGGCGACGAGGCCATGCGCCAGGCTTTCCTGGCCGGGCAGGATATTCACGCTGCCACGGCTGCGGCCATTCTGAACATCCCGCTCGAACAGATCACCAAGGAACAGCGTCGCAATGCCAAAGCCATCAATTTCGGCCTGATCTACGGCATGAGTTCCTTCGGCCTGAGCCGCACCACCGGCCTGACCCTGGCGGAAGCTGAAAACTTCGTCAAAGCCTATTTTGCCCAATTCCCGGGCGTGAAAGGCTATCTCGATGGCATCCGCAAGCAGGCCGGCCAGCGCGGCTATGTGGAAACCCTGCTGGGCCGCCGCCGCTACTTCCCCAATTTGGTGAGCGGGTCAAACCCCAACCTGCGGCAGCGCGAAGAACGTGAGGCAATCAACGCCCCCATCCAGGGCACCGCTGCCGATATCATGAAACTCGCCATGATTGCACTCCCCCCGGCGCTGCAAAAGGCCGGCCTGCATGCCCGTTTGCTGTTGCAGGTGCACGATGAACTGGTTCTTGAGGTAGCTGAAAACGAATTGCAAGGGACTGCGCGCGTTGTGCAGGATATAATGGAGAAAGCGTACCCTCTCTCCATTCCGCTGGAAACCGAGGCACGCTCGGGAATCAGTTGGGGGGACCTTACACCCATTAAATAATCATCACACAAGCAGGTGAACATGACCAGTAGCCAGGAACCGTATCAGCAGGCATTGACCCAGGGGCATAATGCCGCCTGGGAACAAAACTGGGAGGAAGCAGCCCGCTGGTATCAGCAGGCCTTGGAAATGCATCCCGATGACGCGATGGCACTCAGCAGTCTGGCGCTGGCGCTCTTCGAACTGCGCCGCTATGACGAATCGCTTGGATTTTACCATCGGGCTTCCAATTTATATCCCAACGATCCTGGCCCGCAGGACAAAATCGCCCGCATTTACGAAATTCAGGGCCGCATCCCCGAAGCCGTTCAATCCTGGATGACAGCCTCCAATTTGCACCTGAACCAGCGCGATGCCGATAAAGCCATTTCCTATCTGCGCCAGGCCATCGCGCTTCAGCCTGAAAATGTAGGCGCAAGGTCGCGCCTGGCCTTGATTCTGGATAAACTCGGGCGGAAGAGCGAAGCGGTGACCGAATACCTTTCCGTGGCCAGTCTCATGCAAACTGCGGGAGAAAAGGGCAAGGTCAAACAGATCATCCAGTATCTTTACCAATCGCAACCGGATAACCCCGAATTGCGCCATGCCCTGTCGTTGTTGCGCAATGGCCAGCCGCTGCCGCAGCCAGCCAAAGCCCGCCGCAGCTCAACCAGTCCGGTTGCCAGCGGACCCGCTCTGCTTGAATCAGCCAAGGAAGCCGCCCCCACCCCCGATCCCATCAGCGAGGCGCGCCAATCAGCCATGGCAGAATTAGCCGCCATGGTGTTCACCCAGGCGGATGAAAACCCAGCCGGGCAAGCCAGCCGTCCAAGCATCAGTTCGCTCACGCGCGGCACCGGCGCCATGTCGCTGGAGCAAGCCGAACAAACCCGCATCCTGCTGCATCTGGGGCAGGCCATTGACGCCCAAACCCAGGGACAGGACAAACAGGCGGCAGAAGATCTGGAACGCGCCACCGATGTCGGCCTGCGCCAGCCGGCGGCCTATTTTGACCTGGGGTTGCTCACCTGGAAGTTCAACCCCCAGTCTTCCATGCGCTACCTGCAGGAATCGGTCAAACATCCCGAATACGCCCTGGCATCGTATCTGATCATGGCGCAAATCCAGCACGAAGCCGGCGAACTGGGCGAGGCGGTTGCCAGTGCACTCCAGGCGCTGCGCCTGGCTGACTCGCAGACCGTCAGCCCGGAAGAAGCGGACGAATTGCGCCAACTTTACGAACCCGTCATTGAGGCGCAAACGCAGAGCACCGATATCAAGGCGCTGGGAGAGATTTACGACACCGTGATGGAGCAGGTGCTGCGTCCCAACTGGCGCGAATACCTGGCGATGGCGCGCACGCAAATGCCGCCGCAACCTGAAAATACGCCACCCCTCCCGCTGGCCGAAATGCTGCTCGAATCGCGCAGCAGCCTGGTCGTGGAAGCCCAGGCACACATCCGCCGCCTCTCCGCCCAAAATAAAACCCGCTCGGCCATGGAAGTAGCCTACAATGCCCTGGAAGAAGCACCCACCTACCTGCCTTTGCACGTTCACATTGGCGAATTGTTGATTCAAGAAGGCCGCGTGCAGGATGCCGTGGAGAAGTTCCTGCTGGTGTCAACGCTTTACTCGCTGCGAGGCGAAGCTGATCAGGCCATTCGCCTGCTCACCCGCGTGACCCAAATGGCGCCCATGGACCTTTCGGTCCGCGAACGGTTAATCGAACTGCTCACGGCGCAGGGCAAAGTCGATGCCGCCCTGCAGCAGTATGTCGACCTGGCCAACGTCCATTACCGCCAGGCTGAACTGGATCTGGCCCGGCAGACGTACTTTACCGCCTTAAAACTGACCCAACGTTCAAAGAACGGGCGCAATTGGGCCGCACAAATCATGCCCAAACTGGCTGACCTCGACCTGCAGCGTCTGGATATGCGTTCGGCGCTGCGCACCTACGAGCAGCTGCGCACCACCACGCCCGATGAACCCGAACCGCGCTTATTGCTGATCAACCTGCACTTCCGCATGGGGCAGGATTCTTCTGCCATGGCCGAACTCGATTCGTATTTGACCTTGCTGGAAAACAACGGACAGCGCGAAAAGGCCATCAAATTCGTTGAATCCGTTTCCGAGGAAAACCCGGAAAAACTGGAAGTGCACAAACGCGCCGCCGGTCTGTTGATGCATGCCGGCGAGATCGACCGCGCCATCGTCGAGATGGGTCAAATCGCGGAAGGGCTGCTCAAGGATGGCAACCGGGTGGCCGCCATCGCCGTTTTGGAAGACATCATGGCGCTGAACCCGGCCGACTTTGATAAATTCGACCGCATGCTCAAGCAGGCCCGCGGCGATTAACTGGTGCGTTTGCCCAGTGAAGCTCCATAAACGGTAAACAACTTCTCGCCATCCAGTCCCAGGGCGGCGTTAATCAGATCGTCGTCATAATGCCCGATGGCGCAAGCGCCGCTGCCCACTGAAGCCGCGGTCAGGTAAAGATTCTGGCAAACATGGCCGGCATCCAGAAACAGGTAGCGGTAGCCGCGTTCGCCGTAGCGCCAGTACATCCGGTCCAACACAGCCACCCAGAAGAATGTCACCGCGCTGCTGGCTACCTGTTTCTGATCGAAACAGGCCTTCGTAAAGCGCGCGTTCACATCTGCGCCGGCATCCGCCAGCAGCAAGGCATGTTCGCCTGCCACATACCGGTACAGACCGGCTTCCAGTCCGGTGACCCGGTTGACCAGCAAAAAGGTTTCAAAGGCATGCCGCGCACCGGCAGAAGGCACGTTGCGCAGCGTTACCGGCCGCGCAGTCACCTGCCGCACTCCCTGCGTAACCCATAACAGATAGCTCAATTCCTCCAGGCCAAGCGGTTCATCCGTATAGTGCCGCACGGTAATACGTTCTTCAATGGCCGTGCGTAAATCCATGGCCCGGATTTGTACCCGGTCCGCCTCTGGCAGCGCGATCAAAGCGCTGGTTGGCGGATAATCCAATTCCAACGGCGGCTGTGGCAGTCCCTGGGTTTGTTGGGAAGGCTCAGCATATTGCGGCTTGGTCTTTTCATAAAATTCACGACCGATAGAGGATGACATGAGCAACTCCTGATCAAAGAAAGAATGGCGTTTCAAAATTCGGGGATGCGATTGCTGCGAGATCCAATTTCCAGATACAAACTCGGGTGAATGGATTGATGGACTGGAATCAATGAACTTGCTTATTTCCAAACCGGGCGCGGATGGCGAAAGTAAGGCTGCGGATTTCCGGCACGCGCAACGCCAGCATAACCGCCGCGTAGATCGCGATGCCCAACGCTGCGCCTCCCGCCAGACGCAGCAGTTCACTCCGGGCTGCCGTCAGTGCCAACCAGGATTGCAGCACCAGCGCCATCGCCAGCGTACCCAGCCCGCCCTGCAGCAGAGCGCGCGGTACGCTGGTTCCGCCCAGACCGCCCAACCGCCGCCGAAGCAAAAGAATGAGGGTACTCATCTCAAGAAGGGTCGCCAGCGAATTTGCCAGCGCCAGACCCCCGTGCGGCATCCAGCCCCACAGGGAAAAAAGGCGCGCAAAGGCGAAACTGAAGGCAACATTCAAGCTCATCGCCAAAATCCCCACCATCACCGGCGTGCGGGTATCGTGCAGGGCGTAGAAGGCGCGCACAATCACTTCCAGCAGCGAATGTCCCACCAGCCCAAGCGCATACCACAGCAGCGCCCAGGCAACCATTTGGGTGGATTTAGCCGTAAAACTGCCGCCCTCATACAATAAGCGGATGAGCGGCGTGCGTAACAGCACCAATCCCAGTGTGGCCGGCAATGCCAGCAGCAGCACCCCGCGCAGGCTGCCTGCCAGCGAACCTCGCAGCTCGTCCAATTTGCCAAGCGCAGCCTGCGCCGAAAAGGTGGGCATGGCTGCCACCGCCACCGATTGCGCAATGGCCACCTGCGGCATCAACATCCAGGTGAAGGCCAATGAGATGGCCGAAACGCTGCCTGCCGGCAAGCTGAGCGCAATGATGGTGTTGACGATGAAGTTCAACTGCACAATTGCCACGCCTAAAATACGCGGGCCCATCAGCGTAATAACCTCGCGCACCTCTGCGACCCCGCGTCCTAACGTCAAGGTGTAGCGCCCGCCCTGGCGCAGCAGATCGGGCAGCTGCACCAGCAAATGCAGCAGCGAGCCGATCAAGGCTCCCCACGCCAGTCGTTGAATGCCGAGCACCTGCGGCAGCAGCAGGACGCCCAGGATTTGCCCAATCGAATACATCGCCGGGGCAATGGCCGGCAGCCAGAAACGCTGGTGGGCATTGAGGATGCCCATCACCAAGCCACTCAAGCCAAATATAACGACGGTTGGCAGCATCAGGCGCAGCAGCGAAACCGTCAGCGCTTCCTGCCCGGGAGCCTCTCCCGGCGCCAGCACGTACAATCCGTAGCGCACCACCTGCGGTGCAAAGACCGCCGCCAGCACTGCCGCCAGGGTCAGGAAGAGCAGCAGCAGGTTGGCCACAGCCGAGGCCAGCTTCCAGGCACGCTCGCGCTGCTCGTGCGCCAGCAGCCCGGTGAAAGTCGGAATGAAGGCCGACCCCAACGCGCCGCCTGCCATCAAATTAAAGAGCAGCTCGGTAACGCGATTGGCCGCGTTAAACGAATCAAGTTCGGCACTGGTGCCGAAGACCCGATAAATTAAGATGCCGCGCAGCAAACCAATAGCCTGGGTGATTAAAAAAGCCGCCATCACCGTCCCGGCAGCGCGGGCGATCTGGCGTGTGGCGGAAGGCGCAGGCGGCAGCGATGCATCCATATGGATCGATTATACCTGTCTTCGCCGGCCGCGGGCTCCTTGGCAGGCGGACGCCTGTGAGTATTTGCGCAGGGGGTCAGTAGGGACTATACTCAAGAGTAATAGAAGCTATTAATTAATCGCTTGGGGAGGAATTCATGAACGCTGATCATTCTGATAAAACTGCGGAAGAAAAACCAGAGGCCGAAACCACCGCACCTCCCGCCGCTGAAACCATCCAGATACCAGAAGGACAGCATCATTCCTGGTTTTATTCATTTCTACACTTCCTCTTTGGCGCCGATACCTCCGTCGGCCGCTTCATGCGCCCGCTGCTGCGCTGGACAGCTTTCGTCCTGATTCTATTCAGCGCCGGGTTGTTGGCGATGTACTTCTGGCGCGTGCGCCCAGCCGAAAACCTGCTCACCACGACAGCCGGCGAACTAGCTGCCGCACAGGCAGAACTGACCGGTGCCCGAAAGGAAGTGGCCGTCAGCCAAAGCAATGTGAGCGATATGCAAGCGCGCATGCAGACCGCCGAAGCCGCAGCCACCAGTGCCAGCCAGCATCTGCTGCTGACCACGCTGCGCAACGATATTGCGGCCGCGCGCATCTCGTTGATTGCCGATAAGGATACAGCCGCGGCCATCCTGAGCATCTCAAATGCCGAACTGGATTTGAATCAGCTCGCCCCGGCCATTGACAAATTCAATAACACGCTGGCAAACGAACTGAAGGATAACCTGTCCCGAATCAAAAAGGGACTCGATACGCGCCCGGTCAACCAGGCCGGCCTGGCCGACCAGTTGTTTTCGTTTGACGTCAAATTGCTCGGGCTCGAAGAATTGATGTTTCCGAAATAAAAGATCAAATTACCCCGGAGGCATAATGCCTCCGGGGTTTATTTTCTTCTACCGCATAAAATCTATAATCTTACCTGGATCCACCCAGATGAAATTGCCGCTGACGCGCCAATCACAGTAAGCTGCCATTTCAGCGACAGAAGCACTCACATCGTAATGCGCCAGGCTGCCCAATTGCGCCCCGGCCGGACCGACGCGCGCCTCGAAGTGCAGGTGCGGTGCCAGGGCATTGCCGCTCTGCCCCACTGTTCCCAGGGTCTGTCCACAGCCGATGGCATCCCCCACCCCCAGGTCGGCCAGCGAGCCAAGGTGGGCGTACAGCACATAAAGCGAGCGATGCGCTTCATCCAGGGAGTACGCAGGCGGAACGGTCGGGCAAGTCAATGGATCCGTTGCCTGGCGCGGCGGCCAGGGTGTCAGGGCGGCAACCTGTGCTTGAATTGACGCGGGCAGCGCGTCGAGCGGCGTCTCGATGATTACTGCCGTGCCGTACGGAAAGCGGTCCGTCTGGATCAGCGCCACCCGGCCAGGCAGCGCAGCCTGCACCGCCCGTCCGGGGACAGCAACGCGGTTGGCGTTCGCCGGATCAAAGTCGCCCAGGTCGACGCCCTGGTGCGGGTTGTCCGACCCCGGTTCGGGCGGATCGAAGGGATTGCTGATGCGCGCCAGCAGGTCCGCTTGATCAAAGCCCTGCAGCGGCGAGCAGATCTCGAAGGGCACATCTGTTGCATTGGCTGTTGCATTGGCTGTCGCTTCTTCAGTCGTAGTAACGACGTCAGTCGTTTCTTCCAGTGGTGCGGTTTTAACAACGACAGTCGGGCCGCCGGGCGCGGCTGTTCCATTACGGTCTGGCGTAAGATGGAATGTCGCCGGCTGGCAGGCTGTCAGCAGCAGCAATATTGGCAACGAAAGCATCCACAGACTTTTCAATCATCGCTCCATTCGTATGATTCAACCTGAAGCATATCATAACAGCGCCGTCCGTAGCCCGGCAATCAAGGTGTACACATGGACTCCCCAAATTTACACTTATAGGTCTAAGTGCATGCATGGTTTTTTAACATTAAAACGCTGCCCCCCATGGTTGATGGGGGGCCTGTGTTATAATTTTGGTGCCGAAGGTGGGAATCGAACCCACATTCCTTACGGAACACGATTTTGAGTCGTGCGCGTCTGCCAATTCCGCCACTCCGGCCTGAGCTCCCTCAGTATATCCAATTCTCATTGAAGGGTCAAGGATTCTCATGCGACTGGGAATTATTGGACTGCCGCAATCTGGCAAAACAACACTGTTCAACGCGCTCACCCGCAGCACGCAGCCGACCGGGACAGCCGGGCGCATCGAGGTGCATACCGCCGTGGTCGACGTGCCCGACCCGCGCGTCGACCGCCTAACGGACATGTTCAAGCCGAAGAAAAAGATCTACACCAAGGTCACCTACAGCGATATTGCCGGGTTGGACGGCTCTGCCAGCAAGGCCGGTATCTCTGGAACGCTGCTCAACCAGCTCGCGCAGATGGACGGCTTCATCGAGGTGGTGCGCTGCTTCGAGGATGAAAACCTGCCGCACCCCAGCGGCAGCGTCGATCCCAGCCGCGATATTCTGGCGATGGACAGCGAATTTGTGCTCAACGACCTGATTTCGGTGGAACGCAAACTGGAACACCTGGCGGAAGAGCGCAAGAAAGGCGCCGGCCGCGACAAGGGATTGATCGAACGCGAGATTGAACTATTCAACCGCCTTCAGGCTGCCCTGAACGAGGAAACCCCGCTGCGCGATGTAGAAATCAGCCCCGAGGACGAGAAATTGATGTCGGGGTTTGGCTTTCTCAGCCGCAAGCCGCTGCTGGTGGTGCTCAACCTGGCCGAAGGTCAGAAGACGCCCGAATTGGGCTATGCCCACAAGCGCACCCAACTGGTGGCGCTGCAGGGCAAGCTCGAGATGGACATTGCCCAGCTTTCACCGGAAGAAGCCGAATTGTTCCTGCAGGAATACGGCATCGAAGAGCCCAGCCTGCATAAAATGATCCGCCTGTCCTACGATCTGCTTGGCCTGCTGTCCTTCTTCACCGCTGGCGATGATGAATGCCGCGCCTGGACGGTGCGCCGCGGCGCATTAGCCCCTGAAGCCGCCGGCGTCATCCACACCGACCTGCAAAAAGGCTTTATCCGCGCCGAAGTGGTGGCCTACGACGACCTGATGACGCTCGGCAGCATGGCCGCGGCCAAAGCCCACGGCAAGCTGCGCCTGGAAGGCAAGGAATACATCGTCAAGGACGGCGACATCCTCAACATCCGGTTTAATATTTAAGGAATAACCACGGAGACACGGAGTTCACGGAGAAGAAAAGATATATTATTGACAAGGAGTTTGGAAAAACCAAACTCCTTCTTTTGTTATACAAGAATGCATATTCCAGATACAAGACTATTATCAACAAAGGCAAGCCAAAGCCGCTTCTTAATAATAAGGTTTTCCCCCTTTGCCTGAATTATCTTCTCCGTGTTCTCCGTGCCTCCGTGGTAAATTATCCCCTTTCAATCAGCACCCCGGCCATCGAGCCGCTGTTATGGGTGCGCAGCGCAGTTTGCATTTCCTCCGGCGTGCAACCGAGCAGGATTTTAATCTCCGCATCGCGCTTGGTCAAATCCACCGTGCAAATCACGCCAGTTACTGCAGCGCCAGCCAGGCTGCCGCGCCACACGTCAATGCCGCCGCCGTCAGCCGCCAAGGTACCTTTCAGGTAGCCGTAATCCAGCGGATAGATTAAATCAGGGTAGCGCGGATGCGGTGTTCCCGCCGGGCGGTCAATGACCACTTCCGCCACTGCCGCCAGTTGATCGATATACTTCCAAAACCGTTCTGAATTGCCCATGTTTGTCACAACCTCATGTGTTTTTTCCCGTAAGTACTTATATAATACAGAATATCGATGCGGGCGATGCTTTGATGTATTCTGGCTGCCGTTTGAGAATTTTTCCACCCCTTTCGGGGGTTTGAGCCCGCGCTGACCCTGAACTCATCCACTCATAATGAATCTATCGAGGTTTCCATGCCCGACGATACCCCTGGTAATTTAAGTGCCGACCAACTGGCTGCGCTGGATGCCGATTTGATTGCCTTTTTTGGCCAGCTCTCGCCGGCCGACCGCGAATTTTTTACCGCTCATTTCAGCGCCAAAGACCTGCCAGCGGCGCTGACGCGCAAACGCGACCTGGTTCAGCACAATACGGTCCGCCGCGAACGCGATGCGCGCATCCGGGCCGAGGTGGATGCCAAAGCCGCCGAAGCTGCTGTCCAAAGCGAGGATGACGACTTGCTCTCGGCTGCCGCCGCGGTGCTTGGCATCGGCGCGGCTGCGGCAGGGTCGGCCATCAGCGGCAACACCGGTTTTTACCGCGGCGTAAAGCCCTCCGACCTGGTCGAACCGCTGCGCGTGGAATTCAATTCAGCCCAGACCGTGGCCGCTGCCGGCGGACCGCTGGATGCCCTAAATGTCACCGTCTTCTTGCTCGGTCAATTTGACCGCGTCGCCGCCATGACCATCAACCTGATCGCCAAAGACGACGGCACGGATGTGAAAGTCAACGACCTTTCAACGCGCGGGGTGCTGGCGGTTGTGCGCGCTGGCGGCGCCAAATTATTGAACGTCGCCGGCCAGGGTCTGCGTTTGCTCAGCGGCCGCCTCTCGCCGGCTGAAGCGATCGATGCCGCCGGAAAAACCCTGGCCAGCAGCACCGACCTGGCGGAAGCCGTCTCGAATCTGCAGCTCAAAGAACGAGCCTGGAAAGTAATCCGCCAGACTGCCGAAGCAATCGAAGCGGCTTATAAAGATCAGCTGAAGAAGGACCAGGAAACCCGTGCATTGCTGGAGGGCGCCTGGAATCGCTATCATAATTGTCCCACCTGCGGCGTGGCCTTCGGCGACGAGGACGCCACCTGCCGGGTCTGCGGAACAGCTCGCCCCGAAAAACCGCTTAAACCGGATCCCCGGCTCGGCTAGCCGTGGAAACGATAACGATATTGGATGCCTGGACAAAGCAGGCCGCCCTTACGGAAAAGGCGGTCCGCTTTTTTTTATGTAACATCCCTTATTGATTTATTAGAACATTATTGCTATAATTACGGCAAAACCACTGCAGGAGATTGCCATGCCCGTCAATTTAGCACAAGCCCGTGATTTTATCTTCAAAAACGCCCGCCTGCTAGAACGGCAGCTTTTTGCCTACATTTTTGAGGGCGGCAGCCGCGATGCGGTACTTCACGCGCTGCTGGCCTACCAGAACGACGACGGCGGCTTTGGCAACGCGCTCGAACCTGACAAGCGCGACCCCGGCTCGCAGCCGGTGGATGTGGATATTGCTTTCCACATCCTTGAAAAGCTGGATGCCTTCGATCATCCCTGCGTGCTGCAAGCCTGCGGTTTTTTAGAAAGCATTGCCACCCCGCAAGGCGGCGTGCCTTTCGCGCTGCCATCGGTCATGGGCTATCCGCACGCGCCGTGGTGGAATGTGCCGCCCGAGCCGCCTGCCTCGCTCAACCCGACCGCGTCGCTGGCAGGCATACTGCTGGCACACGGCGTCCAGCATCCCTGGCTGGATCGCGCCGTGTCCTACTGCTGGCAGGCCATTGCGGAGAATGACTCAACCGAATACCACGATCTGATGCCGATGATCGCCTTCCTGCAGCATACGGCAGAGGCCCAACGCGCGGCCGGTGAACTGGAGCGCATCCGTCACCGCATTGTTGAGAAGCAGCTTATCAGCCTGGATCCAACCGCCAGCGGGTACGTCCACCCGCCGCTGGATTGGGCACCCATGCCGTACCTTTGGACGCGCAGCCTATTCAGCGAAGCCATTTTACAGGCCGACCTGAACCGGCTGGTTGCCCAGCAACAGGCGGACGGCGGCTGGCCAATCTCGTGGCAGCCGGTCAGCACCGCGGTGGAATTGGAATGGCGCGGCTGGAGGACTGTTGATGCGTTGTCCACGCTCAAGGCATACGGTGTGGAAATTGGGTGATGAGTTGCTGAGCGGACTGGTTCTGAGGAAGGAAGTATCTTCAGACCTCAGAACTCAGAACTCTATTACACATTGACCTGCTGACCCATCTTGCGCAAATCATAGCCCTTCAATGAGCCCAAACCCTGATGGGCAGCTTCGCCTGGCAGCCATTCCAGCAGGCTGCGCAGCGGCTCGCGCTGCGCCCGCTCAGCGAAGGTAACCAGGTCGTACGATTCGGTCACCAAAAAGTGAAAATCCAGTTTAAAGGCCAGCGCGGCCGATTCCAGGCCAAGCCCCGCATCCGCCTGTCCCTCGGCAACACAGCGCGCCACCTCTGAATGGGTCGGCTTTTCATCCTCATAGCCGTCGATGCACGCAGCATCGATGCCCTGCTGTGCCAGCACCGCATCCAACCAGACGCGCGTGCCCGACCCTGCCTGGCGGTTGATAAATCGTACCCCGGTGCGGGCCAGGTCAGCCAGCGATTGGATACCTTTCGGGTTGCCCGCCGGCACGATCAAACCAATGCGCCGTTCGGCCAACCGGACTGCCAGCATGCGCTTGCCGGGAAAGAATTTCCGGATGTAGGGAATGTTGTATGAATCAGTCTCCGGATCCCACAGGTGGCAGCCTGCCAGATCGGCACGCCCATCCGCCAATGCCATCAAACCGCCCAGGCTGCCGGTGAAATTGAGTTGCAGCACTGCATTCCCGGCGATCTCATGGAGATGGCTGGCCAACCAGGTGACCGCCATATCGTGACTGCCGAAGAAATGCAGCGTCTGGCCTGCCGGTGCTGCCGGGGTTTGTGCCAACGCCCGCCAGCGATCCAGCGCCAATTCAAAGGATTGTTGGGCTTCGGGCAGGTCATAGCCCGCGGTGAGCACCTCGAGCAGGAATTCCTCGGCGCGGTGCACCAGCGTGGCGCGGCGCAGCGGTCCTTGCGACTGCATCATGTGCGGGTCGATATTGCTGGCGACGTGGGTACCTTTGCCGGCGCGGCTGGTCACCAGACCCTGGCGGGCCAGCTCCTGGTAAGCCTTTTGCACCGTTCCGGGCGTGCAGTTCCATTGACGCGTCAATGCGCGGATGGAAGGCAGCCTGTCGCCGGGCTGCAGCCGTCCTTCCAGGATTTCCAGCCGGACTTGATCGGCAATTCGCTTATACAAAATATTTTCATCTGCGCTCATATACTCACCTTAAATTGAGTATAGCCCAGGATGAAATTGGGGGCAAACTGTTTTATCGCAGCGCTTACTTGACAGCGATGATGAAGTTGAAAGTCGCCTGCACCTCTTCGGGGGATTCGGAAATCACCTTAATCAGCAGCGCATCATTATAAATACCATCCGACTGGTTTTGCGCCACGCCGGGGAAGAAGAGTTGCGAGGTCAGCACCGGGCCTTTCGGCGCCTGCACCTTGAAGTGTATGTGTTCGGTGCGCCCGGGATAAATGCCCGGCACCACCGTTTCCAATTGATAATAGCTGTTTTCATTGGCAAACTGATGCCCGCGCAGCGTATATCCGCTGTTGTCATAGACGCCCTGGCTGTCGGCCTGCCAGAAATCAAGCCACGCACCGGGCACTGGCCGGCAGTCCTGGTCCAGCACGTAGCCTTTTAAAACCAATCGCATGCCGGGTAAGCCCTCCCCCAACGATGCGCGCTCCGGCGAACCGGATTTGTAATACGGGCCTTCAGTCAGCGCAGGTGTCAGGCTGGCGGGCGGGCTGCAGACAGGCGCAGCCGTGGTTTCGGCCGCAGTTCCCGTTGCAGCCGGCAGCACCGTTGTTGCGTCCGGTGTCACAGGCGCGACAGTAGTATCAACCGCCGCGGAGGTTGGCACAGCGGTCTGAACGGTGGCTGGCGGCGCAGCGCAAGCTGAAAGCAATCCAACCGTAAGGAAGAATGTCAAATACCGGTAAAATTTCATCGAGGCGAACCCTTTCGTGTCACTGGATCGATTGGCAGGATCATAGCATGAAAAGACAGTGCCTGTCTTTATGCCGCATGAGAAAAAGGTCAAGGAACGCGGTTTTCGCGCATTTCCTTGCGGAATTGGGTTTGGTACAGGTTGGCGTACAACCCGCCCTGAGACAGCAATTCAACATGCGTGCCGCTCTCCACAATCCGGCCGCGGTCGAGCACCAGAATCAGGTCAGCCGCCAGGATGGTGCTCAGGCGGTGAGCAATGACGATGCTGGTGCGCTGTGTCATCACCTTGCCGAGCGCGTCCTGAATCAAGGCCTCCGACTCGCTGTCCAGGCTGCTGGTGGCTTCATCCAGCACCAGGAT
>CAZHYQ010000024.1:0-34245 GCA_964536805.1 uncultured Longilinea sp.
CCGCCGCCGCTGATTTTGCCCTCGGCATCGTAAAAGACCACCGAGATGCGCGGCAGGATCACATTGGCGTCGTAGGGGCTGGTGATTTCAGTGCGCACCACCGGATAGCCGTTGATGGCGCACTCCGAAGTGTTGCCAAACTCGTACAACGGCAGCGTTTCCGTCAGCACGGCCGTCGTGCCGCTGTTCAATTCGATCTTCATGGACGCGAACGATTCGCCCGCATCCAACCAGCGCGCCGAGCCAATCCCGGTCGTCTGGCCGGGCAGAACCAGTTCGATGGTGCCTTCATCCGTCCCGAGCTCGACGCCGTTGGCATCGTAAAAATGTGTTCTGAAGCCCGAGGATTCGATCAGGTGGGCCGGGTTCGGGTTGCGTACCAGGAAACTGTAACTGATGATCTTTCCAGCCAGGTTGCTGCCCTGGGCGACCAGCTCCAGCGGTAAGGGGTCGGCCAGCACGGCCGGAGCGGCTGTCGCGGTTGGCAACGAGGGGATGCCGCCGCCTGCGGGTTCGCTGGAAGGTACGTCGGTGACAGCCGGCTGGGCACCTGCCTCTCCGCTGGCCTTCGCTGCCCCGGCTGTCGGCTCGCCCGCCGACACGGGCTGCCCGGCCGGGGCTGAGCAGGCTGATAGGATCGATGCGATGAGAACAAATGGAATGATAAACCGCTTGAAGAAATTCATGTCCCCCTCCAGGATGAATCAATTGATCCCCCTTCGATTATAGTGAAATCGGGAGCCAATTTACCTGACAGGTGATTATCAAAATGGGACGTAATTATGTAGGGGACGGTCTCAGACCGTCCCCGATAAGATCCACATCACGCCTTGCGTATAATGTTGGCTTCCAATTCCAGTAGCGAGCCCCGGATGGGCTTTTTGCGTGCAAATCAGCTACCTTTGGTAGGTCGGGTTGAGGGGCGACCCGTAAACTCCTTGTCATTGAAAACAAATGTGGTTATTTTTAAGCTTGCCCCGAAACCCGACGTCGCAAGCCAGTTTTTCGTAGAGCCACAATTTAAAGATCGCATCTTTTTGTAACATTGTTCCTTACGAAAATCTCAGCCCCTGGCCGGCCGCAAACCGCGCCGTGCCCGCAGCCACGCGGCCAGTGCTGGCACCAGCATCACAACCACAACGACCAGCGTGATCCACAGTGTGCCCAGGTCAAATTTCGGTCCCGGCGGCAGGTTGTAATAGGCACGGTAATCCCAGCTGCCGTAGCACCAGATCTGCAGCAGCGCCATCGCCACCAGCGCCGCGCCCAGCGTGAACACGCGCGGAAAGGCAAAACGCAGCCGGTAATAGGCCCACGCGCCGGCCGCGCCAGCCAGCATGACGGCTGCCATGAACAGCAGCAGCAGGGGGTGGTGGTTTTCATCAAACAGGATCGATACGCCGCAGTAGAAGATAAACAACGCAAAAGAGGGCAGCGTCCAATCCTGCCACAGGCTGGACAGCATTTTCCTGAGCGGCCGCAGCGAGCGGCGCACCAGCACTGCCAGTAGCAGCACGCCCAATGGCCCCAGCCAGACCTTTGCATCCCAACGGTGGGTATAGGTGCTCATGTTCGACCACCACCCGCAGAAGTACAGCGTCCAGCCCAGGTAGGCTTGCGCCCAGCGCGGGAAACCGCTCAACAATCCAATAAATAGCCCAATCAGGCAGGCGGAAGCAAACCACAGGTAGGGTATCTTGAGATACAGCTCCCAGACGGGTGGAAAGGCGCTGACCGCCGGGTGCCAGGCCTGCTGCAGCATGGCAGCCAGGCCGTACAGGAGAAACGGCAGCACTGCCAGGGCGGCCTGCCTGGTTGGCAGCGGCGACAGGCTGCCGGGCAAATCCGATCCGGTTATTTCCATCGCGAGCCTCCGGTTGAACAGCTTCGCTCCCCACTGGCGGGCGGCACATGCCAGCCCGTCCGCCAGGCTCAACAGGCCCAGCCGCAGCGCGCTGCCGCCGCCCGAACGGGCGTATTCCTGACGGCACAGCGTATCGAAAACCTGCCCCAATTCTGCTGCAAAACGCTGCTGAAAAACCTGCGGGTACAGGCGCAGCAGGCCGCGGTACAGCAGGGTCAGGCCAGGCAGCCAGCGCGGCGATTTCATCGCGCCGGTCCATCCGGCAGCAGGCCCAGCCGGCGGGCAGCGTGCACCAGCCCGGCCATGCGGGCCGCTTCCTGGCGCAGCACCTGCTCGCCCAGCCCGCTCAGACGGTAATAGCGCCGGCGCTCGTCATCCAGCGCCGGGTCGGGGCGTTCGTCCAGTTCCCCGATCCAGCCGTCCTCCAGCATGCGTTTGAGCAGGTTGTAAAGCGTGCCGGGCAGCAGTCGCACCTCTCCGGCGGATTGCTCGTTGACTGTTTGCAGGATGGCGTAGCCGTGCTTGTCGCCGTCTTTGAGCGCAAGCAGGATGGAGACCGCGGCAGGGGATAGGTTGGCAGGGGGCATATATTTATCCTAAATCTAATTAGTTATAGAATAGCACGGGATGAGAAAATGTCAAGCGGCAGCAATTCATGAATTGCCGCTACTCTAGAATAGCGCCGCGCGCCGAGAAGGACGGCCCGGAAAAAACAGCCTGGGCTGGGGATAAAACGCATGGGCGGGAAATCGGCGTTGATCACGCAGAATGAACCGGGATTGTAAAAGTTATTGAACTAAGCGTAAAATCCGACTTGCCTCATACCCGTGGAAGACTGTCATCTCGCGGGCAGAGGGATTTCCATCGAGGTCTAAATGGATTTTCAAGATACCTTACAGAGGTGCTCCTCAAGCGCGATTCACTTTTAAATTTGATCTGGTGATTTAATTCTTAATTAATATTGGAAGGAATGTTTTGCTTGTAAACATCTCAGCTTCACATGTAGGACCTCCAGATCCGGCTACCCAGTATCGTAAATTACCTGCTACATTTATCCACGCTCCATAATGCTCAGGGCAAATTGCAACGGGATACGAATGTAGATGATTTTTCAAATTATTACTACTAGGAGGCCAATCTCTGAACCCATCAATCCGACTATTGTACTGAGGATTCCACATGTGAAATACTCCGTACTCATAGGGATCTTGAATTTGGCTCCAACCTTCTTCCATGTTTACATCAACGTCATATATGTTTTCACTATCGGACCAGATTCTGGCCACATCGTAGATATAGCCATGACTATCTTCAATTCTAGCAATCCAAAAATCATCACCAGGATACTTTACAAGTTCTACCCTTGAGAAGTATCCATACTCAACGAGGTCATTGGGGTTGCCTTTACATCCAAGGTATTTGCTTAACGTGGTATTCCAGTAAGAATATACACCCCGTAAACACTGTACGCCAGACTCAGCGTAAACAAACCAGTAAATACTTTGGCTGTCGGCCATCAAACCGACTTGGCTAAATTTGCGTCCAAATAATCCTGGTTGGTCATCTAAGTCAACACTCAGCCAGGCAGTTGTAAAAGTAGGATAGTTTCCTACAGGCCCTCCAGTTGCCCCTATCCAAACCTGATAATCAAGGGAATCCAAGACTTCGGAAATATCAATACCTTAAATCATTGATAATGAAATCATTCCCAGCTTCTACTGGACGAGATAGTATTAAGGAAAAAATAATTAGCAAAATAGAACCAACGAAGATTTTACGATGCAACATTGTTTCTTCTCCGTTCTATACTGACAAAGAAGATCCATTAGGGTTCTGTTATTACTGGTGTAAGTGTAAAAGGAGCCGGATAAGAAATCGGCGTAATAGATCTTACTATTGGGGTTTTCGTATTTGGAGCTGGATAGGGTATCGAGGTTGCTGGAGAGGTTGTAGGCCAATCTGACGGTTCTGGGGGTTCGTGCCCCACCAGGGAAGCTGGCGGCAACGAGCCAAAAACGACATCTCCAGGGCCGAGATCGAGTAATGCGATGATATCGATTTCCGGACCCGCAATAAACAGATCGAAAGTGCCATCGCATCGATAAACAGTAACCTGCGATTTATCCTCCAGGGGCAGTGCGGGACTGAAATCAAAAACGTTGGCATACACGCGCGGTGTCACCGTGGGACTCATGCCAGAGTTGGATGTCGAAAACCGATCCGGAGTCGGGGTCCGCGATCCACCGGGTTCCACTTCATGGGGCAAGGGAACACAATAGGCCGGTCGCGTAGGAGCGGGAGTGATCCTTGGTGTGGGCAATACGGGTGGCGCCTTTTGGGACTGGCTGGGTTGGTTTAATATTTGAGCCCCTACAATTGCTGTACCGGAGATTATAAACAAACCAGCACAAGACCAATTATTTTTACAGTTCGCGAGGTACGTTTCATTCGTTTTCTCCCAAAGGAGGGTTTGGGGTGCACGCAAGACCATATTCTTTTACAGTGATTGGTTTTTTTTAAATTGTATTGCCAATTTGTTGTATTTTCAAGTCCATATCAACCAACTTTAACATTTGATGTCAATAATAACTCTCTGTTCGAGATGACCCGTTAGGGTACCGGTAGGGAGGATACCGCGGTTAGGATTTGATTCTCAGCGAAGGGGAGCACCGCCCTTCACTCATCCCGTATCACACATCACCTCATCCCCTCCGGCAGCGCGAACATGTCGAGGGATTGCGCGCCGAGGAAGGCGGCAAAACGCTGCAGACCGCGGCGGAAGGCGCAGCGAGAAGGACGACGGAAAAGCAGCCCGGGCTGGGGATCTAGCAGCCAGCCATTCTCATCATATTTTAAGAAATCTCATGGGTTGAAATCTTGAGTAAATCGATATAATTAACGCAGTCGTGCCAGTGATGGCAGTCCCGGCGGACGAGCGGTCAATCCTTCGTCCAATTTTTCCCCTGTGCAGCATTCTCATACCCCGCATACCGTGCCGAATTTTAGCGGCGCCGGACCTGCCTGCCTGGATCAGTCATTTTTGTTTTTCCAAGGGAGGGCTGTAAGATGAACAAAGCAGTCAAGCAAAAACCGCCTGCCAAAATTGTCGGCTACATGCCAGCCGACCGGCCGCCGCTGGGCGCCATGCTCAGCCTGGGCTTCCAGCAGGTTCTGACCATGTTCCCGGCCACCATCCTGGTGGCGCTGCTGACCAAATTCGATGTCGGCGTCACCCTGCTGGCCTCCGGCATTGGCACCATCATCGCCCTTTTGGTGTCCAAGCGCAAAATTCCCATGTACTACGGCTCAAGCTTCAGCTACATCGCCGTGGTCATCACAGTCATGAGCCTGTACGCCAAGGACTGCTTCACCAATCCGGCTACCACCTATTGCGCAGACGGGGTGCGCATCGTGCAGGTCGGCATCCTGGGCACCGGCATCCTCGAAATCCTGATCGGCCTGCTGATCATGCGCGTTGGCAAAGCCGCGCTCGATAAAGTGCTGCCGCCCATCATCACCGGCTGCCTGGCGATCGTGATCGGCATTGCGCTGGCGGGAACGGCCCTCAACAGTGCCAGCAGCAACTGGGTGGTTGCCTTCATCACGCTGGTGGCAACCGTGGCCTTCTCGGTCTATCTGAACG
This sequence comes from uncultured Longilinea sp., assembly GCA_964536805.1. GTDB lineage: Bacteria > Chloroflexota > Anaerolineae > Anaerolineales > Anaerolineaceae > Longilinea. The sequence goes on from CAZHYQ010000024.1 coordinate 5,508, forward strand.
GCAAGGGTTTGCTCGGCATGCTGCCCATCCTGTTCGGGGCGGTGGTCGGCTACATCGCGGCGGCCGCCTTCGGCATCATCGACTATACCGTCATCGGCACGGCTAATTGGATTCAGGCGCCGCGCGTCACCTTGCCGGCCTTTGAAGATCCGCGTGCCTGGGGTGCTGTCATCAGCATTGCGCTGATCGCCATTGCCACCATCCCTGAAAGCACGGCCCACCTCTACCAGATGAGCCTGTACATCGACGCCCTGGCCAAAGAACTCAAACGCCCGGCGCTCAAGATCAAGGAATTGATCGGCCTGAACCTGGTGGCGGACGGCGCAGATGACCTGGTGGTGGGCATGCTGGGCGGCTGCGCCGGCACCAACTACGGCGAGAACAACAGCCTGATGGCCATTACGCGCAACTATTCGGTGCCGGTGCTGATGACGGCCGGCGTGATGGCGATTTTGCTCGGTTTTGTCGGCAAGCTGGCGGCGGTGGTCAACACCATCCCGGTCGCGGTGACCGGCGGTTTGTCGATCTACCTGTTCGGCGTGATCGGCATGCAAGGCGTGGCGCTGATCCAATCCGAAAAGGTCAACCTGTTCGAGCCGCGCCAGCTGGCAGTCGGCGCCATCATCCTGGTGACCGGCATCGGCGGTTCCATTGCGCTGCCCAACGGTCTGTTCCCGTTCGTCATCCCGGCCATCTTCCCCAACGGCATCCCGGCCATCGTTTTTTCGGCCATCCTCGGCATCCTGATCAACCTCCTGTTCCTGCTGCTGCCGCCATCCCTGTTCGGCGTCAAGGAACGCGAGAATTTGAATGTGTAGCGAAAAAACGTTGATTCGTGAATCGTTACTCGTGAACTGTGAATCGTACAGCTAATGGCACAACCAGCCAGCTGGACATGAAATAAAAAAGGAGCTGTTCTGATTGTCAAGTCAGGCAGCTCCTTTAACGTTTTCTCCTCCCGGCCGCGCTGGAAGGATGACGGGAAGGAGATACTTCCAAATTTGTCATCCTGAGCGAGCGATTTACGCGAAGCGATGGATCTTCTTCTTGATCCGCTCGCGCTGAACGTAAGCCTCCATAGGTAGGTCGGGCACTTGCCATGTAAGGGTAGAGGGGCGACTTGGAAACGCCGTGGCATGGCAAACGAACGTCTGAATTATCTACCGCTTGCCCCGAAACCCGACATCAGACACAAAGAGTGAGAAATCGAATGCGTGAGGCGCCAATGGGTTCATGGAATTATAAAAACCGGGCAGATATTCTGCCCGGTTTTGCATCCTTCACAGGTTCTTCCTCAACCCTCAGAACCCGTTGACACAGAACGCATCCCCTTACTTCACTTCAATCGACTGGATCAGCTTATCCAGCGCCGCCAGGTCGGGGGTGAAGCTGCCTGCGGGCTGCTGCTCCAGCCAGGCGACCGTTTCCTTCAGGTAGGCCGGGAAGTCGCTCAGTTTGGCGGCCATTTCGTCGTTCACCTGCTCGTTGGCGGGCAGCTCCGGATTGGTCACCGGCAGCAAGGCGGCCACGTAGTATTTGCCGTCGCTGGTCAGGCCCTGGAAGGTGTAGATCAGCTCATGGTTGTTGATCGGCAAAGGCGCCTGGTCAAACTGGGTCAAAAAGCGCACGCCGCTGCCGTTTTTGAAGTCCATATACTGCACCTGGGCATGCATCACCTGCATGGCGTTGAACAGCGGCAGGAAGGGCATCACGTCCACCGCCTCATGCGATTTGAGCAGGGCCGGCAGGTCGCCAGCGATCTGGCCGGCCGCCTGGTTGAACTCTGAAAACTTTTCCAGCGGGTAGATGAAGATCTGCGCCTTCATCAGGTGATTGCTGACCGGGTAGCCTTCCAGCGTCACCTGCAGGTGTTCCGGCGCGGCTTCCCAGTAGGGGTGATCGTCGCCGCCCTGCACCGCCGCGATGGTTTCAACCGTCATGCTCTGCGCCAGGCCGGAAAGGTCCAGGGCGATTTCCTTGCCCGTGTCTGCCGGCGGCTGGGTCGGCTCAGGCGGCGCCTGGGTGGGAGCTGCGGTTGCCACAACAGGCTCGGTCGGTGCAAGGGTGGCCGCCGGCATGGCGGTGGCTGCGGGTTGGCAGGCTGCCAGCAACAGGCTGAACAGCGCTAGAAAAAAGAAGATTTGGCGTTTCATTGTTTCAGGGTCTCCTCGAATTTTGACAATCTAAAAGCATAGACGCGAGGTCCATTATAAATGTTCCAGAAATGGCATTGAACTATCCTTAAGACCAGCTTTTTTTCGGTCCTCATTTAGGGCGCAAAGAACAACATTTGGAAAGGGTTGCTCCCTGATTGGGGAACCATTTGGCTCTTCCTCATTGCCTCCGAACGCATCAACTCATCACATGTTACGGCCGCATAACCGCCTGCCAGCCGTCGGCCACGGGCGTCTGTTGGCCTTCCGCCAGCGATACCAGCACGGTCTTGAGCTCGGGGTAGTTGCCGGTGGCCAGCAGCAGGTCTTGGCCGTCAGGCGTCCAGGTCAGGTTGAAAACCTGGGTCAACTGGGTCAGGGGGCGGGTGGTGCCGCTGGCGTCAACAAGCACCAGCTCATTGGTCACATCAGGGTCTAAACCGGTCACCTGGATGTACGCAATCTGGCTGCCGTCCGGTGAGTAATGCGGGTCGTAGGCGTAGCTGTTTTCCGCTTCAGGCGAAAGCCGCACTTCGCCGCTGCCGTCGCGCTTGATTTCAAAAATCCGTTCGGTATAGCTGGGCGTGTAGTTTAGGTTGTCGTGCAGGAGCTTGCTGCCGTCGCTGAACCAGCTCACCGCGCCGATAGCCTTGCCCCAGGCCGTGTACTTGCCCGCGACGAAGTCATAGAAGGCAAAGTTGCCGCGCCCCTCCATGTAAATCAGTTCCTCGAAGCTCAGGATCGATCCGTCTGGCGACCAGACCGGGTTGACCAGCGAGTAACCGCCTTCGGGGGCTACCAGGCGCGAGCCGCTCATGGTATCGATGTCCACTGCCGAGATGCCGGTTGCACGGCTGGCATCGACGCCGCCGCGCGTGAAGAAATAGCCAGGCTGCGACGCCAGCGCGAAACTGAGCAGGTGTGAACCGGGTTTCCAGGCAAAGCCGGCGGTCTGCTGTCCGTCGAGGGCTACCTGGGATTTGTCCGTATCGTAATCGTAGACCATCAAGGCGTAGGTGAAGCTGTACCCCTCGGAATTAGGCGTGCCGATCTGGCGCTCGAAGGCCAGGTAACGTCCGTCGGACGACCATTTCGGGTTCTGATAAATGACCACCGGGGCGGCAGTACCGCTGGCATAGCCCGCCGCGTCGCTGGTGATGGCTTTCTTTTCGCCGCTGGCTTTGTTCACCAAGGCAATGTTGCCGTCCAGGCCAACCAGCGCCACGATGCCCTCCTGTGGGGCAGGGGCGGTGGTGGGCTGATCAGCCGGCGCCTCCGTGGGCGTATCGCCAATGCCGCCGTCCGGCTCGACCGGCAGCACTTCCACCGTGGGTGCGGCTGTGGCAGTGCTGGCTGTGGAGCTCACCGGAACGGCGGCCAGGCGCATGCAGCCGGCAACCAACAAGCTGAATAGGATAACAATAAAGAAAATGCGTTTCATTGGTTCAGGGTCTCCATAATTATTGACAAGATACGTATATAGACGCATTACTGGAAAAAAAGTTTCCGGGGGGAGGAATGTAGGGACAATAACCACAGAGACATCATACCCTTCAGGGTACGAAGGACACGGAGAAGAGTTTTTGGGGGAAGAGATTTACCGTAGAGTGAGGGGCACCAATGGCTGCAACAAGATGGGGCGGGTCTCCAGACCAGCCCCATCTTGATTTTTGTTTTACGCTTCACGCATCAACGCTTCACGCTTCATTTCTCACGTAATCTTCGCCCCAAACGGCACGAAGGCCAGCCGCGCCAGCTTGAAATGCTGCCGGCCAAACGGGATGCCGATGATGGTGATGTAGAAAACCATTCCCAGAACAATGTGAATCAACGCCAGTTCCCAACCGGCCACCAGAATCCAGATGATGTTGCCGATCAGCCCGAATGCGCCGAAGTTGCCAATTTCCACGTCGCGCCCGAAGGGAAAGGCTGACAGCCCGGCCAGCTTGAAGCACTGCACGCCGAAGGGGATACCGATAATCGTGACGCACAGGATCAGACCGATCACCGCCCACAGGATCATGGGAATGAAACCGCCCAGCACGAACCACAGGATATTGCCAAGAATGCTCATTTTGACTCCTTGACAATATATACGCTCAATCTCGCCGGAAGTTGCGCGCCTGCAGGCGCAAGCAAACCGGACGCCGGTTCATCCCGGGCGTCCGGTTTTTTTTACCCGCCAGCCGTCATGCCGGCGGGGTCATTTCATCCGGTCCGAAGAACTGCACGATTTCAGATTCGCCGTCGCCGATGATCTTGCGGAAGCGTTTCGACCAGTCGATGGCCTCTTCCAGCGAATTCACGTTCAGGATGGCCCAACCGCTCATCAATTCCTTCAATTCGATCGATTTGACCTCACTCACTTTGAATGCGCCGTCCTGCAGCTTGATGCGGGTGCCCTGATCGAACAGAGCGCCGGTGGCCACGATCACGCCGGCCCCGAATGCGTCTGCCATGAACCGGTTCATCTCCTCCATCATTTCGGGCGGCGGCGGCGTGGCGCCTGCGCCGGGCTTGAAATTGGGGTCATAAACGAAAAATTGCATGTGAGTTTCTCCTTTTTGGGTGGTAAATGCTTTTTCATCACAACCATCCCATCATATTCTAAATCAATGATATCCACATTAAATCCTGCTTGTCAACCTGGCATCCCAATATCATTTGAGCGCGCAATCGGATGGGCGCGGTAAGAGACCGCGCCTTATGTCTTCTTTGGCCGGGCACCACAATTCATCGGCCCTTGACGTCGGGTATCGGGGCAGCTAAATGGTTTCCAGCGATCCGATCCCATCATGATGGAAACCTCCCCGTAGCCCCTCTACCCGACCTACATTGAGTCATCCCAGGTAGGTCGGATCGAAGGGGGGTGGGGAAAGGATGAAAATGGATAATGCCTCCCCCGGAGATCCGACGTCAAACACTTCAATTCATCGGCTTAATATCTCGATTGGGCGCGGTCTCTGGCCGTGCCCAATTTCATATTCAGCCCAAAAAAACGCTAAATTTCGTATATACGTGATATTTTGATTACTTCTTCTTCCCGCTCTTGATGAAAGTGCCCTGTTCCAGCTCGGCGAAGGCGGTGCGCAGTTCGGCCTGGGTGTTCATCACAATCGGCCCATACCAGGCAATCGGTTCGCCGATCGGGCGGCCGGAAATGAGCAAAAAGCGCAGCATTTCCTGCCCGGCGGCGCGGATTTGCACGGCTTCGCCGTCTTTGAACAGCACCAGCGAGGTGTTGTGGGGCAGGGGGTCGCGCGGCAAGTCGAAATAATTACCGGCTTCCACCTCAACCTCGCCCGCTTCTGGGGCAAACTGGCCGCTGCCGGCGATGACGTAGGCAAAAACGGTGTGCCCGGGCTGGGTGGGGTGGGTGAAGGTTGCGCCGGGGGGCAGGGTCACGTCCAGGTATTCCGGATCGATGACGATATCAGTGACCGGCCCGCTGACGCCGTTATAGCTGCCGGCGATGACGCGCACCACGCCGCCGCCGTCCAGCGCCACCTCGGGGATGGTGCTCGAGAGCACCTCCTGGTAGCGCGGATCCATCATTTTCTGGCTGGCGGGCAGGTTGGCCCACAATTGAAACCCGCCCATGCGCCCGGCAGCGTTCGGTTTGGGCATTTCCTGGTGCAAAATGCCGTTGCCGGCCGTCATCCACTGCACGTCGCCGGGGTTAATGGCGCCGGCATTGCCGATGCTGTCCATGTGTTCCACCATGCCTTCCAGCATGTAGGTGATGGTCTCGATGCCGCGGTGCGGGTGCCAGGGAAAGCCGGCGATGAAATCGGCAGGCTTTTCGCCGCGGAAATCATCCAGCAGCAGGAATGGGTCAAACTGGTGCGGTTCGTGAAAGCCGAAGGCGCGTTTGAGGCGTACGCCGGCGCCTTCCAGGGTGGGCGTGGCGTGGATGATGCGTTCGATCGAACGGTAAGTGGTCATGGGTACCTCGGGGGAAGAGTCGTGAACCGTGAAGCGTGAAACGAGAAGAATGAATGGTAAAGGCAACCCGTATGGACGAAGTATGCCATTTTTTATCCATAATCATTTTAGCACAGACACGATCGACCCTGAATGCGGTTCATTCTCACGGTTCACCATCTTCCAGCAGGGGAGCAAAAAACGCCCCTTTTTGCTAAAGGAATGTAAACCGATTATTATGTAAGATAATGTATATTATATTGCATAAATAAGGCGAAAGAAGTGGCGATACATGAGGCGTTTTTAGAGTATCGCTTCATATCGAATCAGTTCTTGCACCAGTGAGTATATTCAAAAATATTATTCATGAGATGCTTCGCTTCGCTCAGCATGACAGATTCTAGTTGTCATCCTGAGGCGCAGCCGACACTAGCGCTGGCGCGCAAGCGCCAGGGAAGATCGGATATTACTGGTGATGATCTTCAGATATTAATTAAATATTGCCAATGCTTCGCTTCGCTCAGCATGACATTTTACGATTGTCACCCTTAGCATAGGCAAGCGCGAAGCGCGGTCGGCTTCAACCGTGTGTTAAGCGGAGCCCTGTTGCTTCTCAAAGACTACTGTGTAAGAGAAAAAGCCGCCCACCTTCTTCTGTAGCCGGAATTTGGCCTTGCATGCCATGCGAATGAGTGTTTGTGCCAGTGGATAGTCCGGATCGGCCAATAACTCGCTGAACGCCAGTGTTCCGAAGGGTTTTAGAACCCGATAAAACTCGCGCATCGCTCGCTCTGGCTCAGGTATCTCCCCGATCACTGCGATCATGTCGATTGCATCAAATACGCCTTCTTCGAAGGGAAGATTGTATATATCAGCTACTTTCGCTTCCAGGTTGGTCACACCTTCAGCGCGAGCTCTCTGGGTTACACGTTCGATCATCTTGGGTTCGATGTCGATGGCGATCACTTTGCCGGTGCTGCCCACTCTTCTCGCTGTTTCCAGTGTATATCTGCCGTTACCAGGCCCGACCTCCAGCACCGTCATCCCGGGTTTGATGCCATGCCGTGTCGGCATTTCATCGGGCGGCTGAATCTTGCGCCGGAGTGGATTGTCAATAAGGTTCGCCAGGAACTCTGGCATGGGGAACTTATAAAAGTAGCGAATGATACGCACTACCGTATGTAGCACTAAGGCCCCGAGCGGTATGGCAAGAATAATGCAGACAAGAGTTTTTAGCATGAAGTTTCGCGCCTCCGGTCATCTTGCGGTCGTTTTCATTATTTGGCTCTGGATGCGTCAAACGACCCACGAGCCATGATTATTCTAACCCTATTTGTATACATCAATTTCATTGTTCTGCATCACCCTTTATCAAATCCCCAGCCCGGGCTGCTTCTTCGCTTGGTCCTTCTCGCTGCGCGCCGCATACTAGAACGTGCCCAAAGCTGGCGGCAGCAGGATTGCCTTGCCTTCCAGCCGATCCTTGATGGCGCCGGTCTCCGACCCATTATTCTCGCTAAATCCTCTGAGTATTTCTGCCCATTTTGGCCATGGTTACAAATCCCCTGCCCCCTTTCCGGAAAACCAATCCAAAACTGCGTCAATTGGATCTTTACATTTTTGTAAACCCAGGTATAATAAAATTACTTCCGATTCGGAAGGATCAGGTCGTGTACTGGACGCGCCTGGGCAATTCACCGGTTCATTTTCGGAACGAAAGGTTGTTGCATGTACGCTCCGGCCCCTGAATTCACCCTCACCCGCACCACCCTGCCAGCGCCAGGCAGCAGCAGCGAAGTCACCCCCTGGGGTTGGCACCTGGCGCTGAACCTTTACGGCTGTAATTATGACCGCATCACCTCGGCCGAAGTCATCTACGACTTTGTCATCGAACTGTGCGAACGCATCAAGATGCGCCGGTTCGGCGAGCCGACCATCGTCAATTTCGGCGACGACCCGCGCGTCACCGGCTATTCGCTGGTGCAGTTGATCGAAACCAGCAACATTTGCGCCCATTTTGCCAATGCCAGCTGCGCCGTTTACCTGGATATTTTCTCCTGCAAGCAGTTTGAACCGCAAATCGCGGCCGCCTTCTGCATCGAAACTTTCCAGGCGGAAAAAGCCTCCGGCGTCTTCATGAGCCGCGAATAAATTGCATTCTTTTGTGCGCCCAAAGGGGCGCATTTGCTTTTTGTAAAATTTTGCTGCATAATTTCGCTCAACCTGAGCGCTTGCGGCGGTTAAACCGCATTATGGGCCGTCCCGCGGCGCGTGGATTGCACCTGATTCGTTTGGAGGATGGCATGGCGGAACCCAAGACCAGACTGAACGATTTTCCGGTGGCTGATTTCATCGCCGCCCTCCCGGACGAGCGTGTACGCCAGGATTGCTTGACCATCATCGATATCATGCAGGCGGCTGCCCAGGCCAGTCCGCGCATGTGGGGTTCGGCCATCGTCGGTTTTAGCCAGTACCCCGTTGTCGACTCCAGGGGCAAGGTCAGCGAATGGCCTTTGATCGCATTTTCACCGCGCACACAGGCCCTCACCCTCTACCTCAGGTTGGGCGGCCTGCCGCAAGCCGATGACTTGCTTTCCCGCCTGGGGAAACACAGCCTTGGCAAGGGCTGCCTGTACATCAAACGCCTGTCGGATGTCGATTTGGCCGTCCTCAAGGAACTGGTGCAGGCATCCTACAATTATGCAGCTTCGAATCAGGCGCCGCCTTTGGGATAAAAAAATGCCCGCACGGCATTCATGCTTCGCGGGCGGTCATTCTGGCAGGAAAATCCATCCGCGCTCAACGGGCGCGGGTTTGTGGTTATTTCGGCAGCGCCAGCACCACCCAGCGCTGCTCTGAATCCTCGTTGTACAGGAAAATCACCAGCCCCGGATCGGTGGCGCTGAACAGCGCCGTGTCGCTTTTATCCAGCCGTTCAACGCTCCGGACGGCATAGGTTTGCACGTCATTGTTGCTGAAAACCAGGTTGACCGGATCGCCGCGTTTGAGCGTCTGGATGACTGCGGCAGTCTGTTCGTTCCAGGGCAGCGCGATCACGCGCCGCACCTGGCTGTTATCCAGCCATTCAGCGCTCTTTGGCTCCCACACCCCTTTGACAATGGTGCTGCGGTTGATGTCGAAAAACCAGCCCCCGGTCAACTCCAGCCCGGATGGGTAAGGCAAATCGGAGGGGACCGGCGTGTTGGGTTGGGCAATGGGCGCCTGATTCCAGGGTTTGAACGTGAACAGCAAAACGGACAAAATCAGCACTGCTGCCAGTCCGATAATCGTGCCTAAATGGTCATGCACCCAGGTCTGAAAGCGCTTCCAGAGTGGCTCGCGCAGCGGCTGCATGGCCTGCAAGGCGGCTGCATCTGGCTCGGAATAATCCTGCAAGGCCTGCGAGCGGACCTCATCCATGTCCGGGCCGGCTTCTTCGCCGCTTTGGGCCGTCATTTCAGACAGGCGCGAGGGGGCTTTCGCCAGACCCGGGTCGGCCACATGCCCGGGCGTCCACACATCGCTGGCATCCTCTGCCGCTGGTGGTTCTTCCGGAAAAGCAGCCCGGTCATACGCCCTGCGGTTATGCTGAACGGGTTCCTCCACCAGGTCGGGATGCGCTTCGCGAAATTCCTTTTCCTGCCGGGCGGCATTCGCGCGGTCGCGCTCAACCAGCGGTTTCCACAGGGCGGCTTCGCCGTCGTCGTCATCATCATCCGGTTCCGGTTGAGCGGCTTCCTCTTCGGCGGCAAAGGGCTGCCAGGGTTTGTGCGCCCCGGGGATTTCTGGAGTCACATTGCCCTGGCTGCGCATCAGCCGGTCGGAGATCAAATCATCCTCCACCTCATCCGCCGGTTCGTTCTTTACTGCGTCCGGGTTCAACCAGTTGGTGACCACGGTGCGCAGGCTGCGCGTCGATTTTTTTTGACCTGCCGGGTGAAGGGCTTCCGGCGATGGCTCCGGGTTCAACTCGGCTCGCAGCGCTTCAGTCTCGGCGGTGTCGGGCATCGATTCCTCGCCGGAGTCTGTCGCGCCTGTTTCGCCTTCCGCCATAGTGCGTTCAGTCAGGGCATCTTCGGCAGGAGGCATCTCGAAAGGCGGTACGCCGTCCTGACCTTCCAGGTTGATGATTGACTCGTCGGCTTTGACATCAACTTCAAAAGCCCCGGCGCCGCGCGTTTCAACGCTGCGGTCAACCGAATTGGCATCGTAAATCCACAGGACTTCTTCCTGCTCCGGTTTTTCCTCTTCTGCAGCCAGCGGGTTGGTAACCACCTCCGCCTCACGCGCCGCGGCAGGTTCCTCTGCGGTTTCATCTGTCACAAAGGGCTTGGTGGCTCCGGGTGGCGGCTCCACCGCGGCCCCATCCAGCGCTTCTTCTGCCAGGGTTGGAACATCCACCTCCACCGGAACTTCGTCTTCCCAGCCTGAAAAAGTTTTTCCCACCTGCTGCGCCAGAATCTCGTCGCTGATGCGGTCGTCCTCATCCAGCGGAGCAGGCAAGGCCGCCAGTGGTCTGGTTTCTGTCGGTTCGGGTTTCTTTTCTTCTTTTTTGCCAGCGGGCCAGTGCAAAAATCCGGTCACTTTTTTCAAAATGCCGGTGGGCTTTGCCTTGAGTTTTTCCGCCTCTTCCTCCGCCATGCTGCTGCGCAGATCGACCAGTTCGCCCGGATCCGTTTGATCAAGATGGGTGGCTTTGGTCTCGTCTGGCTCGAAGGGGGGAATCGCCTGGTCCGACATGGGGACTTGTGCCTTCTTTACGGCATCACTGTGGGAATCACGGGCTGTTCAAGCCGGACCGTATAGAAAATTTCGCCTGATTCAGGCACCACGGCGCGGTAGGAACGGAACAGGTATCCTACGGTTAAAACGATGCGCGTTCCGACGCCCTTTTGGGATAGGTCAAAGATCACTTCGCCGTTGGTGACGGTTTTCGTGACGGCGGTGCCGTCAGAGAATTCCGCCGTCACATTGACGCCGTTCACCAGTTCATCCGGCGTGGCGGTGCCGTTGCCGTCGCTGTCGACGTACACCAACAGCCGCAATCTGCCGGTCGAAAGGATCGGCGTGGGGGTCGGTTGCGGCGTGGGCGTCACAAAGGTCGGCACGAGGGTGGGCAGTTTGGGATCATCCGGCGGCGTGGTGTAGGTATTAAAAGCCAACAGCCGCGTCCACAGCCCGTCGACGTATTCCTTGGCGCCCGGGCAGGTCAGGTGTGCCGAAATATGCTGCCAATCCATGGGCTCGTTGGCGGCGCGGGTGGCTTTGAGTGCGTTTAGGTAGCAGCCGAAGCCCGAATGATAGGAAACCAGCGTCATTTTCCACATATCCTCGTAGGTGGCTGGCTGGGTGGTCACCGAGGATTGAATATAGCGGGTCTGTTCGCAGTTGGCCAGCAGCACCCGCGAGAGCACGTTGATGCTCTGGGCAGCATTATCCAGGTTGACGCCGTTGAGGCAGTCGATGCAGGTGGTATCCAGCATGCTCAAAACGATGGCCTTCAACTGGGCTTTCTGGTCGCCGGGCATGCTCAGGTAGCCGAGCGAACAGCTGAACTGGCTCGGGTTGCACACCATGTCAAAAAGCACCGGGTCCCAGCGTAAAGCCGCGTCGATGCCCAGGTAGTTGATCTGCGCCAGGCCGTATTCGTACAGGTAATTCTGCTCGCCGCCCGGCCAGTACTGCGATTCGACTTCCACAATCGTTTTAAGCAGCCGCGCCGGCACGCCGTTTTGCAGCGAGGCGTTCCAGATGGCTGGATCGAACTGGTTCTGCCAGGTATTGACTTTGCTGCGCGCGGTTTCAATGGCGCAGCTGTTTGGCGCGCCGTTATCCAAAAAGCCGCCGCCCGGGCAGGCGCTTGCATCCACCTGGCCGTTGATGATCAGCTTGCCGGTGAGGAAATGCAGTGTTTTAAAGGTGTTCAGGTCCGACGGCGTGGTGGGCATGCGCGCCCATTCGGCGCTTGCGGGCACCTTGATGCCAAACTTTAAGCCGCAGGCGTCCGTCCATTCCGCCACCGGCTTGGCAGCGTCAAGGTAAACCTTGTAGCCGCTTTCAGTCAATGCGTAGCGCACCGTCCCGGTGGAATGCGCGCTGCTTTCGCCGGCGGTCGTTACCGCCCAGTATTCGATGGTCGAGTCCGCGCTGAGCGGCACTTCGCAGCGGTTGCCCGGGCAGGTGAACTGGGTTTTGCCGTTGATGATGCCGTCGATGTTGGCAATCTTATTCTGGGTGAGCGGTTCGTAGGCTGAAATGATGACGTAGGGTTTCTGAACGTAGCCCACCGGCGCGGCCATGTAGACCACGATGTTCGGCACATTCATGGTGATCTTGCGCTTCACCTGGAAAGCTTCCTTGTAGTGCCAGGTGTAGTTCTTGAACAGGGTGGCTTCGTCGATCAGCCCGGGTTCGCGCGCCGGCGCGGGCGTTCCGGTGCCGGTCACGGCTGTCGGTTCAGGCGTCACCGCCCACGAAAAAATGCTCAGCGGGCAGAAGGACAGTGTTTCAAAATAGGTCGGCGTTCCATCGTGTTCGATGGTGGCCGTACACACGATGGCGCGCGAATTGTTGGCATATAAATTCCACACAAACTGCGTTACCGTGACTTCGATCTCCTCGGTGCGCGTGCCGCCGCCGCTTTGGGCAAAGGCAGCCCCGGTGCCAATGCCGAGCAGCACCAGGATGACGAACAGCAGGAGGATGACGCTTTTGTTGGTCTTCATGAAGTCTGTTATCGCGTTTCCATGGCAGTGTTTACTTCTTTGCAGCCAATTTTTGCGTCACTCGTTTCCAGGTGGCGGTCGGCGACGAAGGCGGAATGGCCCGCAGGCTCTCGCTGCTGTTCACGTAAGCCATCTCTTCGAAGATCGGGACGGATGAAATTTCGGGGTTGTTGATGATCACCGGTTGGCCAAAGTTGATGGCGCGGATGAATTCGTTGGGCGCGTAAGGCAGCGCATAACTCACTGGCAGCTTCATCACCTTCTCGATTTGGGCCTGCTTGATGCCGGCCACAGCCAGGGTATTGTTCAGGATGGGTTTGATTTTTTCGGAGGGGTATCCCAACAGCCGGTAGATCTCCAGGGCGCTGATGGAGGAGCGGATCGAGGCCATTTCCGGCACCACCGGCAGGAAGATGCTGGTGGCCTGGTTGAGCATGTGAATGGTGATGTTGCCAAAATTGTGCCCGGTGTCGATCACGATGAAGCTGTATTTTTCTTCCAGGCGGGCTAACAATTCGGGCCACAGGTCGTCGGCGAAAGAATCATCCGCCAGCGGCGAGGTGGGCGCGGCAATGAAATGAATGCCGGAATTGTGCTTGGTGATGATGTTCTTGAGGATATCCTCATCGATTTCGCTGGAGCGGCGGTTGGTCAGGTCGTCGAAGGTGCGCGCTGGCGAGGTGTTCAGCATCAGTGCCACCTGCCCGGCCGTCATATCCGTGTCGACCAGCAGCGTCGGCTTTTCCCACAACTGGTAAAAGGCAATCGCCAGGTTGACCGCCAGGCTGGTACACCCTGCCCCGCCCCGCAGGCTGTGCACCGCGATGATGGTGGCGGGTTCCTTGCTGGGGCCGGCCGGCAGCGCCGAGCGCATGGCTTCGCTGCGCCGCATCAGCAGGCCGACGCGCGCCAGCAGCTCTTCGGGCTGGAAGGGTTTGCCGAGAAAATCATCCGCGCCTACCTCGAAGCCCTTCAGTTTGTTCGGCAGGTCCACCTGGCTGCTCAGGAAAATGATCGGTGTGGTGCGGAAGCGCGGCGTGCTGCGCAGGCGCTGGACGACTTCGTACCCGTCCAGGTCCGGCAGCTTGACATCGACAATAATCAGTTCGGGATTGAATTTTCCGGCCGAGCGCAGCCCGTCCATGCCGTTCTTGGCATATTCAAGCTCATAGCCCTGTGGTTTCAGGGCATGCTCGACCATCTTATAGAAAACTGGCTCGTCATCGATCAGCAATACCCGTGGCATAGAAGTTCCCCTTTGGGCAGTTAAAGAAGGAAAAGCTGATTACTCGTTACAAATGATTTCAACTACGGTTAAAATGGCTAACGCCAAGGTCAAGATCCCCTCTAATGCCTAATGATACTTTATATTTGCGATTCTTTGAATGAATCCAGTGCCCTCATTTTTACTTTTTCGGCGGCTAATTCCAGTTCGGGCATCAGCAAACCGGCCGCCTCGTCATCCTGTCTCTTGCTGGCTTCATCCACCGAGGCTGCCAGGCCGTAAAGCTGTCCCGCGCCGAAGTTGGCTGCCACGCCCTTCAGGTTATGCGCCAGAAAAGCCAGTTGCTTGAGATTGCCTTTCGAATAGGCGTCCTTCATTTCGTCGATTTTATCGGGTAAATCCTTGAGGAATTCATCCAGCAGGCTCTGGTAAAAGCTGCTGTCATCGCTGAACCGTTTTAGGGCGCCCTGGATATCCAGCACGGCATCCGGCGAAGGTATGAGCTTGGCGCCGCGGCCGGGTGGATTGCCCTTATTGCTGGAAGGTTGCGAAGTCCAGCGCTCCAGGATCTGGAACAATTTACGCGTGTCGATGGGTTTGGAGACGTAGTCGACCATGCCGGCATCCAGGCAGCGCTGGCGGTCGCCCGGCATGACGTGCGCGGTCATGGCGATGATCGGCGTCTGCTGGTTGGGGCCAGCAGTGGCGCGGATCTGGAGCGAGGCTTCAAAGCCGTCCAGGTCGGGCATCTGCACGTCCATGAAGATGGCATCGTAGGGTTTTTCTTTGGCTGCGGTCAATGCTTCCAACCCGCTGGCGGCCACATCCACGCTGTGCCCGCGTTTGATCAGCAGCGTGCGCACCATCTTCTGGTTGATTTCGTTATCTTCCACCACCAGGATCTGCAGCTGCTGCGCCGGCGCCTGCGGGTGCAGCCCGTCTGCCCGCTGGCGGCTGTCGATGTGGGCTGTCAATCCGAGGGCGTATTCGGTCATGCTTTGCAGTTGTGATTGCTTGATGGGCTTTTGCAGGAAACCCGAATAGCCCAGCGCGTCAAGTTTGCTCAACTCGGTGCGGCGTCCCATCGAGGTCAAAACAATGACGCGCGTATCGCGCGTGAGCGGTTCATTGCGGATGGCGCGCAGCGTTTCCTCGCCGTCCATGCCCGGCATTTGCATATCCAGCAGCACCAGGTGGAAGTGCGCGTTGGTGAGCAGCCCGCGGAACAGCGCCGGAATGACGTCCTGTCCGCTCGAAACAGCCGTGACCTGGCAGCCCATCCCTTCCATCATCTTGGTGAAGATCTGGCGGTTGATGGCGCTGTCGTCCACGATCAGCACGCGCACGCGCTTCAAATCGCGCGTGGTCAGCGGTTCCATGCCGGCCGGCTTGGGCAGTTCGGTCATGCCGGCGGTGAACCAGAAGGTACTGCCCTTGCCGGGCGTGCTTTCGAGGCCGATTTCGCCGCCCATGAGTTCAGCCAGCTGCTTGCAGATGGCCAGTCCCAGGCCTGTGCCGCCGTATTTGCGCGTGGTCGAGCCGTCCACCTGGACGAAGCGTTCGAAGATGTCCTTCTGGCGTTCTTCCGGGATGCCGATGCCCGAATCGGTCACGCTGAATTTGACCAGCGCCTGGCTGCCTTTTTTCTGCTCGAGCAGGCAGCGAATGACGACCTCGCCCTTTTCGGTGAATTTAAGCGCGTTGTCCACCAGGTTGACCAGCACCTGGCGCAGTCGCACTGAGTCGCCGCGCACGCGCGCTGGCACCAATGGATCGATGTAGGCCAGCAAGTTCAAACCGCGCGTTTCGGCCCGGCTGGCCATCATCTGTGCCACGCCTTCCACAAGCGATACCAGGTCGAAATCGACCGGGTCCAGCACCAGCTGGCCCGATTCGATCTTTGAAAAATCGAGCACGCTGTTCAGCACGCTCAGCAGCGAATCGGCGCTTTCGCGCGCGCCTTCCAGGTAGTCATACTGTTCATCGCTCAGGTCGGTATCCATGGCCAGTTCAATCATGCCGATGATGCCGTTCATGGGCGTGCGGATTTCGTGGCTCATGTTCGCCAGGAACTCCGACTTGGCCCGGTCGGCCTGCTCGGCAGCCCGGCGCGCTTGCACCAGTTCGGTGATGTCGTGGAACAGCCACAACGCGCCCTTGACCTGCTTATCCTGCACCAGTTGCACGCCCAGCGCTTCAACGTCCGCGTAGCTGCCGTCCTTGCGCTGCAGCCGCACGGCCGATTTGACCATTTCTCCAGCCAGCGGGATATCGGGAGTCAGGCTGCCTTCCGCCTGGTTGTTATCCCGCCGCACCAGGTCGTCCAAGGGGTGGCCGACCGCTTCAGCATTTGAGTAGCCGAACAGGCTCTCAAAATACGGGTTGGACGACAGAATGCGTTTTTGCAAATCCAGCGTCACAATCGCCACCGGGCTCAGATCCACCAGTGTGGCCAGGTAATCTTTTTGCTGGCGGATGATGGCTTCGTCGTTTTTGCGGCGGTTGATATCCTGGATAATGTAGATGGAACCCTGGTTGTCTTCATCCAATTGGATGTTGAAGCGGGCAATATCGTACCAGCCGCCTTTACTCGGAATGAAGGATTCGCCGTTTAATTCCTGCAGCCGGACGGTGCGGCCGTCCAGTTCCCCCAGGTCGAGCGAGTCGATCGGGTGATTGATGACCTGATCGAAGCTGTTGTTCAACCATTGGATGGCCGAGCGGTTGCAGCGAATGATCTGCCCGGCCGCATCCGTGACCAGGATGGCGTTTTGCACGGCATCAAAAATGCCTTCCCATTCGCGCTTGCCGCGTTCCAGGATCTTTTCAAGCTGGGTGCGGCCGGCATCCTGCAGGCGCTTTTCCTGTTCCTGGGTCTCAAAATCGACCACCTGGTTTTGCAGGGCCAGGTTGGCGCGTTCCAACCGGTCCACCCGCAGGCCTAACCAGCGCCCGGCCAATCCCAGCCCGGCCGGCGCCAGAAACAGCAGCAGCGCCAGCAGAATGAGGCGCGGAACGGCTGGCAGCGCTGAAAGCAATTGCGGAAGGTAGGGATAGGTAATGGCCAGGCCGGCAAGTACGAGCAGCAAACCCAAAGCTACCCCCTGCAGGGTATACCTGTAGACGGCATTGCGGTGATTATGATTGTCCGTGTTCGACATATATGTACCGCTGATTACAATGAAGCTAAGATGTTAATCCTGCGGTGACCCCCTGATGGAATAGGCAGTCAACCACCCTGCCTGAGTTCACTTTACTCGAGTTGTAGTTGCAAGTCAAGTTCCAGAATTATCAAAATTGTCATGTTTCACCTTGGATTCTGGTTATATTGATTCATAGTGGATAACGCTTAAATCTTCTTCTTTGCCATCCCCAAAAAAGCATCTTACTCCGGTTATTGAAAAAATACGCCGGATTTTATTTTAAATTCTTAAGCGCCACCGGCAGGTAACGGTAATAAACAGGTTTACCCAGGCCGGATGGAGCGATCAGGGTCAGCCCGCCGCCTTCCAGCGGCCGAAGGAGGTTGTCGCCGTCAAGAACAAAGTTGGCGACAGCGTGAGGTAAAGATTGGATTTTCAGGGAATAGAAACCCGGGTCGGCGTTGGTGGTGTCGAGGAAGAGGATGAAACTACCGGTCGGGTTGACTTGAATGGCGGGCGAAAGAACAGCGCCATTCAGAGTGAGCGTGATGACGCTGGACGCCGGCAGATTCCAGCCGGTGACGGTGAAAAAGCTGCCGGGCCGGCCGTTGGCGTAGCTCAGGCGCAAATATTCCCCTGCGCTAGCGGCCACATCCGTGGGTGTCAGACGATCAGCCTCCGTAGCCAGGCCAAGCTGACCGACGCTGTCGGAGCCCCAGCACTTGACGCGACCCGTGACCACGGCGCAGGTGTGCTTGCCGCCGGCCAGCGCCGTCACTCCAACACCCATACCGCTCACATCTACCGGCGCGTAGCGATTGATGGTTGTGCCATCCCCCAATTCGCCAACCCCATTACCTCCCCAACACTTCATCGCACCGGAGACGGTCAAGGCACAGGTGTGGCTGCCGATGGCAGCTAATGTGGTGACATCGCCAGGAAGGCCGACCACATCCACCGGCTCGCTGCCGAAACCACAACCACTATCCCCGCAGCCATACTCGCCATATTCATTATAAGTAACCCCCCAGCACTTGGCGCCCGTTAGCGTCAGGACACAGGAATGACCCCAACCAACAGAGACGGAAGTGACGTCGGCCTCCAAGCCAGGGACATCTTCCGGTGTTGTGGAATCGAAACCCCAGCACTTGACCCCGCCGCCCATCAATAAGGCGCAGGTTTGATACCCGCTGGCGATGGCGATGACGCCGCTGGACAGCCCAACTACGTCAACCGGAGTGGAGCGATTAATGGTTGTGCCGTCCCCTAACTGGCCTCTAAAGTTGACTCCCCAACACTTGACTCCGCCGGAGGATGTCAACGCACAGGTAAAGCCAAATCCCGCGGCTATTGCGCTTACTCCGCTTGACAGGCCGGTTACGTTAACCGGGGTGAGACGGTTTACGATCGTGCCATCCCCTAATTGGCCACCGCTGTTCGCCCCCCAGCACTTGACCCCACCCAATGTGGTCAGTGCGCACATGTGCCCAATGCCAGCCGCTAGTGCACTCACACCGTTCGCCAGGCCAACCACCTCCACCGGTCTGCTGCTATTGCGTTGTGTGCCATCGCCTAATTGACCCGCTTCGTTTACTCCCCAGCACTTGACTCCCCCGGAAGCGGTAACCACACAAGTGTGATAGTCCCCGGAGGCCAGTTTCAGCGCGCCGCTGGCCAGGCTAACGACTTCAAGAGGCACGCTGCGTTGGACGATGGCGCCATCGCCTACCTGGCCAAATCCGTTGAACCCCCAGCAACGGGCCTGGCGGGCAGCGTTCAAGGCGCAGGTGTGGCCCCCACCAGCGGATAGGGAGATAAAGCTCCCCTCCAGGCCGATAACATTCAAAGGGGAATTACTGGCGAGGTTAGAGCCGTCACCGAGCTCGCCATGATCGTTGCTGCCCCAGCATTTCACGTAACCATCGGTGGCCCATATGCAGGTGTGCGAATACCCCGCATCCAACAGAGTCACGCTGCCCGTCAGCCCAACCACGTCCACGGGGCTGGAACTGTCGGTGTTGTTGCCATTCCCCAATGCTCCGATCCAGTTTTCGCCCCAGCACTTGACCCCACCCGAGGACAAAACAGCGCAGGTATGCTCCCCACCAGCGCTCAAGAGGATGGCACTGCCGCCCAGGCCGATCACATCCATTGGAACCCAGTGATCCTGCAGTGTGCCGTCCCCTAATTGGCCGCTGGCGTTCGCTCCCCAGCATTTGACTCCGCCGGTTGACATCAACGCACAGGTAAAACCAAATCCCGCAGTTATTGCGCTTACTCCGCTCGCCAGGCCGGTCACATCCACCGGGGTAAGCCGGTTTTGGGTCGTGTTATCTCCCAATTGGCCAAGAAAATTAAATCCCCAACATTTCAGGCCGCCCCCTGTAAGCAGAGCACAGGTATGTCCTCCCCCGCCCACACTTGCCGCGATCGCCATCACGCCGCCGGGCAGGCCCAAAACAGCGACGGGGGTATTGTGGTTGTCGGTCGTGCCGTCGCCTAGTTGACCATAGTAATTCGCCCCCCAACATTTCATTCCACCGGCGGCGATGATCGCGCATGTGTAGTTCGCTCCGGCGGCCAGTCGGGTCACCCCGCCGGTCAGCCCGACTACGGCTACCGGTGTGCTGCGACTGGTATTCGTGCCATCGCCAAGTTGACCATCATCATTCATCCCCCAACACCATACCCCTCCGGAATCGGACAAGGCGCAGGAGTGGTTGTTGCCGGCGGAAATTTGGGCAAAGGTCGGGCCAGCCTGCGGAGGAGAGGAAGCGGGGAGGGAGGAGCCCGAAGCGGCTAACGGGCCAGGGAAAAGGCAAAAAATGACGAACCAGGTGAAGGCAAGGCGAAAAATAGGCGCCATCGTAGACCCTCCCGTTGAAGTCGAATTATTCTGAGGCCTTCATGTGAAACCCCCACCCTAACAAGGCCACTGCAGCGTTCTCTTTCGAAAACTGAAATTACACGTCTGATCTATTTTGTCAACATTCATTGTACAGCGTTTTTAGGCATTCAATTTAGAGAATCTCTCAAAGGAGATGGCTATCTTTAAGGCTTACTTAAGATGAATTTCTAATAATTTAGTGGCTATGCGCAATATTTCCCCCTTGCATTCAACCTGCCTTTTTTCTATACTGGTATGGACAACCCTGCCCTCATGCCCCGTTTTCTGCCTGGTTTGCGTTTTCCCGAAAGGAGCGCGCCATGACCACCCTCACCATCTCGCGTCAGCTCGGTTCCGGCGGCGACACGATCGCCGCGCGCGTCAGCGAGCTGCTCAATTACCAGCTTTTTGATAAAAACATGATCCTGCAGGTCGCCGCGGAAGTCGGTCTCTCAGAGAGCGAGATCGTCGATTTCTCGGAAGATTCGCACGTGGCGCGCAATTTCTTCGAACGCCTGTTTGGCGGTCCTCGCACCGTGGCGCGTTCGCGCGTGTGGGTGGAAGCGCCCAGCGGCGAGCGCAAAACCCGCGATATCCGCCTCGACGACCAGAGCAGCGTGGCCATCACCCAGGCCAGCGTGCAGGCCGCTTTCCGGCGCGGCAACGTGGTCATCGTTGGACGCGGCGGCCAGGCCATTCTTCACGGGCGCAAGGACGTGCTGCACGTGCGCATCGTCGCGCCGCTGGACATGCGTATCTCGCGCCTGGTCGATGAGCAGTTCAACTCCTACGATAACGCCGTGCAAATGGTCAAACAACACGACCGCGCTTCGCAGGATTATCTCAAACATTATTACGATATCGATTGGGATGACCCCCTGCTCTACCACCTCATCATCAACACCGGTCAGTGCAGCACTGAAATGGCCGCCCAGTGGATTCAATACGCCGTGCAGGTCATGCATCTGTATTGACGGTCGCCTTCCTGAAATAGACAAATCATTGCCTGTATGGTTTTGTTGGGGCAATTCACCTGCCAGGGTCGTGAATTTTTCATGTTAATTCAATGGCTATGCGCAATTATTCAAGACCGCGGACGTTTTTCTTAGTAAACTCTCACATCTTGAAGCTCAGCCGCCTTCATTATTAAGTTAAAATAGAGGGATACAATCTATCCAATTAAGGTGGGCGAACTGCATGCATGATTTACCTTTATTAGTGAACATCACCCTGGGTTTGGTGGCGGCCTTCTTCGGCGGCGCCCTGGCGCGCCGCATCGGGCTGCCCACCATCGTCGGCTACCTCCTGGCCGGCATTGTCATCGGACCCTTCACACCTGGCCTGGTCGGCGATGTCGAAACCATCCAGCAGTTGGCCGAACTGGGCGTCATTTTTCTGATGTTTGGCGTCGGGCTGCACTTCTCCTTCACAGATCTGTTCCGCGTGCGCGACATCGCCATTCCGGGTGCGCTGCTGCAAACCCTGTTTGCCACCCTGGCCGGCGCGCTGATCGCCCATTTCCTGTGGGGCTGGTCGATTCCCGCCAGCGTGGTGTTAGGCCTGGCAATTTCGGTGGCTTCCACGGTGGTGCTGACGCGCGGTTTGATGGACCACAACCTGCTCAACACCCCCCACGGTCAGGCTGCCATTGGCTGGCTGGTGATGGAGGATATCCTCTCGGTCATCATCCTGGTGCTGATGCCGGCCCTGGCGACCGCCTCGAACGGCACCTTCAACTGGCTCAGCCTGCTCATCACGCTGCTTAAAGCTTCTGCCTTCGGCCTGATCATGTTCTTCGCGGGTGCGCGCCTGGTGCCCTGGACGCTTGACCGCATCGCGCACACCCGCTCGCGCGAGTTATTCATCCTGGCCATCCTGGCCATCACCCTGGGTGTGGCGGTCGGCGCGGCCGAATTATTTGGCGTTTCGCTGGCACTGGGCGCGTTCGTGGCAGGCGCCATCGTCAGCCAGTCCAAGCTCAGCCACCAGGTCGGCGCCGATATCCTGCCCTTCCGCGAGGCCTTCGCGGTGCTGTTCTTCGTCTCGGTCGGCATGCTGGTCAACCCGGTGTTCCTGTGGAAAAACCTCGGCCCGATCCTGGTGCTGACCCTGCTGGTGGTGATCGGAAAAGCCATCATCACCCTGCTGCTGGGGCTGGTCATTCCGCGTCGTGCGCGCACCTTCCTGGTGGTGGCAGTCGGCCTGAGCCAGATCGGCGAATTCTCGTTCATTTTAGGCCAGGGCGGCCTTTCGCTGGGTCTGTTGAACAACGAGCAGTATTCGCTCATTCTGGCCGCAGCACTCATCTCGATCACGGTCAACCCGCTCATGTACAGCCTGCTGCCCAAGCTGGAAGCCTGGCTGCCGCGCCGCCTGCCCTGGTTGTGGCAGCGATTGGATAGGCACAATAATCTGCCGCCGGTCGAGACGAAATCGCTCGAACATCACGTCGTCATCATCGGCTACGGCCGTATCGGCTCGCACCTGGTCGACGTGCTGAAATCGCTGGAAATCCCGCAGCTGGTTATCGAAATGGATCCGGATCGCATCGAGGAATTGAACGCCCGCGGCATCGCCTGCCTGTACGGCGACGCCGGCAATTCGGAGGTCATCACGCATGCCGGGCTGGATAAAGCCCGCGAACTGGTGATCACCGTCCCCGAGGAGGCCACCGCCGCCCTGATCGTGATCGCCGCGCGCGATATCAACCCCGCCCTGCCGGTGGTGGTGCGCGTGGCCAGCGTGGAGGGCGTCGATCACCTGGCCAAGCTGGGCGCCAATCACATCGTGCACCCCGAGCTGGAAGGCGGCCTGGAAATGGTGCTGCACGCCCTGGTGCAGTTGGGCTACCCGCTGCGCAAGGTCTATGAATACGTCGAAACCGTGCGCCGTGACCGCTACAACACCGAGGTGACCACGCAGGATGAAATGCGCTCGCTGCGCGGCCTGATGCGCGTCTTCGACAATACCGAAATCTTCTGGATGGATCTGCATGACGGCAGCCCGCTGATTGGTAGTTCGCTGGCCGAGGCGGATATTCGCGCGCGCACCGGTGCTTCGGTGGTGGCGATTTTGCGCGAGGAAAAAATGATCGCCAACCCAAAATCACACACAGTTTTCAGCGTGGGCGACCGCATCGGCGTCATCGGCGAACCCGAACAGATCGAGCGCGTCGGTCAGCTTATTACTGCGGCTTGAGCAACCGGTTCAACCCGGCCTGCTTCCTACTGGTTATCGGCTACAATTTGCGCCAGTGCCAGCAAAGCGGCTTTGTGATCCAGCGCATCGCCGATGTTGCCGCCCAGCGATACGCTAAAGACATGTTCCTCGGTTAAAACCGTAAATCCGCCGGCAGTTTCAGAGACCGTCCAATAGGCCTGAATGCCGACCCCCAGTGCTTGATCGACCTCTGTATCCGGTTCATCGTCTTTGATTCTCCGAATCTGGTCATTCAACGTATCCAGCCCAATCGATGAGCTGTCGACTTCGACCGAGGAAATGACGACCGCCTTGCCGGAGCCAACATAGGTGCAGAAATTAATCGTCGACCCGGTCACGTCATCCGGTTCGGCCCCGGGGGTGATGGAGGTGACGGGTTGCTCGAGCACCTGTTCCACGTCAAAGGTGGTCACCAGGGAACAGACACCTTCAACCGTGTTGGTCGCGGTCGGTTCAAGGCTCGGGTCCTCCGTGGGCAGGTCCATCGGGGTCGTGGTCGCCGCTTCCGGCAAGATCAAGCCAGATTCCTCGGTTGCCGTCGCGGTCGGGGTAATGGTGGCTGTTGGCAGGGTTTGAACGGTTCCGTCGCAGGCCGAAAGCATCAAAGCAATGAGAGCGACGGATAGCGCAATCCAAAAACTTATGGAATTGTCTTGCCGAATTAAGCCTTTGCTTTGCATGGATCGTCCTTTTTTACCGAGCACCCAAAAGCGGTTGATCCGAAATTGGCAATTATTATTTATACATATTACATCTTTTTTATCAATTATTGAGGATTAATATACACGTACGGCTAACCTGGTAGCATATTGTCCCAGCCTGCATCGCCGTGCCGCTGCCAGGATTTCGTTTTTTTGGTACGGGCACGGCTGTGCAGTCTATGGACGCAATCGCCAATTCAATTTGCCGTGCCCTTCCGTGAAAGGATTTGTAGGGTGCGGTCTTTGACCGCACCGCTCGTCGCGCGCTCCTCACCCTCACCCCATGCAGCTGCCCGGATTTCCATTCTGTGTACGGGCACGGCTGTGCAGTCTATTGAGTAAATCAAAAATTCAATTTACCGTGCCCTTCCGCCTTTATATATCTATTCTATCCCGCCAAAATCCCGTCAATCGCCGCCAGTTCCTCCGGCGAAAATTCCAGGTGGTTTAATGCCGCCACCACATCCCGAATTTGCTGCGGCCGGCTGGCTCCGAACAGCGCCGAGGTGATCACCGGCTTGCGCAGCACCCAGGCGATGGCCATTTGCGCCATGCTTTGCCCGCGCTGCCGCGCGATCTCGTTCAACCGCCGCACCCTGTCGATATTGTCGCCGGTCACGTCCTCTTCGTGCAGGAATATCCCGGATTTTGCCACGCGCGAATCCGCCGGGATGCTTTCGAGATAGCGGTTGGTGAGCAGCCCCTGCGCCAGCGGCGAAAACACGATGCAGCCGGCCCCCTCCTGCGCCAGCACGTCCAGCAGGCCATCCTCCACCCAGCGATCGAACATATTGTAGGAGGGCTGGTGGATCAGCAGAGGCGTGCCCATTTCGCGCAGCAGGGCTGCCGCCCGGCGCGTCTCCTCGGCTGAATAGGAGGAAATGCCGACGTACAGCGCCTTGCCGCTGCGCACGATGCGGTCAAGCGCCCCCATGCTCTCCTCCAGCGGCGTCTCGGGATCGGGCCGGTGGTGGTAAAAGATGTCCACATAGTCCAGCCCCATGCGTTTCAGGCTCTGGTCCAGGCTGGCAATCAGATACTTGCGCGAGCCGAAATCGCCGTACGGTCCCGGCCACATGTCCCAGCCGGCCTTGCTGGAAATCACCAGCTCGTCGCGGTAGGGCGCCAGATCCTTTCGCAAAATCTCTCCAAAAGTCGTCTCGGCCGAGCCGTAGGGCGGGCCGTAATTGTTCGCCAGGTCGAAATGCGTAATGCCCAGGTCGAAAGCCAGGCGTGCCATGGCGCGCGCGTTTTCCAGCGTGTCCACCCCGCCAAAATTGTGCCACAACCCCAGCGACACCGCCGGGAGTTTCAATCCGCTGCGCCCGCAGCGGTTGTAGCGCATGCCCTCATACCGGTTTTCTGCCGCGATGTACATGGTGGTGACCCTCCTTTAGCTTAATTAAGAAAATCGATTGCTCTCATATTATAGAGTGGAATTTGGCCGTGCGCGCACACGCTTCAGTAGAGTTTTCAATGCGCGTTCAATAAAACGCACGCACCTAGCTCACTTGTTTTCTACTTAATCCAAAATAGTAAATTCACAAATTCTTCGTACCGAATTCACAACTCCTTCATATCTTGCAGATAACATAATGATCAACAAGTAAGGTATGCCTTACAAATCGAAATA
This sequence comes from uncultured Longilinea sp., assembly GCA_964536805.1. Taxonomy (GTDB): domain Bacteria; phylum Chloroflexota; class Anaerolineae; order Anaerolineales; family Anaerolineaceae; genus Longilinea. The sequence continues at coordinate 31,118 of CAZHYQ010000024.1, forward strand.
GCTCAAGGAGATTTGAAATGAACAAAGTTGTATTAAGTATCGTAGTCGTGGCGATGATCGCTATTGCATTCGGAACAACCGGCGTGGTTTATGCACAATCTGGCACTCCCCAATCCTCCGCTGCAGGAACCGGTAATGGTTATGGAATGGGCAGCCGCGGTCCCCGCGGGGGAATGATGGCCGGTAATGGTGCTGGTACTCAGGATGGACTGTTGCATGACGATATGATCGCTGCATATTCCGAAAAACTTGGAATTTCTATAGAAGTCCTGAATAGTCGTCTGGCAAATGGCGAAACGCTATCGGCAATTGCGCTTTCCACAGGTCTGACGGTCGAGCAATTCGCTGCCTTGCGGCTGGAAGTTCGCAATCTGGCAATTGACCAGGCCGTAAAAGACGGAACCTTTACCCAGGAACAGGCCGATTGGATGAAAACCCGCGGTGCTGGAAACGGAAACGGCATGGGTATGCGCGCTAATGGCCAGGGGCGATTTGGAAATGCAAATTGCCCTTACTATCAGACGACCCCATAAAATAATCCGGATCGGTAAACAAGGATGCCTGCAATCGGCATCCTTGTTTTGTTTATTCCCATATACAAAGAGTCTTCGTCCACCAATAGAAGAATTTGGTAAAGAAATGGGTTTACCTCGTATCTTTACGTTGCAGATATCCTAAAATCCAAATCATGACACAGATATGCGGATGATTATTCACAAGTTATTCACATGATTCAAATATAATGAAAGGATGAACGAATTGTCCAAGAAAATTCTTGTGGTCGATGACGAACCCCAAATTGTCAAAGTTTTAAAAGCCTACCTGGAAAAAGCAGGTTATCAGGTCGTCACTGCTTTGGACGGGAAAGCCGCATTGGTTGTTTTTGATCGTGAGAGACCGGATTTTATGATCCTGGATTTAAACCTGCCGGGAATGGATGGTTTTGAAATTTGCAGAGAAATCCGTCGCGATTCAAATATCCCCATCCTGATGCTGACTGCCCGGGTGGAAGAAGCTGATAAACTGAACGGTCTTGAACTGGGTGCAGACGATTACGTGGTAAAACCCTTCAGCCCTCGTGAGGTGGTTGCGCGGGTAAAAACCATTTTCAGGCGAACCTCCGCTGAGTCTGATAATGGAGAAATCATTCAAGTTGGCGACCTGATGATTGATCTGGCGAAACATACCGTCAAAGTTGCGCAAAAATCAATTGATTTCACCCCGACCGAATTTGAAATTCTGGTCGTCCTGGCGAAACAACCAAAACGGGTCTTTTCGCGCCTTCAGATCATGGAACAGGCACAGGGAGATGCTTATGAAGGATATGAACGTACCATCGACGCCCATATAAAGAATATTCGAATCAAAATGGAACCCAATCCCAAGAATCCTCATTACATCCAGACCGTTTTTGGTCTGGGGTATAAATTAGATCCCGATGACAATGCGTAATAGCCTGATTTTCAAACTACTGGGTGCTTTCTTACTGGTGATTGCAATTGGATCATTGGTAATTTCTGTCCTGATTTCCAATGCGACTGAAAAAGCGTTTACCCTTTACACGACCCGCAGCGGTCAAATTTGGGGACAAAGGTTGGCGCCAGTTCTGGCTGATTACTACGCTCAGACAAACAGCTGGCAAGGCGTGGATGCTTTTCTTCAATCGAATCTGATTTTCGAAAATACCCCCGCCGGAACCGGAAATATGATGGGGCAAGGTCGTGGAAATGGACCTGGTCAACAAGCTGGAAACGGAATGATGGCAACCCTCGACCAGAGACTGATCCTGACGGATGCCCACGGGGTTGGGATCAGCGATACGTTAAATGAACTGGTCGGAAAACAGATGTCTGCCTCGGATCTGAAAAATGGGACCCCGATTACGATCAATAGTAACCTGGTGGGAACACTGCTTATCACACCGTATAATCTCGCACAATCCGGTTCACCTGCAGGAGAGTTTATGGCGTCAGTGAATCAAGCCATCATCGGCTCCACGGTCATTGCCGGTCTTATCGCCATAATCATAGGCGCGATTATATTTTTTCAAATAACTGCTCCTCTCCGTCAATTGAGAAAAGCAGCCACGGCGATCACCAATGGTGACTTGACTCAGAGGGTCAATATCCATTCCAGGGATGAGTTTGGCGAACTGGGGTCAACTTTTAATAATATGGCTGAAAGCCTGTCCAATGTTGAAACGCAACGCCAACACCTGATGGCAGATGTTGCCCATGAACTTAGGACGCCATTGACAGCGATCCAGGGCACGTTGGAAGCGATGCAGGATGGTGTGTTGCCCCTTGATGAAGAGCAGATCACGACACTCCATGCAGAAACCACTTTGTTGAACCGTTTGATCGGCGATTTACGGCTGCTCTCCCTGGCTGAGACGGGTCAACTGAAACTGGAGCTCCAGGAAATTGACCTACATGAACTGATCCATCAAGTTTCAGAGCGAATGAAACCTCAAGCCGCCCAAAAATCAATTCGTTTGGCAACTGATATTCAAGCTGATCTCCCGAAACTTAGGGCAGATCCCGATCGGGTGATTCAGGTGTTGAATAATTTAATCAGCAATGCTTTACGCTACACACCTGAGAACGGCGTAATCTCAATCCAAACTACTTTTCAATCCAACTCTGCTGCGTTCCAGATTTCTGTCACTGATACTGGTAGTGGAATCGACCAGGAAAACCTCCCTTATGTGTTCGACCGTTTCTACCGGGCAGATAAATCTCGGACTCGTTCCAGCGGAGGTTCTGGTTTGGGATTAGCTATTGTCAAACGATTGGTTGAGGCTCATGGAGGAGAAGTTCGTGCAGAAAGCCCGGTTTTTCGAGATGAGCACAATCATGGTTATGGCACTCGAATTAGCTTCACGTTGAGAAATAGGTAAGGTTCGTTCAGCCTGTGCCACTTCGTGGCATTTTGAACGCATCAATTTTTTAATCGTTCCATTATCGCTCAGGAACCGCCCTCCCTGCCTACTGCTCCCTGTGAGCACGCCTCCGCCCTCCTATAAATTGCCGCAATTTGGGGGAGGTGGCCGCAGGCCGGAGGGGATTTACCTTCAAGGCTGGGTCAAGAATCCAACTGCGTTACAAATTACAACCAGAAAGCACGCC
>CAZHYQ010000025.1:0-33178 GCA_964536805.1 uncultured Longilinea sp.
CGCGGCCAGCGTGGCGATGGTGGGCACCGGGGAAGGAACGGTGAGCGGCAGTTTGGTAGCGGTAGGGGCCGGCTGACCGCCGCAGGCGGAAAGAAGGACGATCATGATCAACAGGATCGAAACGAACGATTTTCTACCCATCTTGTTATCCTCGAATTCTGGCGACGGTAATGCCGGCGCTTTGCAGGGCCGAACGGACGGCACGGGCATTTTCAAGCGCGTTGGGATGGTCGCCGTGCAGGCAGAGCGTATCAATGGTCCAGATCTGGCCGCCGGCCTGAAGACCCTGGCTGGCCAGGCGGACTGCGTTTTGCGCGATCTCAGCCGGCGATTCCAGCACGGCGCCTGGAAGGCTGCGCGGCATGAGCGAACCATCGGGCAGGTAGGCGCGGTCGGGGAAGGCTTCGGCGGCAACGGGCAGGCCAATTTCGGCGGCGGCGGCCAACGAATGCGACCCGGCCAGGCCGACCAGGATTAACTCACGGGAGAAACGCTGGACGGCGCGGGCCACGGCGGCTGCCAGGGCAGGATCGCGGGCGGCCTGGTTATAGAGCGCGCCGTGCGGCTTGACGTGCGTCAATTCAGCGCCTTCGGCACGGGCAAAGGCGGCCAGCGCGCCAATCTGATAAAGGACGGCCGCTTCGGCTTCGGCAGGCGGGAACGCCATTTCGCGGCGGCCGAAGCCCTGCAGATCGGGCCAGCCGGGGTGCGCGCCCGGCGCCAGGTTGTGCTGGAGAGCCAGGCGCAGGGTGGTCTGCATCACCAGCGGGTCGCCAGCGTGGAAGCCGCAGGCGATGTTTGCGGAGGTGAGGTAGGGCATCAGGGCGGCGTCGCTGCCAAGCTGGTAGCGGCCGAAGGATTCGCCGAGGTCGCAGTTGAGATCAATGATTGAGGACAATATATAGGGGATCAGGGTCTGGAAAAGGGTATTGGGTATTGGGTATCCGGTATTCGGTATTTGGTATTCGGTATTGGGTATTTATCATCCCATCCTGTGGAATTCTTGGGTTCTGACTCAATATGGGAGTTCGCTGCCCCTCAGTATTATACCCTTCGCAGAATCGCCTCGCGCAGCCGAACTTGCAGTTCGGCATCGCGGAGGGGGTCGAAAGGCGTCCCGTCGATGATTTCCGACGGGTAGGACCAGGGCAGATTCTTGCGGTACTGGTCGGGTTCATCCATGAAGCGCGGGACGATGTGGGCGTGCAGGGCGGGTTCGGAGTTGCCCATGATGGCATAGTTGATGCGGAATGCCCCGGTGACTTCCATCAGCGTATCGCCGATGGTGGCCATATCCAGCAGGAAGGCGGCGCGCGCGGCGCGGTCGAGCGCGTTCAGATCGGGCAGCACGGGGTCAGGCAGAAGGATGGTATAGCCGCGCAGGTATTGCATATTGCACAAGACCGCCCAGCCGGATGGGACGCGGCAGATGAGCGGCGCAAAGGTGCCGGACTGGCAAGCTTCGACATTGTTGTGAATGAGGGACATCCCGGGTCTCCAGTTACCAGAGGTAGGGTAATAAGCGGAAGCGTACTTTTTGCATGTATTCTTTATAGCCCGGCAATTGCAGCACCAGCAGCTTTTCTTCGTCGAGGATGCGCCAGATCAGGCCGGGAGAGATGAGCGCGAGAACCGCCAGCCCCCAAAACGAGCCAAGCGCCAGCGGAACGCCGATCATCATGATCAACACGCCCAGATACATGGGGTGACGGACGCGGGCGTAGGGGCCGGTGGAGATGACCTTTTGGTCGGCGACGGTCTCGATGGAGGAGCCGCCGAAGCTGTTTTCTTTGAAAACCAGCAGATTGAGATACAAACCCATGGCAACCAGCCCATCGCCCAGCAAAGAGACCCAGACCGGCACGCGCGTCCAACTGAAACGGTGATCGAGCGCGCAAACCACCAGCAGGGCCAGAATGCCGACCAGGGCAAGCGACATGATGATTTTTTGTACCGGGCTTTGTTCGGTGGCCGGACCGACCTTTTTACGTCGCTCCAGCAGGGCGGGATCGTTGATGGAAAGGAAGAGGCCGATGGCCGTGATGCAGGTCAGGAAGACGAGGATAAAGAGCCAGGCCTGCCAGTAGTTGAGGGTCCAGGCGGGCAGAAAAAGCAGGAGGCCGAGGACTACGGCGCCGATGGCGAAGGTGCGCAAAGCGGGGAGGATGAGTTGCTTCATCATGACTGGGGCTATCCGATCGTTTTTCTGCTTGAACGGGAAAGATCAAACGTGATCCATAATTCTATACCCTAAATCTACAATCCAACCCAACCGATTGCCTGCTCGTCATCCGGTTGGAGTCCATTTCGTAATGTGCGCCAGGCCAGGCGTGTGCGGGCTTGGACTTCCTCAAGGGTCAACTCGACGAAGCGGATCTGGCCTTCGCCGGGCGGAATCTGCGCCAGCAAGGCGCGGTCGAGCTGAGATAAAGAGGCGATTTGCGTGTAGCCTCCAGAAGTCGGTGCGTCGGCCATCAATACCACCGGCTGACCCGAGGCAGGCACCTGCACGCAACCCGGCAGGGTGCCAGCCGAGAGAATATCGGCGCCGGCGTCGTTATGCACCAGGGGTGGGCCGTCCAGGCGGTAGCCGGTGCGGTCTGCGGTGTGGGAGACGCTGAAGGTGGCGTGTAAAAAATCGTCCAGAGCGCTGGCGGGGAAATGCTCAATATGCGGGCCGGGCAGCATGCCCAGGTACGGGAAAAGCGAGTATTGCGGCAGCGATTTCAGGGGAAGGAACGTACCGGCGCGCTGGCTCAAGTCGCGGGGTTGGGGTGCGATGGGCAGCACGTCGCCTGGCTGCAGGCGCGTTCCCAGCCCGGCGGGCAGATAGGTGGAACGCGAGCCCATCACCAGCGGCGTCTGAAAGCCGCCGGCCACGGCCAGGTAAGCCCAGACGCCCGGGCCGCTGCGTTCCACTTCCAGCGAAGCGCCGCGCGGCAGGTAGTGAGAGGTCCAGGCAGCCAGCCATTGCCCATCCCGGCGCACCTGGATGCCCGGCCCCGTCACAGCCACCAGGCAATCCTCATGGCTGCGCAGCACCAACCCGCCCAGCCCGATTTCGATGGCGGCCGCGCCTTCCGCGTTACCGACCAGCAGATTGGCGGCGGCATGAGCGAAGGGATCCATCGGGCCGGCGGCGGGCAGGCCAAATCGCTGCCAGCCGTGGCGGCCGGCATCCTGGATGGAGGAGAAGGGGGAGGAGAAGAGGATCTCAAACATGGGGGAGGAAGGAGAGTTTTTAGCTCATGGCTGATAGCTCATGGCGAATGAAGAATTGTTGAATGCAGAATGATGAATGCTGAATGATGGTCGCGGAGACATGGGGAAATGAAGAATTGCTGATTGCTGATTTCTGATGGCTGATTGAGGAAAAGCTGAATGATGAATGATGAATGATGAATGGCGGCGGTTTAAGCCTGCACGAATTTGACACGGTCGCCGGGAGAAAGCAAAAAAGGCGGATCACGCAGCGGATCGAAGAGCAGCAAATCGGTGCGGCCAATGATGCGCCAGCCGCCGGGCGTTTCGAGCGGGTAGACGCCGGTCTGGGGGCCGGCGATGCCGACCGAGCCGGCCGGGATGCGGGTGCGGGGCGAGGGCAGGCGCGGGGCAGCGATGCGCGGGTCGAGGCCGCCCAGGTAGGGGAAGCCGGGCGCGAAACCCATGAAATAGACCGGGTATAAAGGCGCAGTATGCAGCTCGATCACCTCGGCGGCGGTGAGGTGGTTGTGCGCCGCCACGAAGTCGAGATCGGGACCGTCATCGCCGCCGTAGTGTACCGGGAGCTCTATGATGCGGGATTCAACCTCCGGCAGGGGTTGAATCGAGTCGCTTTTTTCGTGTAGCCAATCAATAAGGCGGGAATAATCAATTTGGTCCGGGTCGTAGGGCAGCAGCAGCGAAGCATAACCAGGGACGGACTCGCCCAGGCCGGGCAGGCCGGAGGAACGCAGCGCGGCGGCCAGGGCAAAGGCGCGCCGGTTTAGGAGGGGGTCGATGGTGTCGCCGAGTTCAAAGAGCAGGGCCGATTCGGTGAGGGGAGTCAGGCGGGGAAAGGCGGGCATAGCGTAAATTAATTGAGGAAATCCTTGTTTTTACTTAATAATTTAGAAATTTGTAAGTAGTAATAATATTTGTTATGTCGTGGTTATTGCCATTTGCTAATTCAATTTGTCCTCGTAATAAAATAAATCCTTTATCTACAAATACGGGAGGTTAAATTATTTTTGGGAATAATGGAGAAAAAAGAAAATTGAAGCCTGATGAAAATTATTATAACAAGAGGGTTCTTATCAGGCAATAATACGACAAAGTTTTAGATGTTATTATGTTTAATATGAGATATGAATTTACAAAAAAAACCAAAGTAATCCAATAAATAAATCATTCCAATTTATCTATGTATCTTTCCCAAGAAAACCCTTTCTTATGTAATATTTCTAAGCTAATTTTCCAACCGTACCCTCCGAAATCATGCGATTCTAAATGGATATTGTTACCATCAAATAACGGAGAAATAAAATCATAGACGGGGAGGTAACTATTATATGCAATCCGAAGTTTCAGCGCCATAATTGCTGCTGCAAAATCCCCAACCGAATTTATACCTACTTTTAGTAATGCTTTGTGGTAACGCCTAGCCCATCTTGGATCAAGGCCGTATTCTATATATTGGTCGATCCAAGCACCACTGTTCTTTATAATCGGATTGTTATTATCTTCCTTTGTTAGCAGTTCCATTATTCTGTGCTGAATATTTATGTTTTGATTTCTCTCAATATTTATTGGGACTTCTATATCCATTTCAGGTTTTTGGATCTCCTCTATTAACTCGTTATTATTAAGGCCAAAAAAGGCATTTAGGTAATTCCATATTAATGATTTCCGTTTTGCTAAGAATTGTTCATAATGGTGATATTCCAATAAATTACCTGGAATAAAATAACGAGCAGTCGCTTTAGGGTTAGCTTTGAAATAAGGTTGAGGGTCTTGGGCGCGTTTCCAGTTATTTTCTGATTGGGAGATCAACCTAAAATTTGCGTAACTATTGATTTTTTCATCTGGCACGCCTAACGCGAGGAGTTTACTTTGGGGGAAAATATGGTCTACTTCAGGCCGTCTTGACCGTCTTCCCTCTGGAAGTCGTGTTCCTCCTTCCAAGATATTCATCAAATAAGGTATATTATTTTGTAACATCCAATCATCGAATTGATTTCGACCCTGTTTGGATTTAACAAAATTTAAAAAATCAACCAGTGGAAAATGACCAGAATGACTCTGATGATGTGGGATTATTATGTTATTTACGACCTGATCAACATAATTATCAGCAAATCGACTGAATGTAGCTGTCATAAGGGAAATGTATAGTGCTTGATTCATTTGTAGTAAAGTTTCTTCACTTTTTACTTGTTGATTCGGTTGTAGGTAAAAAAAGTAAATAAATGGAATAAGTGAGTTATAGGACCTCAAAATTCTATCATCAAGAAAACGTCCTTTTGTGATTATAAAATCCTTACAATTCACAAGTGCATTGGCAATCTTAGTAAAATTTTCTTTTATTTCTTTAACATTTGTTTCATTGCGTAATTTGCCAACCTCATAACGTGCACCATGGTTAGTACAGACTAATGCAACTTTAAGAATGAAATCTTTATCAAAATCATAACGTTCTTTGGCGTTTAACTGATCTGTTAATTCAGCAATTGAGTCAGAAGCTCCTTCCCATAGCATCTGCATTAGCGAGAACATTAAGTCAGATTTGCTTAGTACTTGTCCTCCCGAATTTACCCGGACAAAAATTTCGAGTATTTCGTCTAGAGGTGTAATCTGTCCATCATCGCCGAATTCCTTATCTATTGTAAAAAAATTCAAAGATTCATCCGCTTTAAGTGCTCCAAATGCTGCACTAATATTTTGTGAAAGCCTCTCCCCATCTTCGGATTCAGGTGCCAATTTAAGAATTTGTAAGTATTGCAGTACTTTGGTTGCAATTTGCTTGCTTGTCAGGTTCGCTAACTCTCGTAATGGAATCCAATATTGAGATTGGAAATTTTGTTTATTTTTTAATTCAGATTCACTCAAAGAGAGGTATTCAAAGTGATATTTCGCTTGTGACACATCATCGGGTTCAATTCCACTAAGCAAATTAAAATATAGAACTTTATTTTCATAGCTTCCATAAATACCTAAGAATAATGTTTGTAAACGTTGTTGTCCATCTAAAACTAATGTGCCTTTCTTCCCATCATTTTTTATCTGAAATGTGAAATGGTTATCAGCAGACCAATCTTTTGTGAACTCACGGTATTGAATCCTCTGCTTTGTATTCCAAAATAATAGTGTCGAAAAAGGGTATCCTCTAAAAATTGAGTCCAATAATTTATACATTCGTTCTGTATCCCATACGAAATCACGTTGTATGGCTGGTAGGATAAGTTCACCATTATGGATTTTTGATAATATCGATAGAATAGTCGCTTTCTCGTAGCTCATAATCAGTTATTCCTCTTGGTACATAATTTTCACCATATGGTTATTCTAATCTGAAAAAGCAACATGAGAAAATTCAGTGGTCACTAACTTAACCATGGTAATTTATTTTTTCTTAGAAAAAATTGGTAAGAACGACCAAAAAAGTATATCATAAGTATTTGGAAGACTGAAAGTACTAAATTCCTCGGTGCTGTGAATACTTTAATAACTCGGTTTGGCAGCGTAATTACTACGATCATATTATCCGGGATGAAAAAGACCTGGAAGTCGTTCGGGCGTATATCGACGCGAATCCTAACCGGTGGGCTGAGGATGATTATTATCATGAATCGGAAAGTTTACCCAAGAAGCCTAGATGCTTCGTTCTACGGGACACCCCCATTAATGAGGTCTGGTAAACGGCGAATTAGCGCTGTTTGATCCATTTTTTCACTGCTGGAATTCGCATAGCCAATAATATGAGGATGCCGATGCCGTACAGCCACGGCAGCAGGACGTTGCCTTTGAGCTGGAAGAAGTCGCCTTTGAGCGCCAGACCGTAGTGGACGACCACCAACACGCCGGCGAGGTAGACCAGGCGGTGCAGGCGCTTCCAGTTTTTGCCCAGTTTGCGCTGCCACCAGCGGAAGGAGGTGATTGCCAGGGCATTGAGGATGAGCAGCGCGCTGAGGCCGATGATGATGAAGGGTTTTTCGCGCAGTTCCTGCCAGAGCAGCGGCCCGTTAAAACCAAAATCCAGGCCAATGAAGACCCCGAAATGCAGGAAGGCATAACCGAAAGCATACAGGCCGAGCGGGCGGGCCAGTTTTTCCAGTTTGCGCCAGCCGCTCAGGGTGACAGCCGGATCGACCGCCAGGGCGGCGGTCAGAAGGGCGATGGCAGCGCGGCCGAGGCGCTGTTCGACATCCTGCACCGGGTTGGCAGAGAGCATATCCGTCAGCACGGCATACAAAATGCGCGCCAGCGGCAGCAACGCCAGGGCGTGCATCAAGGCGCGCACGACGAGGAAGGGATCGAGCCAGCGGCGATTACTGAGGGCTGATTTCTGATTCTTGGTTTTTGATTCTGAGGCGATGATCATATCAGGTTCTTTGTGAATGGGTTCTGAGTTGATGAGTTATGAGAAACTGAGTTCCGAATCCGCAAGGGATCCGCCGCACAACTCAGAACTCAGAACACCTCACTCTGAACCCATTCCCTCAATAATTCACCCTCAAATCCATGCCGGTGTACAGACTGGCCACATCCTCGGCATAGCCGTTGAACAGGTAGGTCGGGCGGCGGGAAAGCTCGCCGATGCGCCGCTCGGAAGCCTGCGACCAGCGCGGGTGGGGCACATCCGGGTTGACGTTGGAATAGAAACCGTACTCATTGGGTGCGATGGTCGACCACATGGTTTCGGGCTGATTGGCGACCAACTCGATTTTTACGATGGATTTGATGCTCTTGAAGCCGTATTTCCACGGCACCACCACGCGCAGCGGAGCGCCGTTTTGCGGCAGCAGCGGCTTGCCGTACAGTCCGGTCGAGAGGAGGGTGAGCGGGTGCATCGCTTCGTCGAGGCGCAAGCCTTCCTGGTAGGGCCAGGGATAGCCGGGCATATCCTGGCCGGGCATCTGGTCGGGATCCAGCAGGGTGACGAAGCGCACGAATTTGGCGTCGCCGGTGGGTTCGACCGCGTTGAGCAGGCTGGCGAGGGGAAAACCCAACCAGGGGATGACCATCGACCAGGCTTCGACACAGCGCAGGCGGTAGATGCGTTCTTCCGGCGGAAAGAGGCGCGTCAGGTCTTCAATGCCGTAGGTACCTGGCTTATTGACCATACCGCCGACCTCCACGGTCCAGGGAGCGGTACGAAAATCCTTGGAGACAACCGCCACGGCCTGCTTGTCGAGCGAAAATTCGTAGAAGTTGTTGTAATTGGTGATTGAATCAAAAGAGGTCAGTTCATCCGGCAGGGGCGTCTCGGTCGGCGAGGGCGTTCCACTGGCTGGAGCCTGCCCGATCTGTGTGCTGGACGGGGCACAGGCTGCCAGGGCAGCCAACGAAACAGCCGCCGCACCCAGTTTTAGGAACTGGCGGCGGTTGAGGTAGACCTCTTCAGGGGTAATTTCATGCGGCCGGGGCGGCATGGATATTGACCAGCGGGTTTTCATCTTTTTCTCCACCATTATTTGGATACTCTTGATAAAATTATACTAACATTATGTCAGTATTGCATTACAACGGGATTAGTCTTGTATAACGTGGTCATCCTGCTGCTTTGACATATTTCTGGGTTCGTTTGGCTCAGGCAACAGGACTACCGAAGGAGAGACCCATGAAAATTGCAAAAGGCGTGGAAATGCTGGAAGTGCCGGCGGTTTCATCCGCCGGCCTGGCGCGGATGATCTATCCGACGCTGCTGTGGCAGGGGGAGGATGTCCTCCTGGTTGACGCCGGCTATCCGGGGCAACTGGGCAACGTGCGCCAGGCGGTCGAGCAATCCGGCGTTGATTTTGAGCGAATTGGCAGTGTGATTTTGACGCATCACGACCTCGACCACATGGGCGGACTGCGCGATCTGCAAAAGGAGCTGCCCCGGAAGGCGCGCGTTCTGGCGCATGAGGTGGAAATACCCTACGTGCAGGGCGACCTGACGCCGCTCAAACTGGCCCAACTGGAAGCGGAGCTGCCGAATTTGCCAGCCGAGCGCAAAGGCGATTATGAACGGCTGAAACTGGCTTTTGAGAACAGCTACATACGGGTGGATGAGCCCTTGCGCGACGGACAAGTGCAGCCGTACCTGGGCGGGGTGCGCGTCATCCACACGCCCGGGCACACGCTGGGGCACATCTGCCTGTACCTGCAGGAAAGTAGAACGCTGATCGGCGGGGACATGCTGGCGGTGGCGGACGGCAAGCTGGATCTGTCGCCGGCGGCCATCAATTACGACCTGGAAATGAGCCGCAAATCGCTGGCCAGGCTGGCGCCGTTCGAGATCGAGAATGTGATCTGCTACCACAGCGGACTGTTCCGCGGGGATGCCAGCAAACAAATCGCCGAACTGGCGAAAGGGGCTTAAATCGCGGGTTGTCCCGGTCAGAACAGGCGCTAAAAATGCGCATAGCCAATATAATCAACAAAAAATAGGAAACAAAAAACCCGCCGGAGAAAGCTCACCGGCGGGTTAATCGTTCATGCTGTCGATTACGGGCGGTAGACGATAAAGTTATCGAAGCGCATGTCGGTGCCGGCTTCCTCGTAGGTGCCGCCAGCCAGGCCGACATCGCCGCTGGTGAAATCGGAATCGGTCACATCGGCCAGGATTTCGCCGTTGACGTACAACGTCAGGCGGTTGCCGACGCAATCGGCGCGCAGGTGGTTGACCGCGCCGGCGTCGGTCTTAATCAATTTGCTGAATTCCAGCTGGTCGCTGCCAAGCAGGCTGTCTTGGTCCTCTTTGATCTTGGTGATGCCGTAATAGCCGTCGGTGGTGATGCCCAGCATGTAGAAGTTGGATTTATTCTGGTAGCGGCAGATGACAGCCGCGTCGCCGTCGGGGCCGGCGGCTTTCCAGGCGTCCACTTCGACACGCACATCGCTGAAAGTTTTTCCAGGGTTGGCCCAGGTGTAGTAATTGGTCTCGTCCACTTTGATCTGGTAACCATTTTCGAGATAATCGGTATTGGTGGTGGCATCGCTGTTGCTGTCCCAGCCACTGGATTTGTCTGAGAAATCATCCTTGAAGAGGACAGTTGGTCCGGCAGTCGCTTTGGCGGCGGGCGCAGTGGTAGAACCAGCGGCGATGGTGTCGGCAGAACGGCTGGTGAGTGAACAGGCCAGGGTGGCAAGGCTGAAGACAGCCAGCACGGCCAGCAGGCGGTAGGTTGGTTTCATGGTGACCTCGCGACGTCAATTGATAAGGTAAAAAGCAGTATTCTTCAGCCGGCGAAGGCTTACCGTTTATGGCGAATACCGTGTCAATTATGAATGCAGCAGACGCAAGCCGCGACCGCGCACGGACTGTAGTTTATCACTGCCGCGGGCGCCGCGCAAACGCTGGCGCAGGCGTTTGACCAGCCCATCCACGGCTTCGTCCGAAACCCCGGATGGATCGGCGCCGGGCCAGACCGCAGCGATGATCTCACTGCGCGTGAGCAGCTGGCCGTCGGCCTGGTAGAGGGCATTTAACAGGATGAACTGAGCCGGGGAGAGGGCAGGCTCGACCAGCTCGTTATCGACATAGACCTCGTGAGAGGCGGCATCGATCCATACGCTGCTGACAAGAGCAAGAACAGGCAAGCTGGCGGGGGCTTGTTCGAAGAGCAGGCGCGCTGCGCCGGCCAGACAAATTTCATCGCCGGGATGCAACGGCACGGCTTTTTCGCCCACCGGCTCACCGTTGAGCGTGGTCCCGTTGGCGCTGCCCAAATCGCACAGGCTGTAACCGCTCGAATCGCGCCGCAGGGCGGCATGCCGCCGCGAAATGGGGGGCAGGGCTACCACAACCTGGCAGGTTGGGTCGCGCCCCAGGATGGTTTCATCGCTTTCGAGGGAAAATGGCCCTTTCATGGAAAATATTGTACCCTTAAAGCCGGGCTTTTAATGCGGAAAATCAAGACCAGTTCAGTAATCATAACCATTTCCGGCCACAGGCATTATAATAAGGGCAAATCCATTCTCCATTGATCCCAAAGGAGGTTGCCCCATGTTTGTCGGTGACCGTATGTCTCACCCTGTCATTACGATTTTGCCGGCCGCATCATTGAACGACGCCTGGCACCTGATGAACCGCGTTCACATTTCCCGCCTGCCGGTGGTTGACAGCCGCGGCCGCATGGTGGGCATTGTTTCGCTCAAACAACTGCTGCGCTATATGCCCTCGGAAGCCACCACGCTGGACGTGTACGAGATCAAGGGCGCGATGAACAGCATCAAGATCGAAGCCATCATGACGCGCAACGTGATCACCGTCACGGCCGACACGCCGATCGAAGAAGCAGCCCGCATCATGGTGGACAACGAAATTGGCGGCATCCCGGTGGTGGAGGGCGAGAGCCTGGTGGGCATCATCACCGAGACCGACCTGTTCAAAGTCTTCCTGGAAGTGCTGGGCGCGCGCGAACCCGGCATCCGCATGACCGTATCGCTGCTCAAAGTGCCCGGACAGCTCGCGACGCTCTTCCAGGCCATCTTCAGCGCCGGCGGAAATGTGATTTCGGTGGGTACCTTCCATGGGCATACCAGTACCACCAACGAGGTGACCATCAAGGTGGAGGGCATCGGCAGGGAGGCGCTGGAGGCACTGGTGACGCCGCTGGTGACGCAGGTGCTGGACGTGCGCGAAACCTCGGCGATGTGAAGAGGATGCACCGCCCAGAACGCTAAGTTAGCATAAGGATGTAGAAGAATACGGATGAGGCGCGGTTAATGACTGCGCCTCATTTTTTAACATAGGAACCAAACCCAAGAGGAGATCCTTCGCTGACGCTCAGGATGACAATAATCATGTGTCATCCTGGGGCGCAGCCGACCCTTGCGCCAGGGAGGATCTTCTTTGGAGGTGTTGGGTTTCGGGCAAAGGACTATTAAATTGAGTCACCACAAGCGACAAGGATTCCCGTTCGAGCCCTCAACCCAACCTACGAGGACGAAGAGGGTCTGGTCGGAGACCAGACCCATCAGAAAGATGTGTCCTTGTTGGGATTTGAAATCCTTCGGCTACGCCTCAGGATGACATCCAATTATTGTCCTCCTATGCGCCAGGGAGGATCTTCTTTGGAGGTGTTGGGTTTCGGGCGAATGAATTATAGAATTGGGCAATTGCAAACGGCAAGGTTGGTCGATTGAGCCCTCCACCCAACCTACGAAGACGAAGAGGGTCTGGTCGGAGACCAGACCCAGCAGGTGTTCCTAAAAAAGCCCTTTTTGGCGCGGGATGGGGGCAGAATCGGCCTCAAAGCCGGTGTCGGGCGGGAGGTTGGGGCGTTGGGCGGCAGCGACGGAGAGACGGTCGCAGCGTTCGTTCTCGGGGTGGCCGGCATGGCCGCGCACCCAGACAAATTTCACCTCGCGCGAATCGAGCAATCGCAGGAGCCTTTCCCACAGGTCGGGGTTGAGCGCCTTTTGCTTGTCCGGGCGCTTCCAACCGCGCGATTTCCAGTTGCGCGCCCAGCCCTGTTCAACCGCCTGGACGAGGTAGCTGGAATCGGAATACAGCATGGCCTGCGAGCCGGCGGGGATGTTCTCCAACGCAACGATGGCAGCCATCAGTTCCATGCGGTTATTGGTGGTGCGGCGAAAACCGCCGGAGAATTCGCGTTCCTGTTTACCCTGGCGCAGGATGGCCGCGTAGCCGCCCGGCCCGGGGTTGCCCAGGCAGGCGCCGTCGGTGAAGATGGCGTAGGAGGATGAGTCAGGCATGGGAAGGATTATAAAGGGGATTTGGGATTTTAGATTGAAGATTTGATGTTTTTACGGGAATTGAACAGCCAGACTAAGGTTGGCCTGGAGAAAAAGGATGAACCGCGTTCGATGCGTGCAGGGAAATTGCTGATTGCTGAATGCTGATTGCTGAATGCTGAGACCCGACATGGGGGATCTTGAATCACTTAGGGCAGTAGGACGTGTGCAGGGAAATTACTGATTGCTGAAATTCGGCGTGAGGGAATTTGCCGTGCAATGCGGGCAACCGGACTACAATTGAGCCATGACACCATTGGCTTACGCAGTAATCAACCCTGTGGCGGGGGTATCCAGGCCGCAGGATCTTCGAGCGGCGATTGACAAAGTGTTGTCACCCGCCGGATGGAATGTGGTTTATTACGAAACCAGCGGCGAGGAGGATCTGCCGGCGGCGGTGCAAGGGGCGCTGGCTGAACTCAATCCGCAGATGGTGGTCGCGGCCGGCGGAGACGGCACCATTTCGGGCGTGGCGGCTGGTTTGGCCGGCAGCGGCGTGCCGTTGGGCATCATGCCCTCCGGCAGTTGGAACTCGCTGGCGCGCAACCTGGAAATTCCAGGCCCGCACGATGAAGCCGCCCGGCTGTGGCTGGGCGAACACGAGCTGCTGGCTTTGGACGGCATAAAGGTGGGCGGGAGGATCTATTTTCTCAACGTCAGCGTGGGCGTCAGCACGCGCCTGATGTCAGAGACGCCGCGTGAGCATAAACGTTTTTTCGGCGGTTTCGCTTATATGCGCACACTGCTGGTGGAGTTATCCGGTATGGCCATGCGGCGCTATCGGGTGACCATCGATGGGAAAATCACCAAAGTTCGCGCGGTGGAGGTGATCGCGGTCAGCGCCAGCCTGGGTGGGGTGGGCGAGCTGCGCTCGCACGAGGTATTTCACCCGGGCGACGGCAAAGTGGAGCTGTGCGCCATCCGGGCGAAAACCTTTGGGCAGGGGGTGATGGTGATTCTGCGCTTCATCGCCGGGCAGCGCGGCAAGAAAGCCGGCATTCTTTACCACCGGGCCGAGCGCAGCTTCACAATTCAAACGACGCGCCGGCTGCCGGTGCAGGGGGACGGCGAGATCATCGGTTGGACGCCGCTTGAAGGCGAAGTGGTGCCGCACGCGGTCAATGTCATTGTCAAACCCGGGTTTATGGCCCATATGGAGGCGCGCCAGCAAGCACAGGCCAGGCAAGGGTCCATATCAAAATGGGGTTAAAGGCGAGTTTGGCAGGGCGGATGGGAATGCCATCCGGCAAAATTCAAGTAAAATAGAGGTAGGCTCTCACCCAATCCTCTCGCTCAGCTCCCTGCGGGAGAGCTTCGCTGGGCGAGGGAAACCGAAGAAAATGCTTTGCTGCTCTCAGCATGACAAGTAACCCAGGATCAATGTTCAGTACCACAAGATCCAATCGATTTTGACTTTAGCATTTTTCCCAATCCCAATCCCAATACTTTTTTGATGGAGGAAACACATGCTTGCTGACCTGGTACGGAAAAACCGCAGTTACCGGCGTTTCTATCAAGATCAGGCGGTTTCGGAAGAGACGCTGCGCGAGCTGGTGGACATGGCGCGTCTGACACCTTCGGGACGCAATGTGCAACCGCTGCGCTACATGCTCTCCTGGACGCCGGAATTGAACGCAGAAATATTTCCGACGCTGGCCTGGGCGGGGTATTTGACCGACTGGCAGGGTCCGGAAGCCGGCGAGCAGCCCGCTGCCTACATCGTCATCCTGGGCGACAAACAGATCAGCCCCAACTTCGGCGTTGACCCCGGCATTGTTTCGCAAACGATGCTGCTGGGCGCAACCGAAAAAGGTCTGGGCGGCTGCATCATTGCCACCGTACAGCGCGTGCGGTTGATGGAACTGCTGAAAATCCCCGAACGCTATGAAATTGTGTTGGTGCTGGCGTTGGGCGTGCCGAAAGAAGAAGTGGTGATTGAACCGGTGCGCGAGAACGGCGATATCAAGTACTGGCGCGACGAAGCCCACGTGCACCACGTGCCCAAGCGCGCCCTGGAAGATGTGATTTTGAAGTTCTAGCTATTGGCTATTAGCTGTTAGCAATTAGCTGTTAGCCGTTAGCGATTAGCCATTAGCGATTAAGCGTAACCCTTAAAATGACTTCCCCTTCATCAGGTATTGATGGAGGGGTTTTTCATTTAGATCACAAGAGTGTCATTCTTTACCGGTTAAATAAAAGAACGCGAGGCGTTCGGTTTCTGCCAGCAACAGCGCCAATTGGGCGGGGTCGGTGAGGCGGCCGGAGGTGTGCAGCAGTAGCGGACCGTTGAACAGGCTGAAGAGAGCCAGAGCGGCTTTTTGGGGCTGCATGGGGCGGAATTCGCCCTGCTCGATGCCCAATTCCACCAGTCTTTCCAGGAAATCCAACACGGTTTGAAAGCGCTGGCTGTGGAAAAACAGCCCGCCAGCCTCGTCGACCGGCATAGCCCACTGCAACAGGTAGGAATGCGGCCGCTGGAAGGCGGATTGGGAAAATAAGGCGAACACCTGGCGCAGCACCGGTCCGGCGCCTTCGCTGCGGGCACGCTCGAGGAACTGCCCGCCGCTTTCCTGCAGGGTGCGCAACTGGCGTTCGCTCAACGCGGTCAATAATTCATCGCGCGAGGAGAAATAGGAATAAAAAGCCATGGCCGACACGCCCAGACAGGCGGTAACGGCGCGGATGCTGACATGGGATGGACCGCGGCTTTCGAGCAGATCGCCGGCGGCAGCCAGGATGCGTTCGCGCACCAGATCGCGTTCAGCCGAAGACTTTTTGGGCCGTGACATGTCAGAATTCCCCTATCAATGGCATGGGAAACAGGCTATAATAATTACACTGTTAATTATACGGCGTATATCAAAACAAACAAGCTGAATAACAGGTGAACTTTGGGAATTCAGGACATTCTTAACAGCAAGCCAGTGACCAAATTTGTGCTGCGGCTGGGGCATTTTCTCCCGCCGAAGCCTGGCTACCGCGTTGCACACCTGATTGGAACCTATCTCGGCAAGCGCACCCACCTCACCCCGGTAAAAGCGGTACGGGCCAAC
The DNA here is from genome assembly GCA_964536805.1 of uncultured Longilinea sp. Classification (GTDB taxonomy): domain Bacteria; phylum Chloroflexota; class Anaerolineae; order Anaerolineales; family Anaerolineaceae; genus Longilinea. The sequence goes on from CAZHYQ010000025.1 coordinate 15,996, forward strand.
CAGTGGGTCATTTCGGGCGGGCAGGGCACCAGCGCCGATCTGGACCGCCTGGCGTTGGGCACCTACCAGACGGCTGCGCGCTGCATATACGATTTTTATCATTACATGAGCGATCCCAAGGGGATGCTTGACCTGGTGGAATTTTCACCGGAATTTCAGGAAGTGTACAGGCGATCGCTGGAAAAGAAAGAAGGAACGCTGCTGGCGTTGTGCCACATGGCCAGTTTCGACCTGGTGGGGCGGGCAGCCGCGCTGCGCGGCATGCCGTTATTTGCCATTACCGCGCCGGAAGAAGCCGGGGGCTACCGGATTGCCAACCAGATGCGGCGGCAATCCAACATCGAGGCTTACCCGGCTTCGATGGAGACGGTGCGCATGGCGGTCGACCGGCTGCGTCACGGCGGCACCGTGGTGACCGGGGTCGACCGGCCGTTTGCCGATTCGCAGCACAGGCCGCGCTTTTTTGGGCGGGCGGCGGCGCTGCCGGTGGCGCATGTGCGCCTGGCGCTGAAGTTCAATTTGCCCGTGTATGCCTTGGGCGGCTGCCTTAAACCGGACGGTCATTACCTGTTGTGGGCCTCCGACGCGATGGAGATGGTGCACACCGGCGACAACGAACAGGATATTTTGCAGAATGCCGAGCGCGTCCTGGCGCGCGTTGAGCAAACCATCCGGCAATTCCGGACGCAGTGGAATATGACCTATGCCGTCTGGCCGGACGTGCTGCCCGAGGTGCCGTGAGGTGAGAGGAAGTTGATGCGGCAGGCGGCAATGCGTTTATGCGGTATGCGGTATTGGGTATTTGTTGGACGTGAATCGTGAACGGTGAAGCAGAAGAGCGCAAAGATTCTTGAAATCCTTCAACACTGGACGTCGGGTTTCGGGGCAAGAAGTATGGCATTTATAGATCCAATTGCAGAATTCGACGATTCAACCCGTCGCCCCTCTACCCGACCTACGGATCGGTCATCTCTGGTGTAGGTCGGACTGCAGGCGTAAGGCTGTTCGAAGGGGGATTGACACACGGAATATGTGTCTTAATCCGCTCCCCTGTAGAACAAATGTGAGGAGCGTAGAAATTCTCGATGTTCCTCGGCGCTTCGGTATACGTTATGCGGTATTCGGCGATGAGGAAATGATAATTTTAGATCCTTCGCTGCGCTCAGGATGACAATTTGACGGCCTTTGCCCACTTCTCGGATAAATGAGAGAGGCCGATCCACCCTAAATATTGGGTAAGGGCCTCTGACAGAAACCCAACCCTTCGCAACTCGGAATCCACCCTTAAAGGCTGTCATCCTGAGCCGCAGGCGAAGGATTTCAATCACTCTAAAATAGATCCTCATTGGCACCTAAGCGCCAGCGAAAGTGTCGCTTCCCTCAGGATGACATATTGATCTGTCTTGCTGAATGAAGCGGAAAAAATAAAAGTCTTCAACGCTTGACGTCGGGTGGAGGAGCAAGGGTCTGGCATTTATCGATCCGTCGGCTTTCATAAAGGGGTTTCGAAAAGCCCTCCACCCGACCTACCTTAGGCTTGTGCTGGATTTGGAGTATATTTTAACGGTCATCTGGACCAAATATTGCACTCATACCTGTCTGAAGGCTTAAAACAGATTTGAGGTGCGTATATTCGTCACATTTTTGCCCTCCAGCTATAGTATTTTTGCAAAAAACGTGTACAATCGGATTAGATTCGAACCAATGCGGAGAAAAATTTGATTCGCAAAGTCATTTTTGGCTTGCTGTTGGTTATCTGCGGCTACTTTCTGCTGACTCATTTCACTGAGATGCAGGCGGTAGCTGGTTTGCTATGGCGGGGAGACTGGCGTTTTCTGCTGCTTGGGGTGATGATTGAATGCCTCTGGCTGCTGAATGTCAATCAAAGCTATAAGACGCTCTACCACGCCGTGGGCATCGAAGAGAGCCGTAAAAAGCTCTTTCTGATGGCGACAGCGGCATTCTTCATCACCACGCTGGCGCCGGCCGCGGGCATGACGGGACTGGCTGTTTTCATCGAGCAGTCCGGCAAGGTGAAGGGCCAACCCAGCCAACACGGCCGGGTGACTGTTGCCTGCATTCTCTACCTGCTGGCCGATTATTTTGGCCTGCTGGCGGTCATTCCACTGGCGCTGCTCATCCTGTGGCAGCGCAACCAGATCACCTCAAGCGCCATCATCGCATCCGTGATTTTACTGGTGCTGGCTGCCGGGTTATCCACACTGCTGCTGATGGGCGCCAAATCATCGCGGCTGCTGGGACGCGTGCTTAACTTTATTTCCCGCAACGTCAACCGCGTCAGCGGTTTGATCCTGCGGCGGCAGGCGATCCACCCGGATTGGGCCGAACATTTTTCGATTGACGTGCACGAAGGCGTATCATCGCTGCGCGATCAACCGCAAATGCTCATCCAACCGCTGCTGCTGGGGCTGAACAATAAAGCCTTAATGATGGGCGTGCTGTTGTCGGTGTTCCTGGCATTCAACATTCCCTTCACCATTCCGCTGCTGGTGGCAGCCTACGCGTTGGGTTATTTATTCGCAGTCGTGTCGCCGACACCTTCCGGCATCGGCATCGTTGAAGGCGTGATGACGGTGGCGTTGCGCTCGTTGGGCATGCCGCTGGAAAACGCCGCCACGGTCACACTGGCCTACCGCGGTTTCACCTTCTGGCTGCCGTTGGTGCTGGGCGGCTTCACCTTCCGCAGGCTGCAGAAGAGCTGAAAAGTAAGAACCAAATTATGATAAAACCGGCCGTGAATTCACGGCCGGTTTTTTTATTTGTGTTGATTTTAGCGTGATCCAGGCAGTTGTCCCCTGGACTCAATCTGTCATGACGCGGTTGCGGCCGGATTGTTTGGCGTGATAAAGCGCCTGGTCGGCGCGGGCGATGAGATGGGTGATGCCGGCCATTTCGGACGACATTTCGGCCACACCGATGCTGGTGGTAATGCGCAAAGCGCCGGCGGATGTGTCGAAGGGCGACGCAGCGATTGCCTGGCGGATGCGCTCCGCCACGAGTTGGGCATCCTGGCCGTTAGTTTCGACCAGCAAAATAAGGAATTCCTCGCCGCCAAAGCGGACGGCCACATCCAATTCGCGGATACTGGCGCGCACGCGGTCGGCAAACAGGCGCAGGACTTCATCGCCCACCAGGTGACCGTGGGTATCGTTGACGCGCGAGAAGAAGTCCAGATCGATCATCAAGGCCGAAAGCGGGCGGCCAAAGCGCCGGGCCCGTTCGACTTCGCGCTCGCCGAATTCGTGCATGCCGCGGCGGTTGAACATGCCGGTCATTTCATCGGTAATGGCGACGCGTTGAATCTCTTCATACAGGCTGGCATTGTAAAAAGCCACGGCGATCTGGCTGGCGAAGGTGCCCATGACAATGCGGTCGCTCTCCTCCAAGGCAGAGCCCCAAACCACCAGCAGGCCGATGGAATGGTCTTTGACAATCAACGGCAGCAGGAACATGCGGGTTTCGGGGGTGAAACCCGCCAGGCGGATCAGTTCGCGAACAGTTTCCGGATCCATCCGGACGGCAAGCTCCTGGGCATTGCGCATCGGATCGGGGATGTAATAGGAGTTGGGATCATTGCCCAGCGGCCGCTTGAATGTTGGCAGGTCGAACAGGTGGGCAACCTGGGCGTGGCGGCCGCGCCAATCGGGATGGGCAAGGAAGGAGTAATACTGCAACAGCATTTCGCCGCTATTCGAGTCGGCCAGGGCGATGGCGTAGGAAAGATTCAGTTTGGTCAGTTCAGTCTCGAGCGTTTTGATGACGCCGCTGCTGTCGGCTGCTTCACCGATGCGCGTGGCCACGTGATCGAGCGCTGAAAAGAGGTCATTGGCACGGGCGAGCTGGCGGGTGCGGCTGCGCTCGGACTCGAGCAGCTGGCTTTTGCTGAAACCCAAGGAAACCTGGAGCGCTGCCTGTTCGCCCAGCGATACCTCGGCGGGGGTGATGCGGCGGGTTTTCTTGAAGCCCACCAGCACCATGCCCAACCGGTTTTCATCGAGCACCATGGGCAGGGTGAGCAGCGCGCGGCAGGGATGCAGCAAGGCCGCCGCTGATTTTACATCCGGGCGCTTGGATAAATCTTCGATCACCATGGGAGTTTCCACCCGCAGGAAACCGCCCAGCTCGGCGTTGGAGATTTGGCCCTTGAGGCGGGTGGCTTCGCCCACAATGGCGGCCACGTTTGGATACTGTCCGTCCTTGTCGAAGAGCAAGATAGCGGCATTGTCGGCATCGAAGAGGGCTTTCATGGTATTGACCATGTGATCGAGCATTTCAGACTGGGTGGAGGCTGAAATGGCGGCCTGTGCCATCTGGTGAAGCAAGGCGATCTGTTTGGTGCGGCGCTGGGCTTCATCGAACAGGCCGGCGTTGCGGATGGCCAGGGAGGCCTGGTCGGCGAAGACCTGCAGGCGGTTGGCATGCAGTTGGGTGAAGAGGTCCGGCGTGACGCTATCCACGTTCAGGAAGCCGACCGTTCGGCCCTCCTGGCGGATGGGGGCGCCCGCGAAGGAGCGAATCCAATTGAAGTTGGGGTCCGGTACCCATTTGGGATTATCACTGACGGAAGAATTCAGCACCGGGACGCCTTTTTCATACATGGTATTGAGGTTGGGATAATCCGCAACACGGTAATGCAGATTCAAGACACGATCCTCGACATTGCGTTCGGCGTAACCGCGCGCGCCCACCACCCGGATGACGCCGTCCTCGATCAGCATGATATTGGCGGCGTCGATGGGCACCACTTTTTCAACATTTTCAAGCACCTGCGCGAACACTTCCTTCAAATCCAGGCTGGCATTGAGCGTTTCAGCGGTGTCGCGCAGCGCCTCGGCCATGCGGCGCTGGTCGTGCTCGGCTTTATAGAGCTGCTCGATTTGTTTTTCACCCTGTTGGCGTTGGAAAGCCGCTCCAAACAGGTTGGCCGCGATCTTCAGGCCCTCCTCTTCAGCAGCATACCAAACCGCGGCTTCGTGCGAAACGAAGCAGACCAGACCCCACAATTGGTTTTCAACCAGGATGGGCACGATCAGCAGTTGCGCGGCTGGCAATTCCTGCAATCCTAAGGCCGGGTCAGCTGGAAACTGGCGGCTGGTGCCTTTGAAGATACGGTTATTGAGCAAGATTTGCAGGGCAGCATTGTCCTTCGAGGCGTGCAGCGGCGCCTGCCCCCAATCGCCCTTGCGGGGCGTACCATCCTCCTCACGCGACCAGGAGGCTGTCGGGCGAAGGGTCAGTTGATCGGCGCTGCCATCTTCGAGCTGGTAGATGCTGACGTGATAGGCCTGGCTGGCATTGCCCAGAGCCGCAAGAGCGCGCTGCACACCGGCTTCCCAATCGGAAACGCGCAGCAAATCCTCGGCGGCAATGCTGACCGCCTCCAAGATCCGTTCGCGGCGCAGCAATTCTTCGCTGATCTGGCGCTGTTCGGAGATGTCTTCCAGCATGCCAATGCCGTAAACATGCCTGCCCAGCTGGCTCCACACCAGTGAAATGGTCAGGCGTCCCCAGAAAAGGCGGCCGTCCCGGCGGTAATAGCGGATTTCCCGCTGCATACTGGCAGCCTTCGTTTTAACCAGCTCCATTACCATGTCGTAATCGATGCGGCGGTCTTCCGGATACGTGAGCTCATCCGTGGTCCGGCCAATCAATTCTTCCCGGGTGTAGCCAAACATTTCGCACATGACCGGGTTGACATCCATCAGCCGGCTGTTTTCGTCCACCAGGCTAATGCCAATGCCGGCATTTTCAAAGGTGGAGCGGAAACGCAATTCACTGTTAAGCAGTTCATTTTGAACGCGCAGGCGCCCGAGCAAATTGGTATATATTTCGCCCAGAAGGTGAAGCGTGCGGATATCATCCTCCGGCCAGGCGGATTCCTGCGAAACCATGCTAAAGCCGTAAACGCCAATGGGATTGCCATCCAACATGAGCGGCAGCGCCAGCAAGGAGGCGGCATTGGTTACCTTCCAATGTTCGCGTTCCTTTTCAGCCTCCGGCGGCAGATCGGCCGCCGAGCGCACCTGCAGGACCTGATCATTGTAAATATGGCTGCTGATCCAGGGGTATTCGGCCAGATCCATGCCGACCAGGATGCTTTTCAGTTCAGACCCATCGTGCGACCACTGGAAAAGATCTTCGATCGCCAGGGTATTGGGGACGAAGGTGAAGAGGAAGGCGCGCTCAGCCTTGATAAATTCAGCCACTTTTTGCAGGGAAGCATGCAGGTTTGCGTTGATATTAGCGGCTGGTGTGTCAATAAAGCTGGATGAAATTTCCGAGATGAGGTGTTCGAGTTCCAGGCGGCGTTTCAAGGCCTCATTGGCCAGACTGATTTCAGTGATATCCAGGTTGCTGGCACGACGTCCCTGGAATGCGCCGTAGGCATCATAAGCAGGCTGGCAGATATGGCGCAGCCAGACAATGCGGCCGTCCGCGTGGCGGAGGCGAAAATCGATCTGTTGCAAAGGATTTTCCCCGACCGCTTCGTCAAAATGGGCTTTAAGGGCTGGGCGATCTTCCTCCAGGGTCAATTCCATCATTAAATCAGGATTTTTCTCGAATGCTTCCGGCGGAAATCCAGTAAAGCGCAGTACGGAGGGCGACATGTAGATCAATTTGCCAGCCGGATCTTCCCAGGCTTCCCAATCATAGGTGAGATCGGCCATGGTGCGAAAACGCAGTTCGCTTTTGCCACGGGCCTGATCGCTTTTACGCCGTTCTTCCGCCTCGCGCTGGCCCTGTAAAATGATAGACCGCATGAGGCCGACCAACGCACCGCACCCAAGGAGGCTGATCAAATTGACCAGAAAGTCGCCATTCAGCATTTCAAGCATACCGATGTGGTCGCTTCGGGTCAGGAAGAAAACCTGAATACCCCACAAAAGCAGCGCGACCACGATGCCCCCGCCCAGGCCAAGCAGCATGGCAGCCAGCGAGACGACCAGGACTGAAAAAGCGATGGTGCCGCCGGCCATGCTGGCGGGGTTTAATGAGAAATGAATGCCAAAACCAATTACCAGCAGCCCCACCAGCAGCATGCGCTGCCAGAGCGGGCGTTGAAGGGTTTTATGAAGGAGGAGACCGGCGGTGTTGGCGCGATCAGACGAGGTTTTTTGCATTCAGCCTGCGTTGGATTGAAAAAGGGTAGAAGAGGGGAGTTTGAAAACTGCCAGGGCCGAAAAAAACGGCAACTTAATCTTAATCCACCCTGAGTAATTCAGCAAGCCGCCGGACATTACGACTGGTTTGCAATATGGATTTTTCTTAGGAAACATACCCCTTGAAAAAATGTAAATATGTACTAATCTTGTAAATAAAGTTTAAGTTTAACAGCCAGGAGCAGGAATGGCAGCATTGGGAGCGGAAAAAATTGTACGGGATTTACTGAAGGAAGCTGAAATCGAGGTCAACGGGCAGCAGCCGTGGGACATTCAGGTGAAGGATTCGCGCTTTTATGAGCGCGTGCTGAGCGAAGCGTCCCTCGGATTGGGGGAATCCTATATGGATGGCTGGTGGGATGTTGAGTCGATCGACAGCATGGTGGAGCGCATGTTTCGCGCCGGTCTGGAGAAGAAGGTAAAAGGCAATCTGCGCGCTGCCCTGCCAGCGCTGTTGGGGCGCCTGACCAACCGCCAATCGCGGGCGCGCGCCTACGAGGTGGGCCGCGACCATTACGACCTGGGAAACGACCTGTATACGGCCATGCTGGACAAGCGCCTCAATTACACTTGCGCCTACTGGAAAAATGCCAGTACGCTTGACGAGGCGCAGGAAGCCAAGCTGGAACTGGTGTGCCGTAAAATCGGCCTGCAGCCGGGCATGAAGGTGCTTGAGTTGGGCTGCGGCTGGGGCAGCTTTGCCAAATATGCGGCAGAGAAGCATGGCGTGAGCGTGCTGGGGGTGACTGTTTCCAAGGAGCAGGTGGCGCTGGGAAATGAATTGGTGAAGGGTCTGCCGGTTGAATTGCGCCTGCAGGATTACCGCACGGTGGATGGTAAGTACGACCGGGTGATTTCCATCGGGGTGATGGAGCACGTGGGCTATAAGAATTACCGCACCTATATGGAGGTGGTCAACCGTACCATGCGGGAGGACGGCGTGGCTTTTGTGCATACCATCGGCGGCAACCTGAGCGTGACGGCGGGCGACGCGTGGTCGGACAAGTATATCTTCCCCAACGGGATGCTGCCTTCCATCGCCCAACTGGGCGCGGCCATGGAAGGGTTGTTCGTGATGGAGGACTGGCATAATATTGGACCGGACTACGACCGCACGTTATTAGCCTGGCACGCCAATTTTGAAGCCGCCTGGCCGAGACTCAAGGAAAAATACAGCGAACGGTTCCGGCGCATGTGGCGCTTCTATTTGCTGACCAACGCGGGGGGATTCCGGGCGCGCAACCAGCAGTTGTGGCAGATTGTGTTCACGCGCGAGGGCACGGCGCAGCCGGATTGCCGGATGAGTTAAGAGAGGAGATCTACCACAGAGACACAGAGGACACAGAGAAGAAATTTAGTGAGAAGAAGATAGAGAGAAAGAGAGATAACCGCAGAGAAGCAGATTGTAATTAGAGAAGAAGAGATTTTATGACGGTACGCTGCGTATAAGGCGACACAGAGAAGAAAATGGCGGAAGGAGTGACTGAGGTAAGGATTACCAATTCAGGTGTCACCTGGAGCAACGCGATAGTTGTGCTGGCGCGTAAGTGCCAGTGAGGATCTCACTTTCGGTGGTTTTCCTTTTTCTCTCCTCTCTGTGGACTCTGAGTCTCTGTGGTTTTCTTTCTTTCCCAAAATACCGTTTCTAACCGGGAAAATATGATCAAAACGGATGTTCTCATTATCGGCGGCGGACCGGCCGGGTCGGCGTGCGCCTGGCGGTTAAGGCAAAACGGCGCCAACTGCCTGGTGCTGGACGGTCAGGCGTTTCCGCGTTTCAAGCCGTGCGCCGGATGGGTGACGCCTGAACTGCTGCGCGATTTGAACCTGACGCCGCAGGACTACCCGCCCGGCATGATGACCTTCAAGCGTTTTGACATCGCGCTGCGCGACCTGCGTTTTCGCATGCCGGCCTTCCAGCATGCCATCCGGCGAATCGAGTTTGATCATTTCCTGTTGCAGCGCAGCGGAGCGCCGCTGGTGCAGCATACGGTCCATACCATCAGCCGGCAGGACGGCGGGTATGCCATTGACGGCGAATACTTTGGGCGTTACCTGGTGGGGGCGGGCGGCACGCATTGTCCGGTCAGTCGGCAACTCTTTCAAGTGCAGGAACCGCGCGATAAAGGATCGCTGGTGGTGGCGCAGGAGGACGAGTTTTACTATCCTGCGCGCGATGAACGCTGCCGCTTGTGGTTCCTGCAGAACCGCCTGCCGGGCTACGCCTGGTACGTGCCCAAGGCCAACGGCTGGCTGAACGTGGGCGTGGGCGGCAAGGCAGAGGAGCTGAAGGCGAATGGCGATTCACTCAAGCGGCACTGGAATTTGCTGACAGAACAGCTGGAAAAGGCGGGTTTGGTGCGCGATTATGTTTACAAACCCAGCGGACACAGTTATTACCTGCGGCAGGGGCGCGCTGAGTTGCGGCGGGACAACGCCTTCATCGTTGGCGATTCAGCCGGGCTGGCGACACGCGACATGGGCGAGGGCATCCACCCGGCGGTGCAAAGCGGGCTGCGGGCAGCCGACGCTATATTGAACGGGACGGAGTACACGCTGGAAGGGATCCGCAAGTTCTCGTTGTGGTCGCTGCTGCGGCTGGGCGGGTGAAGGCCGGGCGAGACGCCAACCATACCATGAGGTTAGGGGGCGAAAACTCAGAACTTCGTGACGTCGGTTCTCCGGGGGATGGAATTACCAATTGGGGTACTCGCTGACCACCCCCTTCGAACCGACCTACGCTATGCTGGCAGGGGATGCCTCGAAACCCTCACCCCGTCCGAGTAAATTATTAATTAGGTCATGTTGCCCCTCTCCCATGTTAAGGGAGAGGGGATTGAGATGAGGGTTCTACCAGGCCGACCAATCAACGCATTGACGAATTGCCCGTCCCGTTGGCAACCAGATGCCGGGCAGCAAGCGGAACGGTGTTTTCCGGGTTAACTGCGCATAGCCAGGTAATTCAGACAGGAAGGTGCGGTCCTCAAGGGCTGTACGCAAGAAGATCAGCGCCATAGTGACGGCAACGGGGATGTATGCCCCCGGCACGAGCCTGGGGAAGCGGGGTGACACAAACTGGCTCGGTGGCCAAAGGCGCTCACTTTACATGAGGGCCGTTACCGCTGGGGGTGGTCAAATGGCATACGGTGCATTCATCCAGCGTACCGGTGTGACCCTGAAGCTGCATGAATTTTATTGCGTCAGCGGGTTCGCGGCTGGCGGCGATGGCGTGCGTGCTGTCGTGGCAGGCTTCGCAATACACGCCGCCGTGACCCTTCGAGAAGCGGTACAGGGCGTTATCCTGGTTGAACTGCATAGCGGCGGTGGGGGTGTGGCAGGTGTCGCAGCGCGGCTCGTTCAACCACGGATTTGGATTCAGCGCTACCTGGGCCATGCCGCCGTGACAGTCGATGCAGTTCATTTTGCGGTTGGGGTCGATCGATGAAACCACATTCAGCGACATGGCGTCGCGAAGGCACTTTGTCACCGGGCCGGGATGGCAGGAATAGCAGCCATCCAGCGTATCCGGCACGATCTCTTTGTGCTGCGAGTGCATGGCGTTGGCCAGTGACGGTACGCCGGTGACGCCCGGCGCGCCGAGGGCGTTGGATGAGTGGCAGCGGGCGCATAACACCGGGCGGCTGTTGAGCAGATTGGTGCCTTCTTCATCGTCGTGTTTGGCCAGGATGTTTAGTTCCACGCGCGGGTAGATTCCGCCGGGTTCAGCGCCGGTGGCATGGCAGGTGTCGCAGTGCATCTCGGTTGAGACCGGCGCGACGACGGTGAGCGTGGCCAGGGTGGCGCCGGTCAGCGTGTTTTTGGCGGTCAGCACTGCCTTCTGGTAGGGTTCGGCCACGCTTGGGGCGCTGTCGCTGAATTCAGTCAGCGGGATGCCTTCGGCAATAAAGTAGCCGTTCTTGGCGTCCATCACGTCCGCCAGTCCTTTGCCCTTCAAGCCGACGTTATCGGGCAGCGCTTCACCGAACAATTGCGGCGCGTAGGTCCAGAAATTCGATTTCGAAACCGAGTCGGTGTTGTCGGGGAAGGAATATTGTACGCGGATGCCGGTGGTGACGATTTGAGGCGGGTCACCGCGCTGGATAACCTGCGCCCAGAGCGTGTTGTAAGGCGGCAGGACGGCCAGATCCTGAAAATCATGGTTGTAGCAGTGCATGCCGAGGTCGTTCCAGCCGAGCAAAACGTAGCTGGTTGGCGGGCTTGGTTTGAAGACGATGGGCAGGAAGGTGTCGTAAAGTCCCTGGGCGGAGGCGGCGATAAAGCCGCTGGCCAGCAGCAATACCAGGATCAACAGGGGCAGGGCCAGGCGAAAAGTTAGAAAATGACGTTTGGGTCGGGTGTTCATCGGCTTCTCCTGAGAAAAATGAAGAATCAGCCAATCAACTACCACTAATACTAATATTCTAGGCCATTCGACCGGTACTTTCAACGGTAAAAACTACGCATTTGTGAATACCGTGTTATTGGGGAAAGAGGGATCCTTTGGGAGGGAGGGATTTACCACGGAGAAGAGAAGACCGCGAAGAGGTTAGGCATGGCAGAAATAGAAAACACAGACGCACAAGAGAGAGAAAAACACTGATGGGCACAGAGGAAAGAATTTACAGATAGACACAGAAAAAGGCGGATGAACCAAAGTAAAGAATAATTTCTTTGCTTATCTGTGTAGAGCCGAGTAAATCTGTGGCGTGTGTGTCGAGAGAGCGCGGTGAAGAGGGCATGCTCTGGAGATCAGCGCCATCAGAAGCGAGCCTGGCAATCAGGAAAATAGTTTTCGATGGCTCTCAGTCCATAAGTAAAGTATAAAAATGCGTATAGACGTTAGAACAAACCTAAAAAGCAATGGAATGATCATTATTCTGCCACTTTTTCGGTGAATTTTCATCGAACTTATAATAACGAATCCGACCAGGAGTAAAAAACATGGCAAAATCGAAGACGGTAAAGAAGACCGGCGTGCCGGTGTGGGTGTGGTTGGTGCTGGCGGTGGGCGTGCTCGCGGTGGCGGCGTTTGCGCTGCTGGGCGGCGATAACCGCTCCACGACGGCGACGCTGCCGGCCGAGGTCAGCGTGGCGAAGGCGGCCGAATTGCGCGGTGAGGGCGTGTTCGTGCTGGACGTGCGCGAGCCAGACGAGTGGGCGCAGGCGCACATCCCCGGCGCGACGCTGATCCCGCTGGGCGAATTGCAGGCGCGGGTGGATGAGCTGCCCAAGGATCAGCCGGTGCTGGTGTACTGCCGCTCGGGCAACCGCAGCGCGACCGGGCGCGACATTTTGAAGGCGGCCGGGTTCGGGAACGTGACCAGCATGGCCGGCGGGATCAACCAGTGGATCGCGGCGGGGTATGAGACGGTGAGTGGGGAGTGAGGAAGAATTGCTGAATGCTGAATGCTGAATGCAGAATAAAAAAAGAGATGAAGTTGATGCGTTCTGGGGGGGATTTCTCCGGGATGCTTTTTTTGATGGCCAAGAGATTGAACGACTACGTCACGACGTGTTATTCCTCAGATAAGCTACCACGGATCGAAAAAACAGGGTCAGTTGGTAGTTATCGAGCGTTATTTCTAAATGTTTCTGAAAAATAACTGTGATCTGTGAGAAATTTTATGTTTGGATACTTTCTTTTATAGGTTTCGATAGTATCCAGGTCGATTTGGGTTCCTGAAATCCCAAAAGTTCTTAGTTTAGGCAGGCGAAGAACAGATTCGGGAATTTCCTTGATTGGATTATTGTCAATGTAAATTGATTTTACATTTATTGCCCTAGATAGGTTTACTAATAAGCAAGGAATATTGTTGTTCGTAAAATCTACCACTTCCAGATTTTGAAGCTTATCAAAATCAAATCCTAAATTATTTACGTGTGAGTTACGAATGGAAAGATTTCTAAGTTTTGCGAGTTCTCCGATGGATTCGTTAATAATCTCAAGTCTTGCCCCATGAATTGATAAATATTCAAGATTTTCGAGTAATCCAATTTGAGGAGAAACACGTTCAATTTCATTTGAATAGAAGAAATTTCCCAAATCCAGTTTCTTTAGTTTCTTTAGATTTCCAATTTCATCAGGTATTGATTTTATTTCGTTTCTGCCTATTTCGAGTTCGATTAAATTCGGAATTGAGCAAATTGGAGTAATATCCCTTATCTTATTGCCAAATAGACGAAGTCTCTTCAATTTCGATAATTGGCCAATTTGATTACTCACTCGGCCTATCTTATTCGATTGTAAATAAAGCACCTGCAAGTTTTTTAAATTACGAATATCGTCCGGGATTTCAATTATCTCTCCGAATTTAACCTCGATTCGTTGAAGAAAATGCATTTTAAAAATTAGTGGTGGAAGATGAGCTTGATCGTAGCCAAAATCTGACACAATTTTTATTGAAGCAAAATTGTCCTCGTTGATTTCCTTTAATGTGAAATACCTTTTTTCGGCAGGCATAACAAAAAGTGTAGCATTCATAATGCGATTTGCCAAATCAATCCTGGAACGGTTCCACGCAATGAGAGCTCTTCATGGGTGAGAGCTCTTCCGATCCTGAACGACTACGACGTCACTACGAGTTACCCCGCATGGAACCTTTTGCCTGCAGGCGGCGTCTTGCCGGTGATGCAATTCAGCGAGAAGGGAACAGAGATGAATGCGAAGCGGTTTTTATGGGTCGTAACGGTGAGCACGGCATTGATGCTTTCATTGGCGGCGTGCAAGCCGGAAGAGGCCGATTATTCTGAGATCATGCTGGAAAACGTGGCCGATGGCACGGCGGTGACGCTGGACGTGGGCCAGGTGCTGGCGTTGAAGCTCGAATCCAACCCGACCACGGGTTACGGCTGGGGCGCAGTGGAGGTCGATGACACCATTCTGGAAGGCACCGGCGATCCGGAATACATTGGGGCGCCGCCGTCCAGCACGCCGATGGTGGGGGTGGGAGGCTGGGAAGTGCTGCGTTTCAAGGCCTTGAAGAGCGGCACAACCACATTGAAGCTGGGCTATTTCCGTTCCTTTGAGCCGGACGTTCCACCGCTGCAGACGATCAGCCTGACGATTGAAGTACGCTAAGTTAGAAAAAAGACCCTGAGGCTTTTCAGTCCTTCAGGGTCTTTTTGTAAATCAGAATGGGTCAGGGTTGGCCGCCATTCGAGCCGCCCGATCCGCCGCTGCCGCCAGTGCCGGTCGGCTGCGGGCCGGGACCTGCGCCTACGCCGGGCGTGCAGCTCTCACAGGTCGGCGTGCAATCGCCTGGGCCGGGACCCGTGCCGGGGGTGCAATTTTCGCAGATCGGGGTGCCGTCACCGGGGCCGGGGCCGTAGCCTGAGCCGGGTGTGGGGGTGCCAGTCGTCCAGGGATTCTGGTTGTCACCGGGGCCGGGGCCGTAGCCTGAGCCAGGAGTGGGCGTGCCGTCGGTCCACGGGTTCTGATTGTCGCCCGGGCCGAGGCCATAGCCTGAGCCGGAGGTGGGGGTGGTGTCGGTCCACGGGTTGAGGCTGCCCTCACCGGAAAGGGTCGGTTCAGGGTGGATCTGGTTCTGTAACCGTTCCTTCAGCCGCTGGCGCAATTGAACCGGATACTGCAAGCCTTCTTCACACAGGGCCAGGCGTTCCTGCAGCATGGCGCGCACCTGCTGTCGCACCAGCTCGCCAGCCGGATCGGCGACCTGCCAGGCTTCGGCGGCGCGCAGTTGATTCTGGAAAGCGGACTGTACGCGCAACAGCGCGCCGGTAGCCTGCTCGGGTGGAAGGCCGGCCGCCAGCCGCAGTGCCAGTTCAAGCTGGTTCTGCAGGCGCAATTGCAAAGCGTCCGCGGGTGTTTCGCCGGCTGCAAGCTGTTTCTGGATCTCGGCCATGCGCCGGTTGGCAAATTCCAGAGATAAATTGAGCCGGGTGGAATTATCGCTGGTGATGGAATAGCGCACATCCTCGCTCCAAACCTTGACGGGATAAAGCATGCTATCCGGACTGGCCGTTTGCGCCGCCGCGGCGGTAACACCGCCACCCCCCAGCAGCAAAGCAGCGATTAACATTAAAGTGCCAAAGGTGCTGAACATTGGTTTTCTCTCCTGTTGGGGCCGGAAGAAGCCCCGTATGGTGTTCTTCCAATGATTCAGACGCGATTGAGGCGCGCTGGATACGGGTTGGATTTCATTTGCCGCTGCAAAAAAGGCTGTGCGCGCGCTGGCGGCGCGTTGGGGATCGCGTGCAGGCACAGAGCGCAAACTCTCCAGCCAACGTTCCAGTTGCGGATCATTTTCTTCAGGTGATGGCATCATTCCACATCCTCATTCAACAGCAGACGGCGCAGGGCAGCCAAGGCACGGTGCTGGAGCGATTTGACTGCTCCGGTTGGGCGGCCGACAGCAGCCGCGGTTTCTTCTGGATCTAGCCCCTGGTAGAAGCGCAGCAGGATGACCTGGCGTTGATCAGGAGTCAATCCCAGCAAGGCGGCGCGCATCCGCTTCTGGCGTTGGGCCTGATCAGCCTGCCATTCGGGCAGTGGATCGCCATCTGGCATATTTTCCGGCAGGTCGGCGGGCGGCTTGCGGCGGTAGTGATCGGTGGCCCAATTGTGCGCGCTGCGGTACAGGTAGGCACGCAGGTGGTCAGAGGGTCCGCCGCCTGACCGCAGGACCGACAGCAGACGGGTGAAGGTATCGGCAATGCAATCTTCGGCCAGACCGGTGTCGCCCAGCAGCCGCCAGGCAAAGGCATACAACTCGGGGCTGTAGCGGTCGTAGAGTTCCGCAAGACAATCCGGGTCAAATGCGCGAGCGCCTTGCAGCAGCCGGGGTTCATCCATGCTTTAATCTTAAGACGGAAAGGAGGGTAAAGAGATACGGGTATCTGGAAGGGCTGAGTGATGTGTGATGCGTTCTGAGGGAAAATACTGCACGCATTTAGCTTTAATCGGAGAGGTTTTTGACCGGGGTTGAACGAAAATAATGGTTACGGCTGTGGGGCGGGTCAGAGACCCGCCCCTGCGCAGAATAATCCTTATTTCTTTAATACTTCGTCGACCTCCGCCTGGAGGGCATCGCGCACGGCGGCGAATTCCTTGCCCTGCGCGGTGACGTAATCCTTGATCACCACGCCCGGTGCGGGCATGGGGCTGCCCAGCACGGCTTCGATGCGCTCCAGCGGCACGCCCCAGTCGAGCAATTCCTGGAAAGTGGTCTTGCCGCGCACCGTGCCGTCCACGGCCTGCGGGGTATGGTCCGCCTCCGGGGTACCAACGACCTGCGGGGAGGGAGTGCTTTCGGCAGCAGGCGGCAGGGAAGTTGAAACGGCAGCCGGTGAAGCGAGGTCAACGGTGTGCGTTTCGAGGTAGGCCAGCCGCTCGGGGCTGAGCGTGCCCAGCGCCGTGAGGATCTCGACCGCCTGGCGGGGCAGGTAGCTCTCCTCGGCGGTCAGGTCGTAGGGCAGGCGGGCGTAGAAGGCGGTGAACAGGCGCACCGAAGCGGTACCGATCTCGACTTCAAGGCCTGTATAGAGCGTTTCGAGCTGATTAACCTTGAAGCTGGCCGGGTCGGTGGCGGCGGGCAAGGCGAAGGCAGCGGCCAGTTGACCGGCGGGGACGGCAAAATTCTTTTCAATGTCGCCAAAGGTGTAGGAGCCGCGAATGTCAGCCGGATTGTACTGCCCGGCGGCCTCGCCGGTGGTGAATTTTGCTGGGACCTTGCTGGATTCGGTGTTCCACCAGTTGAAGGCACTCGTGACCAAAACGCCGCCGAAGATGACAGCCAGGATGATGATAGCCAGGGGTTTGGCAGTGAGTCGCATGGGTTATTTGCCTCCCGCGGAGAATTCCAACGCGCTGGGCGCCGGACAAACAGCCTCGGTGGTGCATTCCAGGCAGGAAATGCACTGCGGGTCGCGGATGACTTTGGCGGTGTTGACCGGCAGATTCATCGGGCAGGAACGAGAGCACAGGCTGCAGTTCTTGCAGGCTTCCTCCTTGCGGCGGATCTTGAAGACGCGGAACAGGTTGGT
>CAZHYQ010000026.1:0-32378 GCA_964536805.1 uncultured Longilinea sp.
GGCGGCCGCACGCGCGGCGACCAGCGTCCGCTGCGCCGCATGCTGGGGGCCGACACTGTTACGGCAGCCAGCGCGCGCGCCTACCTGCCCGGCGATGCGCTGCGCTTCATCCACTGGCCCACCTCGGCCCGCAAGAACGCGCTGTATACGCGCGTTTTTGATCCCGAAGCGGTCTCTTCCATCTGGTTGATTCCAGATCTATCGCCGGGTGCTCATTTGGGCATCAGCACCGCGGCGGATCAGGCGGTCGCAACCGAAGACTCGACCCTGGAGATGATGGTGGTGCTGCTGGCCTCCCTGGCCGATCAATTGCTGCGGGCACGTTTGGCGGTGGGGCTGCTGGCGCTCGGGTCCAGGCCGCACATCCTCCCGCCTGTGACCGGGCCGGCGGCATTTCCGCGCCTGTTGCGCGCGCTGGCCCAGGTGCAGGCGGATGCGCCGCAATCCCTGTCCGAGACGCTCTCCAGCGCGGAAAAGATGATCTCGCGCCGCAGTCTATTCGTGCTGGTGACGCCGGATGCGGCCGGCGACTGGCTGCCCGCGCTGCAAAACCTGGCCGCCAGTCCCGGCGGGCAGCCGGGCGAGGTGCTGCTGCTCGATCCGCTCTCCTTCGGCGGGAAAACGCCAGCCGCCCCTATGATTGAACTGGTGCGCCAGATGGGTTTTCCGGCGGAGGTGGTGCGGCGCGGGGATGTGCGCCCGGTGAGCGGCGCATTCGGCGCCTTGCGCCGCTGGGAATACATCACCACGGCCACCGGGCGGGCAGTTGTGCGCCAGCGGCCGCGCGCTGTGGAGGGTTTGCCTCAATGAAGGCGCTACTGCAATCCCTGTGGGGGAGGCTGTGGCCAAAACTGGCGCCCGTCTGGCCGGTGCTGCTGCTGCTGGCAGCCGCGGCGGCCCTGGCGGCGCTGGGGCTCAATGATGCGGTCTGGCTGGACCGGCTGGTGCAGCCTGGCTGGGTGGTTTGGCCGGGGCTGCTGTGCGGGCTGCTGCTCGCGCGCACCCGCTGGCCGGGCTGGTTCAACGCGCTTTATTCACTGCTTCTTTCCACGGCAGTCGCCTTACAAGCCATTGCGCAGCCTCTGCCAGCCCTGGCCCAGATGCGCGGGTTATCCTTTCTGGAAGCGCTGTTATTGATCGATCAGCGCCTCGAAGTGCTGGTTCAGCGCCTTGGCGGCTGGCTGCAGCTGGCCCGCCAGGGGTTGCCTAACTTTGATTCTGGCCTGCCGCTGCTGGTCCTGCTGGTTTTGGGATGGAATTTGCTGGCCTGGCTGGCCTGTTTCACCCGGCGCGGGCGGCCCTTCATTGGTTTGTTGCCCGCCTGGCTGCTGCTGGCTACGGTCGGTTACTCCAGCGGGCAGAACCTGTGGCTGCTGGCTTATTTCACCCTGGTGAGTGTCCTGCTGCTGGCCGCCAGTCATTACCGCGGCCGCATTGCCCAATGGGAACACTGTAAGGTTGATTTTCCCGACGGGCTGTCGTTCGAATGGACGGCCGCGGCTGCCACGCTGGCGCTGGGGCTGATGCTGCTGGCGCGGGCTGCTCCGCTCGCCTTTTCGCCGCAGGGCTGGCAGCAGGTGCGCAATTGGTTGGAACCGCCCGCGGAAGAAAATCCCGTCACGGCGCAAACAGGCGCGCAGACCGGCCCCAGCCTGCTGCCGGCGGCGTCGATCGACCTGAGCACCATCGGCGCCCACCTGCCAACCGGCGATGAAACCGTGCTGTGGGTTGGCACCAACGAGGCACCGCCTCCGCCGCCTCAATCCGGCCTGGCTGCGGCAGCCGGCCAATCGGCGCGGCATTATTGGCGCGGCGGCATCATGGCGGTGTATACCGGGCGTGGATGGCTGGCGGCGGCGCTGGATTTGCGCGGCAAAGATCCGCTGCGCAGCCAGCCGCCCACCCTGGCACGCCATTACGCCCTGGAACAGACCATTGAAATCCCGGGCACGCCGGGCGCCATGGCTTTCGCCGCCAACCAACCCTTTGAAGCCGCCGGAGTCGGGCTGTACGCCATCATTCCGGACGGCTCATTAATGGTGGCCGGCATGTCCGGGTACTACCGGGTGATTTCCTGGGTGCCCAGGGTGGATGCGGCCGCCCTGCGCGGTGCTGATCCGCAGCACATCCCGCCGGACCTCTTGGCGGCGTACACCCAGCTGCCGGCCAGCCTGCCGCAGCGCGTGCGCGACCTGGCAGGGCGCATCACGCAGGGTCAAACCACCGCCTATGACCAGGCTGTGGCGGTGCAGGATTACCTCCGGGTGACTTACCCTTACGATTTGAACGTGGCGCCGGCCGCGGCCGGCGCGGACGTGGTGGATGACTTTTTGTTTGATACGCGGGCCGGGTTTTGCAGCCACTTTGCCTCGGCCATGGCGGTGCTGCTGCGCGCGCAGGGAGTACCTGCCCGCGTGGCGGTGGGCTACCTCAACGGCGATTACGATTTCGGGCGCGGCATGTACCGCGTACCGGCTTCGGCGGCGCACGCCTGGGTGGAGGTCTATTTTGCCGGCTACGGTTGGATCGAATTCGAGCCCACCCCGGCTTTCCAGGCGCCGCGGTACAACCGGGCAAATCAGACTGCCAGCTCGGAGGTTACCCCATCGCAGTCCAGCCCGGTGATTTTCAATATCCGCCAGGTTCTGCTGGGGGCTGGCATCCTGGCGGGAGCAGGGGTGCTGGTGCTGCTGGCAGCGATCGTCCGGTTCCAGCGCGGTGCCAGGGGATCGCGCAATCCTGCCGGACGCCTGTACTGGCGGCTGCGCAGCGTGTTGGCCTGGGGCGGCTGCTCCGCGCCCGCCAATGTCACGCCGCTGGAATTTCTCGGCAGCTGCCAGCCGGCCCTGGGCGCATATCCGCGCCTGCAGGAGACCGCCGGTTTGCTGACCGGGCTCTACCTGCGCGACCGCTTCACGCCGGCAGGGGTGGGGGCAGGGGAGTTGACCGCGGCGCGGGCGCGCTGGCGTTCGGCGCGCGTTGAGCTGGGAAAATGGTTGCTTGAAAGGTGGTGGGGGAAATTTACTCCAAAGGTTTTTACCACAGAGCCACAGAGATCACAGAGAAGAAATTAAGAGAAGAAGTAAGGAAGAAGATAAGAGGATAGTTTTTCTTTATTCCGGATCAATCTAGCCGGCCGGGGGCTGATACAGCGCAGGGTTCTTGAATGCCACCAACGCCAGCACCACGGCGTGTTCGTACAGCGCGGCGCGGTCGATCACGTCGCCGGTGAGCAGGCCGATGGCGCCGTTTTGCTGCTTGGAATTGACCGCGCCGAAAACGATGTCGTCCGCCTCGCCCAATTCTTTACCCTGGCGCACCAGTTCGGCCACGCGCGGCGGCAGGAAAAAGGTGCCCGTGCGCGCCTGGCCGCTGGCAGAGGTTGACAGGACTGCCACCCAGGCAAATGCCGCCAGCCCGCCGCCATCCTCTTCCACGCCGCCCTCGATGCCCACCCAAAAATCGGCCTGCGGCTGCAGCGCTTGAACAGCGGCGGCCCGGTTGAGCGCGCCCTGCAGCGTATCCGCGCTGTTCATGGGCTGGTCACTGACGCCGGACGGCACGGAGATGGGCAATGCGCTGAAGGTTTCGGCGGGGAACATGCGCTGGAAGCCGCGCAGCGCGGCCTGGGCTTTTACCGGGTTGGTGGAGGCGACGGCGATGGTTTTCATGGTTGGGGGGAGGGGTTGATGAGGGATGAGTGGATGCGGTATGAGTTGATGAGGTATTCGTCAAATTGGTATTCGTTGATGCAGATTATTATTCTACAAATAACCTTAGATCTTTATTGAATGATTTGCAGCCTCGCGTTAGTCAGCCACGATACGTAGGTCGGCTTGCGGGCATGGCTGTTCGAAGGGGGGTGTAATCACGGGAGATGATTGTGTATTGTACCATCCCCCGCAGAACCGACGTCGCGAGCCGCCGAACTGGGTATTTGTTTAAAAAGGTATGCGTTGATGCGGTATGAGGTGAAAAAGCTTATTGAAAATGTTTTTCAATACTTATTTCCGTATACTGAATACCGCATACCGAATACAGTTTGCCCAATTTTTCCACTGCAAAGCACTGCCAGGCTCTTCAGTGACTTGGTGCATGGAAAACTCATCTACAAAATTCGTATAGCCAAGTATTTGTGGACAAAAGTAGATCAATACGGCGAAAACCGGTCGCCGTATCTTCCGTCCGCGGCCCCGGCTCTGGGCACTCTCAGGCCGTTTTTAGCCCCGGGTGCCTGCCCTCTGCCAGGTCGCGCAGCGTGCGCAGCATTTTTTGCTCCATCACGAAGCTGATCGGTTCGGTGATGTGCCACATGATTGAGCCAACCGTATTATTGTAGGTATTGCGCTGGCGGGCCACCAGGCGGGTGGTACCGTCCGCTTGCGGGAAGAGGTACCAGCCCATCGTGCCGCCCACGGCATCCCCCAGCAGCAGCAGTTTGCCTGCTTCCACCATGGTGACCGGCGGCTGCGGGTAGCCCTTGGGGCCAAAACTGACCACGTCGCCATGCTGCAAATGTTGCAACTCCGGGCGCACCTGGTAGACGTTGTGAATGTCGCAGCCGGCCAGGTTTTCCAGCCATTCATACGAATACATGCCGCCGCGCCCGCGTCCCAGCTGCACCAGCCACTGCCAAACCTTTTCAGCCGGGGCGTGGATGCTGATGGCGCGGGTCGATTGCAGTTTGACTGGCGTTACCAGTTCGTCGCCGGGCAGCGCCAGGGCGGTCTCGGCGGGGGTGGCGCCCCAGCGCAGGTACCAGGGCCGGAAAATAAACAGGTAAACCAGGACCAGGGTGGCCAAAACGGCCAGGATGGCGAGAAAAGTTGGCATATCGATTGTTCCTGTCAAAGAGGGATTGGTGCGCGCTTTGCTACCTGAAGCGGGATGAAACCCAGGCGCGAACCTTTGATATTGTATATTAAATCAAAATGGCCACAAAGTAATAAAAGGCACCTTGAACAGCAACATTTTTCAGATCTCGACCCTCACACGCCGCAGCAGCCGTACAGCGAGGCGATGCCGAGACTGGTGATTTTGAGGGTGTAAAACTGTGTTGAATTGCAAGCAGGGGGGTGATAGCTCAGCGAATAAACGGTGTAACCCAGGCGTTTTTCCACCTTTATCTCCGCTGCCAATTGTTCATAATCGACCGTCACGTCCATGGTGAAGGTGTAATCGGCGGACAGCGCATCCAGACGCGGCACCTGGCCGCTGGTGAACAATTCGCGTTCATGGTCGCGCAGGTATTGCAGGAAATCGGCTGTGCTTTGCGGGCGGATTTCCAGCCAACGCCGGTGCTCGGGTCCGCAATTGGGCGAAGCCGCTTTTGGCAACAACCCAAACGGCAGCAGGAAATACAGCAGCGCTGCGGCGCCAACTAGCAGCAGGGCGATCCACCAGATGCGCGAAAACAGGGTTTTCACAACATCAGCATACTGCGAAGGCATGCCGGAATCAACTTGCGGGCAAATTGGAATCCATCAAATTGCGCATAGGCATTATTTTAATGATTTAATACGGACAATTGTGCCTATTTCTTCAACGTAACGAAGAGGAAGGTCGTGAGGGCGGATAGCAGGGCCACGCCTACCATATACAGGATCATCTTCTTCCAGGAGAAGGGCAGCACCTTGTGGACTCCCTGGTAAATGGTGGCGGCCAGGCTGGCGACGATGATCAGGCCGAACAGATCCCAGTTGCTTTGCTGGAAGAAAAGGGAGCGGATAATGATCAGGCCGAACAGGCCGTAGGTCAGGATCATAAATCCGATCTTGTAGCTGGCGTTTTCCACCGCGTAATAGCGCTCATCGCGCAGAATGGGCTCGTTTTTCATTCTTCCTCTCCTTCCAAAAAGAATAACTCGGCCACGGGTTTCCCCAACTTTTTTGCGATGATAAAGGCCAGCAGGGCGGATGGGATGTACTGGCGCGTTTCAATCGAGCTGATCGTCTGGCGAGTCACGCCAGCCAGCGACGCCAGCTCCTCCTGCGAAATGTTCAGTTCTGCCCGCGCCACCTTGAGGCGGTTCCCGAGTCGAAAGGTTGACATGGTTTGTATTCCTTGCTCTCAGTATAACAATAATTAAGGAAATGTCAAGTAAACTAGGCAATATGACAAGTAAGGCTGTCAAATCCATCAAAACTATCCTGATCCCTGATCGTGCGATGGGTAGTGGATACCATAAAATTGCGCGTAGCCATTCATAAATTAAAATGAGCTATATTTAGGTAGAGGAAGGTTGCTCTTTCAGGACAGCCAGAAGCCTCCTCAATGAGTCGCCATATGCACCATGCTCAGCTTCATGGATTCCCTGGCATTCAAGGCCTGGCCGGTTGAAAAGCGGCCGGCGAATTTTCGCCGGCCGCCAGGTATGATTTGACGTTCGTCCTTTAGCGCTGAATCAACGGAAGAAACATTTCGCGCAAGTCGCACTGCTGCGGGGTGACGGTGACCGTGTAGCCCGGGCAGAGGTTGCCAGTAACGGAATTCAGAACGACCACACTATACGATTGCCAGGCTGCCACCGAGAAGGAGTACGATTTAATTGGTGTTGGGCTGGCGCCAATATCACCCAGGAAGTTGCTGCACTGGTTGGCCGGGTTGTACGCACCCAGGTAGGCAGCGCTTTGAAGGTAATGCGTATCGATGCAAGTTTTAGCATCAACCTTTACGGATACACATTGGGTGGTGCTGGAGTTGTTGACGAAGGGATAGACATCATAGTGAAAACTATCCCCGCTGCCAAAAGCTGAGCAGGATTGCGGCGAGGCACAGGTCGATGCAGGATCTCCCCGGACGATCCGATCTGTCTGAGTTAGGTCGGTGTCGGTAATTGCGCCTTCAATGACGGTGGGACCCTGGCAGGAGGTTGAGACGCAGGTCGGGCTGCCAGCGCGCAGCAGGTAACCGGCATTTGCGATGATCGCAGCGAAATCGCCGCTCCATTGACCGGCAAAATCACCCAGGTAGGCGTTGATGCCAACCGCGCGGCCTTTATATGCCAGGGCGATATTTCCGTCGCTCCATGCGGCTACCTGAACGGTGGCGGCTGTCGCTGTCACATTCAGGTGGTAAAAAACAGATAAAACATTCACGCCTGCCAGTAGTGGATGGCCAGTCCGCTGGATTGTTCCCAGCGACACGGTTGAAAAAGCAGTCGTTGTTGTTGGATTGAAAGGCGAATAACCATCCGTTAGCCAGCGGCCGGTGATCATATTGTTTAAGGCATTGTTCCAATCAAAAGCCAGGCCAACGACCACGCCGCCGGAATCCTGATAATCTGCCAGGATGTTGCCGAGCGTAACAGCGTTCGCCCAGCCAGCGTTACTGAATGGAACGACAATATCATACGCCTTGAGGTCGGCAAGCGTTGGCGTGACAACCTGCCCATTGAAGGTGTCCACCTGGCCGATTCCGGGCTGGGCCATCAAATCGAATTGCAGCGTAGTGGGCTTTATCCCCGCATCCGAATAGACAATCAGGACGTTCAGCAGCGGTTGTGTGGCAACCTCGACGACATTGGAATAATCCGTCCCCCATCCGCCGATGGAGATGATCTGGTTGCGCATGGCGACGCCGTTCTGAAAGGATCGTCCGCTGTTCAATGCCGGACCGACCGACCACGTATTATAGAATGGATCATAAATCTGCGTGTTGGTAATTCCATCGAATGGATCGCCGCCTCCAAACACCCAGATCCGGTTAAGGTACACCGCGGTTCCAGGGAAGTTTACCCCTACAGGGATAGGCGCTTTGGTGCTCCAGGAGTTGCCGGCAACCGAATAGTCGTATACCGTAGTCAGGCTGGTATGGGTTGTGTCGCGGCCGCCGATGACGAAGAGATGACCATTTACCATGCCGGAACCAGCTCCACCAAGGGCAGCCGGCATGGCAGCCGATGTTGCCCAGGAATTTGCAGCAATCGAGTAACGCCAGGTTTGGTTTTGCGGAGTTAAGCCTGCGGAATCGAGGCCGCCGACAGCAATGAGGATGCCGGAATCATATCCGCCGCTCATCTGTGCACGGGTGCCTGGCATGATATGCCCAGTTGTCCATGAATTGCTTGCGATGGTATAAATTTGTACCAGGTTGACGATGGTTGAACTGTCGATCTGTCCTCCCAGCAGGAAAATCTTGCCTTCGGCATAAATGGCAAGCGCGTCATAGACTGCGGTCGGCAAATTGGCTAGTGACGTCCAGGAATTGTCCTGGGGATTGTAGCGGGTCAGAGTATTGATTGCGCCACTAATCGTGTTGCCTCCGGCGACATAAGCATAGATGCCGTCACTCACCACCCCCGCTCCGTAAAACGGTGTGGAAAGCGGGGTCATTAATTCCCATTCACCGGGTCCTTGCAGGCAGGCTGCCGGAGATAATTTTGGCATAATGTCGGGTTGAACCCCTTCCGGCGTTTCGAAGGCAAGCGAACCACCGGTGGCCGTTTGGTTACCAGCGGGGATATCCGCTGTCACAGGTGTCGGCAGAACGGGTTCCACCGGGTCGAGAGTCGGATCGCCCTCATCCGATGCGGAAGGCGTGGGGGCTTGCGCGCTGGCTGGATAGACACCGGAGGTTATGCCGGTAACCAAAAGCAGGGCAACCACCAGGAGGATGCCCTGCGTGCCGTCGAAAAACTTCTTCATGATGAACTCCTTGATTCGACAATGAGGAGGAGGAGATTGGTCGCCGGGGATGCGGCAGCGTGAAAAGAATCCCAGGGAAACGACTGAATTGTCTGAAAAGATGATTTTATTTATGAACGATGAAATGAGTATACATACATTAATACGTGAAGAATCGCACAATATGGTTGTTAATTAGTTGCAAAATGGAAAACCGTGTCTAACGTGCGGTGGTGGCGGCATTTGTTGGCTATTGCCAGGCATGATTTGGCGGCGGTGAGTTGAACAAGCCGAAGTGTGTTTTTAACGCTCAACCCTTTACCGGGATGGGGGGGGCAGACCAGGCCCAACCTAAACCTGGCATGCAAGCATGGGTGAGCTCATTTCATGATGATGTATGAGATCCTTACCCTGCGGCTCAGGATGACATGAAAATCTCATGGAATCCGGTCGCTGCGGGTCGCGACCCGCTGCTACAAATCGCAAATGGCAGCCAAAAGTATTTTCAGGGTAGGTTGGGTTGAGGGCTCGATCAGGTCAACGACAGCTGCAAGAAGTGCCTTTAGCAAGAAGTGCCTGACCCGAAACCCAACAATTTGGTCGGAATTGTTGAGTTTCGCCAGTCAAGGGTCGGCAGCGGTGAATGGAAAAATAAAAGGGTGGGCTAGCGGCTCAACCCTTCCAGGGCAGGCCCAACCTACGACTAAAAGCTAATGGCTAACCCTCTTCCCTTGCAAGATCAGTAAGGGCAGGCAGTTAATTGCTAATGGCTAATCGTTAACAGATAATAGCTAATGGCTAATAGCTAAATGCTAATCGCTTACCGCCAATTTCTCGCGCGCCTGCTCGACGTACTCTAGCGACTGGTGGCGGAAGTAAGTGTTGTAGAGCGTGGCATAGTGCCCGCCCTGCGCCAGCAGCCCTTCATGGCTGCCTTCCTCAATAATGCGCCCCTTCTCGATGACGATGATGCGGTCCGCGGAGCGCACGGTGGACAGGCGGTGGGCGATCAGGATGCTGGTGGTGCGTTTCAAAATCAGGTTGAGTGCCTGTTGAATCTGCCATTCGGTGAAGGGGTCGATGCTGGCAGTGGCCTCGTCCAGTACGAAGATGGCCGGTTTTTGCACCAGCACGCGCATCAGCGAAACCAGCTGGCGCTGTCCCATCGAAAGCCGCGCGCCGCGCTCGCCCACCTCGCTGTCCAGCCCGTCGGATAGCGTTTCCAGCCACTCGCCGCCGCCGATCTGATGCGCAATCGATTCAATTTCATCGCGTGAAACATCCGTTTTGGCATAGCGGATGTTCTCCAGCACCGTGCCGGAAAAGAGGAACGGCGATTGAGAGACGATGCCGAGGCGCTTGCGGTAGTCGGTCAGGTCGAAAGTGCGGATGTCGCGCCCGTCGATGCGGATGCTGCCGGACTGGAATTCGTAGAAGCGCGCAATCAGCTTGGCGATGGAGGATTTGCCCGCGCCGGTGTGCCCCACCAGCGCCAGCGTTTCGCCGGGCTGCACGTGCAGGCTGAAATCGTCCAGCACCTGCTCGCCGCTTTTGTATTCGAACATGACGTGATTGAATTCCACCTCGCCGCGCAGTTCGCCGGCCGGCTGGGCATCCACCTGGGTGACGGCCGGCTCGGCATCGATCAGGGCAAAGACGCGCTCGGCCGCCGAGAGGCCGTTCTGTACCTGGGTGAAAAACGAGGCCAGGTTCAGCACCGGGAAAAGGAAGCGGTCAAAGGACATCAGGAACAGGTACCAGGCTCCGATGGTCACGGCGCCGGCCGCCACCGACATCCCGCCGAAATAAACCAAAGCTGCCGTGATCAGGCCGGCCATGGCATTCAGCGTCGGGAAAACCAGCGTCAGCACCAGCCCGCGCCGGACGTTGACGTTGTAGGCGGTGCGGTTGGCCCGGGTGAATTCTTCGTAAATGTGGCCTTCCTGGCGGAAATTCTTGGCCACCGAGATGCCGCTGACGGTCTCTTTGATGGTGGAGTTGACATTGGCCATGGCGCGCATGCCGTTGCGTGTTACCCGGCGCGCCAGCGTGCGGTAGAAAACCGTCATCGCGACCACCAGCGGTACGATTGCCAGCAGGTAGAGGGTCAACTTCACGTCCACCGTGAACAATACGATCGCTAGAATCAGCGATTCCACCAGTTGGGCGGCGGTATCGTTGATCAGGGTGATGAGCTGGCCAAAGTCCTGCGTGTCGGAGGTGATGCGCGAGGCGACCTTACCGGAGGGGAACTGGTCGTAAAAGGATAAATCATGCGAGGCGGCCGCTTCGAAGGCATCCACCGCCAGCTGGTAGACCACCGTGGCGATGGCGCGTACGGCTAGCCGGCGGGCGCCCCAGTTGGCCACCCAACCGCCCACGCCCACCAGCAGCACCGCGCCGGAAATGAGCAGCGCTGGCGATGCCGCCGGCGAGGTCTTGATCAGATCGATGCCGCGCGAAACGATGATCGGCAGCAGCGCGCCGCAGCCCGCCACCACCAGCGTCAGGATGACCAGCCCGGCCAGGATTTTGAGGACCGGTTTAAAGTAAGCCGCCGCCCGCACGGCAAGCTGCCGGTCGGAGTATTGGCGGTCGTATTTTTCAGCGTCGAGACCTTCAAAAAAGCCCATTTTTAGCCTTTGGCGGTTAGCTTTTAGCTGTTAGCTTAAACCTATTAGCGATTTGTGTTTATGGAGGAGCGGATGCGTTGGATAAGGGTATTTAGCATTTTGCCAATTTCTTGAAGGTTATCGGCAAGATTCAGGTAACGTTCTGTGGTTAGGTAGCCAAGATCACGGGCAAGTTCTAACTCGTAGGACAATTCACTGACTGAACCCATGGCTATCTGGAGGAAGCGGGCGAGTTCCGGTTCTCCCTCGCGACCGCAGCCTTCGGAAATATTCGCCGGGATGGATACTGCTGCTCGGCGTATCTGATTCGTCAGGCCGTAAATTTCTTCTCTTGGAAAGCTTACTGTTTGCTTGTAAACCTCCAATGTAAGAAAATGCGCCTTTTGCCACACATCCAATTTGTGAAAATCCTTCATGCCTGCTCTCTTCTTCAGCTAAAAGCTAATGGCTAACCGCTAATCGCTAACAGCTAATCGCTAAAAGCTACCCCGCAAATATTCGCCGGTACGCTTCGCTGCTTTGCAGCAGCTGCTCGTGTGTGCCGATGGCGGCGATGCGCCCCTGGCGCAGCACCACAATCAGGTCGGCCCAGCGGATTTGCGACAGGCGGTGGGTGATAATCAGGGTGGTGCGGCCTTTGGCGGCCTGGTAAATGGCGCGCTGGATGTTGTCTTCGGTGGCTGAATCGATGGCCGAGGTTGAATCGTCCAGGATCAGGATGCGCGGATCGGTCAAAAAGGCGCGCGCCAGGGCAATGCGCTGCCGCTGCCCGCCCGAGAGCGTCACGCCGCGTTCGCCCACCACGGTCTGGTAGCCGTCACTGAAGGTCATGATGAAATCGTGCGCCTGGGCGGCCCGGGCGGCGGTCTCGATCTGTTCCGGCGTGGCGCCAGGCTGGCCGAAGGCGATGTTCTCACCAATCGTTGAGGAGAACAGGAAGATATCTTGCTCGATGATCGAAATGCCGCGCCGCAGCGTCTCCAGGTTCCAATCGCGCACATCGATGCCGTCCACCCGCACGCTGCCGCTGCTGATGTCGTAGGTGCGGTTGACCAGGCGCGCCAGCGTGGTCTTGCCCGACCCGGTCTGACCGACGATGGCCACGGTCTTGCCAGCCGGCACCTTGAAACTCAGACCGGCCAGCGAATCGCACGTTTCGCCGCTTGCGATGGCGGGGGAGGGGCGCACCACGCTCATGGCCGGCGGCTGCAAACGCGCGCCTTCATCGGAATACCCCGGTAGGTCCAATGCGCCGCCGGCAGCTTCCGAGTTGGCTGAATAGGAGAAACAGGCGTTGTCGAACTCGATCTCGCCCTGCATGGGCCCTTTGAAGCCCGCGCTGTTCTGGTCGAGGTTGTTCTCGCGGTTGATCACTTCCAGGATGCGGCGCGCGCCGGCCAGCCCGAGCGCGATGCGCGAATAGGCCCAGATCGAGCTGAAGGTGGGGAAATCGAGCATCAGCAGCAGGCCGAAGTAGCCAATCACGTCGCCCACCCGCAGCAGACCCTGGCGGTAAAGCAAAATGGCGTGCAGCAGACCCACCGCGTAGGCCACGCTCAGCATCAGGAACGGTAGAAACCGCGCCTCGATATCGCCCTGGCGCACGGCCGCGTTGCGGAAACGGCTGGCGTTGCGCGCGAAAAGGCCTTTTTCACTGGCCTCCTGCGCCGAGCCCTTGACGATTTCGATGCCGTCCAGCGCCTCGGCCAGGCGCATGTTGAGCGCCCCGAACGACACGCGCACTTCATCGGTCACCGGCTCCAGCGAGCGCAGGTACTGGCGCAGCAGGATGAAATAAATGATGATGAACAGGATCGGCGTGAGCACCAGCGAGGGGTGGTAGCGCACAGACATGACCACCGGCACGATCAGGAAGATCAGCGAGCCAATCACCATGTTGAAGCCGGGGCTGAACATGAAATTGACCTCGCGCACATCGTTGGTGGCGCGCGCCATGGTGTCGCCCACCGGCTGCAGCGAGTGGAAGGTCATGCTTTTACCCAGTAGCGAGGTGTACAGTTCGTCGCGCACATCGCGTTCGGCGCGCTGCGCCAGCAGCTCGAAACCGAAGTTGCGCATCAACTGCAGCAGGCCGCGCGAACCCTGCGAAATGGCGATCACCACCGCGATCTGCCCCAGCAGGCTCAGGTCGGTCGGCTTGGAAAGGATGAAGTTGAAGGCCGCCCCGATCAGCATGGGTCCCCAGCCGGCCGCCACCGCGTTGGTGATGGCGCCGGTGATGGCCATCAGCCACAGGTGCCAGTTGTGCACGGCGTGCGAGAGCACCCAACGCCACGGCGAGCGCCGGTCGGTGTGAAAACGGTCGGGCAGGGTGAATTCGGAGGTGGCGGGCAGGGCGGTATCGGTCAAGAGAACTCCAAATAAAGATTATCCACCGAGAGCACAGAGAATAAAGAGAATACAGAGGAAAAATAAGAAGAAAAGAGAACAGACGCTAAAAAGGCGAAATCCATTGTAACTCAAAAATGGGGTTAAAGGCTTCGTACTTTTGGATAGTTTGTTCTAATTGCAGAGCGGTAATTGAGGTGGACCCCGTCCATCCGGGCAATACCAAAGAAAACCGGCGGCATCCGTAGTGTATAATGCATTCCATCAGGGGCTGAAAAGCCCCTGATTTTATGAAGAATTCAAAATTCATCGGTTTATTCGTCCCTGAGAGGCTTGTCTTGAATATCTCCATCGACGCGAATGCCTTCATCCTGCTAATTGGCCTGCCCGGGCTGGCGCTGGCGCTGTGGCTGTTGCGCCGCAAACGCTCGCTGATCGGGTTGGTTTTCTTCGCAGCCTTCTGGCTGTATATGGCTTTTCTGATCGGCGGCACGCTGTTTCCGATCGATATTTCTCCCGATACCCGCGCCGTCATGCAGCGCGAGGTGAGCTTTGCCGATCGCATGAACCTGATCCCCTTCTATTTTGGTCCCTATGGCAGCCTGTGGCGCAGCCGCTACATGCTGCTTTCCAACATCCTGCTGACCATACCCTTTGGCTTCGGCATCGGCTTTGTGGCGCGTGTGCGTCCGCGCGACCTGCGCTGGCTGCCCTGGGCGGTGGGTTTTGGCATCGAGGCCGCCCAACTAGGCATCGGCTTGCTGCTGGGCTATCCCTACCGCGTGCTGGACGTCAACGACATTCTGATGAACGCGCTGGGCGTGCTGGTTGGCTATGGGCTGTTCTGGCTGCTGGCAAAGCTGGTACTGTGGCAGGTAGGGCGGGGCAAGACGCTGCCTGGCGGGTTGGCCGCCGAGTTGGTGGCTGTGGCGGAGAGAAGTGTAAATCGGTAGGGGCAGGTCTCCACCCTAACGGGTGCGGGCAACCTGCCTAATAACCTCTGGCCTTTCATTGGATCAAATATGACCCTTGAACCCGAAAACCACCGCCGCCGCTCAATCCGCCTTTCCGGGTACGATTATTCGCAACCCGGCGCCTATTTCATTACCCTGGTCACGCACGGGCGCGAATGCCTGTTCGGCGAGGTTGTTGACGGCAAGATGCGGTTGAACGCCTTGGGCGAAATTGTACGTGACGAATGGGAAAAAACCGCAACGATACGGGCGGAAATCGAATTGGGGGATTATGTGGTGATGCCGAATCATTTTCACGGGAATATTTGGATTATCGAGGGTAGGGGCACGGCGCGCCGTGCCCCTACGGTTGAACAATTCGGCAAACCGATGGCAGGGTCGATTCCAACTATCATACGCGCATTCAAATCCGCGGTGACCGCGCACATCAATCAAATCCGCAAAACGCCCGGTGCGGCGGTCTGGCAGCGCAATTATTATGAACACGTCATCCGGAACGAGGATGACTACCAGGCAATTCACCTGTATATTGCCGCCAACCCGGCCAACTGGCCGGACGACGACGAAAACCCTGAAAAAATAACTTCCGCCTATTCGACCAGGCTGCCAAGCACCGGGATGTCCGGCAACTCCGCCTCGATGTTGCGGATGTGCGGGTTGCCCCACGCCAGCACGGTAGCGGCCAGCAATACCAACCCCGAGATCACAAACATCAGGCCCATGCCGCGGCCCGTCCCGCTGCCGATCAGCGCCGCGACAGGTGAATTGGCCAGCGTGCCGCCAGCCCGCATCAGCGGCTCGAAGACTTTATCGGCCAACGGCCCGGCCAGCAGAAAGGCCACCGGCATCATCGACTGGCTGATCATGCTGCGGATGGCAAAAACTCGTCCCTGCAGGTCAGGTTCGATCTTGCCGGCGAAAATCGCCTGGCTGGAGCCCGAAGCCAGCGGGACGGCAAATAATCCGAGGGCGAACCCAGCGCCGATCACCCACGGGCTGGGGTGTAAACCCAGCAGCGTCAGGGCGACCCCGGCCAGGGCAATAAAGCCGACCGTGCCGTAGATGCGCCGCTTCGGGCCGCCCCAGGCGCTCATCAAAAGGCTGCCCAGCAGCATGCCGGCGCCGCCGGCCATCTCCACCGCGCCCAAAACCGTGGCCGGGTTGCGCGAGAGCACCAGCGGGCTGATGAGCACCGCGACGATGTTGAGGAGGAAGTTGACCAGCGCAAAGTACCACAGCAGCCCGAACAACCCCGGGCGCTGGCGCAGGTAGCGCCAGCCGAAGGCCGCGTCGGTCAGCCAGTTCTGTTTTTTACCCGTACCGGTGGGGGTGGTCAGCGCGGGCTGCGGGATGCGCGTGGCCAGCATGGTGCCCAATGCGAAGAAATAGGTGACGAAATCGACGATCATCACGCCGCCGAGCCCGATCAGGCTGAACAGCAGCGCCCCCAGCAGGGGGGTGATCAGGCTGCTGAGCGCCTCGGCTAGGTTGCGCAGCCCACTGGCGCGTCCCAGGTCCTTTTTTGGCACCAGCATGACCACCGAGGCGCCGAAGGCCGGCTCCTGGAAGGCGGCAAAGGCCGAACCCAGCGCAGCCAGGATGTAGATATTCCAGACTGCCAGGTGCCCGCTCAACGCCACCACGGCCGCCGCCAGCGTCACCAGCGCGTTGCCGGTATCCGCCAGCAGCATGATGGTTTTACGGTTGCGGCGGTCGGCCAGCGAACCGCCCAGTGGCGCCAGCAAAATGCGCGGCAAGTTGGCGAATAAAACGGTCAGGGCAAAGGGGGTAGCCTGGCCGGTCTGGCCATAAATCCATACGCCCAGGGCAAAACTGGTCAGGCCGGAACCGAGCAGCGAGATGGTCTGCCCGGCCCACAGGATGGCGAAGCGGCGCATGGTTTTGGGGGGTTCGATGCTCATAATACCTCTTAAATTTCGTGTAGTTAATCAATAAATAGTAATAATATGCGAAATGGCGCGGAAAAAGAGCGCAAAAGGAGCGTACTTGCTCTTTTTGCAAAAGTTCCAGCGGCTTGTTTTTGCTGCCTCAGGCGGGCGGCGGGCTGGATTCCTCGCCCGGGTAGTAAAACACCGGGTAGAAAGCCAGGGTCAGCGCAAAGGCTTGCCCGCCGGGGGCATCGGCTGCTTCGAACTCCTGGGCCAGGGCTTGGAACCGCTCGAGAAAATCGCTGGCGCGTTCGTCGCTGAGATGAACCGTCAGGCGCGAGAGTTCCACTTCGCGGTGTTTTTGCGCCGCGCCTCGCACCAGCGCCTCGGCACGCGCTTCCATCGACCGCAATAAATCGTCGCGGGTCGAATCCAGCACCGAACGCACCATGCTGAAGGCATTCTCTTTGCCCAGGTGGGTGTCGAAGTTGAGCAGCTCCCGGTCGAAATCCAGGTTCGCCGCCACCGAACGGTAGCTCTTTTCAATCAGGTTGCCGATGGTGCGCGTCTCGGCCACCTCGATCAGCCCGTGTTTTTCGAGCAGGTTGAAGTGGTAGTACAGGCGGGTGGGGGCCAGGCCCAGCAGCCCGGCGATCTCACGCACGGTGCGCGCCTGCGCTGCGCACAGCTCAAAAATTTGCGCCCGCAGCGGATCGGAGACAACGCGCAGCGTATCGAGGTCGCGGATGACGTATGTATGTGGGGTTTTAGCGTTCATAAGATTTACACCATTCATATATAGTTGAATTATGTAAGTATAATGAACGTTGAATAAGATGTCAAGTAGGAAAAAAGGATCAAAGAGCAATAAATCCATCGCGCGCTTATCCAAATGTTTTTTCAACGAGATATCAGGCTGAAGAACAGGACCGCTGCAGGTCCGGCAAATGCATGCTGGGAAAAGCTTGTTTGAGCGATTTTCTGGCATCCGACCAGGATCCGCGATGGTGGTGCCGATCTGGTTCATAAGGATCGTAAAAATAAACTAGTCGGGGCAATTCACCTGCACACGCCAGGGTGAGAATTGCCCCGACTACAGAAAAATTAATTCTACTGCACCAGGTAAGGCAGGTTGCTTGCCTTAATGGGATTCACCCCAGTAGCACAGCGTAATAAATTGTCGCGCCGATGTGGACGAAGGCCACCAGGAACAGCGTCAAGCCGAGCGGGATGTGGACGGTGTGCCACAGCGCCAGCAGGCGGCGGGCCGAGCGCCGGTTGCGGATGATGTTTGTCAGGCGGCTGCGTTCCTGCTGCAATTCGCGCAAATGATACGCTTTTTGCTGTGCCGGATTTCGTGTAGCCAGTCCAAGTGTGGCTAGAAAGGCTGCCAGCCCGCTCTTTTCCGAGGGCTGCGTCTCGCGTTCGTGTTCCTGGGCCAGCAATTCGGCCTCGAGCTGGGCGGCCTGGTTCTCCAGCACAGCCAGATCGATCTCGATGCCGTCGGCAGTGCGCGGGACAGCGGTATAGATGTAGCGGCCAATGACACCGCTGATCACGATCAGCACCGTCAGCAGCGAGAGTACGCCTGCCAGCCCTTTGAACTGCCAGCCAGGGTGCAGCAGGACCATAAAGGGTCCCACCAGACCGGTAAAAATGTGAAATTCCAGCCAGTGCGACATCTGTCCCCAGCGTGCCAGGCGGGTGCGTTTGCGCAGCGAGTAAAGCGTTTCGGTCATCAACATCAGCACAAAGCCAACCACGCCCAGGCCGTGCCCGAACAGGCTGCTGGCGCGCGGTGTGGCGCCGTACAGCGTTTGTGCCAGCAGATAGGCCAGCGTGATCAGGATCATGGTGAGCACGGCAAACAGCAGCTCACGTGATTTTTGTAGCATGTTTCACCCTGTAATCCTCCCAAAAATCGCCCAGCAGCCTGGCCAGATCGGCATTTTCGCTCACCAGGCGGTCGCGCAGTTCGCCAAGATCCACCTGTTCCTGGATAAAGACCTGGATGGGACGCGAGAGGGTCTGGTCGCCCATCACCACCGCGCCGACCAGGAAATTATCCTGCAGGTACAGGCGCAGGCGGTTGTCGCCGGAATAGGTCTGCGCCGCCACCGCCTCGGGCGCAAGGCGCCACATCTCGCTGTCGCCGCGCATGATGCCGGTCACGTCGGCATCGCCCTTGAGCCGCCCGGCGGCTGTTTTTTCGCCCTTGCCGACCCGACCGATGATGGTGGTGACCAGTCCGGCCAGGCGGGTGACATTAAACGGGAATTTTTTCTCGTAAACCACATCCCCGCCCGCCATGTTGGCACCAGCCGCCCGCCCCTGGTTGATGGCCGGGGTCCACAGGCTGTCGAGCAGATACTGCCCGCTCTGCGCGTCATACACCTGCGCCACATCCCCGGCGGCAAAGATATCCGGCGCGGAGGTGCGCAAATGGTCGTCGACGATAATGCCGCGCTGCGTGTTCAGCCCGGCTGCCTGGCCCAGTTCCATGCGAGGTTGAATGCCGATGGCTACCGCCACCAGCTGGCAGGGGAGTTGAAATGGGCGGCCGTTTTCCTCGGCCTGTACGGCGCTCACCCGTCCTTTGCTGCCCAGCACTTCGACCAGGTTGGTGAAATAATGGATCCTGACGCCGTCGTGCACCAGGCGGGCTTCCACAATGCGCGATTCGACTTCATCCAGCACGCTGGACCAGTAACGCTCGCCGCGCAGGAAGTAATGCGTCTCGATGCCGCGCGCCACCAGTCCCTCCACCAGCTCGATGGCAGTGATGCCGCCGCCCACCACCAGCGCCTTGCGCGTGCGGCGCGCTGTTTTGAGGATGTGCTGCACGTCGGCCATCGAATCCAGCTTGACCACGCCGTCCAATTGGATGCCGGGCGTGTCGGGGATGGCGGCGGTGGCGCCCGTGGCGATCAGCAGGCGGTCATAGCCCAGCGGGCGACCGTCCTGCAGGGTCAGGGTGTGCGCCGCCGGTTGGATGGCCTGCACGCCGCTCTCGATGAACTGAAAGCGCTGCTTGAGGAAGACCTCGCGCGGAAATTGGATAATCTGCTTTTCGGGCACCTCGCCCGACAATACGTATGCCAGCCCGGGGCGCGAATAATGCCCGAACGGGTCGGCGGTCAGAATGAGGATCTGACCGCCCGGATCGCGCGCCCGAATGGCGTTGGCGGCGGCCAGCCCGGCCGCGCCGCTGCCAATGATGGCGTACACGCTCATTAATCCGCTCCCAGCGGGATGTGCTCGAGCGGGGCAGCGTCGAAGCGCAGCACGCCGCGCGGGCAGCGTTTGACGCACTCGCCGCAGGTCAGGCATTTGCTCTCGGTGATGGCAAGGCCCTGCAGTGCATGCAGGCGCACGTCGATGCCCAGCGGGCAGTTGAAGGAACAAATGCCGCACTGCACGCAGCGCTGCGCATCCGGGACGACCGCCTGGGCTGCCAGGCGTTCATGTTTTTGGCTGGTTTTCGAGAAGATTGATGTAAAGGACATAAATAGTAAACCTCTAATTATCGTGCTTGCGGCCGTCGGCATGGCAATCCATGCAGCGGCTGACGAAATCGGGGATGCCTTCCTCGTTGTGTTTCTGGGTCAGCTCGCCCTCGTTATGGCAATTGAAGCAGGTGAAAGCGCTGCCGCCGCCCGGATGGCAGGTGGCGCAGGTGCCGTTTGCGCCGCCGTGGTTGAGCGGGAAGGTGTGGTTGAAGTTGGCCGGGGTCCAGCCGCTGGTGGCATGGCACTGCGAGCACTGCCCGGAGAAATGGTTGGCCGGCCGGCTGTGACAGGATTGGCAATCGGTGGCGCCGGCAGCGGCGTGGTTGAAGCTGGCCGGCCGCCAGGCAGTGGTGGAATGGCAGGCCGAACACTGCCCATTATAATGGTTCGCCGGTTTATTGGCCGAATGGCATGAAGCGCAGTCCACGGCGCCAGCGGCGGCATGATTGAAGTTGGCAGGCCGCCAGGCACTGGTGGAGTGGCAGGCTGAACATTGTCCGCTGTAGTGGTTGGCCGGTTTCCGGTCGGCGTGACACGACTGGCAGTCGACCGCCCCCATGGCCTGGTGATTGAAGGTCGCCGGGCGCCAGGCGGTGGTGGTGTGGCACAGCGAGCACTGACCGCTGTAGTGGTTGGCGGGCTTTTTATCTGAATGGCAGGATTGGCAGTCGAACGCGCCGGCCACCTGGTGGTTGAAATTGGCCGGCCGCCAGGCGCTGGTGGAATGGCAGGCTGAACATTGCCCGTTGTAGTGGTTGGCCGGGCGAACCTTGCTGTGGCAGGACTGGCAGTCGACGGCATTGGCCGCCTGGTGATTAAAGTTGACCGGCAGCCAGGCCGTGGTGGTGTGGCACAGCGAACATTCGCCGCTGTAGTGCCCGGCCGGGATCACAGCGGCATGACAGGTGCTGCACAGGTTGGCGGTGCCGGCATAGAGCCCCTGCGTGTGGCAGGCTTGGCACTGCTGCAGGGCGTGCGCGCCGGTCAGCGGGAAGAAAGCGTGCACCGCACCCGGGCTGCCGGGCGGGAAGAGCACCATGCGCGGGTCGATGGTGACCTGCAAGGTCGGCGAGGGCGTGCCGGGGCCAGTGGTGGGCTGAGCCTCGCCGGCGGTGGAGAAATAACCGTGCGCCATGCGGTACAGGTCGCCGAGCGGAATGGTGGCATCGTGTGCCAGCAGGCTGAGCGCCAGGATGGAATTGCGGAAACCCGCGAAACCTTGCGGCGAGGCTGATGGCGTGTGGGAAAGTTTGTCGAGTTGTGCCAGCAAACCGTCCAGGTCGCGCGCCAGCGTGGCACGCAGCGCGGATTCGCTCAGGGTGGGGGTGTTTTGCAGCAAGCCGAGGGTGTGGTCAATCTCGCTGTTGACGGCGGTCAGCACATCGATTTCGGCGGGCGTACCGCTCACCGCGTCCAGCGCGCCAATGCGGCGTTCCAGCAGAGTCAGGCCGTAAAGAATGCGCTGCTGCGGACCGCGCAGCAGGTCCTGATAGGCGTGCTCGGCGCTGTATTGCAGCGGGAATAGCCCCTGTCCGGGTCGAAACGGCCCGGCGGTGGCCAGTGCAATGCCAGCCGTGATGGCCAGCATGGCCAGCAGCAGCACGCTGAGCGTCAGGATCAGGAAAATTTTACCCTTCATCGCAAATCCTCAATCTCCCTGGGGTTTTCGCCCGTCGATGTGGCAGGCCATGCAATCGGGGAAGCGGTCGGCGCCGATATTTTCCCTGGCATGCTCCTGGCGCAAATCGGCTTCATTATTGTGCTCATGGCAGCCGTAGCAGGTGTAAACGGTATAGGCACCGCTGTGGCAGGTGGCGCAGGTGGCATCCGCCTGCCCGCCGTGGTCCAGCGGGAAGGCATGTTCGATCAGGCGCGCCGGCTGCCAGCCCGCGCTGGTGTGGCATTCCTGGCAGTTCAGCCCGAAGAAGCCAGCGTGAATCGCCGGCTCCTGGTGGCAGGAGGAGCAGGCCGCCTGAGCGACGCCAAAATTCTGAGCCTGGTGGCAATCCAGGCATTGCAACGCGGCGTGGCGCCCTTCCAGCGGGAAGACTGCGGCGTGATCGAAGTTGGCCATGCGGTCTGCGCCGTCGTGGCAAGCCGTACATTCGCTGCCAAAGGTTTGCACATGCTGATCCATAAAAACGGCGTCATGCTGGGTGTGGCAATCCTGGCAGGTGACCTGTGCGGCGGAGGCGATCAGCGCATGGTGGCATTCCTGGCAGGTAAGCGGCTGCCCGGCATAGTTTTTGGCATGCAATGCCAGCGAAAAGCCGGTTTTCGTGTGATCAAAAGGTTGACCTTGCCACGTAGCCGGCTGCCAGCCCGCGCTGGTGTGGCACTGGGCGCAATCCTGCGGGAACAGGCCAGCGTGTACCGCCGGCTCGCCGTGACAGGCGGCGCAATCGGTGCTGGTATTGGCGTAGCCTTTGGCGTGGCAATCGGCACATTGCAGGACCGCATGCCCTCCGGTGAGTTCAAAGCGGGTGGTGGAATGGTTGAAGCTTGTTAGGGCGAAATCGATCTGGTTGAAATCGCGTCCGCGGTGTTCAGGGTGGCAGCTGCGACAGGCTGTGACGTTGCTCAGCCGTCCGTGCAGCCCGTCCCGACTGGCTACCTGTTGAGCCACATCCTGGTGGCAATTGCTGCATAATTCGGCCTGGCTGGCCTGGAATGGGCGGTGGCACTGGCTGCATTGCCGTTCGAAGGCGGCATGCGTGTCGAAGGCGGAGGGTGTCATCCCGCTGCCGCGCACGGCGGAGAGCGGCCCGGGGCTGAAGATCAGCCCACCCCGCCACAGATAAATACCAACCAATATTCCGGCGGCCACCAGGGCAACCAGCAGGCTGATGGGGGAGAACAGGGGCAGCTCCTTGCCTTCGCCAGAATTCAAGCTCATCTCCGCATTTAAAATAAAGGAATGACTTAATAGAAGTCCATTAAGGAAGTCGCAAAACAGCTCTAAAAGTTACGCAAAATGGCCGGGGAAGATACCAATAAGGTAGCGCGAATTGTCCGGTAAGTCAATCCGTAATGCCTGATAGAGTTTACTGATCGGCTGCTCGAGGTAAAGGAGGAAGAACCGCCCTTGACAGGGCGAGAAGATCCGTTATTATTGAAAACGGTTTTCATTATCATTTAGGATGGCAAAGTGGATCTTTTTGAACTGGGACTGGAAAATGAATGGCTGCGCCAGCTGGCTGAGCGGGGCAGCCGCATCACCGCGCCGCGCCGAGCCATTGTGCGTATCCTGGCGCGCTCGAACCGGGCCTATGAGCCGTTGGAGTTGTTCGATTTGGTGCGGGTGGATGCGCCCGGGGTGGGGTTGGTGACGGTCTACCGCACACTGGAGGCGCTGGAGGAGCTGGAATTGGTGCAGCGCATTCACGAAAGAGGCGGCTGCCGGCGCTACCTGCGCGCGCCGCAGGGTCACCAGCATGTGCTGCTGTGCCGGCGCTGCGGACAGGCCGTGCTGTTCGATGGCGATGACCTGGAACCGCTGTTTGAACAGGTGGCCGCGCGCTGGGGCTATGCCATCGAGGATCACTGGCTGCAGTTGTTCGGTTTATGCCCGGATTGCCGCAAAATTTCGGTGTAAAATTCGTGTAGCCAATGAATACATTGAATAAACCATGCAACTGGATCATAAAACCCGCCCATAACGTCATCCTGAGCGAGCATTTTTTGCGACGCGAAGGAGCAACAACCTTCAATTTAGGATGCTTCCAACCAAATAACGGTACACCCTATGACATCTTGCGAAAAATAATTCAGAATCCTAATTTAAGTCAATTTACCTTCTTTGTTCTGGTGGAGAAATGATGCGACGGCGATTATTAATGCTGATGGTGATGGCGATGATGCTCACTGCCTGCCAGGCACAGTCAAGCGCGCTGCAAAACGACGGCAAGCTGCACGTGCTGGCCACCAACGGTTTCCTGGCCGATCTGACCCGGCAGGTGGCCGGGGAGCGGGCCGTGGTGGATAGTCTCATCCCGGCCGGGGTCGACCCGCATGCCTTCGAGCCGGCGCCGCAGGATGTGGCGCGCATCGCCGGCAGCAGCGTGCTGGTGGTCAACGGCGCTGGTTTTGAGGAATGGTTGACCAGAACCCTCGAGAATGCAGGCGGATCGCGCCTTTTGATCGTGGCCTCCCAGGGATTGACGCCGCACCCGGCGGAAAACCCGGCTGAACATGCGCTGGGCGACCCGCATTTCTGGTTGGACCCGATTTTGGCCAAGACGTATGTGAATAACATCCGCGACGGCCTGAGCCAGGTTGACCCCGCCGGCAAGGCGGTTTATACCGCCAACGCAGCCGCCTACCAGCAGAAGCTGGACGATCTGGACGCCTGGATCCGTTCCCAGGTGGAAACGATCCCTCCTGCACGTCGCTTGCTGGTGACCAACCATGAGAGTTTTGGTTACTTTGCCGACCGCTACGGGTTTACCATTGTGGGGGCGGTGGTGCCCAGCGTCAGCTCCAGCGCTTCGCCTTCCGCCCAGGATCTGGCCCGCCTGATCGATCTCATCCGCCAGTCCGGCGCGCCGGCCATCTTCCTGGAAAGCGGCACCAATCCGCAGCTAGCCGACCAGGTGGCGCGCGACACCGGCATCCGGGTGGTTACCGGGCTGCTGACGCATTCCTTTGGTCCCGATGCGCAGGATTACATTGACATGCTGAAGCTGGATACGCAGTTGATCGTGGACGCGTTAAAATAAGCGTTTACGACCTTCAATTTGGTCATTCCAGCGATTTTACAGGCCGGCCAGGACGTTTTCCCACACTGCGGCGCTTTTGGGCGGCAGGGTGGCTTCCAGGCGGCCGTTTTGAAGCCGCATTTCAGCGCCGCCCAGCAATTCGCGCAGGTGGCAGCTATCTTCCAATTCGCGTGATAGGTCGACGGAGATCGCTGCGCTTTCCTGACCGCGGTTGATGGCAATAATTTCCCGTTCAGCACTCAAACTGCGCAGATAAACGATCAGGTCGCCGCTGGCCTGCAGCACCTTAAAGTCGCCGTCACGCAGGGCGGGGTGCGATTTTCGCAGCACGGCCAGCTTTTGCAGGTAGGCTCGCAGATCGCGATCCCAGCGGTTATCGTCCCAGGGGAAGCTCCGGCGGCAGTCGGGATCCTGGCCGCCCTCCAGCCCGATTTCATTGCCGTAGTAAATGCACGGCGCGCCGGGATAGGTGAACAGGAAAGTTTCGGCCAGCTTGAAGGCCGCCCGATCGCCGCGGAAAATGGACAGGACGCGGGCCGTATCGTGGCTGTCGAGCAGGTTGAGCTGGGCCTGTACAGCCGGGCGCGGGTAGCGCTCGAGCAGGTTGGTGATTGATGCGGCAAAGGCCTCGGCGCCAGGTTTGATCCACAGCCCGCCGTGGTCGTCGCGCTGCCAGTGGCCGATCAGGCCGCGGTCGAGCCGATCGCCGCCGAAGAATCCCCAGCAGGCGTAAGCCAGCAGGTAGTTCATCACGCCGTCAAACTGGTCGCCGCGCAGCCAGCGCGTGGCATCGCCGGGAATTTCGCCGGTGATGTAGGCTTGCGGGTTGGCGTTCTTGACCACCTGGCGGAATTCCTGCCAGAAGCTGTCGTCATCGATGCAAAATGGCACGTCCAGCCGCCAGCCGTCGATGCCCTGAGCGATCCAGTAGCGCGCCGCGTCGAAGATGTAGCGCCGCACCTGCGGGTTGGTGTGGTTGAACTCCGGCAGCGCGGCCAGGTCGGCCCAGGCTTCGTAATTGGGTTTGCCCCAGTAGGCGTTGAGCGGAAAACCTTTGACCTTGAACCAATCCAGGTAGGGCGAGGCGGTTTCGTTTTCAAGGATGTCGTTGAACTGAAAGAAACCGCGGCTGGCGTGGTTAAAGACGCCGTCCAGCACCACGTGCATGCCGCGCCGGTGGGCTTCCTTCAGCAGTGTGTCAAAGGCCGGCTGACCACCCAGCAGCGGATCGATTTTGAAGTAGTCGTGAGTGTGGTAGCGGTGGTTGGAGGCTGATTGGAACACCGGCGTGAAGTAGATGGCGTTGATGCCCAGGTCCTGCAGATAATCCAGCCGTTCGGCCACGCCCAGCAGGTCGCCGCCCTTATAGCCGTGCTGCGTCGGGGGCGCATCCCAGGCTTCCAGATTGTTAGGCTTGCTCAGCCGGGTGCTGGCAGCGAAGCGGTCGGGGAAAATCTGGTAGAAAATGGCATCGTGAACCCACTGCGGGGTGGAAAAGGCGGGGGATGAGGTGGTCATCGGGAATACCTCAAGGAATTTGCTGAATGCTGAATGTAAGGACTGATTTTAAGGTCGGGTGATTGCATAAAAAGGGTTGGAGCTATTGCCTTTACGCTTATACCAAGTAAATTTTACCTCTAAACCCCACGCTAAACTACAGGTAGGTCGGTTCGAAGGAGGTGTCAACCCTAAACATAATTGGGAATTGCTGCACCTCCGTAGAACCGACGTCCAGTGTTTCCGGGCATCGGTTCTTGACGTCGGCCCTCCGGAACGCGAATTGTAAATTATGGTCGCCTGCCCACCCCATTCGAGCCGACCTACGTAAGGATGCTGGTTGGTACCAAAAAAACTGCCGAACCGTAGATCGGATCGGAAGGGGGGCATATCTGTTCCACAATTGGGTATCTCATCCCACCGGAGATCCGACGTCGATCAACTCT
This sequence comes from uncultured Longilinea sp., assembly GCA_964536805.1. Lineage (GTDB taxonomy): Bacteria > Chloroflexota > Anaerolineae > Anaerolineales > Anaerolineaceae > Longilinea. The sequence continues at coordinate 26,640 of CAZHYQ010000026.1, forward strand.
ATTAATCCACAACATAGGATAGGCGAGGTCGCCTGCCTTTGCAGAGGGCTGGCCGCGCCTATCACTAAACCCCATCAAACTTTACGACCCCGCCAGCCAGTAGGCGCTGCCGCCTGTTTCCCGTTCCATCATCTGGTAGTCGATCAAACTGCGGCGCAGAAAGGCTGAATCGCGGTTGTAACGCTGCAGGATCTCGTTGACCTCTTTTTCAGTGTAGCGTCTGCCCGGTTCAAACGCCTTTACCACGTAACGCAGCAGTACCAGCAGTTTCTTCTCCTGGGCGGGCAGGGCAGTGATGCGGCCCTCGGCGTTTGTGAAGGATTTGAGCACCTTGCGTTCGAAAGCATCGCCTTCCTCTGCCTCGCTGGACGCCTCGCGCGGCATGCCGGCCAGCTGGGCGTGGATATTTTGCGACATGCTTTGCAGCCGTTCGGTGTTGAGCGAATAGATGTAATAGTGCCCATCCGCGCGCGCCGAGGCCAGCTCGACGTGCGTCAGGTAGGATAAGTGATGCGAGGTGGTGGAAATGCTCAAACCCAGCAATTCGGCCAGCTCGCCGACCGAACGGGGTTTTTCCGCCAGAAAACCGATGATTTTCAGGCGGTTGGCGTCCGCCAGGGCTTTGAAAAACTCGAGCAGTACCTCATACGATGAATTGGTTGACTCTTCCATTATTGCCTCCGTGATAACATTTCGATAAATATAATAATGATTATACATCAATGCATACAGATGTCAAGGGGGCAACGGCGAAGTTTGAAGCGGAAAGTCCTAATTTCGTTTGGCTGAAAGGCCGCAGCTGGCAGAGCGGAAGGGATAAATTCGTAGTAGCGACGTAAGTCGCTGAATGACGGATATCATACCTATCGCTAAATTTACAAAACCGCCATCTGCCAATCGCTAACAGCTAACGGCCAACCGCTAACAGCTACTCCTGCAACTTTTTCTCCGCCGCATCAATAGCGCGCCGGTCAGGTTCGGGGGCGTAGACGGCGCGCGTGGTGGCGGGGGTGGAGTGACCCAGCACGGCTTGCACGTTTTCCAGCGACACGCCCTGGTCGATCAGGCGCTGGGCGTGCCAGTGGCGGAAGGCATGCGGGCTGGTGAACTGCTCTGAACGGTCGAGGCCGGTGCTGGCGGCCAGGGCCTGCACCATGCGCCAGGCGCTGGTGGTGGAAAGCCGCGCGCCGTAGCCTTTGCGCGCCGCGCGGAAGAAGGCCGGGCTGTTTTTCCTGCGCCGGGCGCTCTTGCCGTGCTGGATGAACAGCCAGGGCGAGTGGTCGTCGCGCAAGTCCAGATAGGCCTGGATGATCTCGAGCGTCTGTCCGCCCAGCCGGACGTGCGCGGTCAGGCCGGTTTTTTCCATTTTTACTTCCAGGCGGCCGTTTTGGGCGGCGGCATCCGCCAGATCGGCGCGCGTCAGGCGCAGCACGTCGCCCACCCGCAGCGCGGAAGCGCGCAGCACTGCAATCAGGGCGCGCAGGCGCAGCACCTCCAGCCGGCCGAGCGCGGCTGCCGGCAGGGGAATTTTCAGCGCGGCCTGCAGCATGCGGTTGCCAAAATCCTCCGGCAGGCGCGCATGGCGCGGCTCAGCCTCGTCCAGCTCGCCGATCAGCGAGGTGCGGGCCGCTTCCTGCTCCTCCTCGCGGGTGAAGCGGATCCAGCCGTCATAATTGGCGCGCCAGTAGCGCAGCGCGGCGCGCAGCACAGCGGCATACAGGCGCTGGGTGGGCGCGGCGTACCCCTTGGCCTGCGCCATCCAGCCCACAAAACCCGCCGCGGTGTCCTTGCCCAGCCCTTCGATGGGTGCGTCCAGCGATCCAACCGCCTGGATGTACTCGCCAAAGGCGTCGATGCCGCGGTGGTACAGCCGGCGCGTGTTCTCGTTGCGGAACTGCACGTTGCGCTTGAAAATTTCAATGGCGTAGGCGAGCGATGGCATGCCTTTATTATACGTTGTGGAGGGGTAATCGATGGGAAGGTAGGCGGTATGCGTTGATGCGGCATGCTTATTCCAGTTGCCATCCTGAGGTGCAGGCGAAGGATCTCGGTTCTAAACCCTAATCGCCAATCGCAAAACGCTAACCCTCTTCCCTCTATAGGGTGCGAGGGCAGGCATCTAACCGTCATCCGCTAAAACGGAAACTCGTACTGCCACAGTCCCAGCTCGGATTGGAGGAACTTGATTTCCTTCTGTAAATTGGGAATCACCGGGATGCCGTCGCGCCGGATGGCAATTTCCTTCTCGTACTCCTTTTCGCCGGCGGTGTAAATGCGGCTCTGGCCGGGCGCCTTGGTCGAAGCGCGCAGCTCGCGCAGGATTTGCCCCGTGGTGTGCTTGAATTCGGCCAGCGGACAGAAGGGTTCGATATCGATCGCCATAAAGAAATGCCCCAGCCGGAAAGGCTGCTTGCTGCCGTCGGCGGCCAGCCCGGTCAGGCCATACATGAAAGCACCGGACTGCAGCGCCGCGGAAAGGATCTCCACCATGGTGCCCAGCCCGTAGCCTTTGTACCCGGCCAGCGTTTCGCCCTCGCCGCCCAGCGGCAAAAAGGCTGCCTGGCCGCGGTCCAGGCCGGCCATCACCTGCCCGGGGTCGGTGATGACCTGGTTGTTCTGGTCAATGACCCAACCAGCCGGGATGGGCTGCTCCTGGCGCACTTTCACCTCGATTTTGCCGCGCTGCGTTATGGGCGTCGAACCGTCGAACAAAAAGGGGCAATCCTCGTCGGTGGGCGCGCCAAAGGCAATCGGATTGGTGCCCAGCATGGGCTGTACGCCGAAGGTGGGGGCGGTAGCCGGGCGGGCGTTGGTGAATGCCATGCCGATCATGCCCTGCCGGACCGCCATCAAGGGGTAGTAGCCGGCGATGCCAAAATGGGTCGAATTTCGCACCGCCACCGATCCCATGCCGTAGGCGCGCGCCTTGTCGATGGCCATCTGCATGGCGCGTTTGGCCACTACCATGCCCATGCCGTGGTGCCCGTCCAGCACGGCGGTGGTCGGCCCGTCGCGCACCACCTCGATCTGCGTCATCACCTGGTGCTGGCCGGCCTTGATGCGGTCGTAGTAGTATTTCAGCCGCCCGATCCCGTGGGATTCAATGCCGCGCAGGTCCGAAGCGATGATAACGTCCACGCAGGTCTCGGCATCCTCGGGCGGAACGCCGAGCGCCAGCAGCACATCCTTCATAAAACTGCGCAGCGTTTCAACCGGAATATGAGGCACATTGGTCTTCATTTTTGGACTCTCCATGCAATTCTGGGGGAATTTACTATGGAAATTATAGTCCCCGTTCGGCCAAGGGGTTCTGGAATGGACACTGCAGCCAGCCTTCGGGAAAAACGAGGTAGCGTAATGCAAAATAATCTCTTTTTGCGTATAGCCAGTTAATAATTAGGAATTCAGAGGAAAATGACACTGAATCAGGCAAATTCAATGCCCTTTTTACGGCCAGATTTTGCCAAACCTATGCTATGCTTTTCCCCAAGGGAGAAAATCCAATGCGGCCTGACTGGGATTCTTACTTCATGAAAATCGCCTACGCCGTTTCCGAACGCAGCACCTGCGACCGGGCTTTTGTCGGCTGCGTGCTGGTGCTGGAAAAGCGCATCCTGACCACCGGCTTCAACGGCTCGCCTGCCGGGCAGCCGCATTGCGATGAAAAAGGCCACTTGCTGGTGGATGGCCACTGCGTACGCACCATTCACGCCGAAACCAATGCCATCATCCAGGCCGCACTGCACGGCGTGTCCACGCGCGGCAGCACCTGTTACGTTACTCATTTCCCCTGCATCAACTGCGCCAAGGCGCTCATTAACGCCGGCATTACCCGTCTGGTATATAACGTGGCTTACCGCCTGGACGAAAACGCGCTCGATTTTCTGCGCACCGCTAACATCGAAATCATCCAGCTGGCCTACGACGCGGCCAATCCGGAACCAGCGGATTTCCACGCCAGCCTGCCCGAGTAGGGCGGGTTGGCATTGTTATCCACTCCTCACAATCCAGGTAGCGTACGATTTCACCGCGCCCCCAGACGATATCTGCACGACCTGTTTGCTGATGTTTTGTGTGGTTCTAAAGCCGGTTCTTGGGGGTCAGGGGGTTAATTCGATCTTCTCCGTGCCCTCTGTGCCTCTGTGGTGAATCTCTTTTCAGCCGTTGCTATTCGTGAATATAGATCTGGACGCCGTCCAGGCTGCCAAAACCGGCCTCCAGCGAGGTGCTGTTGCGGTTCTTCGCGCCGGCCTGGGCGATCCGCAGGTCGCCCACCTGGTCGGGGCTGAGCGACTCCAGAAACTGGTCCGGCCGGATGACGGCAATATGATCGGCACGCGACGCCAGCGCAGGTTTGCCCGCGCGCACGTGCGCCAGCAGTAAATCGAGATCCGCCTGGCTGGCAGTGTCGATCAGTTCCCAGCCGCCGCTCCCTGAAAGCAGCCAGGTGTTCAGGCTGGCCGTCGTGGCGGTCATCGGATCGTCATATTCATAGCCGGGTGCCCCCAGCCCCAGTTCGCCCTTGGTGGGCAGCGGGACGCCCAGGCTGCGCATCACGTCGCCGGCGAAGATGTTGTCGCGCACTTCCTCCGGGCCGGTGCCGATTCCGCAGCTGTTGGCGGGGTAGGGGCGGTAGCGGCACTCGTATTTCTTTTCAACGTTGAACTGGTTGATCGCGCCCAGGTAATACAGCAGGTGGCGGCGTTCGGTATCAGTCTGGATAGGCGCGTCCACCTGCAGCCAGGCGCTGCCCATGCCGGCATCGCTGATTTCAGGGCACAGGCTGGGGTCGGCCGCGCAGGAGAAGGTCTCCGGTTCGAGCTCCTCGATCTTCTTGGAAACCTCGTCCTTGACGTCCGCCACCACCTGGTTGACGGCCTTTTTGATCTCCTGCTCGGCGCGCGGTTTGACCTGCTGGTCAAAGTAGGAGCGCGCCACGTCGCAGGCGGAAAGCGAAACGGCCATTGCGGCCAGAATGAACAAGTGGAAAAAGCGGCTGGATCTCATAAAACTGCCTCCGGTAGTAAGGAATGGGTAGCAGGAAGCGTGCCGGAGGGGATGCTCGGGCGGTTGAAAGCCCAAATTTGACGAAATGAACACCTTGTGATGATCGAAAATGCGCATAGCCATTATATACAATGAAAACACACGTATTCAGCTTGTCACGGTTTTTGTCACGCTGGCCGTGACCCGCTGCAAGCGCGAAAACAGTATCCTGAAATGGCAGGCCAGATGGTAGTCATAATCCGATCTGGCTAATGGACCTGAAGGAGTGTAGAGTGAGACAATTTCAACGTTTTTTATTCATCATCGGGTTTTTGGTTGTGCTGCTGGCGGGTTGCGCACCCGCCGCGGCAGCCGTCGCGCTTGCACCGGCAGCCACCGCCACGGCCACCGCCACGGCCACCGCCACGCCTGCGCCAGTCTGCGACCCCGCCCAAACGCCTGATTTTGCCGATTATTTATCCTGGACGCTGGTCAATGATCATCCCATCCCCGGGCATGATACGCTGGTCAACATCTACGTGGATAGCCTGGCCAAGGATATCTACCTGAATGCCAGCGGAGCGCTCTTCCCGACCTGCACGCGCATCGTCAAGACGCACCTGCTGAGCGCGACCTCCGCTGAAATCACCGGCGTTGCCGTGATGGCCAAGATGCCGCCGGGTTTTGACCCGGCTCATAACGACTGGTGGTGGGGCATGTTCACCCCCGACGGCAAGACGGCCCTGATGAGCG
>CAZHYQ010000027.1:0-31881 GCA_964536805.1 uncultured Longilinea sp.
CCATCCGCGAAGGCGGTCTGACCGTCGGCGCTGGCGTCATCACCAAGATTTTGGATTAGGCGGATTAAATGGCTAAGCAGCGGATTCGGATTCGTTTGAAGGCGTATGATCACCGTGTCCTCGATCAATCTGCCAAGCGGATAGTCGAGACGGCGGAACGCAGCGGCGCGCGAGTTGTAGGTCCTGTGCCTCTGCCCACCAAGATTGAGAAGTTCACGGTTCGCCGTTCAACTTTCATTGATAAAGACTCGCATGAGCACTTTGAGATTCGCACGCACAACCGCATGATCGATGTATTGGATCCAGATTCCAAGACCATCGATATGCTCATGCGCCTCAACCTGCCAGCGGGCGTCGATATCGAAATCAAAATCTAATCACTCTCTGCGGTTCATTCGATCCGCTGCCGCTCGTAAGGCGGTTGATTGGTCAAATAATGCCGATCGACCGCCTTACACGCGGATGAGAGATCATTCAAAATCGCCACAATACCCTTGGCGAAAATAAGGTTGTCGAGTATACTAGTAAGGTTTCGGGTTCAACCCGATGACTCAGGCAGCGCAAGAACGGTCCTGTACGCGAACTACAAACCAAAAAGTGTCGCAGCAGACCGGTTGACTGTACTGCCGAAAAGGGATGATGCAACCTAGCCCAGGTTGACAGTCCCAGGACCAAATCTTTGAAGGAGAAAACCGAGATATGTTCAAAGGGCTGATCGGCAAGAAAATCGGCATGACCCAGATTTTCGATGAATCAGGCTTGGCAATTCCTGTCACGCTCATCGAGGCTGGGCCATGTTACGTTACCCAGATTCGCACGCCTGAAAAAGAAGGCTATCTGGCCGTGCAGCTGGGTTTCGCTGAGGTGAAACCCAAACGCCTGACCGGTGGCGAGCTGGGTCATCTCAAACGCAATAACCTTGACATGCCTCCAATGCGCTTCCTGCGCGAATTCCGTACGAAGGCCGCTGACGTCCATGAGGGCGAAAAGGTCACCGTATCGGTTTTCGACATCGGGGAGCGCGTTGATGTTATAGGCACCAGTAAAGGTAAAGGTTTCGCGGGTGGTGTGAAGCGCTTTCATTTCCATGGTGGTCCCAAGACCCACGGTCAATCTGACCGCTGGCGCGGACCGGGTTCCAATGGTTCAACCACTACCCCCGGTCGTGTTTATAAAGGCTCTCGCAGACCCGGTCATATGGGCGATGACCGCGTCACTTCGCAGAGCCTGAAGGTTGTGCTGGTGGATGCCGAGCGGAACCTGATTGGTGTTCGCGGTGCAGTCCCTGGCGCGCGTGGCGGCCTGGTGCTGATCAATGAAGCGCGCAAGCAATAACCGGGAAACCTGGACTGAGGGAGCCAATACTATGGAAGTTGATGTTGTAAACATGGAGGGTCAGAAAGTTAGCACGGTGGAACTTCCGCCTGCGATTTTTGAAGCCCTGATTGATGTCGATCTGATGCAGCAGGCTCATGTTCGCCAATTGACGAACGCCCGCCTGGGCACTCACGATACGAAAACCCGCAGCGAAGTCTCCGGCGGCGGCCGCAAACCCTGGAAACAGAAGGGTACCGGCCGGGCTCGCCAGGGTTCAACGCGGGCTCCGCACTGGAAGGGTGGCGGCGGCGTTCATACCCCGCACCCGCATTCATATGCCCTGACCATGCCCCGCAAGATGCGCCGCGCTGCGCTGTGCTCGGCTTTATCGGTGAAGGCGTCTGAATCTGCAATCGTTGTGGTGGATGAACTGAAAGTTTCCGAACCCAAGACCCGTTTGATGGCCAAAGCGCTCAATACCCTGGTGGGCGATGCCAGCGCATTGATCGTCATCCCGGGCAAGGAAGCCTATGCGGATGTTATCCGTTCCGCCAACAATATTCCGGATGCCAAGGTCTTAATGGCCGGATATCTCAACGTTCATGATTTGCTGCAGTTCGATAAACTCGTCCTGCCGTTGTCAGTCCTGGACGTAATAGAAACCAACCTGGGTTAGGTAGGAGAGCATTATGAGCACGATTTACGAAGTACTCCGCCGCCCCCTGGTGACTGAAAAGTCCAATTTCCAGGCCAATCGCCTGCATCAGTATGTTTTTGAAGTGGCAGTTGATGCCAATCGAACCCAGATCAAGGATGCGGTTGAAACGCTGTTTGATGTAACGGTACTGCGCGTGAATGTGATCAATGTCACAGCCAAGCGTACCCGCCGTGCACGCAGCCGCCGGATTGCCATCCGCAATTCCGGCTACAAAAAAGCGATTGTCACCCTGGCGCCCGAAGACCGAATTCCGATCTTTGAAGGGGTGGAATAATGGGTATCAAAGTCTACAAACCAATTACCCCCGGTCAGCGCAATATGACCGGCTACAGCTTTGAAGAAATCACTAAAAGCAAACCCGAGCGCAACCTGATTGTCATGCGCCGCAGCACGGGTGGCCGCAACATGTACGGCCGCGTTACTGTCCGCCATCAAGGCGGCGGTGTGCGCCAGTTCATCCGCCTGGTGGATTTCAAACGCAATAAAATCAACATCCCCGCCAAAGTCTCGGCGATCGAATACGATCCCAACCGGACTGCGCGCCTGGCGTTGATGGTTTACGCAGATGGCGAAAAACGCTACATCCTGGCTCCGGTGGGCCTCAAGGTGGGTGATACCCTCCTGACCGGCCCGCAGGCCGAAATTCGCCCAGGCAACAGCCTGCCGATCGCCAATATCCCGGTCGGTACCATGATCCACAACATCGAGCTGAAGGAAGGCCGCGGCGGCCAATTGGTCCGTTCGGCTGGTACTGCGGCTCAATTGCTGGCAAAAGAAGGCGATTACGCTCAGTTGCGCCTGCCTTCCGGCGAAGTCCGCCTGGTCCGCCAGGTATGCTACGCCACCATTGGTCAGGTTGGCAACCTGGAACACAGCAATATCAAGCTAGGAAAAGCTGGCCGCAAACGGCTGATGGGCATCCGCCCGACTGTTCGCGGTACAGCGATGAGCCCGCGGGACCATCCCCACGGCGGCGGCGAAGGCCGGCAGCCAACGGGTATGGCAAGTCCGAAGACTCCCTGGGGTATGCCGACTCGCGGTTATAAAACCCGCAAGAATAAGCAGACCAACAAGTATATTGTTCGCCGCCGCAATGCTGGCAGCCGGTAATCGATGGTAACCGGTAGGTAACCGAGAAAGAGGGACGCTGTAATGTCACGATCGTTAAAAAAAGGGCCGTTTGTAGCTCTTAAGCTCCTAAAGAAAATTGAAGCGATGAATGCCCGCGGTGAAAAGAAGGTGCTTCGCACCTGGAGCCGCGCAAGCACCATCTTCCCTCAGATGCTGGGTCACACAATCGCCGTGCATGATGGCCGGCGCCATGTGCCGATCTACATCACCGAGAATATGGTGGGTCACCGGCTTGGCGAATTTGCTCCTACGCGCCATTTCCGCGGCCATGCGGCTTCCGAAAAGTCGTCGAAGGGAAAGTAAGCCATGGCAACCGATATCCACGCTGTGTTAAAGAACTGTGGCCAGTCAGCCCAGAAGGTTCGCCTGGTGGTTGATCTTGTCCGCGGAAAACCGGCTGTAGAAGCCTTGACCACCTTAAAATTCCTGCCGCGCGCTGCCGCGCCTACCCTTTATAAATTGGTAGCTTCGGCTGTTGCCAACGCTGAGGAAAATTTTGGGGTCAGCCGCGATAATCTTGTGGTTTATAAGATTATGGCGGATGAAGCCCCAACCCGAAAATGGCGCCGCTTTGGCGCGCGCGGTCGCTTTCGCCCGATTTTGCGGCGTGCGTCGCACATCACCGTTGTTTTACGCGAACGGGAATCGTAATCGGCCTGAGGAAAGCTTGGGTTTTGAAACGAGACACCAGGAGAAATTATGGGTCGTAAAGTTCATCCGATAGGATTTCGTCTCGGCGTGCACCAGCCTTGGGAAGGCCGCTGGTACGCTGAGGGCAGCCAGTATTCCGATCAGCTTTTGCAGGATGTTGAAATTCGCAAACTGATCCACAAGACGGCTGAAAAAGCGGGCGTCTCCCGCGTGGAAGTTGAACGCTTCCCCGGGAAAGTCAAAGTGATCGTTCACACCGCCAAACCTGGCATTCTGATCGGCCGCAAGGGCGACAGCGTCAAGAAAATCCGTGTGGATCTTGAAGCCATGATTGGCAAGAAGATCGATCTCGAAATTAAAGAGATCAAATCGCCAGATTGTGACGCCTATTTGGTGGCGATGAACATCGCCGGCCAGATTGAACGCCGCATCGCCTACCGCCGCGCCATGAAACGCGCGCTGCAGCAGGCCATGCGCCAGGGCGCTCTGGGCATCAAAATCGAAGTCGCTGGCCGCTTGAGCGGCGCGGAAATGGCACGCAGCGTCTGGCTGCGCGAAGGCCGCGTCCCCCTGCAAACCTTGCGCGCTGATATGGATTTCGCCCGCGGCGAAGCCATGACCCAATACGGACGCATCGGCGTCAAAGTGTGGGTCTACAAAGGCAATGTTGTTTCGAATGTTGAAGAAAAAGTCGAAACGACTGAAGGCGTTTACGTCAGTGAGTAATTTACTGCGCTGGGCATTCGCTCAGAAGATATTGAAGAGGTAGCTGCTATGTTGATGCCAAAACGTGTGAAATGGCGCAAGCAACAGCGTGGCCGGATGACGGGCGTGTCCCTGCGCGGCGCAGCCATGGTGTATGGTGAATACGCCTTACAGGCTCAAGAGCCAGGCTGGGTTTCCGCTCGCCAGATCGAAGCCGCCCGCCGCACGATCGTGCGCGCGATGCGTCGCCATGGAAAGTTATGGATCCGGATTTTCCCGGATAAACCCTACACCCACCGCCCGCCCGAGACCCGTATGGGTAAAGGCAAAGGTGGCGTCGAATACTGGGTGTCTGTTGTTCGCCCGGGCCGGATCATGTTCGAAGTTGGCGGTCTGGATCATGATGAGGCTGTTGAAGCCCTTCGCCAGGCTGCGTACAAGTTCTCCATCCGGACGAAAGTGATTGCCCGTGCTGATCGGGCAGGAGAACGGGAATGAAACTAGCTGAAATTCGCTTGAAATCGCTCGAAGAATTGAAAGCGCTGCTCACAGATACTCGCCATGAGTATATGAACCTGCGTTTTCAGACGGTGACCGGCCAGTTGACGGATACAAGCCGTCTCAAGCAGACTCGCCGCGATATTGCAACGCTGGAGACCCTCCTGCGCGAGCGTGAACTTGGAATTACGCGGGAAGGTGCAAAATGAATGATCGGCGTCGTTTGACTGGCGTTGTTACCAGCAACAAAATGATGAAGACTGTGGTGGTTGAAATCACCCGCACGTACCGCCATCCGCTGTACGGCAAGGTGGTGCACACCAACGGTCGCGTAAAAGCGCACGATGAACTTGGTTGCCAGATTGGCGATGAAGTTCAAATCCTGGAAAGCCGTCCGCTTTCCCGTGATAAACGCTGGGTTGTCGAGACCATCCTCAAACACGAGGGCAAGGCCGTCGTTGATACGATCGAGGAAGGAGCTTAACGATGATTCAGCAGGAAACTCGGATCAAGGTTGCCGACAATACAGGCGCCCGCGAGCTTCTGGTCATCCACGTTATGGGTGGCTCCACCCGCCGCTATGCTCATGTTGGCGATATCGTAGTTGCCACAGTCAAGAGCGCCGCGCCGCAAGGCTCGGTTAAGAAAAGCGAAGTTGTAAAAGCCGTCATTGTTCGTACCGCCAAAGAATGGCGCCGCGAAGATGGCTCGATCATCCGCTTTGACGATAATGCGGCTGTCATCCTGGACGCGGATGGACAGAACCCCAGGGGTACCCGTATCTTTGGCCCGGTGGCTCGTGAGTTGCGCGAAAAAGGTTTTATGAAGATCATTTCTCTGGCTCCAGAAGTTCTCTAGGGGCTGAGGAGCAGGAGCGAAGCCATGAAGTTGAAGATTCATAAAGGTGATAACATCGAAGTCATTTGCGGTCGCGAAGAAGACCGTGGCAAGCGCGGCGAAGTCATCAAGGTATTGCCGGATGACGGCCGTGTAGTTGTGCAGGGTGTCAACATGCGCACCAAGCACCAGCGCCAGGTTCAGTCGCAAGGTCGCACCATTTCCCCCGGCAAAGTCCGCTTTGAAGCGCCCATCCACATTTCCAATGTGATGCTGGTGTGCCCCAAGTGCGGCAAACTGACCCGTGTTGGCATTAGCCTGACGGGCGAGGGCCGGCAGCGGATTTGTAAAAAGTGCGACGCGTTGATCGACGCGTAGGCCGCTGGAGAGCTTGAAGATGAACAAGTTGAAAGAACTCTATCAGAACGAAGTTGCTCCGGGTTTGATGAAGGGCCTCAATCTGGAAAACGTCATGCAAGTGCCGCGAATCCAGAAAGTTGTAGTCAACATAGGCCTGGGCGAAGCCATGGACAACCCCAAAGCACTGGAAGCAGCAGTTGCCGACATGAGCGCCATCACCGGACAAAAACCGGTCATCACCAAAGCGCGCAAATCCATTGCCAACTTTAAGTTGCGCGAAGGACGCGCCATTGGCGCCATGGTTACCCTGCGGGGCGACCGCATGTGGTCATTTCTCGACCGGCTGATGAACATCGTGTTGCCGCGCGTGCGCGACTTCCGCGGTGTTTCGGCTGAGGCGTTTGATGGCCGCGGAAACTACACCCTGGGACTGAGCGAGCAGGTGATTTTCCCCGAAATTGAATTCGACAAGGTCGATAAGGTTCGCGGTTTGGAAATTACCATCGTTACCACAGCACAGTCCGATGACCAGGCTACTATGCTGTTGCAGATGCTCGGCATGCCATTCAGGAAGGGATAGTATGGCTAAAAAGTGCATGACTTATCGTGAACAGCGGCGCGAATTCCCAAATCAAGTTCGCAATCGCTGTCGGATCTGCGGTCGCCCTCGTGGGTATATACGCCGTTTTGGTCTGTGTCGTATTTGTTTTAGGGAATTGGCCCTCAAGGGACAGATCCCCGGCGTAACCAAGTCGTCCTGGTAATCGCCATCCGGAGGTTAGGACATGAGTGTGAATGATCCTATTGCTGATATGTTGACCCGCATCCGGAATGGTGTCATCGCCAGCCAGGCTTTGGTGGCGATGCCCAGCTCCAAGATCAAGGCAGAAATTGCCCGGATCCTGAAGGAAGAAGGGTTCATTGAAAGCTATGAATTGGTCGAAGGTGAAAATCAACTGCCCAGCTTGAGCATCAAGCTGAAATATGTCGGCGAACGCCGCCAGAAGCAGTCGGTTATCACTGGTTTGCAGCGCGTCAGCCGTCCAGGCCGCCGTGTATATTCCCGCATTCAGGACATCCCCTGGGTTCTTTCGGGCATGGGGATTGCGATCTTGTCGACGCCCAAGGGTGTCATGACCGGCAAACGCGCTCGCCAGCTTGGTGTTGGCGGCGAGGTCCTTTGCAAGGTCTGGTAGCCCGCGAGGCGATGAGGAGGTAAGACTGTGTCTCGAATTGGTCGCATGCCAGTGAATGTCCCAGCAGGTGTAACGGTGGACATCAATGGACAAGAACTGAAAGTCAAAGGCCCCAAGGGCGAATTGACGCGTCAGTTCCTCTCCACGGTGTCGCTTGCGCTGGAGAACGGGCAGATTGTTGTCACCCGCATCTCCGACGCCCCCACGGTTCGTGCCATTCATGGCACCACCCGTGCGCTGGTGAGCAATATGGTGGTTGGTGTCAGCACTGGTTTTACCAAGGTGCTGGAAGTTGAAGGCGTGGGTTACCGCGCCGAAATGGACGGGAAGAACCTGGTCCTGTATGTTGGTTACTCGCATCCGGTGGTGGTTGAACCGCCCGATGGCATCACCTTTGAAGCTGACGCGAAAACGCATCAGGTGCGGGTGATTGGCCGTGACCGCGAACAGGTTGGCCAGACCGCGTCCAACATCCGTGAAATTCGTCCCCCTGAACCTTACAAAGGCAAAGGCATTCGCTATCAAGGCGAACGCGTGCGCCGCAAGGCTGGTAAAGCCGGTAAGGGTGCCAAGGGTGGCAAGAAGTAAGGTGAGGAGCTATGGCAAAGTTAAGTCGTAAAGAATCCAGACTTCGCCGGCACAGCCGTGTGCGCAAGACCGTTAACGGCACGCCGGACCGGCCTCGCCTGAGTGTGTTCCGCAGCCTGTCGGACATCTATGCCCAGGTGATCGATGACGCAGCCGGCACCACTTTGGTAGCGGCCTCAAGCATCGACCATGCCCTGCGCGCTGAAACCAATGGTTTGACCAAAACTGATCAAGCCAAGCTGGTTGGCAAAATGGTTGCCGAACGCGCCAAGGAAAAGGGGATCAAGACTGTGGTGTTCGATCGAGGCGGCTTCCGCTATATGGGCCGTGTCAAGGCCCTGGCTGATGCTGCCCGCGAAGCTGGCCTGGAATTTTAGGCGAATATTAGAGAGGCCGGATAATGGAAAATGAATATACCCCCCTGGAACAGCAGTTTGACGAGCGCGTCATTGAAATCGCGCGCGTAGCCAAAGTAGTCAAAGGCGGCCGCCGTTTCCAGTTCCGTGTGACGATTGTCGCCGGTGATAACAACGGAAAGATCGGCATTGGAATCGGCAAAGCAAACGCGGTTCCCGATGCGATGCGTAAAGCTACCGAACGCGCCCACAAAAACATGCGCAAAGTCTCCCTCACCGGTACCACAATTCCGCATGAGGTAGTCGCCCGCGTGGCTGGCGCTGAAGTACTGCTCAAGCCGGCATCCGCCGGAACCGGCGTTATTGCCGGATCGGGCGTGCGCGCTGTTTGTGAAGCCGCTGGCATCCACGATATTTTGACCAAATCGCTGGGCTCGGCCAACACCTTAAACGTGGTGAAGGCTACCCTGGATGCACTGCAGATGTTGAAGACTCCAGAGCAGGAAGCTGCACGCCGCGGCAAGCCGGTCAGAGAACTGCTGCCCTTCTGGGCACGGAAGGAAGCTTAACATGGCCGGAACAAAGTTGTTGCGCATTACTTTAATGAAAAGCGCAATTGGTTACTCTGTGCGCCATAAAGATACTATCCGCGCACTGGGTCTGCATCGATTGCATCAGACCGTGGTTCATGAAGATAGCCCCAGTTTGAGGGGCATGCTTTTGAAAGTGAACCACCTGGTTCAGATCGAGGAACAGGAAGCGAAATGAAACTCAACGATCTTATGCCCAACGAAGGCGCTCGCAAAGAGCGTAAGCGCAAGGGCCAGGGTATTTCTGCCGGTCAGGGTAAAACCGCCGGCCGCGGTACCAAAGGCCAGGCTTCGCGCGCGGGTGCGGGCGGCCACCTGTATCGTCAGGGCGGTAACCTGCCTTTCTTTCGCCGCCTGCCTTTCATCCGTGGTGAGGGTTTCACCCCGCCAAACCAGGTTAGCTATAACGAAATCAACCTGGATCAACTGGATGGTTTTGCCGCTGGCAGCGAAGTGACGCCGGCTGTTCTGGCAGAACTGGACCTGCTCCACAACCGCGCCTGGCCTGTTTCTTTGCTTGGCCGTGGCGAAATCAATGTTGCCTTAACGGTGCGCGTCCAACGGATTACCAAAAGCGCCCGCGCAAAAATCGAAGCGGCTGGCGGCAAGGTTGAAATCATCGCTTAACTTGCGATCTTGACGAGGAGACCCATTTATGAAACGGTCGGCCTGGCGTTACCTTTGGAAATCAGAGGATATTCGTAAGAAGCTGCTCATCACGCTGCTGCTGCTGGTGGCTTATCGCTTTGCAGCCAACGTGCCGGTCCCGGGTGTCAACCGCGAAGCGATTGCCTCCATCATGACCACCGCAGCTGGAGCCAGCAACCTGTTAGGCATGCTGGACCTGCTTTCGGGCGGCACGATTACCAGCTTCTCCATCCTGGCAATGGGCGTCTATCCTTACATCACAGCGCAAATTATCCTTCAGCTCCTTGTGCCGATCATCCCGGCCCTGGAACGGAAAATGAAGGAAAACCAGCGCGAAGGCCAGAAATGGATGGAACGCTGGACGGTAATTTTGACCATTCCGATGGCGCTCCTATCTGCGATTGGCCAGATCAATATTTTTAATTCGATGTCAACCGGTGCTTCGGTGCTGAGCTTTACTTTTGGCTTCACCGGAGCCAACCTGCTGCCCACCCTGACTACCTTGATCAGCATGGTGGCAGGTACGATGTTCGGTATCTGGATTGGTCAATTGATTTCTGAATTCGGCATCCCGAATCAAGGTCTTTCATTGATCATCTTCTCCGGCATCGTTGCGAAGATTCCTTCGCATATCCGCAGCCTGGTTTCGGACCAACAGTACTGGTGGTTGATCTTTATCATCCTGATCATCCTGGCTTTGACTATCTTTGCCATCGTGTTTGTCCAACAGGGCCGCCGGAATGTGCGCGTCATGTTCCCTGGCCGCCGGGTTGGCAATCGCATGTCCATGCCCGTAACCAGTAGTCTGCCGTTGATGGTGAACATGGCCGGCATGATCCCGCTGATCTTTGCCTCCTCCATTCTGTCGTTTCCGGCCATTCTGGCTGGTTTCTTCTTGAATGTGAAAACGGCCTGGTTGAATAGCCTTGTGCATGGCGTTTATACGCTGTTCAGCGGAAGCAACTTCTGGTATTACCTGATGTATTTCATCATGGTGGTTGCCTTTACCTTCTTCTATACCGATGTCTTGTTCGCCCAACAGAATTATGGCGACAACCTGAAGAAGCAAGGTGCACAGATCCCAGGCGTTACCGTTGGCGGCCTTACTCAGAAATATCTGACCCGTGTTCAGCGCCGCATCACCTTCCCGGGTGCATTTTTCCTGGGTTTTGTAGCTGTGTTGCCCTTTGTGATTGGAGCCATGCTGCCGGTGAGCGCGCGTCAGGCCGGGTTGTTCCTGATCTCCTCCGCTGGCTTGCTGATTGTGGTCGGCGTGGTTCGCGACACCTTCACCATCATCGAAACCGAGCTCAAACTGCACGGTTACGACGAGAGCCTGATCAAGGGGTAATCCATGGCTACTTATATCGTCTTGTTGGGACCCCCGGGAGCGGGCAAAGGCACTCAGGCTGAAGTAATATCCGAAAGCCTGAAGCTGGTGCACGTCTCATCCGGCGACATCTTTCGGGAAAACCTGAAAAATGAAACCGACTTGGGGAAACTTGCACAAGGGTTTATGAACCGCGGCGAATTGGTGCCGGATGACGTCACCATCGCCATGATCCGTGAACGTTTGCTGCGGCCCGATTGCGTCAATGGAGCAGTGTTGGATGGTTTCCCGCGGACGCCAGCCCAGGCGAATGCCCTCGAAGGCATGCTGAAAGAGCTGGGTGGAAATGTGCGCCGGGTGCCATACATCAATGTTCCCAGTGAAGTGCTGATCGCGCGCCTGAGCGGACGCTGGACCTGCCAGCAGGGTCATGTGTACCATACCGTGTTCAATCCTCCGCAGGTTCCTGGCAAGTGCGATGTAGATGGTTTGGATCTTTATCAACGCGAAGACGACCAACCGGCAACGGTTGAACGACGCATCCGGGTCTATCTGGAACAAACCAGCCCCTTGATCGAGTACTACCGCGGACGCGGCTTGTTGAGCGAAGTGGACGGTACTCAATCAATCGATAAAGTTACTGCAGACCTGCTGGCTGCCATCCAGAAAGGATAACGCAGCATGTCGTGGGAGCGTCAGATCACAATCAAATCAGCGCAGGAAATCGCGATCATGCGCCAGGCTGGCCGCATCAATGCGGAAGCCCTGGCTGCTGCCAAAGCGGTTGCCCGGCCTGGCGTGATGACAGCCGACCTGAACGCTGCCGCAGAAGAAGTGCTGCACAAGCACGGATGCTACTCACCCTTCAAAGGGTATCCTGGTCCGACGCCTTACCCGGCCAGCACGAATGTGAGCATCAATGAAGAATTGGTGCACGGCATTCCGGGCAAACGCAAGCTCAAAGAAGGCGATATCGTTTCTGTGGACTGCGGAACGGTGTTTGAAGGTTTTGTCGGAGACTCGGCCATCACCTTCGGGGTGGGCGAGGTATCAGAAACAGCCAGGAAGCTGATGGAAGTGACGGAAGGCGCGCTTTATGCCGGAATTGCCAAAATGGTTGTGGGCAACCGGGTGGGCGACGTTTCCGCTGCAGTTCAGCAATACGTGGAAAGCCGCGGCTATTACGTCACGCGGGAGTACACAGGTCACGGGGTGGGCCGTGAAATGCATGAAGGTCCCCAGGTGCCTAATTACGGCCAGGCAGGACGCGGTTTATTGCTGCGACCGGGCATGACCATTGCGCTGGAACCGATGGTTCTGATTGGGACGCCCATGACCCGAGTGATGCCGGATCTTTGGACGGTAAAATCGGCCGACGGTTCCCTGACGGCGCATTTCGAGCACTCGGTGGCCGTGACTGAAAACGGACCGTACATCCTGACAACCCTGGATGAGGGTCCAAGTGCTGGACGAAATGCCAATGTGCAGTTATAATTGCATCTTTGGCTGAATATGCACTTGTTGATGAGGAGTTAATTATGAAGGTTACACCATCCATTCGCAGACGCTGCGCGAAATGCAAGATCGTGAGAAGACACGGTCTCTTGTTTGTGATCTGCGAAAACCCAAAGCATAAGCAGCGACAGGGGTAATGACCAATGGCAAGAATTGAAGGCGTTGATCTGCCGCGCAACAAGCGGATCGAGACAGCATTGACCTATATTTTTGGGATTGGACCGACGCGCGCCAAGGTCATTCTGGCAGCTACCAAAGTCAATCCGGAAGTCCGGGTAAAAGATTTACCCGAGACCGAAGTGAATTCTCTGCGTGAATTTATTAGCAGAAACTATAAGGTCGAAGGCGATCTCCGTCGTGAAGTTCAAATGAACATCAAACGGTTGATCGAGATTGGTTGCTACCGTGGTCTGCGCCACCGCCACAATTTACCGGTGAATGGCCAGCGCACACGTACCAACGCTCGTACCTGCAAAGGTCCTAAGAAGACAGTGGCCGGTCGCGGTCGCCGCCGTGGAGCTACGAAGAAGTAATCTGGTGCTTCTTCCTGGCCGGGAAAATGGGGGACCCTTCCACCCCCGCGGCTGCCCAGCCAGGATAAGGCTCAGACCAAAATTCTGCTCTCCAGGACTTTGATAGATTTATTAACGAGGGAATATGGCACAGAACGTACGTACAGCGCGACGCACAACAACCGTCCGCAAGGTAAAGCGCACACTGTCTTCCGGACAGGTGCACGTCTTTGCCTCTTTCAATAACACGATCGTGACTGTCACTGATATTCAGGGCAACGCGGTCTGCTGGGCCAGCTCTGGCTCGGCCGGATTCAAGGGCTCGCGCAAGAGCACGCCCTTTGCGGCTCGTCTGGCAGCCGAACAGGCTATCAAGACGGCTCAAACAATGGGCATTCAGGAAGTCGACCTGATAGTTAAAGGTCCCGGCCCTGGCCGTGAATCTGCCATCCGTGCTGTGCAAACCATGGGCATGCGGGTGCGTTCGATTTCTGATATCACGCCGGTTCCGCATAACGGCTGCCGGCCGCCTAAGAAACGCCGCGTCTAATACCACCAAGGAAGGGAAGATATGGCGAGATATATCGGGCCGGTGTGCAGATTATGCCGGCGTGAAGGTGAAAAACTATTTTTGAAGGGCTCCCGCTGCTTCACAGCAAAGTGCTCGTTTGAGCGCCGCGGATTTGCCCCTGGTCAACACGGGAAGAGCGGCCAGCGTGGAGCTGAGCGTGTTTCGGACTATTCCCGCCAGTTACGCGCCAAGCAGAAGGCTCGCCGCGTCTACGGTGTGTTGGAACGCCAGTTCCGCGGAACTTTTGAATCAGCACAGCGTACCCGCGGTCTCACAGGCTTCAACCTGCTGGTACTGCTGGAATTGCGTCTTGACAACGTGATTTACCGTATGGGTCTGGCTGAAAATCGTGCCCAGGCTCGCCAGTTGGTGAATCATGGTCATTTTCTGGTCAACGGCCGCCGCGCCGACATCCCCTCGATGATTCTCAAACAGGGCGATGTTATCACGCTGCACGAAAGCGCCCGTCAGACCACCTTCTTCAAGGAACTCGGCGATATTTCTGAAAAACGTGTGTGCGCCACCTGGCTTGACCGCGACCTGAAATCACTTTCCGGCCGTGTGTTGCGCAGCCCCGAACGCGCCGAAATCGACGGTAACTTGAACGAACAACTGATCGTTGAGTATTACTCACGGTAATGCTGAAACGATCCGGTGTGCGAGATGCAAACCATTGCATCGGAAAGGGGTGAAACGTGTGCGCCTTGAGTAACATGGTAACGCCAAAAGTCGAACGCGAAGCTGAGGCTCGCAATTACGGCAAGTTTGTCATCAGCCCCCTCGAACGTGGCTTTGGGGTCACCCTGGGTAATGCGCTGCGGCGTGTACTGCTATCTTCCCTTGAGGGAGCAGCGGTAACGTCCATCCGGGTCACGGATGTACTGCATGAGTTCAGCGATATCCCGGGTGTGCGCGAGGATGTCATTCAGGTCACGCTGCAGATTAAACAACTGCGCCTGATCCTGCATGAAGGCGACTCGGCACATTTGCATCTGGATGTACGCGGCGAGGGTGTTGTCACAGCTGCTGACATTCAGGCACCGGCTGAGGTTGAGATTGTCAATCCGGATCTTTATCTGTTCACTGTCGACGACAGCCGCACGCGGCTGGAGATCGACCTGACCGTTGAGCGCGGTCGCGGTTATTCGCCCGCCGGCGAACGAAGCGGACGCCTCCCGATCGGTGAGCTGCCAATCGATGCGATTTACACGCCGGTAAAGCGTGTCAATTACAGCGTGGCATCTGCCCGTGTCGGCCAAAGCACCGCTTACGACCGCCTGCTCCTTGAAATCTGGACGGACGGAACCGTACCACCGGAAAAAGCTCTGGGTGCCAGTTCCAAGATCCTTATTGACCATCTGCGTTTCATATCGGGCATCAGCGAAGAAACGCTGGTAATCGGTATCGAAAAAGAAACCACCGGCAGCCGGTTGACCAGCGAAGCCGCCGAAACCCCCATTGAAAATCTTGATCTATCGGTGCGGGTTTTCAACTCGCTCAAACGGACCGGGATTACGACGGTGGGCGACGTGTTGGATTTGCTGGAAAAGGGCGACGAAGCCGTTATGTCCATCCGCAACTTTGGTGAAAAGAGTTTAGATGAACTTCGCCAGAAGATGCGCGAAAAGGGCTTCCTGCGCGATGACAAAATAACGGAGTAAGATTTTATGCGACATCAGATGGCTGGATACAAACTTGGCGGTGGAAAGGACCGGAGCGAAGGATTGCGCCGGACTATGATCCGTCAGCTATTCACGCATGAACGGATTACGACCACTCGCGCCAAAGCGAAGTCGATCCGTAGCACAGCAGAGCATCTTATCACGCTTGCTCGCAACAGTGCGAAAGGCACAGAAATTCAAAAGGTCAACGCCCGCCGTCTTGTTGCTGCCCGTTTGGGCAGCGACCCGGTGGTGGTGAAGAAACTCTTTGACGACATTGCTCCGCGTTTCAGCACCCGTCCTGGCGGTTACACCCGTATCCTAAAATTGGGACCCCGCCTGGGTGACAATGCTGATATGGTTCTCTTGGAGCTAGTCGAAGAATAGTCCAGACCGGGCTTGCAGAACCGGAATGGAATGGCACATTACCAGATTATTCTTGCCTACGATGGGACGGACTTCCTGGGGTACCAACGCCAGGATGAGGCCCGAACGGTTCAGGGTGAGGTTGAAGCGGCTTTCCAGCGATTGGGCTGGCAGGGTTGCAGCATCCTCTCCAGCGGGAGAACCGACACCGGTGTCCACGCTTCCGGCCAGGTGATTGCAGTCGATTTTGACTGGAATCACTCACCTGAAGCACTGGGCAATGCCCTCAACGCCGAACTGCCGGATGATGTGGCAGTGAAGGCGGTAAGGGTGGCAGAAGAAGAGTTTCATCCCCGTTTTGATGCTCTTTGGCGCTGCTATCATTACCGGCTTTACTGCTGCGCAGAGCGAAATCCGCTCCGCGACCGGTTTGCATGGCGCGTGTGGCCTCCGGTGAATGGTGAAAGCCTTCATACCGCGGCGGCAATGCTGAAAGGATCGCATGATTTTGCGGCCTTCGGCAAGCCTCCCCGGCCAAATGGCAGCACCATTCGGGTCGTCAACGAAGCCTCCTGGCAACCAGTGGATGATGGATGGCAATTTGCGATTTGCGCAAACGCTTTTCTCTACCACATGGTGCGGCGATTGGTCTACGTCCAGGTGGCTGTGGCCCAGGGACGCTGGCGGATGGAACAATTTGCAGATGGAATTGAAAAACAAACCGAGCAAATTGCCGGGATCGCTGCGCCAAATGGACTGGAATTGTGGGAAGTCCGGTATCCGGACAGTGGGCAGAATCTGGAAAAAAGGTTAAATACCTTGTCTGCAAGTGGAGAAAATGACCGTGGACAAGACGTTCGTGATCAAGGGAAGACCCGAAAGTAATTGGATCCTCGTGGACGCGCGGGAAGAAGGCCTGGGCCGGTTGGCGACGCAAATCGCTGCATACCTGCTGGGTAAACATAAAGCAACCTACACCCCGGGCGTCGAAATGGGTGACTTTGTGGTTGTTGTCAACGCCGGGCAAGTGAAAGTGAACAGCCAGCAGTTGGAAGAAAAATTCTTCCACCATCACTCTGGTTATCCCGGCGGCTTGAAATCCATCAGCCTTCGTGATCAGCTCATCCGGCATCCGGATCGCGTGATCCGGGCAGCTGTGTGGGGAATGCTGCCGCATAATAAGATTGGCCGCAAGCTGATCAAGCGGTTGAAGGTGTATGCCGGGACCGATCACCCGCATCAAAGCCAGAATCCGCAGTCGGTTGCATAAAGGAGCAGGGCGAAGATGTCAGTTCAGTATTTCGAAGGTATTGGCCGCCGCAAGGAAAGCAGTGCCCGTGTGCGTTTAATGAACGGCACCGGCAAAATTGTCGTCAATGAAAAACTTGCCGAAGAATATTTCACCCGCATGGGCGATATGGAGAAAGTTCTCCAACCTTTGCAGGCGACTGGTCAGGAATTATCCACCTATGACATCACAGTGATTGTCAAAGGTGGCGGCGTGACCGGCCAGGTGGATTCCGTTCAGTTGGGATTGGCACGCGCGTTGGTTAAGATGAACCATGATTACGTAGCCATGCTGCGCAAGTACGGTTTGCTGACCCGCGATGCCCGCATCAAGGAACGCAAGAAGCCAGGTCTGAAGCGCGCCCGCAAGGCACCGACCTACACAAAGCGTTAATATTTCCCTTTCGGGAAAATGTAAGGCCCTTTTATGGTGCGAGGCAGCATTCAATGCTGCTGCGCACCATAATTGTGTTTCCAGGGCCGGCGATAGTTACATTGGTTAAGCGTAGAGAGGCAATGGCTGGGGAAATGGTTGCGATGCCAATTCGCCATTTCGAACAACCATTCTGAAGCCAAGGCAAATTTGACTCTCATTATTGGGTCGATGACCTTTATGTCATTATGAATTGGATTTGCCTTTTTGCACCCCTTTTGGTACATTGAGTAGAATTATTGCCGGATTCCGATAGAAGCGGAGAAGATGCGTGAAGGAATTAAACTTCGAAGGCCACATTGAACGGTATTTGCAGGAATTTCAGGTCCGTCTTTCGGATGGCCTGGTGCTTTTAGCTGGCAGCTCATTGGCGGGAAAACACACGTTGCCATTTCCACCCTCTTTTCCAGCCATTCTTACCGGTTTGGAAAATGTCAACCTGTCCGAGATTCAAACGATCCTGGAGCATGTTTACCCGGGTGAGGTAGAAATTGGGTACGTAAGGGAAAACCCGGACGGTAATTTGGAACACAAAATTATTCCGCTAAGCCAACTCGGTACCATGCAGCGCTTAGGTGCCATCTTCATACCTGCTTTAGGCAAGGATACCTCGCTGGAAGCGTTTCAAGAGGTCATTGCCCACCTGCGTGCGCCGGACGGCTGCCCGTGGGACCGCGAACAAACCCATGATTCATTGCGCAAACACCTGTTGGAAGAGAGTTATGAAGCCCTTGCGGCATTGGATGCACGGGATACCAGGGCGATGAGCGAGGAGTTCGGTGATTTGCTGCTGCAAATTGCGTTACATGCACAAATTGCTGTGGAAGCCGGCGAATTTCGCATGGCGGATATTCTGCAGGGCATAAACCGTAAGATTGTCCGCCGCCACCCGCACGTTTTTGGCGATGTGCAGGTCGATGGCGTATCCAGTGTTTTACAAAATTGGGAAAAGTTAAAAGCGGCTGAACGAAAGGCGAACGGCGAGACAGATCAAAAAGGCATTCTGGATGGGGTCTCATCGGTTTTCCCTGCCTTGGAACAAGCCCAGGAATATCAAGACCGGGCAGCCCGCGTAGGTTTTGACTGGCCGGACGTGACCCCCGTATTGGCGAAAGTGATGGAAGAACTTGAGGAGGTTCGCACCGCCCCGGATGACGGCCAGCGTGCCAAAGAACTGGGCGACCTGCTCTTCGCGGTCGTCAATTATGTGCGCTGGCATAAAGCAGATTCTGAAACCGTGCTGCGGGAGGCGAACCAGCGCTTCCGTAGCCGATTTGCACACATTGAAAAAAGCGCCCGGCAAATGGGCCGGGATCTGGACAGTATGACCCTGGCGGAGATGGACGTTTTGTGGGATGAAGCCAAGAAGATCGAACGGGGCTTATGAAATTCCGGCGCGTTCTTTCCAAAGTCTCCTGGCTTGAGGTCGTTGTTCTTCTCACGATTGGCACTGTGTTAAGCGCCAACCTGCTTTCTCTGCCTGCAATTGGCATGGCTGATAATGGCGATTTTGGCCGGATGATGGCGAAAGTTGGCCTGGAACATGCCTCTGACCTCCCGGAGGAAAGATATTTCAATTATTTCGAGCGGATGTATAAAATTGTTCCTGCCACCACGCCTCTTTTCGGCGATTTTCTCTCCTCTGAAGCCTTTTTTCACCAGGCGGCATTCTGGCTTGGCCTTCCCTTTGTGCAAAATGGTCTCTGGGATATCCGCTTTCTGGGTGGTTTGCACATTTTTGCATTGCTTTTGGCGGTGGGCTGCATTCTGGCAGCATCACGAAGTCTGCGGTTGATTCAGCGGATCTTTGTAGCAGCTTTTTTGATCCTCATTCTTACCGACTTGCGATTGATGGCTTACCTCAATTCGTTTTATTCCGAGCCGGCTTTTGTAATCTTCCTGTGTTTTTGGTTGGCTGCGACGATTTTTTGGATTCGGAAACCTGGCCGTAATTGGCTCGCCATGATCCTTTTTTATGTCTTGAGCGGGTTGCTTATGACGGCAAAAACGCAGAATACGCTGATGGGTCTTCTTTTTGCGGTAGGCGGCCTTGGAATTGGATTCCTAAAGAAGGATCGCAAGCAGATTGCCGTGGCCATTGCCCTATCGGCGATCTTAATTCTTATCACTGCCGCCTATTTCCAGTTGACTCCGCAACGGTATAAACGCGCCAACCTGTTTAATATTGTCTTCCATGACATATTGGCCACTTCGAACGCCAGTGAAACTCTGGCATTTTTCAACTTGCCGGAGGATCTGGCGGCGTTTAGCGGGCGGGATTATTACATGGAAGGCGGCCTGGTAAATGATCCGGAATTCAACAGGATATTCTTTCAAAAAACTAGTTTTTCGGATGTCATCCATTATTATTTTTCCCATCCTGCCTGGGTTTTTCAGCAATTGGACCGCGGTTCGACGCAAATTTTTACCATGCGGTTGGATTTTCTGGGAAACTTCGAAAAAGAAAGCGGGCTTCCACCGCAGAGCCAGGTGGAAAAGTTCACCTTCTGGAGTGATTTCAAGGAAAAGGTTCTGCCAAAGACCAGCCTTTTTTTGATTGGAATATATTTAGCCTCTGTAATTGGCGGATTGTTCTTCTGGTTGCGTCAGCCAAGTACCAGACCTTATGTGGTAGTTTTAATGATTTTGGTAGGAATATCGGCGCTGCAATTTGCTATGACAATGCTGGTGGGCGGGATGCGCGATCCGGCCAAACAATTCTGGCAATTTAACCTGCTTTGGGATGCCATTTTGGGGTTTGCCGTTGTTGGGCTCTCAGGGTTTTTGTGGAATAAAATCAGAACGGCGCCGAACGGATAATGGAGAACGCAAAACTGCCTGGTCTCGCCAGGCAGTTTTGCGTTCTTGCCATGCTGGATGATTACTTCCGCAATTCTGGTGAATTGAAATAGAGACCGCTAACCAAGTGAGGTTCATCGGGTGAAATGCTGAGATTGATTACCACCTGCTTGGCATTGGTATAAACCGCCGTATAGATCACCAGCATCGTGCCATTAACATCGCGCACGCTGCTGACTTTACGGCTTTGGTAAATGCCAACCTTGCTGGAGAGCAGATCGCAAAGTTGCGTAAAGGAAGTCTCGTCGATACCCTTTTTCATAGTTTCTGTAAAATCCTGTGAAAAAAGGGCATAATCCTTCGCTTCAATTCCATTCAGGATGTGGTCGGCAATCGGTTCAGCATAATTCAATACTGCTTCCTGATCGGTTCCCTTGACCGCTTTACCAGGCAAGCAGGCGGTCAACGTGAGCAGTAAAACGGCAATAAGAAGATACCGGATATGGTTAGCTCTCATGGCTGCCTCTTCATAGGGGTTCGAAACGCGCGGTGAAGTGCCGCAGCAAGGCGGGCGCGTACGTGAGCCGGTAGCCGCGTAAATCGCCGGCTTTCTGCGCAAGCTCGCCTAACACATCGGCGATGTAATCCATATGCGATTGAGTATACACGCGCCGCGGGATGGCCAGGCGGAGTAATTCCAGCTTAGGGTAGATCATTTCACCGGTATCCGGATCAGGATGGGCAAACATGAGCGACCCGATTTCAACACCGCGAATGCCGCCGGCCAGATATAGATTGGCAGCCAGCGCCTGGCCTGGGAATTCAGCATGGGGAATATGCGGCAACAGCGCGCCTGCATCGACAAAAATTGCATGTCCGCCGTACGGCTCGATGCATGGGACGTTGTTTTCTTTCAAGCGGGCGCCCAGGTAGCCGGTTTGCCCCAGGCGGTACTTCAAATAGCTTTCATCCAAACCTTCATACAGCCCAACCGCCAACGCATCCAGGTCGCGGCCGGCCAGACCGCCATAAGAGATAAAGCCTTCCCGCAGAATCAATTCATTGCAGATCTTTTGAAAGAGTGATTCATCGCGTACGGCCAAGAATCCGCCGATATTGACCATGCCGTCTTTCTTGGCGCTCATCCAGGCGCCGTCGGCTAACGCAAAGATCTCGCGAGCAATTTCCAACGTGGTCTTGTTCGCATAGCCGGGCTCTCTCAGCTTGATGAAGTAGGTATTTTCGGCATAGCGGCAGGCATCGATGAAGAATGGAATGCCAAATTCGTGATAGGTTTCCGCTACTGCGCGGACATTTGCCAGCGACACTGGCTGCCCGCCGCCGGCGTTATTGGTGATGGTGATCGCGCCAAATGGAATCTTCTCAGGTCCAACCTGTTGAATGAAGTTGCGAAGTTTCGCAATATCCATATTGCCCTTGAAGGGGTGCAAGTTGGTTGGATCGAACGCCTCATCAATCACCAGGTTGACCGGATGCCCGCCGCGCGCCATGATGTTGCCTTCGGTGGTGTCGAAATGCATATTGGAAGGCACAAACATGCCAGGTTTCACCATCTGGCTGGCCAGGATGTTTTCGGCAGCCCGGCCCTGGTGGGTGGGAACAAAATGTTCGAACCCGAAAATATCAGCCATCGCGTCGTTTAAACGGAAATATGAACGCGCGCCGGCATAAGATTCATCGCCGCGCATGATGGCAGCCCACTGTTCCTGGCTCATTGCTCCAGTGCCTGAGTCAGTTAATAGATCGATAAATACATCCTCGGCTCGCAAGGCAAACACATTATGCCCGGCTTTGCGCATGGCTTGCTGGCGTGCCTCGGCATCGATGAGATGGATTGGTTCAACAACTTTGATGCGGAAAGGTTCTGGTGGGTAAGGCACGATGCGATCCTCCTTGAGAATTTGCCTGAATTTTTCTAGTTTAGCACTTGATCGTGACAAATAACATTGTTTATCCTCCTGATTTGGGGTGAAAAATGTTCTATAACAATTAATAATAATATCTAGAAATAAATAATATTGAGGAATAAATAAATATAATCAATTATACTATTGACAAAACTAAATAAATCGTTATAATAATTTCAGTAGAAGATATTCGTAATGCAAGGAGATGATAGAATGTATTCACAAACGATTTCAATTACCTCTGAAAAACAGATCGAACTTGCAGCCGATCGTGATTTAGAGCTGCACGGTTGGGATAAAGCTGAAGTGTCAATCACGGTTTCCCGCGAGAGTGATCTTCAGACCAGGACGGAGGATGATACTCTGATCCTCGAATCTCGTTCAGACCTTGAAGTCTGGATTCCTGGCAGTATTCAAGTAACGGTAAGGAAGGTGGAGGGAGACGCTGAAATTGAAAACCTGATAGGCTCGCTTACCGTGATCGGAATTGGCGGTGATCTTGACCTCAAGGACACTGCAGAAACACGCATGGATGGTGTGGGCGGCGACCTGGATGCTGAGGGAATTTCATCCCTGGATGTTAAATCAATCGGCGGCGATTGCTCATTGCAGCGGATTGATGGCGCCGTGAGGATTGCCAATATTGGCGGCGATCTGGATGCAGATACTTTGGGTTCGCTTGAATTGATCAACGTGGGCGGTGATTGCGATGCGCGCAATGTAAGCGGTGAGTTTTCGGTTGCCAATATTGGCGGAGATTTAAATGGCGCGGAATTGAATGCGAAAATTTCTGCCCTCACGGTTGGTGGCGACTTGAATTTGCGGGTGAAACAGGGTGGCGTAAAAGCCATGGCTGGCGGCGACCTGAGGCTCCGGTTTGAGGATTTGACAGGCGATGCTGTCACATTGAGCGCGGGAGGCGACGTCAGTCTGAGATTGCCAGCTCATGCAAACGCCAAAATGCACATTACCAGCGGCGGTAGTGATATTATGATGCGGGTGGGCGGATGGAACGAGCGCGTGGAAATGTTCAATTTTGATTTTTCCCTTGGCGAGGGGCTGGTTCCCATTCAAATTACTGCCGGCGGAGATGTGGTAGTCAGCGATGGCGATTTCGAAAATCCCAATGGCACAAGCCACTTCGAATTTGGCGGCGTAAAGGTGGACGTGGACGCCATTTCCCAAACCGTTCAGGATGCCGTGCAAAGAGCGACCGAGCGGGCAGAAGAAGCATCCCGGCGTATTGAGGATCGCATCCAGGCAGAGATGCACAGGATGGAAGACCGCAAGTGGTCGCGCGGTTTCCGCATGAACATGAAGGGCGGGTTCCAAGACTGGCCAAAAACGCCGCAAACGGTTCCGGCGCCTGCACCTGAACGCCCCGCTCCTGTTTCTGAAACGCGTCCGGGCCGGGTAAGCGATGAGGAACGCAAGCTGATCTTGCAGATGCTGCAAGACCATAAGATATCAGCGGAAGAGGCGATCAACCTCCTGAATACATTGGAAGGCAAAACCCAGGAAAACCATGATTGATCGATCGTATGACTGAAGGAGATATCGCATGAGTCCAGATAAGATCGAAATCCTTAACCAGGTCGCCCGCGGCGAGTTGAGCGTGGATGAGGGCAACCGCCTTCTGGCAGAAATGGAAAGGATGCAATCTGACCAGATTGAGGTGACACAACCAGACCCGCAAACGCGGAGCGAAATGGCAATCGTGACCGAACCGCAGGAGCAGCCTGAATTGAATGCAGAGGAAATGGCAAGGATCAGGTCCTGGCATCGCTGGAATTGGATTCCTTTGACTTTGTTCCTGATTTTAACAGGTTTCGCCGCCTTATGGATTTACCAGGGTTATCGCGCAGGCGGATTTGGCTGGGGTTTCTGGTTATCCTGGATTCCTTTTTTGATTGGCGTCCTGGGCATATTTGCCTTCTGGAATATGAAATGGGTGCATGTACGCGTACGCGATCGAAAAGGCGGCCGCGTCCAAAGGGTTTCCATCAGCGTACCGCTTCCGCTTGGCATTCTGCCGTGGATTTTCAATACCTTTAACAAGTACATACCCGCGAATGTCAAAGAACAAAAAGAGTCCATCCTGATGATCAATGAGGTTTTAAAAACGGACGAACCCATTCACATCCATGTCACTGAAAAAGAGGACGAGGAAGTAGAAATATTTATTGGGTGACCTGGTTGGAGATCCTTACTCTGGCGGTTGTTGATCGGATGAACAACCGCCATTTGTTTTAACAACTCATGGTACGCCGGGTAAATCCTCTTTTCCAAGGTAAGTTAAGCGAGTCGCGGCGTTCTGGCAGCAAAAAATACCGCAAGTCATATCGGGTGAGTTGACTTTTTTTGCCGTTGGTATAAACTGAATAAATCCGATATTTGTAAATCCGCATGTCTTTTAGACTTGCGCATTTTCGACAACCCTGCGATCCGCGGGGTGTTATCTTTTTTGTACCAAGGAGCGACCCTATGAACATCATCGAAGTGGATCACCTGACAAAGTATTATGGAAAATCACGCGGTATCGTAGACGTCTCTTTCAACGAGGCGGAAGGTGAAATCTTCGGTTTTATTGGACCCAACGGCGCTGGAAAGTCGACTACCATTCGCCTGCTTTTGTCACTCATTCATCCCACCAGCGGTAATGCCAGGGTCTTCGGCAAGGATGTGGTTACACAGGGTCCAGAGATTCGGAAGGATATCGGCTACCTGCCTTCAGATGTTTTTTATTATGAAGGCATGAAAGTCATCGACCTGTTAAAGTATTCAGCCAGCTTCTATAAAGGCGATAGCACAAAGCGGATGAAAGAGTTGTCCGAGTTAATGGAACTGGATCTTAACCGCCGCATCAGCGATCTTTCATACGGCAACAAAAAGAAAGTGGGGATAGTCCAGGGATTGCTGCACAGCCCGAAACTGCTGTTCCTTGATGAGCCAACGGCTGGCCTTGACCCGCTCATGCAGCACAAATTCTTCGACTTGATTCGCGAAGAGAACGCGCGCGGCGTTACGGTCTTTTTCTCCTCCCATATTCTTGGCGAGGTGCAGCGCTTGTGCACCCGGGTCGGCATTATCCGCGAGGGAAAGATCGTTGAGATCTCCAATATCCGCGCCTTGCAGCAAAACAATTATAAGAAGGTCAGCGTCATGGCCGAGGGGTTGACCATGGCTGATTTTGAATTGCCAGGGGTAACCAATTTGCAGACCGAAGACCACACGGTGCATTTCTTCTTCAAAGGCGATATCAATGCCGTTCTGCAAAAGTTGAGTGGCATTCAGGTGGCTGATGTGACCATCGAAGAACCGACATTGGAAGAAATATTTATGCACTACTACGAATAGGCAGAGAAAATGAACATCAACATTTTCCGACACGAATTCCGCTCCCGCCTCAAATCGGTGCTCATCTGGTCGCTGGCTTTGACCTTCCTTGTCGTTTTCTTTTTCTCCATTTTTCCAGCATTTTCAAGCGAAGCCAAGTTGATGAATGAAATGCTGGCAAAATTTCCGCCTGAACTGCGGGCGGCTTTCAGCATGGAAAACATGGACCTCGCCACTGTTTTGGGGTTCTACAGTTTCATTTTCCTGTTTGCCCAATTGTGCCTGGCGATTCAGGCCAGCAATTACGGATTTGGCCTGGTTTCGATCGAAGAAAATGAAATGACCGCCGACTTCCTGCTGAGCAAACCCGTCAGCCGTGCTCAGGTATTAACCAGCAAGCTGCTGGCTGCCCTGGCCTGCCTGACCCTGACCAACCTGGTTGTGTGGGTTAGCAGTTTCGTGGCGATCAACTTATTTCGCAACGAAAATGAATACGAGCCCTCCACATTGATCAAAGTCTTACTCACCATCGTAATCTTTCAGATCTTCTTTTTATGCGTGGGCCTTCTCATTTCACAACTTGTCAAACGCATCCGCAGCGTTACACCGTATGCCCTCGGTTTGGCATTTGGTGCATACATCGTCAATGCCTTCAGCGGCGTGTTTAAAGACGTGAAACTGGAATACATTACCCCGTTCAAACACCTGGATCCCACTTTTATCGTTCAGAACGGCTCTTATAACACGCCGTTGGTTCTCATCAATGTCGCGGTCACGCTGATTGCCCTGGCAGCAAGCTATTGGTTGTACCTTCGCCGTGATGTTCCAGCGGTGTCGTAAAGAGGTGCACAATGAATATCTTTATTCATGAAGTCAAATCCAACCTGAAATCGCTGCTGATCTGGAGCGGCATAATCGCGTTGCTGATTTTTGTTGCAATCGCCAAGTTTTCAGCCTTCGCGAACGATCCTGAAATGTTGAAGATGCTGGATGCCATGCCGCCAGCCTTGCTGGACGCATTAAACATGCGTGCCTTCAATCTGACAACCTTGAGCGGTTTTTACGGCATTATGTTCGTTTACTTTGGCCTGATGGGTGCGATCGCAGCCGCCATGTGGGGCAGCGATCTCATCTCAAAGGAAGAACGGGACAAAACAGTGGAATTTTCACTGGTTTTGCCGGTTTCGCGCAACAGGGTGATCACGGCCAAGGCTTTGGCTGCCCTGGTGAACTGCATCGCCTTCGTGCTCATCACCTGGGCGGTTTCGCTTGTGGGGGTTAGGTCTTACGCTCCCGACCAGGCCTTTTATGACTTTCTGAAACTTGAAATGAAGGCCATGTTTGTGATTGAACTGGTCTTCCTGGCCATTGGACTTTTGCTGGGCTGTGGCATGAAACGCTATAAACTGGCCGGTTCTACCGCGGTGGCCATCATTTTGACGACCTATTTCATGTCCATAATTTCCACCATGCAGGAAAAGTTGTCGTTTCTCAAATATTTCACCCCCTTCCGGTATTTCGATGCCGGAGACCTCTTCCGCAACGGCAAGATGGAAGGCATGTACTTGTTTATTTCGGCTGGAATCATCATTGTTTGCCTGGCCGGAGCCTATTGGATTTATAACAAACGCGATTTATACATTTAACGGTTGCGGTTCCCACAAAGCAAGCTTTTCAACCCCGTCAGGCTGCCTTACCAACAGCCTGATTTGTCTGTCCATTTAGAATATGACCATCGGTCGAGAGAGAGCTTTTTTGCGCCTGGGAAAGAAATGCAGCCGGATAACGAATTCCTTGAGGATCTCAAATACTTGCTAACCGGAAACCGGATTGCTGCGAAAAAAGGATCTGGCGGTGAGGCTTTATAATGCGGGGATGAGAAGAATCAAACCGTTATTCTTCCTCGGAATGGCGTTGAGCGCCCTTTCTGCCATCCTCCTGCTCGGCAGCAGTTGGCCTGTCAAACGCTCCATCGTGCAGTTCGATAGCGCAGAACGCGGCTTTCTGGTTTCGACGGAGGAACCAACCGGGCAGGTAAATCCGGATGAAAACGGCATGGTTGAGCTGCCGGATCGTTATCATATTCTTCTGGACATGCCTGCCGTAATTAAGCAAGGCGGGCGGGAAGCCCTGCGGTTGTCCGTTCACTCCATCGGACCCCAGGATCCACAATCCGCCCTGGCAGGCTGGCAGGCCAGCGCGGAAGCAAGCCTTTATTTTTCACAATCGATCGTTGAACCCGGCGGAAGCATTTTCCAGCGGCTAGGGATTGGCGAAACGGCTGATTTCGTTTGGTTGGTCTCAGGAAAAAACACAATCGGTGAGTCTGGAACCCTGTGGCTCTATTTTTCATATTCATCCCCGCAGGAAGCTTCGCCTGTACGCATTCTTGTCCTGGCGAGACCCATTTCGTTAAAGGTGACGTCCATTTTTGGGTTCCGCTACCAGACCCTCCAACTTGCTGCCGGCCTCGGTTTGCTGGCTGGCTGCCTGATTATGATTATAAAGTCTGGATTTCGATCGAAACGTAATCAGTAATAACTTATGACTAGCAACACTGAATTCTAGACAAATAAGGCAAATTTACAGCAAAACAATGGTTTTTCTTTACAACTTGCCTTTCGGCTGATAAAATCTAATCAAGTTCTAATGTATTGATAAAACTGTAAATCCCCAAATAATATCGTTTCCAACAGGAGAGTCTATGCTCAGTAACTGGCTGTATATAGGCATCTTCATGGTGGTTGCGCTCTTTTTACCTGCCGCGGCAATCTTCATCGCCGGTTTGCTGGCACCCAAAAAGGCAAATTCCATCAAGAATTCGACTTACGAGTGCGGAATCGAAACAGTTGGCGCGTCATGGATTCAATTCAAAGCCCAGTATTACGTATTTGCCCTGGTCTTCCTGGTCTTTGATGTGGAAACCGTTTTTCTTTTTCCCTGGGCAGTCGCCTATAACCAGATGACCCTGTTTGGCGTGTTGGAAGCAATTGTCTTCATACTAATCCTCCTGGGCGGCTTGGTTTACGCCTGGCGGAAAGGTGCCCTAGAGTGGCACTAGCCCAATAAGGTGGAGGAATTATGACATTCTGGTCAGATCCTGATGGTTTTTTGGCGAACTGGTTGATTCACTTGCTGGCAGGCATTAGCATTCCGGCTGGGATCGCACAGGCAATTGGTTTTGCATTGGGCGCAGCAATTCTTTCTACTGGCGCGCTGTTATTTGTGTTGTTCTTGATCTGGTTGGAACGAAAATTGATCGGCCGGGTGCAGGACCGCCTGGGACCCAACCGTCTGGGTCCGTGGGGTATCTTCCAATCCATCGCCGATATGTTGAAGATTTTTACCAAGGAATACATCACCCCGGACGGCGCGGACAAAGTTCCTTATAACCTGTCTCCAATCCTGACAGTCGGCGCTGTGATCATGGTATGGGCAGTGGTTCCGCTGGCGATCACTGTTTACGGTGTCGACTTAAACGTTGGCTTGCTGTACATCATTGCCGTCGGATCCCTGGGCGAGATGGGCATCCTGATGGCGGGTTGGGGCTCCAATAACAAATATGCACTGCTGGGCGCATTCCGTGCCGCGGCGCAATTGATTTCCTATGAAGTGCCAATGGTTCTATCGCTGCTGATCCCGGTCATGCTTTCGGGATCGCTCAACATGAATAAAATCGTGCAGCATCAGGATATCTGGTATGTGCTGTATGCACCGCTGGCGGCTTTCATTTTCTTCATTACGTCCATCGCGGAAGTCGGCCGCGCACCCTTCGACCTGACCGAGGCCGAATCGGAACTGGTGGCTGGATTCAATATTGAATATTCCGGTTTGAAATTCGGCATGTTCTATGTAGCCGATTTTTTGCATTCATTCACGATTTCACTGCTGGTTTCGGTCGTTTTCCTGGGCGGCTGGCGCGGTCCCGGCGCCGAGGCTTCTCCCTTGCTTGGGTTTGTTTACCTGATTCTAAAAACCAGCCTGGTTAATTTCATCATTATCATTGAACGGGCCTCCTTGCCGCGTTTCCGCATCGACCAGATGATGGACTTCACCTGGAAGGTGCTGACTCCGGTCATGCTGATTTTGTTGGTCGTGACTGCCTTACTTGAAAAGACGATGGCATTGGCTGGCCTGGACCCATGGATGCGGAGCGGGATTTTGTTCATTTTAAATATCATCCTTCTTTTTGTCGCTGACACGGTCGTCCGCGGCCATCTGGCACGCCGGCCGCGGCCGGATGTACGCGGAAAAGAACGCCCGGTTGCCCGGCCTGAAAATTACTTCTCGCAACCTGGCTCTGGAGTGTGAGCATGACATCTTTACAAATCATTTTCCTGGTTGTTGCCGCCATAACCCTGGTTTCAGCATGCCTTGTGGTGATGACCCGCCGGATTATGCATGCCGCACTCTGGTTGGTGTTATCACTGATGGGAGTGGCAATGGTCTATGCCACCCTGCAATCCGGCTTTTTTGCCGTGGTGCAGGTTTTGGTCTACATCGGCGCTATTTCGACCTTGATCATTTTTGCGGTGATGATGACCCGCAACGTCATGGAAGACGTCGGACCGCAATCGAACCGTGGCTGGGGATTGGCGCTGGTGGGTTCAGTCATCCTATTCGGCGGCATCTGCGGGGTTTTGTTGACCTGGAACGGTATGCAAACCGCGTTGCTTGAAATACCTGCCGTAAACGGTGAAAACATTCAGATGCTTGGTCTTTCGCTGGTCGACCCGATGGGCTTTTTGATCCCTTTTGAGGTGGCTTCAGTGCTTTTATTGGCCGCGATGGTGGCTGCCATATTCCTGACCGGCGACATCAAAAGGAGTAGATCATGATCCCGATATCCTGGTACCTGATCTTCTCGGCGGCACTTTTTTGCATTGGGCTGTACGGCGTCCTCTCGCGGAAAAATTCAGTCGCCATTCTGATGGGGGTGGAGTTGATGCTTAACAGCGCCAGCATCAACCTGCTGGCTTTCTGGCACTATTATTCGCAAATCCGGCAGGCGCCGCAAATGGACAGCCAGGTATTCGTGATTGTGGTTTTTGCCGTAGCCGCGGCTGAAACGGCCGTTGGCTTGGCATTAATCATTTCAGCTTATCGCAAACGCCAGAGCGTTGTGGCAAACGAGTTGTCGGAACTCAAGGGCTAAGGGAGGCAGGACGATTCTATGAGCACAGAAATTCTCCTGTGGTTAATTCCGCTGCCGCCTTTGTTGGCGTTTGCAATCATTGTTTTGCTCGCCAACCGCCGCAATGGACTCAGCACCGGCCTTGCTGTGGGCGGGGCAGCCTTATCCTGGCTGGCAAGCCTGATTGTTTTTTTCAGGGTGATTGGAATTGAGGGCTTGAGTAAAAAGCCCATTGGACAGGCGGTCAACTGGATTCCCACCGGCGATACCTGGTTGAAAATTGGCGTCCAGATCGATCCGCTTTCCGCCGTAACGTTGTTCTTCGTCGCCTGGACGATCTTGATGATCTTCGTTTACAGCATCGGGTACCATAATTTTGGCCAGCCCAAAGGCGATCACGATGTGCCCGGCATGCCGCCGCACGGTGCAACCGTCAAAGGCGCGCATGGCAAACAGACGGTGATGTCGATCGAACCAATGTACGCGCGGTTCTTTGCACTCATCAGCCTGTTCGCTTTCGCGATGTACCTGTTGGTGGTAAGTGACAACCTGCTTACTCTGTTTGTTGGTTGGGAAATCATGGGCCTGTGTTCCTACTTGCTCATCGGTTTCTGGTACGCCAAAGAATCAGCCCGCAACGCTGCCGTGAAAGCCTTTTTGACCACGCGCGTCGGCGATATGTTCCTGATGCTGGGTCTGGCGGCGCTGTATTCCATCACCGGCACGCTCAGCTACCAGGAGATCTTTGGCAACGAAACGGTGATGCACATGCTCGCAACCAGCGCGTCGCCAGTTTTTGGTTTATCTTGGGCAGGCTTCATCGGGTTGTTGATCTTCCTGGGGGTTGTGGGTAAATCCGCCCAGTTCCCGCTGCACGTCTGGCTGCCGGATGCGATGGAAGGTCCCACGCCGGTTTCTGCCATGATCCATGCGGCCACCATGGTTTCGGCTGGCGTATATCTGGCCATCCGCAGCTTCCCGCTGGTGGCAGCAGGCTGGCAACCCGGCCTGCCATTGACTCTTCCGATGACCGTGATGGCCGCGGTCGGCGCTTTTACGGCCCTGTTTGCTGCCACCATTGCGCTGGCTCAGAATGACATCAAACGCGTGCTGGCCTATTCGACCATTTCTCAGCTCGGATACATGATCGCAGCGTTGGGAACCGGTGCCTACGTCGCGGCCGTCTTTCACCTGGTGACGCATGCCTTTTTCAAGGCGCTGCTCTTCCTGGGGTCAGGCTCTGTCATTCACGGCATGGAACACGGCGTTCTTCACACGGGCGAGCATATCGATCCGCAGAACATGTACAACATGGGCGGGCTGCGCAATAAGATGCCCCGTACCTTCTGGACCTTTTTAATCGGCGGTTTTGCCCTGTCCGGTTTCCCGCTGGTCACTGCCGGGTTCTGGTCAA
>CAZHYQ010000028.1:0-28379 GCA_964536805.1 uncultured Longilinea sp.
GGTTCGTGGGTTCGAGCCCCTCCGCGCCCACAATACGTCCCATACTGCCGCCAACGCCGGGCGGCAGTTCTTTTTCCCATCGTGCACCATCGAGGTGCAGGGGCTCGTAAGTACCAGCAAAAACTTTTTTCGAATAAACTCTACTTAACAGCAATAAGGAATTGTGAATAAAACCGACTGTGTCATTGACCTTTATTACTTGACCTTTTTGGCAGAATTTGAAAGAATGGATGAGGTAATAAAAATCAAACCAAAAGAGGTTTCATCATGAAATTAGTCACCTATGAAATCGCCGGCCGGCGCGGCGTAGGTCTATTGAAGGAACATGCCGTAGTGGATCTAACAGCGGCTGGCTTGCCCGCTAGTATGCGGGAATTCATCGCTGGCGGTTTGTCCTTGTTGCACCTTGCCGCAACCACCACTGCCCCACTGTTGCCATTGAACGAGGTTCAGCTTCTAGCACCGGTCCCTGATCCTCTAAAAATCGTGGCGATCGGGCTCAATTATATGGATCACTGCCGCGAACAGAATGTCGCCGTTCCTACCAGCCCGTTGGTGTTTGCCAAATTTCCATCATCGATCATTGGACCCGGGGAAGCCATTTGTTACGATCCTGCCCTGACCTGTCAGGTGGATTGGGAAGCAGAACTGGGGGTTGTTATTGGTAAACGTGCCCGCCGCATCAATCGGGCTGAGGCTTTATCCTATGTATTCGGTTATATGCCCTTGAACGATGTTTCGGCGCGTGACCTGCAATTTGGCGACCGGCAGTGGGTACGCGGGAAAAGCCTGGATACGTTTTGCCCGATCGGTCCGGCCATTATCACGGCCGACGAGATCCCAGACCCACAGGCGCTTCACATTCTCAGCCGCGTAAACGGCATGATCATGCAAAATTCATCCACATCCGAAATGATCTTTCCGGTTGACGAGTTGATCGCCTTTCTTTCCAATGCCTTCACGCTTGAACCCGGCGATATCATCGCGACCGGTACACCGGACGGCGTAGGCGTTTTCCGAAACCCCAAGGTTTTCTTGCAAAATGGCGACCGCGTGGAAATCGAAATCGAAAAAATCGGTTTGCTTTCCAATCCTGTAAAGACGATTTCTTGATTCCTCTGTCCTTTGCTATAAATCCGTCTGGCATTTTGCCAGACGGATTTTTTTTCATGCAGATTAACCATACTCGTAATAACGTGAAAGCAGTCAATGATATAATACGCCCCGTGACATCCAACAATCTACCTCTCGAAACAAAAACCTTTTCCACCGCACTGCCTGTGCAGGTTTATCATCGCCCGGCAGGGTCGACACCCGGAAGTGACTGGCAGGAATTGGAAGCCGGGCCGGGCACGATGCATCTGCCAGCTGGCGGTGAATTTTCCGTGCGTGGCCGAAACATTAATGACGAAACGCTCCGTCAGTTAATCACCGACATGACAGGCATTCGGGAAATTGTATCGTTGAATTTGGCTGAATGCCGCAATGTGACCATTGAAGGCATTCAATATCTAAATGCCATACCGCACCTGACCGAGTTGAACCTCAGCTCATGCAGCTTGACTGACACGGCCTTGAGTGAATTAAAGCCGCTCGGCCACTTGCGCTGGTTAAACCTGAGTTATTGCAACCGGATTACCAATCTGGGGCTGCGCAACCTGCAAAACCTGCGCCGTTTGGAATTCCTGGATTTGCAGGGTTGCGTAAAAATAAACAAGGGCGGACTGACCAAGTTGGAACGCGGCGGCCTTGTGATTCATAAATAAGTACAAACTGGAGGCGCCCGCGGTAACTCACCGAGGGCCTTGAATTTTGCATGGCACAATCTGGTCAAAATAATCCCACGGGCAATACCGTACCGGCATCCCTGGTTCAAAGTTCCGATTCTCTTTCGCAGTATCAACCCATCCCTGTATCCTTAAAGCCACTTCCACCCAAACGCCGCAAATGGGGCTGGTGGTTGCTGATTCTGGTTGCGCTTTATTTCCTGGCGCCCTTCCGGACAAACATACTGCTGCTCGGCACAGACCGGACGGAGGGAGTAAACATCGGCCGAAGCGATACGATCATTCTCACAAGCATCGTCCCGCTCGTCCCGAATGTCACCATGCTGTCAATTCCGCGCGATTTGTGGGTGACCATACCCGGCGTCGGTGAAGACCGCATCAACACAGCGCATTTCTATGCGGAAGCCAATCAACCCGGCAGCGGGCCGCAAGCCGCGCTGGAGACCATCCAGACCAATTTCGGCGTACGCGTTTCCCGCTATATTTCCATCAATTTCGATGGGTTCGTCGAGATGGTAAATGCGGTCGGCGGTGTCGATATCGTCCTCAATCAGGATGAGGGCGGCCTTTCCGCCGGCAGCCATCATCTCGATGCTGGCGAGACCCTGGCCTTCGTACGCGAACGCTACAGCAGCGATGATTTTTTCCGCATGGCACACGGACAGATGGTCCTACGCGCCATGGCGCTCAAAATGGCCAACCCGGTCAATTGGGGGCGTTGGCCGGGCGTGATTGCGGGGTTGAGCCAGGCAGTACAGACCAATCTTCCGCTCTACGACTGGCCCCGCCTGGGATTGGCCGTATTGCGCGCAGCTTTGACCAACAGCATTGATTCGCATGTACTCGATCGCGATTATGTTACGCCTTATACGACCGACCTGGGCGCCAATATTCTGCTTCCCAATTGGGATGCGATTCGCCCCCTGATCGTCGATTTGTTTGCCCCCTGACGCTTTGCTTGACTCTCCGCACCTCTTGTTTATATAATGAAAGCAGGGAACAAACCTGACTAAATCCGTCAGGAATGGAGGATTTGAATGGAAGAATCAAAAAAGACCCACTGGGATGATCCCGGTGTAAAAGAAGCCCGCGACCACTTCAGAACCGCCCGGGAAGCTTTCCGCCAGGGTGCTGAAGCAATGCTGCCGCCGTCATTCGTCGAAAACCGGCGCAAGGTTCGAAAGGAAATCCTGCTTGGACTGCGCAGCCTGCTCAATGCAGCCATCGATTACACTGAAAAGCATGACAAAGGTGGCTGACCACCGTTAACGCGGCCAGACAATCCAAACCAGAGTAATAATTGCTGCACCGGCCAATATTCCAGCCAGTAAAAAATTACCGGTTATGTAAATTTGACTGGCGCTTAATAAGAATGCTGAAAAAACGACCGCGCCTATCAGCCGGTTTATCGTTTGATTCACGCGAGCCAGACCTTTTTTCAGATCCGGGGTGCGCACATCCAGGTTTCCCTGTTCTACGCGCGCGGCCAAGCGGTCAAATTTTTGCGGCAACGAAAAGAGTGTTTGGGCGAAAACACCCAGTTCGGCCAGAATAACCTGCCAGCGGCTGCCGCTTTCCTCTGACACCAATTTTTGTGCAAACGGCGCAATGCTAGTCCAGGCATTGAAGTCTTTGTCCAATCCGGTGCACATGCCTGAAAGGATGCTGACGCATCGGACCAGCAGGACAATATTCTCAGGGATTTGAAAGGGCATTTCATAGACTAACCCTTCGAATTCCCGCATGAAAGCAATCA
This sequence comes from uncultured Longilinea sp., assembly GCA_964536805.1. Taxonomy (GTDB): domain Bacteria; phylum Chloroflexota; class Anaerolineae; order Anaerolineales; family Anaerolineaceae; genus Longilinea. The sequence continues at coordinate 3,544 of CAZHYQ010000028.1, forward strand.
TTTCATCCTGTGACAGGTTCATGATTTCGGGCGCTGTCATGCCCCAAAACCGGTCAAAAACGCGGCTGCCGGCTCTTTCCAACAGTTCCACATCCGCCCCGGGCAGCAAAACGCCCAATAATTGATAGGCTTTGACAATGCGGGCAGCATCGCGCGTGCCGACCGCGATCAGCATTTCACGCAGTCCATTCATTTGACCAGGCGTAATTTGCCCGGTCATGCCAAAATCGATGAAGACAAGCAGCCAATCCGGTTTTTCCTGTCCGTCCTTCAGTGCCAGCGGTTTAACGAATAAATTGCCAGGGTGCGGATCGGCGTGGAAGAAATGGTCGCTGTAGATTTGTTTCATATAAGTTTGAATTAATCGCAGCGCCACCTCGCCGCGATCGATCCCCGCTTTTTCAATCAAATCATAATCAGTGATTTTTATTGCACCCACATCCTCGAGCGTCAGCACCCGTCTTGTTGTGGTCTCCCAGTAAACCCGCGGAACATAAACGCCTGGATATTCTTTGAAATTTGCCGCGAATTGCTCGGCATTCTGTCCTTCATGTAAATAATCGATCTCTTCATAAAGCGAGCGGCTGAACTCAAGCAACAACCCGGGTACATCGGCGTGTTTACGGACAAAGGCGAAGCGGTCCACCCAACCGCCAACCACGCGCAATGCAGCCAGATCAATTTCGACGATTTGGGGAATATTGGGACGTTGAACCTTGACCACAACGCACGCCTCATCCTCCAGCCCGGTGACATTGTCGTGCAAACGCGCGCAGTGCACCTGCCCGATGGAGGCAGAGGCCATCGGTTGCTCATCGAAAAAAGAAAACCGCTTCTCCAGCGGTGCGCCCAGTTCGCTCTCGACCACAGCGCGTATATCAGCAAAAGTCTCCGCTCTGACTTCATCCTGCAACCCGGCCAGTTCATCGGTTATTTCCCGCGGCAACACATCCAACCTTGCCGACAAGAATTGGCCGACCTTGATCATCACGCCGCCCAGTTCGATTGCCAGCAGGCGGAAATTAACCGCAACTGCACGATACCGCCGGGTACGGCTTTTATTACCTGGACCAGGTAAGTGCAGCCAGGGCAAAAACACATCCCAAAAGCCCACGTTTATTAAAACGCGGGCAAAAAACCAAAGAATGCGGCGATAACGGGCACGATATCGGGTTGAATTCATCATCCGGCCAGCGCCGAGGTTTTACTCCTTCGGCCTGGTACCCACGGTGGCTTCTATGCGCTCAGCCAGGTCGATATAATTCTTTATATCGTGCAAATGGATGGGACCGCTTTCGCCATTTGCAGCCAGCATAACCGTACCCAGGCCAAAAATCCGTTCCAGGAAATTTTGACGGTAACTGATGCCCTGGATTTTTTCCAAAGGCAGACTTTTTTGCGCCCGGGAAACCAGGCTATCTTCAACAATCAGGCGCCGGTTGGTGAGAATGTAGCTGGTGAACAAATGTTGCAATACCCGCACTGCAATCGCACCGATAATCAGGGCAAGTACCACCAATATGGCCATGAACAGGATGGTTGGATCCAGTGTGCTGATTGCATCCAACTTTGGAAATAACAGGCTCACCAGTGCAACAAAAGCAAGAGCAAGCAAAATACCAACCAGCAAAACGGGCACAATGGATGGTTTGGTTTTAATAATGATTTTCTCAATCGGGCGCTGTTCAGGCCGTTCATCTTCATCAATCTTCAGTGGCTGAGTTTTTTCCCTGGGCTCGACTTCTTCTGGTTCATCCAGCGAAGAAACCGTTGGCACCGTTTCAGGTTCAAAGATTCCATCGTTGTCGACAGACTCATCTGAAACTGCCGCCTGTTCCATGGCAACTGGTTCAGGTGCAATTCCTGTTTCCAGGCCAGTGTTCGCCGTTTCGGCAGCAGGCGGTTCAGCAACCGGTTCTGGTACCTGGACGCCCTTCGCTTTTAACTGAGCAACGCCTTTGGCAGCCAGAACGTGAGCCGGATCGATCCGTAAAACCTGCTGCAAGCACTCCAAACGGTCAACATCATTCTCAACCGCGCCAGAGAGCCACAGCCAGGCATGCAAGTCATCCTCATTTTCTTTCAAGGCAGCCAGCAATAATTGCTGCGCGCGAGTCTTATCGCCCGCTTTCAATGCCGCAATTCCGTCCTGCGTAAGTTGGTTCACGGTTCGCCTCCCCTGCCTGGCTGAATGATGATGTTTATAGTGTAGCATATCTCTAACGATTACGATAAATTAAAACCCGGCGCCATACCGCCCTGAGGTTGTGTCAGACCGATTTGGGCAAAAAAACACCCGGAAATAAATTCCCGGGTGAAAACAAACTTGCCAAAAACGCAGGGACTAGTAGTCGCGCCGCCCGCCGCCTGTTCCGCCACGGCGGTCATTGCCATAGCCGTCTGAACCGCCCGGACGGCGTCCCCCGCCGAATCCGCCCCGGTCGCCGCCGCCGGGACGGCGTTCTTCCCGCGGGCGGGCCTCATTCACGGTCAGAGCGCGACCGCGGAAATCCTTGCCGTTCATGCCAGTGATTGCTGCCCGGCCGGCATCGTCCGAACCCATTTCAACAAACGCAAAACCGCGGGACTGCCCAGTCAACTTGTCTTTGATGATGGAGACGGAAACAACCTCGCCAAATGCTTCAAATGTCTGTCGAAGTTCGTCTTCGCTCGCCTGGTACGATAGATTGCCAACGTAAATGTTCATGCAGAAAACTCCCTTTGCCCTGCAAGGCGGAAACAGGTCTACCCAGTGGAAAAGAAATCAGCCGGTTACCAGCCGGTATGGGGAGGCGGCACAGCCTCGGCGAACGGAATTCTGATCAATGGGCAGTCAATGAACGAAAATGAAATGAGGATCGGCCGCAAATTTCCGTGTGCCCGAACAAAGGTAACTGGCGATACCATTTCACGGATTTATTTTACCAAAGGCATTTACAAATCATGTAGTAAAAATGACAGCCTATTTGTGGCTGTCAAGTACTTTTTGCATGCTGAAAATTCTTAATTTCCGTCCGGTGTGGCGCTGACCTCGACGATCATCTCATCCAACATTTTCAGCAGATCCGGGATTTGTTCCAATTTTATGGATGGCAGCAAAGCCTGATAACCGGCGTCTTCCAATAGCGAGCGGACCGTACGCCAGGTTGCATTGGCAGGCGGGGTTTGTACATGGTCGAGATACTTCGTGCCGACCTGCCACTGCGGCTGTTCTTTCCCAAACTTTTGTAATTTGGCAGCCGCTGATCTGGTTACCGGCAGGCCGCCGGCAGCTGCGGTCAGTTTGGCCAGGTGTTCAGGGGCAAGCAGCCAGCGCACGAATAACCACGAAGCCAGCTGCTCCTCAGGAGAACTGGTTGTAACCGCCAGCGATGGACCGCTGGCTACCACTACCGGTTGACCTTCCAGGGAAGGATACGGGATGACGGTCCATTGGTCGCTGATCTTCAAACGGGCCATCGTGTGTGATTGAATTAATGTGTCTTCCAGTACCCCGCTAAAAAACATTGCCTGCCGGTTGGCAAAATATTCATAAGGAGACGCCAGCCGGCTCTTCCAGGCACAATTGTCATCCACCAAACCCCGCAGGAATGCAAAAGCCGCTTCAGATTCAGGCGTTGAAAACTGGTAAGCATCCAATCCGTCCGTGATCGGGTCAGAGTTGAAACTTCGCAGCCAGCTCCACAGGGTCACCGCGCGCGTTTCAACGATCCAACCGCCTGTTCCATCATTGGCAACCGTCCGGTCGCTGCGGTTCGCCGCTGCGGCGGCGCAGGCCTGTTCGCGGAATTCTTGCGGTGTGGTTGGAGCGCGGGAAAAACCTAATTCTTGCGCCCAGGACTGGTTGTAGAACAGTACGCTGGCATCGCGCAACAGGGGAATTCCAAGGCGGTCGCCGCCCATGACATCCTGCTGCCAGAATTCAGGGATGAAATCCTGGATCTGATCCTGGGTTATTCCCCATTCCGAATGCTGGATGTAGCCATTCAAATTCGCCAGCATATCCGGCTGGGTCTGGTTCCAGGTGAACAAATATTCGGCCGGGGCGGCAATCAGATTTGGCAGGTCGCCACCATCCAGCCCGTTGATTTCTTGAAAGAGCATTCCCGTGCCGCCAGCACTTTCCGCCTTGACTTTAAAGCCCCATTCATTGCTGCGGTTGAACGTTTCCACCAGTAAATCGATGACATTAGCCGTCTCGCCAGCCCACGGATGCAGAAATCGGATTTGTAAACCGTGCAAATCCTTTGCTTGCACTTGGAGGTGGACGGGCAGGGTTGCCGTTCCGGTTGGGCTGGGTACAGGGGTGTTGGTGGCTGTTGGAACGCTGGTTGAAGCGATCGGCGTGCCTGTGGTAACCGTCTGACAGGCTGGCAGCAGTAGGAGCAGGAACAGGCAATAAAGGCGGCGTGCATTCCTGGCAGGATGGCGAAGGGAGAGAATTGGCATGGGCTAAGTTTACCGGTTAAAACCCGCCAGCGCAAACCTAATCAAAATCCGTTGGCAGGTCAGGATGATTCAAATGGAAAAACATGCGGTGCAATTCCTCATCGGTAAATCGCGCGAGCGACAATGGCGGGTGGCTTTCTTCAGTAAAGAATTCGGCTCCTGCCGTCTCGATGCTGTCTGCTGCCGTACCACCTACCAGCTCGCAGCGGATGAACAGTTTATACAGGTGGAAGATATAGGGCGTATGGCCGTGAAGGTTGCGGTCGTAGACCGCCAGCAATTTTTCCGCTTTTACCTGGTAGCCGGATTCTTCATAAACCTCGCGTTCCACGGCGCGGCTGGGCGGTTCGCCCACATCCACAAAACCGCCAGGCAACGTCCAACCACCATCCGCCAGTTCCTTGACAAGTAAAATCCGATTATCTTTGAAAACCACGCCGCGTATGTCCAGTTTAGGCGTGGCATATCCCTCTTCACCATCCAAAATATCCTGCACAGTCGCCTGTTGAATTTTTCCTTCCACCGAGAGCATTTCTGCAGCAATCTCTTGAATGGCACGATACCGCTCAATCTCGAAAGGATTGCGGGAATAGGCCAGGCCGCTTTGGGCAAGCGCTGATATTTTTTGGGCCCAATCCAACCATAGTGGATTCTGATTCATCGCCGACTCCCTGCCTGTGTGGATTCTAATCCATCCATCATAACCTCATACGCACTTCTCCGGCAAGGTAAGGGACCCTCCCGCAGTCATTTATTATTCGCCAGCGGATTCGTGCAAGAAATCGCTGAACGTTGACAGTCATCTGGAATGTCGCTATAATCGATCCTAACAATTGAATAATCAACGGCCAAAAGGAGTAAGCTTTTTTTACCCTGACAGAGACGGAGGTTTTGGTTGAGAGCCTCCCCGGGGAACCGGAGCTGAAGTCGTTTGGCGGCATTGCCGAAGAAATCCCTGCGGGGAAATTAGAACGGCACGGGTGAGCCCGTTATTGCGAAACCTGGATGATGGTCCGGGCAGAGTGCGCCAGTTCGTTTGGCGAATTGAGGTGGTACCGCGGAAGGCGTTCCTTTCGTCCTCGCATGGATGAAAGGGCGTTTTGTTTTAAATCCAAGGATCATGATTGGTCCATAAGAAAAGCGAGGTTCCCATGAGTTACGATCTGCCGAAAGCTTATGACTTTAAATCGACCGAACAACGCCTCTACAAATGGTGGGAAGAAAAAGGATATTTCCAACCCTCCAATGATCCGAACAAACCAGGTTTTGATCCCGCCATAAAACCCTTTGTCATCTCCATCCCGCCTGCCAACGTCACTGGCGAGCTGCACCTGGGGCATGCCATATTCGTGGCGATGGAAGACCTGATGATCCGCTACCACCGCATGAAGGGCGAGCCCGCGCTGTGGCTGCCCGGTACCGACCACGCTGGCATCGCCACCCAGTTGCAGGTCGAAAAGGCGCTGGCAAAAGAAGGCGTAACACGCGATCAGCTCGGACGCAAGGAATTCGTGCGCCGCACATGGGAGTGGAAGGAAAAATACGGCGGCATCATCACCAGCCAGATCCGCCGCCTGGGCGCATCCTGCGACTGGACGCGAGAGCGCTTCACCCTGGACGAGGGCCTTTCCCGCGCGGTACGCGAAGCCTTTGTGCGCCTTTATGAGAAGGGTCTCATCTACCGCGGAACGCGGCTGATCAACTGGTCGCCCGGTTTGCGCACAGCCGTTTCGGACCTGGAGGTGGAATACTCCCAGGAATCTGGCTTCCTGTACTATTTCAAATATGTTCTAGCCGACAGCCCGCAAGAATTTATCCCGGTAGCCACCACGCGCCCTGAAACCATTCTTGGCGACACAGCCGTGGCTGTTCACCCCGAAGACGAACGCTATCAACGTTATATCGGGCGCAAGGTGCTGGTGCCCATCCTTGGCCGCGAAGTACCCGTGATTGCCGATGAATATGTCGACCGTGAATTCGGCACCGGCGCGCTCAAGATCACCCCGGCGCACGACCCCAACGACTACCAGATTGGCCAGCGCTACCAACTGGAAATGATCAGCATTTTGGATAAAGAGGCGCGCATCAATGCCAACGGCGGCCGGTACGCCGGCCTGGACCGCTTTGAGGGCCGCAAACAACTGTGGGCCGATATGAAAGCCGCCGGACTGGTGATTAAGGAAGAACCCTACCTGATGAACGTGCCGCGCTCGCAGCGCGGCGGCGAAATCATCGAGCCGATGATTTCGGATCAATGGTTCGTGGCCATCCAGCCGCTGGCGGATGCCGCCCTGAAGGTCGTGCGCGACGGCGATATTCGCATTGTGCCTGACCGCTTTACCAAGGTCTATTACAACTGGTTGGAGAACATCCAGGATTGGTGCATCAGCCGCCAGCTGTGGTGGGGACACCGCATCCCGGTATGGTATTGCGATGATTGCGGCAAAATGACGGTCGTGCGCGAAGACCCAAGCGCCTGTATCCATTGCGGCAGCAGCCGTATCCATCAGGACGAAGATGTGCTGGATACCTGGTTCTCGTCGGGTTTGTGGCCGTTTTCCACCCTCGGGTGGCCCGATGAAACCCCGGATTACAAATACTTCTATCCCACCTCGGTGCTGGAGACCGGTTACGACATCCTCTTCTTCTGGGTGGCGCGCATGATCATGGACGGGCTTGAATTCACCGGGCAGATCCCCTTCCACACCGTCTACCTTCACGGTCTGATACACGATGAACACGGCCAAAAAATGAGCAAGACTAAGGGCAACGTGATCGACCCGCTGGGCGTCATGGATGAAATGGGCACCGACGCGCTGCGCTTCACGCTGCTTGTCGGCTCCACCCCGGGCAACGATACCAACCTCAGTCTGAAGAAAGTGGAAGCCAACCGCAACTTCGCCAACAAAATCTGGAACGCCGGTCGTTTCATCATCGGTGAACTGGAAAAGGCGCCTGCCGCTCCAAAGGGCGAACCCGAATGGACTCTGCCCGATTCCTGGATCTGGGCACGCCTGCAAACCCTGATTGCCGACGTGGAGCGCCTGTTTGGCGGGCATCAATACGGCGAGGCCGGCAGGCAGATTTATGATTTCTTCTGGGGCGAATTTGCCGATTGGTACCTGGAAATTGCCAAGCAGCAGCTCGCCGAAGGCGGCGATCGCGCCTTCTACACCGCGCAAACGCTGGTGCGGGTGCTGGATGCCAGCCTGCGCCTGCTGCATCCCTTCACGCCTTACGTGACCGAAGAATTATGGGGCCACCTCAAACGGGCAGCTCAGGAGCGCTCGGAATTCTTTGCACCCAAGGGCGGCTGGGAAGAGGCCTTGATCATCGCGAACTGGCCCAAGGCGCAACCTGGCGAAGGTTGGGAAGAGGGCAAAGTGGCGGAATTCAGCCTCATACAGGAAACCGTGCGCGCCATCCGCAACCTGCGCGCCGAAAAGAAGGTTACACCCGGCAAACGCATTCCAGCCACCATCGTCTGCGGAGATCGCCTGGCCTCTTTTCAGGCGCAGTCGCGCACCCTGGCTTCGTTGGCCGCGCTGGATGCCAGCCAGCTATCCCTGGTTGCCTCACTGCCGGAAAAACCGCAGGGCCAGGCATCCATGGTGATCTCCGGCATCGAAATTTATCTGCCGCTGGCTGGTCTGGTGGATATGGAGAGCGAACGGGTTCGCCTGCAGAAAGAACTGGAAGACACTCAATCACAGATTGAACGCCTGGAAACGCTGCTGTCCAGTTCCTTTGGCCAGCGCGCGCCGGCGGCCGTGGTGGAGAAGGAACGCCAGAAGCTGGCATCCTTCCAGGAGACCGCCAGCAAACTCAGGGAACAATTGGCTAACCTGTAGACCAAATTAATTGGTTCAAGTCGAGGCGAGTGGATGATAATCCCTCGCCTTTTATTTTTTCATTTTCCAATTAATGCCGCCTCAATAATTATTTCAATTATTTTAATATGCTCTATACTAAAGAAAAAGAAACAAACCAACAAGGAGTTTGCTATGATTCCAGATTATCAATCGTTAATGCGCCCATTGCTTGATTTGGTAAAGGATGGGAAAGAACATTCAATGGAAGAAATTATTACCGCATTAACAATTAAATTCTCATTAAGTGAAAGTGAAATAACAGAATTATTACCAAGTGGACGGCAAGCGAGGTTTAGTAATCGGGTTCATTGGGCAAAATCATATTTGAGCCATGCACTGTTGGTAATCTCGACTGGAAGGGGAAGGCTACAAATAACAAAAAGGGGGCAGGAAGCCCTTAAAACAAAGGAGTTGATAAATAAGCGTTTCTTACTTCGATACCCCGAATTCCTTGAGTTTCAGAAACGGGCTAAACCATCGGATAGAATAAATGATAGTGGTGCGGAAGAAACTAATCACACTCCGGAAGAAGCCTTAGAGGAAAGCTATCAAAGTATTCGAAAAGCCCTCTCCGAGGAATTATTAGCTAAGGTAAGGACATGTTCTCCGCAATTCTTTGAACGACTGGTTGTAGATTTATTGGTCGCAATGGGGTATGGTGGAACCTTGCGAGATGCAGGCCAGGCAATTGGAAGAAGTGGTGATGGCGGAATTGATGGAATTATCAAAGAGGACAGACTTGGGCTAGATGTTGTCTGTGTTCAAGCTAAGAGGTGGGAAGATGTAGTCGGACGACCGATAGTCCAAGCGTTCGCTGGTAGCCTTGAGGGTCAACGGGCACGTAAAGGTGTATTGATAACTACGTCGAAATTCACAAAAGATGCCATCGATTATGTAACTAGAATCGATAAGAAAATCGTTTTGATTGATGGAGAATTACTCTCTCAATTAATGATTGACAATAGCATCGGTGTTGCTAAGATTACTGATTACATCATAAAGAAACTAGATCTCGATTATTTTGAAGAACAATAGAATCAACTGGATTTAGATTATTCTTCGTCCAGCCGCATCAAAAGCCTGAAATGGATACCTTGTGGCCGGGCTGCCGGGATAATTCTCCGCAAAAAGCGTCCAGACCATGGCATCGTTCCACACATCCGCACCAAAGTGAAAGCGCTGGCGCAGGGTGCCCTCATGCACATAACCCAGTTTGCGCGCCACGTTGGCGCTGGCCAGGTTGCGCGGATCGCAGTGGATCTCCACCCGGTGGACCCCATCGATTTCGAAAGCCACCCGCGTCAATGCAGCGCTGACTTCGGTGGCAAAACCCTTGCCGGTTTCTGTTGCGTGAATCCAATAGCCAATTTCACGCGCGCCTTCGCCCACGCGCGTATGCAGGCCGGTGCCGCCGATGACGCGCCGTTCGTCGGCAGAAAAGATGCCGTACACAAAATCCTCGCCGCGGTCAAACAGCGACCGCCAGCGGCGTATGCGTTCGATCTTCGTTTCGACAGGCTCGGGTTCGTTATACGCCCACGGCATGAAAGGTTTGAGATGTTCGACGCTGGCCTCGACGGCTGCTTTCAGCAGCGGTGCATCCTCAGGGTTCCAACAGCGCACAACCAGGCGCTCAGTCACCACGCGGTAGGCAGGTCCGGGAATGGGTAACAATTGCATTGGAGACCTCCGGGAGAAAACCAGGTTTATTCCAAACGGATCCGTTCGCGCTGCAGGATCCGCCGCAGAATGGCAATCGAGGTGGCATAGGTCGAATCCATGCCAAAATACGAAAGCGCGCCGGCGCCCAGGTTCTTCCCCTTGCTCAACGGGGTGTCCGAAGCATAGTGCAACACGCCAACGTCAAATGGAACGCCGTACAGGTTGACCAATTCATTGACCGGGTGGCGCTGCGGGCGGTACATCTCATAGACCGCTGAAAGATACGGTCCGGATTCCATCTCGATATCGGTATAGCCCTCGCGGTACATCACGTCCATGATGCGGGCGTTCTGCAAGAAGGTGCCCAACACACTGACCGCTTTCTGGTTATCGAGCACCGTGCCAAAAACCAGGTAGGGAGCCACATCCGCGGCTGTAAAGGCGTTTTGGAACAGGTAGGTGTTGCGCGAATGTTCGTCCTGCACCACGTTCGGGATCATCACATCCCCCAGCACGCCGTTTAACGTGGCGGCCTTGCCCATGGTGTAGACACCCATCAGGGTACCGCAGTGTTCGGCCACCTTATTAAGGATGTTGTATGCCGCCAGGCCAAGGGGATAGTCAATGTTCAAGATAAGCGCATTGCTTTTTCGTAGAAACCCGCCGTCGCCGTCCACCAGGCGCGGATCGAGATGGCCTGGATCCAATTTTGCCAGATCGATGACCTGGGCTTCGATATCCAGCGCGTGAACCGGCGGAATGCGGGTGATGCCAAAGGCGCGTTCGTCCTGCAATTGGGCTTCCACCGCAAAGCGGCCTTCGTCCGATTGCTGGAACTTTTTCAAAACATAATATAAAAAGTTTTCGCGGTTGCCCTTCACGCCATTCTGAATGCCTGTCCACTCTTCCAGCAGCCTGGCATTGGCACTTTTGGAAAGAAAACTGACCAGTTCTCCTTCATGCTGCAGCGCATAACCGGATAACAAATTTGCCAGGCTGTGTGTATTGCTGGAAACGAAATAGACTGGACGCTCCAGCAATTCCGGGCAGGCTTCTTCAATCGGATCCCACCACATGCGGGTGGCGCGCCAGTATTCGCTCAACGATCCGCTCAACAAACGCACGCGCAAAGAACAGCGCCGCCGGGCAATCTCGTGCAGCAAATCGTTGAATTGCTCTCCCCAGATGACCATCAATCGTTCCAAATCTTCGGAACTCATATGCATCGCCTCCGCCAGGCGGGGAAAACCGGCATCGTCGGGTTTCCTGACGCTGTCCATCAGGCTGGCATCCGCGCGTTGAAGGAGGAAATTCAATTTGTTCCATTCCACCTGGTAGGCAGTCAGGCTGGGGATGACATCATCAATATCGGACCGACTGGCAATGAAACAGGCCAGTGTATCCTGTCCATTGAAAAAACAGCGCCGGCGGCGCGCGCGTGCCGAAAGCGGCTGCCAGCTTTCTACATTTCTGTAACCACTGCGTTCGAAGACAGCCGAACTCTGGCCAAGCACCACCACGCGTACATCCGGCATGCAGTCCGGCAATCGCAGAAGGCTGTAGATGAATGCTGAAGTATCCGGCGATTGCGAACGCGCATTGGCGTGCAGCAGTGAATTCATCGCCACATGCACTTCTTCAAACGTCCGTATTTGCACATCCGTCGTCGATCGCAGCAGCGAATAAACAGTGCGCAGGAAAAGGTCGATTTCTTCAGAAGCGGTGCTGGGAACTGTTCTTTCCATTTTCAAACCTCAGGAATTTCATTGTTATCCATCGAAACTTGCTTGAGTGCTTCGCAGGCAAGATTGTATTCCTTTGAAAGTGAAACCTGCCAGTCTTGCGCCAGGGGCTGGCTGTTCCGCAGACAGGTCTCAACCTGACCGCAGACCTTCGACAATCTGGCAGCCCCCAGGTTAGAACTGATACCCTTCAGGGAATGAACCAATTTCCGCAACGACTCCCATTCTCCAGCCTCAGATGCCGAGCGGATTTGATCCATCAATAATTTTGAATCTTCCAGAAAAAGGTCGGTCAATTGCTTGAGAAAATCGGGTTTGCCGGGCTGGTTCAATGAGCGTAAATCCGCCAGGATTCTCTCGTCCAATACCTGATCGAGGTCATCTACAACAATTTTGACCGGCTCCGTTTCAAGGTTTGCCCTGGCCGGTTGGAAGAATCGGGTAAAAACTTTGTGCAAATCATCCAGCAGAACTGGTTTAGCTACGTAATCATCCATGCCGGCTTCCAGGCAGGCTACCCGATCGTCATGCAAGACATTGGCCGTCATTGCCACAATAGGAATATGACCTCCGCTGACTTTCTCGCCCCTTCGAATCAGCCGGGCGGCTTCATAGCCATCCATTTCAGGCATCTGTACGTCCATAAACACCAGGCCAAAATCCCCATAGTGTCTGGCCAATTCATCCACTGCGCGCGCGCCGGTCGAAACAGTCACCACCCGATATCCAAGGTGTTGCATTTGAATGGCAGCCAGGTACTGGTTGGCGAGGTTATCTTCCGCCACCATGATTAACTTGTCGGTCAGTGGGGCCGCTTCCCTTTCAGGCGGATTAGAAGGGTTCGACGCTGCCGTCTCCTGTGTCAATTTGCCGTCTTCGCGGAGGACGGTGTCCAGCAATTTTTCAACAGTGCTGCGGCTGAATGGACGCGTCAGCCGGCCTTTGTTCAACTCAGGCGGCGGATGATTTTGCCCGCGCAATCGTTTTTCAGATCCCATCAACAGAATCAGGCTAAAGTTGCCAGCCTTCACCAGGTCCATGATCTCGGAAAATACTTTATCGCCAGCCTGCTGCAGGCCGTCATAATCCATCAGGCAGCAGGAATAGATCGTCGACCCATCAATGGCCATTTTTAGGTGATCAACGACCTGTCCGGGAGTCTCAACCAGGTCAAAAGTTTTAGTCCAATTTTCCAGATACCTCTGCCATAAGTCGCGTCCCTCTTTCAGGCCGTCATAGACCAGGAACCTGTCTTGAGGGCTGATTATCATTGCCGTTTTATCCGGTCCTGGTTCCTGGTCATCCACTCGGGCGAATTTTGCGGTAAACCAGAAAGTGGAACCTTTTCCAATTTCGCCATCCACCCCAATGGTACCGTCCATTTTCTCCACCAGGTGCTTGGCAATGGCAAGGCCCAAACCCGTCCCGCCATACCGGCGGTTCATGCTGCCATCAGCCTGGGTAAAGGGTTGAAAAATTTGGGTCCTGGCAGATTCGGAAAGGCCAATGCCCGTATCCTGCACGCGCACGATTAATTCAACCGATTGAGGCGTTGTGGAAAACACATCACACCAGACCACCACATGCCCATGATCCGTAAATTTGATGGCGTTTCCAACCAGGTTGCTGACAACCTGCCTGAGGCGGATTGGATCCCCCTTCAAATGGGCGGGAATTTGCGGTGCGACAAACGCATCCAACCGGATTTTCTTCTGGAGCGCTTGCAGTCCAAACATGGCCACCGCGTCATAGAGCACCTTGTGCGGATCGAAGGCAATTTGCTCCAAAACCAGTTTTCCGGCTTCTATTTTCGAAAAATCGAGCACGTTATTCAACAACGAAAGCAGCAAGCGGGCTGAATCATGCCCGCTTTCAGCATATTCCCGTTGAACCGGGTCCATTTTGGATTCCAATAGCAATTCCGTCATTCCCATGATGGCATTCATGGGGGTACGGATTTCATGGCTCATCGTAGCCAGGAATTCAGACTTTAACCGTGAAACCTCCAGTGCCTCGTCACGCGCATTTTCCAGTTCAAGGTTCTTAATGGAAATCTCCCTTGCGTTTTCTTGAAGCTGAACCAGGTATTGCTGGCGTTCAAATTCCAGACCGATCCATTGTGCCATGAGATGCAAAAAACGTTTTTCGGCTTCCGTAAAAGCCTGACTATGGGATTTTTGACTTGAAAAACCCAGGGTGCCGAACAGTTTTCCGCCCACCATCAAAGGGGCGCCCATGAATGACCGCAACTTGTGCTTGCGGTAGGCTGCATGGTTCTTCCAACTGCTGGTGGACGCATCTTCAATGGTTAAGGTCTGCCCAGTCTCGCCGATTTCGTGGCTATAACTTTCTCTGGGCGTGATATGTGCAAAAGGTGCAAAAACGCCGCCGGGTGAGAAGATTTGGACAACGGTAAATCCTATGTCTGTTTTGCGGAGGATGGTACCGTTCTCCATATCAAATCGCTGGCAGCCCATTTGCAGCAGCGCCAATTGTTTCTCTTGAAAGGTTAAAACATTCGAAGAGGTAATTTCATATAAATCGCTGACCGCCTTTTCCGATTGCCTCAGCATATCCTCGAAACGGCGGGTTTCCGTGATATCGCGGACAATTGCCACCGCGCCATCACCGCTGGGCACCATGCGGCCTTCCCAGTAAAGGTAATCACCCGTCGGTAGATAGAATTGATAGGTTTGCAATTGGCCGGTCAGCTTGACCTTTTCAAAGACCTGCCGGGTCAAAACAGCCACTTCGCCTGGCAAGACTTGTTCGATTTGTTTACCCTGAAATAATTCGGGGGACAGGATGCGCTGTTCACTCGTCACTGGGTGATAATCCACAAACACGCCATTGTGATCCAGCTGAAACATCAGATCCGGCAGCGCATTTAGCAGACCTATTCGATTCTGTTCATCCCTTTCACGCAGCAGCGCTGCGGAGAAAATATTCGCTGCGGTCTGTAATGCATCCAGTTCAGCTGTACTCCATTCCCGGATCATGTTGCTATCAGCGAAACCGATAAAACCCCAATATTTCTTATCTAAAAAAACAGGGACATGCAAAAGAGATTTCACATGGTTTTGTTCAAAAAAATTGAATTCCTCCATTCCGCCGTCTGATTGTTTTCCTTGTACAATTTCGCCACGCATCAACGCTTCATCCCAGGCTGGAAAGCCAATCGCGGCCAGCGAGAATTTTTGGTATTTTTTTACCAGGAATTCTGGGACCTTTCCAGATGAATCCCAGTCAAATAGTACCGTGTATGTCGACCCGTCAGATTCTGATTGATCTTTTTTATAGACGAAAGCCCGATCGCTGCCTATGGCTTCGCCCCAGCACTGTAATACCTCCTTTATTCGATCTCGCCAGGATTTTGCCCGCAAAAACTGGTCGGCGGCAAAATTCATGGCCTGCAGGATGATATCCCGTTTTTGAAAAATATCTTCGACCTGTTTTTCCCGCGTAATATCAACCGAATAGATGGCGATCTGGTAAACAGCTCCGTCACCATTTAAGACCGGAAGGATGTGGGTTCGCAGGTAGCGGCCGTCGTAAAAATTATCCGCCACAATCGGCTGGCAATTCTGCAGGACCTGCCTGATGCTTTGTTGTCCAATTTCACGCATCGTCGAATCAAACTCATAAACGCTAGTTCCAACGATTTCGTCCATCGGCAAACCGACCCAGGAAGCGGCCACTTTGTTCGTTGTCAGGATCGTTCCCCCCCGATCAATCAGCAGGATGGACCCCGGGGCCGAGTTAATCACAGTCCACAGAGTCGTTTCGCGTAATTGCAATTCATCCTGGGTTTGTTTTGTCCGGGTGAAATCCTGGATAAAAAGGCAGACTCCGGCAACCTGGCGGTTCGCTCCAAACAATAAACTGGTGTTGATCTCCAACCAGTGCAAGCCGCCATGATCGACTGACACTGGATATGACCAGTGCTCCTGGCCGTTCTTGCCGGCGTCTTCAACCACGTCTTGCAAAAATGCGACATCCTCTTTAATCAGGAATCCGTTGGCTGGCATGCCTACGGAGAGTTCCCGATGGGTCAAATCCAGGAAATATTGTCTGGCATCGGAATTAAAAGCCTTCACCGTCAGATCCGGGCCGAACAAGACCATGCCGTTCAGTTTCTCTGCCAGATCCGAATTGCCTAGCCGGTAATTTCGAATGGTACGGCGGCAGATATTGGCCAGGTTTGCGTAAATGCCATCCGACTTCACCAGGTAATCCAGTGCGCCAATTTTTCCGCGCACGTCGGTTGTTATGGGATCATTTATTGAGGAAAACACCAGCAAGGGGGCTGGCAAATTTGCGTCAAAGAGCCAGGTTTGCAACCGGGTTTTGCCGTTATCGCGGCGCCAGGGTTCTACCAGGATGAGATCATAATGATTCCCATCCAGCCGCTTCATTAACGATGGACGACTCGTTGCGGTATCAATTTCAAATCCATCGGAAAGGGCAGTCCTGGCCCGCGCGATCGCCGCCTCGTCGTCATCCACCACCAAAATTCTAAAACCTGGCTCCAAATTCCACCACCTGAAAAGTTGTTAGTCAATTATACTCATCCCCCGATGGAATGGGGCACTAGCGGTATGCTTTGCCTGTTCGCGGTACAATTCTGGCATTCACAGGAGAACGCCCATGCCATTTTCATCCTTATTTTCTGGAAAGAACATCCGCCTGGCTGCATTTAAGCCGGAGGATGCCGAAATCGCAGCCCGCTGGACAGAAGATGGCGAGTATCAACGCCAGATGGACACCGATTTTGCGCGCCCATCCACCCCGGCCGAACAGGCGGATATGCTCAGCAGCCGCCGCTCGTCCAACAGCGTCACTTTTGCGCTGCGCACCCTGGAAGGCGACCGCTTGATCGGTTTTGTGGCGATTCACAGCATCGAATGGAACAACCAGTGCGGCACCCTGTCCATGGGCATCGGCGAGCCTGAATATCGCGGCAAAGGACTGGGCGGCGAGGCATTATTCTTGATTTTGAATTATGCCTTCAATGAATTGAACCTTTACCGGGTCGGGTTGGATGTCATCAGCAGCAATGAGCGTGCCATTCGCGCCTACCGCAAGGCAGGTTTTCGCGAAGAAGGCCGCCTGCGCGCCGCTGTTTACCGCGACGGTGAACGCCAGGACCGCATTTTGATGAGCGTACTGCGGGATGAATGGCAGCCGGCTTAATTTTCTTCAGGCGGCGCGGTTTGGCCGAAATCCAGCACTTCGCGGGTTTGTGAGTTGGGCAGCGCCGGGCTGATGATGCTTTTTTCTTCCATGGCATCGATCAGCCGTGCCGCACGGGTATAGCCAATGCGCATGCGCCGCTGCAGCATGGTAATGGATGCCCGGCCTTCCCGCCGCACCAGTTCAATGGCTTCCGGCAGCAGCACGTCGCCTTCATGCTCGGCGTTCAACTCGTCAAAAAGCGGCGCCTGGTGCAGCGGCGCGCCAACCGGCAGCGATTCCACTTCCCCCATGGTGGGGGTTGGGGTTTTCACATTCATGGCGGTCACGCGCCAGGTATCCACCAGGCGTTGAATTTCAGCATCAGAAACATAAACGCCCTGCAGACGCACCGGCGCAGCCGCATCGGGTGCCTGGAAAAGCATATCACCGCGCCCCAGCAGTCGTTCTGCGCCTGGCTGATCGAGAATGACCCGGCTGTCTACGCCGGATGCCACCGCGAACGCCACCCTGGCCGGGAAATTGGCCTTGATGAGGCCTGTGACCACATCCACGGAGGGACGCTGGGTTGCCAGGATGAGGTGAATGCCGGTGGCGCGGGCCAGCTGCGCCAGCCGGGTGATGGCGCGTTCGGTTTCTTCCGGCGCCAGCATCATCAAGTCGGCCAATTCATCGATCACCACCACCAGGTAGGGCAGTTTATCGGCATGTTTTGAGTTGTAATCGGAGATATTGCGCGCGCCGGTTTGCGAAAAGCGGTGGTAGCGCGCATCCATTTCACGTTGAATCCACTGCAGCGCGTTGGCAACTTTCTCGGCATCCGTCACCACCGGCGCCAGCAGATGTGGAATGCCGTTGTAGCCGGTCAATTCCACCCGCTTCGGATCCACCAGCACCAGGCGCAGTTCGGCGGGCGAATTATTCAATAACAGGCAGCACAGAATCGAATTGACGCACACCGACTTGCCCGAGCCGGTCGTCCCGGCAATTAACAGGTGCGGCATGGCGGTCAGGTCGGCTGCCACCGATTTGCCGGCCACATCCTTGCCCAGAGCAAAGCGCAGCGGGCTTTTCATCTTCCGAAATGCGTCGCTTTCCATCACCTCGCGCAGCGCCACCCGGCTGATTTCGGTGTTGGGGACCTCGATGCCGACATAACTGCGGCCAGGCACGGGTGCCTGAATTCGGATGCGGGGCGCTGCCAGGGCCAGCGCCAGGTCATCGGCCAATGACACAATCTTGCTGACGCGCACGCGCATGCGTCCATTTCGCGACTCGACAAAATCCGGTTCAACGCCGAACTGGGTCACCGCGGGCCCGCGCGAAATTTCGACAATGTGGGCTGGCGTGCCAAAGGATGCCAGCGTTTCTTCAATCAACCGGCCGCGTTCGTGATCGACGTTTGTCTGCACCGCCGCTGGGGTCGCCGGGTCAAGAATGGCTTCCACAGCTGGTACAACCCAGGGATTGACCGGTGCGGGTGCATCCGCCGCAGTGGTAATGGTTGGCGCAGGCGCAGAACCAGAGGCGGTTGCATTGCTGGCGGCATTGGTTAATACAGGTTTGTTGCCCTGCAGCGGCCGCACAGCTGGTTTGCGCACCACTGGCTCCGGCCGGGTTGGCATGGGGCTGAAATCCGAAGGCAGTTCGCTGATTTCATGGGGTTCCGGTTGAATGGTGCGAAGCGCCGGATTGTAGCCAGTCTTTGCAGCGGTAGCTGGCCTGGCGGTTCTGCGCAGCCAATGAATGATGGGCGCGAAGAAATGTGTCAGGTCGGTGATCGAAATATCAAAGGTAAAAACCAATGCCAGCAGCAGCCAGGCGATGAAGACGATGACCGCCCCCACCACTCCCAGCCCGCCCACAATAATATAGTTAAAGAAGTGGCCGATATAGCCGCCCCCGTTGCCCGCTGCCGCCAATGCCTGACCGCCTCCGCCGAACAGGTGCAGCCAGGCCAGCAGGTTCGCCAGCAATAGCACGATACCGGTCAACCGCTCCATCGAAAGCAGCGGCAGACGGTCGATGTTTCGCAGTACCAGCCATACGCCGATCCCCGATAAGGCCAACGGCAGGATAAACGCTCCCCAACCAGCCGCCTTGCGCAGGAAATCGACCCACCAACCGGTGAGTAAACCGTTGGAGCCCGAAAGCAGGCTTAGCAGTGAAAGCAGCCCTAACAAAGCCAGAAAAACGCCCAGAATATCCAGCTTCCGTTCATCCGAAAGCTGTCGCCAGAAGGAGGGTTTGGAGGCTACGGATTTCCGGGTCCGTGCAACCGGACGAGGTGAACTGCGCCTCTCGCTTGAACGGCCTGATTTTCCAATGGGCTTGCTGGTTCTGCTGGATTTGCGCGCTGGCGCAGGTTTGGTGGAACGGGTGGGGGTTTTGGCCAAAAAATCAACTCTCTGAGAAAGGTTGTTCTAATTATAGCACGCCCGCCCGACTGGACATGCCATTGATGTCCAGGATAGCAACTAGTATGCCTGTTTACGGATTAACTCAGCAGATTCAAAATACGCTGCGTGGTTCGAAAGGCCAACGACGGAAGATGGTCCAACGGAAAGAATCCGGCATCGTCGGCATCATCGCCTGCCTTGAGCGTACCGCCCACCACATCGGCTGTGTAAACAATAAAAATATCCGCGCCGTGACGGTGTTCCCGCCCGGCGAGTACATCCATCAGACCGGTGACGCGCACCTGCAGGCCTGTCTCTTCAAGACATTCCCGTTCCGCCGCCGATACTGGATCTTCATGGGCATCCACAAAGCCGGCTGGCAGAGTCCACTTGCCGCGGTGCGGTTCATTCACCCTGCGCGCCAGCAGGACCAGTCCGTCCACCCACACCACCACCGCAGCCGCCACCTTCGGGTCGTCAAAATGCCGCCAGCCGCAGGCCATGCAAACTGCCCGGTCGGCGCCGTATAGAAACTGGACCTCGGTGACCGTGCCGCAATACGGGCAAAAGCGGATCGGCCGCTCGTCTAGCCGCGGGATTTCTTCCATATGATCCACGCCGCAATCGCAGTTACCAGGGCCAGCGCCGCCAAACCGATGGCAACCGGCAGGAGCAGCGAGCGACCAGCAGGGGCTGGCACATTTTGCGCGGCGGTTGTTTCCAACGGCTGCGATTCGGCAATCACCTTGCCAGAATCTTTCGGACGCAGACCCAATACCGGGTTTCCTGACAGGGTGGCCTGGCTGCGCTGCGTTTCCGCGGTGGCAGTAGGTGCAGGCGCCAGCGTGAGCGGAGGAATTTGTGTCTCCCTTATCGCTGGTGTTGGCTCCTGCGGGAGAGCGGGTGCCGGTGTAGGCGTCGCTTCGAGGGCAGCCACGCCGCCAATTCCAGCGGGGCTGGTAGCCTGGGGAATTTCAAACTGGATGCCGGGAGTGGCCGCATCGCTTGGGCCACCAAAGACCGTGTTCGGGGCTCCCCCGCCCATGCCGCCGGGATAAACAGGTGCAGCACCGCCGCCGCCGCCTCCGCCGCCTTTGCCTGTGGCCGCAGGCGGACCGCCCCAGTAAATCATGGGCGGCACCGGACCGGATGAATTTTCAGCAGCGGTAACATCCACAGCGGCCGGGGCAGCCATCTGTGAACTGGCATTGAACATGCCCGGTAAAAGCTGTACAGCGAACAGGACCACCGCCGCGATGGCGGCAAAGGCCGAAGAAAAGCGCAGCAGCGGGAATAACTGGAAGGTGCGCCGCGCCGGGACCATTTCAGGGGTTAAGGTGAAATTCCGGGGGACTTTCCGCCTGGGCATACTGCGAAGGACCAGGCGGGTTTTTTGCATGGAAAGCATTGCCTGGCGGAACGCATCATCGGACTCCAGCTTCCTTTCGACCTGGATGCGCTCGTCTGACGAGACTTGATCATCCAGGTAAGCAGAAAGGAGCTGCCACTCCGATGGCGAAATTTGTATCTTTTGATTCATGCGCGTTCCTCTAATTTCAGACGGAAATTTGCCGGTAAAAGTTCCCATGAACCTTGCAGGCAATCACGCATTTTTTCGCGGGCTCGCGCCAGACGGCTCTTGACCGTTCCCAGCGGTTTCCCGATAGCATCCGAAACTTCCTGATAGTCCAACCCTTCCACATCCACCATAATCACAACCGAGCGGAAATCATCCGGCAGGTCGGAAAGACAGCCCTGAATGGCGCTTTCCAGCTCGCGTTGGTCGAGCGCCTGCTCGGGCGTCGGGTTGTGATCATCCGCCATCCAGTAGGGCGATTCGACTTCCTCGTCATCCTCATCATTCATCGGTTCGAGCGGCGTGGTGGGACGGCGTTTCTGGCGGCGCAATTCGTCATAACAGGTGTTGGTGACCATGCGCATCACCCAGGATTTGAACGATCCGCCGCGGAAACTTTCCATATGGCGGTAAGCCGAAATGAAAGCCGTTTGAGTGGCATCCTCAGCCGAGGATTCGTCATCCAGCATCCGCAGCGCAAGATTATATGCCAATTCTTGATAGGCTAAAACCAGCCGGTTGAAACTATCCAGGTCGCCACGCTGGGCATCATGAATCAACGCAACTTCATCCATTTTTTACTACTGTCTCCCTGCGGCAAAAGCCCATACCAATCGCCAGATGAAGAATGCCAGCGCCAAAATCCCGCCCAGCACCAGGCCAAACACCCAGATGACCGGCCGTCCCAACCATAAGGATCGCACCAGTAAAGCCAGGGGCACCGCCAAAGCCAATGCCGGGATGATTCGCCAGATCTGCAGAGGCCGTTTCACAATCTCAGTGTGGAACAGTCCGAACCAGGGAGCGATCAACCCCCAGGCCAGGGCCGCCGGGAGGAATGTAGTCATCCAGCGCAAGCCAGCCAGGCTCTCGTTGTGGCTTTGAAAACCAAACAGCGTGACCGCCAGAATGACCAGCGCATCGCCAACGATCAACCAGATCAGAGGTGACACCTTCATCGTGCGCATAATACGATTATCCTATCTTATTGCACGCCGAGCGTCAAGCAATCCTTATTTTGAATGGGATTGCCTCGTTCTTTTGGCCAGGTTGCAGGGAATGAGGTATGAAATGCCCTCCTCGCTAAATTTGACAATTTGAGAAAGCACAATATAATCTTCTATTGGATAATATTTATCCTATTTAATGAGAATCCAGGATAATAGAAACCTATCGAATCTGTCATCCTGAGCGAGCGGTTTTTGCGAAGCGAAGGATCTCAATTTTGCTTTTTGAGATGCTTCAGGCCAAAAAACGGCCTTCAGCATGACAATCTTTTGGTACTTGCGCTTAACTCGAACTCAAGTTGGTTATAACAATCCATCCGGGAGGCATGAATGAATGTGGGTATGTGGTGGAAGGCGCTGCGGGTCATCCCGCGCATCGATAAAGAAGAATGGCAGCGCCTGGATGTGGTGGCGCGCTGGCTGATTTCTACCCGCGCCGCGGTATTGCTGATGACATTCTTCTCGGCCGCCCTGGCCGGGTCATTCGCGCTGCGCGACGGGCAATTCAATGCCGGGCGGTGGGCGCTGCTGGCCCTGGGACTGGTTTTTGCCCACGCCACCAACAACCTGGTCAACGACTTCACCGACTACAAGCGCGGCGTCGACAAGGACAACTACTTCCGCACCCAGTATGGCCCGCAGCCCATCGAGCAAGGGTTGATGACCCAACGCGAAATGTTCGCTTACATCGCCTTCAGCGCGGTCATTGCCATCGCCGCCGGCATCCCGCTGGTGATTTTCGGCGGCACCACCGCGCTGCTGCTGATGGCGGCGGGAGCGGTTTTTGTGTTGTTTTACACCTGGCCGCTCAAATACATCGGCCTGGGCGAAATTTCCGTCGTGCTCATCTGGGGACCCTTGATGGTCGGCGGCGGCTACTTCGTCATCACCGGCGCCTGGAACTGGAACGTGACGCTTGCCAGCCTGGCTTACGCCCTGGGCCCCACCACGGTGCTGTTCGGCAAGCATATCGACAAACTGGCCTCTGATCAGGCTAAGAAGATCCGCACCCTGCCGGTTATCCTGGGTGAAAAAGCCGCCAGGTACGCGGTGATGGGCATGATCCTTGCCATGTATGCCGTGGTGATCTACCTGGTGATCACCGGCTTCTTCTCGCCCTTCCTGCTGATTGTGCTGCTGGCGTTGCGCACGCTGCCGCGGGTGTGGGCCATGTACCGCAACCCCAAACCGGCTGAACGCCCGGCGGATTACGACCCCAACGCCTGGCCGCTGTGGTTCTCGGCCATGTCGTTCTATCACAACCGGCAGTTCGGCGCCCTGTTGATCCTGGGGTTAATTTTGGAAATCATCATCCTGTAAGCCGCATCGATCCTCTCTGAATCGACGCAGCACCTGGCGCGGTCAGAGACCGCGCTCATCAGCTGGGCGGTGCGTTCCAAAAACCGAACGCACCCTACCCCACTTGCCGCTCGCTCCCAGCATAGCTCGCGGGAACCAGTGGTTCAAGATGTGACGTAAAAAAAAACGAATAGGAACGTGACACCTGAAAACGGTTTGTTTCAGGTGATCAATATTTTGTTGTTAAAGATCGGATGGTAATGGCTCTTGAAAATAGACTAAGTTCGTTTACAACATAATTTGCTCCGAGAGAATACAACAGAGCCTAAGAATATTCTTTTAATTTTTCTGGTCTTTTAATATAATTACATTTCCACCATAGACTCAACGTATTCGATATCCAGCTTTTTAACACTGATAATTATTCTGCACAAATTTTTCCTTTGCTCTCCTCACTAGATTCAATCCATACTTCATTTTTACTCAGCGTTATTCCGAAATATACAGTAAAGATTGAATTAAGCTCAGTTACAAGCCGATCATCAACATCGAAATCCACCTTCTCCACTTGTTTGATTCTCACACATATCTTAACCCTGCTATGACCATAAATCCGTCTCACACCTCCCCAGAGCAAAAATGATCTTTTATATTCTGTAATTTCATTCCTCTGTAAATAGATTTCGACAATTCCTTGGGCCTCATCATAATGGATATCATCAAGGTGGACTCTACAGCCTTCCGTAAGAATATACAAGGCTCTTTCTATGTACGGCATCTCAATATCTGATTCGAATGATAGTTTCATTATTTAGGCCAATTGATATGGACATGGGGGTTAGGATAAAAGTCCGTAGGGTGCGTTCGGTTTCTGAACGCACCGCCAAAGGTCGTACCGCCGGGCGAACCCTTACTTTTTTCCCGAATTCTCGATTTCCCCAATACTCCCCCAGCTTCAGGTGATAATTGAACATTTGAAATTATAGAACGATTTTCAAATCGGCGTGGCCAGCCCAGACGGGTTAAAAAACAGATTCGCTAGGATGGGCGGTGCGTTCTACCCTATCAGGGCAGGAAACGAACGCACCCGACATACTTTATTCCACCCGGATATTTTGTACTTCAAGCGACGCCTCTCTATCAACTGGCAGCAGTCCCATGCGCAGCCGCCCATCCGGCGGAAAGGCCATGTACTGGTTGTCGATCCACACCACCAGCCCCAAAGGCCCGCGCGGCGAAACGCGTGTCGTCAGGCAATCCATCCCATCCACACTGAAACTCACTTCGCCCGGCTGCCAGATCAGGGCGTACTCATGCCACAGGGTCACATCCACGTGAACGCGCGCCGAATCCTCGTGAATCACCCGGCGTGCAAACCGGCGAACCAGGCGCGCAAAGCTTGGCACAGCCAGCAGCGGCGCTGCCAGCCCGGCCGGCGCCAGGATGAGAGATGGGATTCGTGGTGAGGAAAAAGTTTGCGCCAGAAAGCCGTGGCCGGGCGCGCCGTCGCGCAGCGTCAGGTGGTTGGGCGGCAAAGCATAAAAGAACCAGGCCGCGTTTGGCAGCGCTGGCAGCCGCCGCGCTGCCCCGCCCAGCAGGTTCATTGCAAAGGGATCGTTCCACAAGCCAAAGCCCCA
>CAZHYQ010000029.1:0-26601 GCA_964536805.1 uncultured Longilinea sp.
CCGCCCTTCGAGGCCGATTCGGCCATGACGCTGATGATGATGCACCTGCACGACCCCGTGCCAGACCTTAACCAACTGCATCCCGGCATCCCGGAAGAGGTGCGCGCCATTGTCAATCGCGCCCTGGAGAAGGACCGCGCCAACCGCTTCCAATCCGGCGCCGAAATGGCCGCCGCGATGGAGGCTGCTTTACAGAGCGTGCGCGCGGAAAATGAATTGACCTCGCCCAAGCCTGTCCCGCCCCCTGCGGCTGTTCCGGAACCTGTGCCTGATCAGGCGGTCACGGTTGAAAAACCCGTCCCGCAGCCAGCTCCCGTTCTGGCAACATTCGTGGAGCCGGTTCCGCAGGCCGAGACGGTCATCGAGCCTGCCCCGCCCCCACCGCAAGCAGGCGCGGCAACCTTTGTCGAACAGCCAACGCCCGCTGTGCCTTCACGGCCGGTCCCGGCTGCCCGGCAAGCCCCGCCGGTTGCCAAACGCAAGCTGCCGCTGGCGGCCATCATTGCCGCGGCATTGGTGGTTTTGGGCGGCGGAGGTTTCCTGCTGTTCAAACAATTGTCCTCCGCCGGAACCGTTCCCGGACAAATTCCGGCTGCCACCCTGCCGGCCAGCGCCACCGTCGCGGCAGCCCTGCCGACCCTGGCCCCCACCCCGACTGCCACGCTTGAGCCGACGACCGAACCCAGCCGGACGCCGGCCCCCACCCATACCCCGGCGCCAACCGCCACCGAAGCCCCGCCTGCCGTGCTGGCCGTTGGCGGCGCCGACCGGTTGGCCTACGTGCAAAACAGCGAGATTTGGACGGCCAATGTCGACGGCAGCGAGGTGAAGCAGCTCACCAGCGACGGCACCAGCAAGAAGTACCTGCGCTGGCTGCTGGACGGGCAGGGGCTTTCCTACATCAGCGGCAAATGTCTGCAGACCGTCGACCTGGCGGGCACTGTGGCCACGGTGACCTGCTTCAACAACGCCACTTATTTTGATTCATTCGAGGTTTCGCCCGACGGCAAACGCGTGGCGCTCAGCGTGGACCGCCAGCTCTACCTGCTGCCCTTCGACCTGGCGCGCCTGGCTCAGGCCGACACGCACCCCGAACTGGTCGCTCTGGCGGATTGCAAGGAGCTGGCGCCCTACCAGCGCAACGCGGTGCTTTCCAGCCGCTGGTCCAAAGATAGCTCATCGCTGGCTGCCATTGCGCTCGGCGTGCTGGCCGACGGGCGGCGCGGCGAAGTCGTCGAGATCATTGCGGTTGATAAGTGCATCGCCAACCCGGTGGTGCAGCTGCAATTCCCCGAGCCGCACTTCGCCCTGAGCGAATACACCCGCACCCCCAGCCTGCCCGGCTTCACCTGGGACGGCGAGTCGCTGTTTGTGATGAACGGTCTTACGCGCAATGAAGGCTTTGGCGACCTGCACATCTTCAACCGCGAGACCTTCAAAGTCACCGTCAATGCCAACCCGGTGGAGGGGCGCTGCTGCTACCGCGACCCCGCCTTCAGCCCGGACGGCAAGTACCTGCTGTTCGCCTTCCAGGATATCACCCTGGGGTCAGCCAGCAAAACCCAGCTCTATTACGTGCCCTTCGGCTCGTTTGGCACCGGCGCAACCTATCAGGCGCTGCCGCTGCCCGAGTTCACCAACCCCAAGGAAGCCCCGCAGGCCGTGCTGCGGCCGGTAAAGTGATGGCCCCGCAGGAGTCAGGCGGAATTGTCACCCTGAGCGCAGCGAAGGGTCTCAGATGTAGGGGGTGGGTGCATGGGCAAAAGGAGGCTGGTTTTTAGAGTCCCGTTAACTGCCCCGCAACCCACCAACAATGACCATTGCAATTGGTGGGTTTCGGGGAAAATGAATTGATTCCCATCATTATTGTTTACTTGCCCCTTCGCCCACCCTACAACTGGACAGCGCCTTGTTCCTCTCTCTAGCTTACCAAATAATAAGATACAGGAGTACGTTCAACCCTCTACGAGGGCAAGCAACGGAACGCACGATTCACTCACATCTCTACCTGTTGAGAGCAACATTAAGCTAGTGTTCTACCAAAATCGATTTGACCTTTTAATGGCCATATTTATTGAGCGTATCGCTGCCCTAATATCACTTTGCAAGAGTATAAGATAATCCATATTTATTGCTCTATTAAGCTCTTCAAAGGCAAATCGTAATTCACCTAACCTCTCAGATGGAAGAAGCCCTCCTCTATCTATTGCAGTCTGTAGAAGCTCTATAGAATTAACATCGCCATGAGCTTTTGCTTCTTCAATTAGCTCATTAGCGAAGCTATAAATATCTTCAGTAAACCTAAATTCTCGCATGGTTTTCCTTTATTGCATACTAAAGTGCGTAGAGTGGTTGAAAGGGCAAAACAGCTCATGTTTTAAGAATCGTGTTGACTGCCCCCCAACCCACCAACAATGACCATTGCAATCGGTGGGTTTCAGGGCGAGTCCCTTCACCCACCCTAACGCTTACTACCTCTCCCCAATCCTGAACTCCGGCAGCCGTTCCCCCTTGGCTGAGTACTCGATCAGCTTCTCCAGCCGCTTCAGCCGGGTCGCCTCCTGTTTGGCGCTCAGAATGAACCAGCTCACCCCCTTGCGGTAGGAGGGGGGCTGCGATTGGAAGTAGCTCCAGGCAGCCTCGTTCTGCTGCAGCAGCGTGTTATACGGCTCCTCCAGCTCGGCGCGGCGCTGCTCGTAGGAATAGATGCCGGATTTGTTCTCCTTGCGCGCCTCGAAGGCTTTCAACCCGGCCGGGGTCATGCGGCCGGCGGCGATCAGGCGCTCGGCGCTGGCGATATTGACCGCGCTCCACACGCTGCCCGGACGGCGCGGCGAAAAGCGGTTGCAGTAGCTGGCTTCGTCGATGCGCGTGCGCACGCCGTCGATCCAACCGAAGCACAACGCTTCATCCACCGATTCGGGCCAGGTGATGCTCGCTTTGCCCGAGCCAACTTTGTAATAACCGACCATCAGTTCGGTGGCTGTGGCGTGATGCACTTCCAGCCAGGCGCGGAAGTCGGCAGACGTTGGAAAAAAGACAGGTTCCATGGATGTACCCTCATAATATCTGGCAGCAACATGATTCCTGCCGGTTGATGGCTTATTCGGGCGGCGAACTTGTTTTGGATGCCAGCCAGTACAGCAGGATCAAGGTTGGTACAACATAGGGAAAGATACCATAAAATGTATCGCTGACCGAGTGTGAATTGCGGTCGACGACCACGAACACCTGAACGCAAAAAATCAGGGCCAACAGGCAGGCCAGAATTCCCTGCCAGCTGGTGGGGCGGTAAATCCAGCCCCAGGCTTTGAACCAGTTTGGGTGTTTCATTCAGCGCTCCCTTCACTAATAAATACCACTAGTGAGATTTTCCAGCAAGCGGCAGCGCAGGTCAAGCACCCGGGTGCAGGTTCATGCACCCGCCTCCCGCCACCATGCGATTTTAGCCGCACTCCATAATTGTCCCCCACATACCTCCCAACAATAATTCATTTGGTAGTAGAATTGCGGTTGCTATTAATTACTTGTCAAAACCACTTTGGGGGTAATTTACGGCATGCCGAATATCATCCGAAACATCCAATCGCTGGATCTTGTTGGCGGGGCTGGGTGCCTGGATTTTGCCAATACGATCAATTCCCGCACAGCTCCGGAATATGATTTCCTGCGGGACTATGCGGACTTTGTCGACTGGACGGTCAGGGCAGGGATCACTTCCGCGAACCAGTGCAGCCACCTGAAGAACATGGCCAGCCAGGATGCCAGCCGGGCAAATGCCGCTTTCGTGAAAGCCCTGCACTACCGGGAAATTATTTACCAGCTTTTCCGCAAGGTCGCCAGAAAGATCGAGCCCGACCCGGTGGAACTGCGGCTTTTCCTGCACCTGTATTCCGACGCGCTGGTGCACGGCGAATTTGCCCGCGGCGAAAACCATTTCAATATCGAGTGGCAACGCGCCGCCGATCTCGAATCACCCATGTGGCCCATTCTCAATTCCGCCGCACAGATCCTGTTTTCGGATGAGTTGGCGCACATCAAGGAATGTCCCAATTGCGGCTGGCTGTTCGCGGACCGCTCCAAGAATCAGAGCCGTAAATGGTGCAGCATGGAAACCTGCGGCGCGCGCGCCAAGATGCGCCGTTATCAGAAAAAGCAGCTCGCGGTTAAGCCCTGATCTCTTGATTTCTCGTTACCTGCCATTGATACCATTCATAAAGCACCTCCCGCGGGAGATGCTTTTTGCGGCGCCCAGCCAATTTAGCGCGCGTCGGTTTTTGGGTACAGCCAGAAATGAAACAGGCGCGTGATCCACGGCATGATGACATAGGTCATCAGGGGCACCAGCACCAGTAATGAGAACAGCACCAGCAGCGACCGGGGCAGGCCACGAAAGACGGCGGCGATCAACGTGCTGATCAACAACAGCGGCGGGTAAAGTCCCAGGATGGTGAGGATTGCCATTTTGTACCGCGCCGGCGGAGCGGAGGGGACTGGCGCTCCCGGCAGGCTGAAAAACGATTGAAAACCGTCTAACTCCTGAACCGACAGCTCGCCCACCGTCATGCCTTCCGATTCTTGCAGATATTCCTCCCGTTCACGCGAGGCCATAAAGGCTTTCAGGTGGTCAAAGGTATCAAAGCGGGCCACCATGACATATTCAGGATGGGCACTGTCGCGCGGGCGGATCACATTGGTGCCGAGGAATCCCTCGAATTGCCTGGCAATCGGGATCATGCCCTGGGTCCATGCTTCAAAATCCTGCATTCGCTCAGGCTTTACGCGCCGCACGATGACGGCTGTGACGGGTTCTGCAACCGGTTCAAAGGGATTTTCCATCCAGGTTACCTCCGCCTCTTTGTCAAATGAAATTCTATAGCCTGCCACCCAGCCAGGTGGCTGAGGACAGTCAGATTATATAATAATTATTGACAGTTAATATCTATAATATCTAAATGAATCGCCCCAATATGCGGGCTATTCCGGCCGCGAAATGCTTCTAATAAAATCGGCCAAGAAGATGAAGCTCATCGAGATCAGCAGGATGCACAGCGAGGGGATGATCAGCATCAGCGGGTTGCGGCTGATGGCAGAACGGCCCGAGAAGAACATGCCGCCCCAACTGACGACCGTGAAAGCGTTGTCCGCGTTGGGGCTGGTGACGCCGATGCCGATATAGCCCAACACCGCTTCGAGCAGGATGACCGCGGGAATGTTGTTGATGATCCAGGCCAGGATGACGTGCAGTACGTTTGGCAGCAGGTGCTGCAGCAGGATGCGCCGGCGGGATGCGCCTAGCGAAATGGCCGCCTCGACAAACAGCTCGCTTTTGAGCTGCATCACGCTGACGCGCACCAGCCGCGCCAGCCCAACCCAACTGACCGCCGCGAAACCCGCCACCAGCGTGATCATGCCGTTCAGCCAGGAGGCCTTCAGCAGGCTGCGCATGACCAGGATGATGATCACCATGAACATGATGCCCGGCAGCGCTTGCAGCATGTCGCTGATGAACATGATCAGCCTGTCCAGCCGGCCGCCCAAATAACCGCTCAATAAACCAGCCAGCGTGCCCATCAGCGCCGCCAGCGGGACGGCGCACAACGCCAGGAAGAAGGCGGTGCGCGTGCCGTACAACATGCGGCTGAGAATATCCCGTCCGTATTGATCGGTGCCCAGCGGATAACCCGCCCGCCCGGGTTCGAAGGCATTCTGCACCCAGGCCGGCGGCAGGTCCGACTGATCCAATCCCCATTCATACGGGTCGTGCGGCGCCAGCCAGGGGGCCAGCACCGCCACCACCCCCAGCGAGATCATCACCACCAGGCCAAACAGGATTCTTTTTGTACGCAGCGCGCGTTTCCAGAACGGATTGTTCGTCACGGCGCACCGGCCAGTTGGACCGTGCGCAGGCGCGGATCCAGAATATCGCACAGGATTTCAATCAACACGTTCACCAGCGCAATGCCGGCGGCGTAGACCAGCGTTTGCCCCAGCACCATCGGGTAATCCAGCGCGAGCACGGCCAGCCAGAAACCGTGCCCAAATCCGGGAAACGCGTATAGATTTTCCACGATCAATAAACTGGTGAAAATTTCAAGCAGCGCCGGCCCCAGGAAGGTCACCAGCGGCACCAGCGCGTTGCGCAGCATATGGTCCCACAGGATGCGCGTGTTTGGCAGTCCTTTGGCGCGCGCGGTACGAACGTAATCTTCATGAAGGATGTTCGCCAGGGCGGCGTTCATCATGCGCGCGATGCTTGCCATCGGCATGACGGCCAGCACGACCGCCGGGACAATCCAGTCGCCTGGTTGGTTCCAATCCGGCAGGACTTTAATCACCTTCAACCAGGACGCCAGTACGAGGATCGCCAGCAGCCCGAGCACAAAATTGGGAATCGAAATCAGCCCGGCCAGGCCGACCGAAATGGCGCGGCTGAGAGCCGTGCCTGATTTTAGCGCGCTCAGAATCCCGAGGGGAACCCCAATTCCCACGGCAATCAACGCGGCCAAAAACACCAGGCGCAGCGAATTACCCACCTGGCTCTGCCAAAAAGTCTTTCCCTCTGGCGCGTCGAAAAGCACCGCCAGCACGGAACGGCCGCGCTGTTGGATGGAGGGGCCAAGATTGCCGCAGATCGCACCGCAGAATAATTTGCCCTGCTCATCGCGGTCGCCAATGATGTAACGCGTGAACTGGCGCCAGAGCGGCAAATCCAGGCCGAAGCGGCGCGAAAGCTCTTTCTGAATGCCTTGATCCACTTCCGCGCCAAGTTGCACGCGCGCCAGGGTGGAATAATTGCTCCACGGGTTGCCGGGAACGGCGTGCAACAGCAGGAACACGATCAGCGTCGTGCCCAGCGTCACCAGCATCACCCGGGAGATTTTTTGCAGCAGGAATTGAATCATGAGGAAGATTGCTTTGAAATCATTATACGCTGCCGGGCGCAGGCCTGGCAGCTTTGAACGCCATCCAACTTCCTTGAATTGTTCTCCGGTGTGAGCTTTGAGATTCTGAGCGACCTGTTGTACCGTCTTTTCAATCCGCTGCTGGCGTGTTTCCGGCCGTTTGGCCGTCTTTCAATTCCACCGCGCTTACTCCTGCCCGGCCTGGGGCTCAGCCGGTTTTGCCTGGAACAGCGTAATTTGTACCCCGTCCGGATCCTGGAGACGCACGTTCAAATCACCCCACGGCGTGAGCACCGGCGCGTGCACCAGCGTGGCACCGTTTGCCAGCAGGTGCTGCACGGCAGCCTGGAGATCCGGCACCTGCAGCGCAAAACGGATCAGCCCGCTGACGCGCCGGCCCGCTTCCAACTGGTCGATGGTGCGCGCCTGCTGTTCGTCAAACAGTTCCAGGCTGCCGCTGCCCAGTTCGAGCATCAAGGCGCGCCCCTGGCCGTTATCCCAGATGGCCGCCGGTTGCAGGTCGAGCCCGTCGCAGTAGAATTTCACCGAACGTTCAAAATCGCGGGCGGTCAGCGCAACCCGCAGTTCCAGAACAGGTTTTGCAGGGTTTGTGGTCATGGCAGGATTATCACCTCATGGTTTGAATAGGGTCTTGGATTGTTCTTTGATCCTGCCAGGATCAAAAAATACCGCACCATTCCCAGCCCATTAACAAAGCACCCCGCCCTCTGTCCAGGTTTGCGCCTAAGAGGCGAACCGGACTTGGGCAAGGCTGCTTGGTTTTCACTTTGGTTCGTTTGAAACGGCCTAACCGCTCAAGCTGCTAGGCGGGTTTTTTCGCGGGCAGCTTGGACTTATTTTGTTCCTTCTTCTTTTCAAGCTGCTGTTGTTTTTGTTTTTGCGCCTTTTCTTTGTCTTTCTTGCTGCCTTTTTCTCCCATTGCGTGTCTCCTTTTGGATGATAAGCGGAAGCAACCATGCGCCGCGCGGTTGTTTCCATTATAGCCAATTTTACCCGCGTTGGCGCGATTTCCATGCCGCCTGATCTTGCCAGATTCCGGCAATAATCCCATTTTTACCATCGCGCCGCTTCATCCAGATCGGCCTGACTCTTCCGGTCGTCCGTAGCAGCGCAAATCCAGCGATCCTTAAGATGAAATTCATAATAATATATCAAAATAGTCAATAATATTATATCATTGAGAAAACCAGCAGTGCGAATCCCGGCCGGTGAAACCAGCTGGATGACCCCCGCTTTTGTTTAATCGCACGACTCATTCGATGGAGGTAGGCGTATTTCAAATGTACAATCCAGCCATTCCCAGGCAGCCAAAAATCCCGCGCGGGACGATGGCCGAGCCTTGCTGAAGGAAGCCGCCCGCCGGGCAGACCGCTACCTGGACGGACTTGCAGAACGATCGGTTTTTCCAACACCGGAGGCGCTGGAAGGCTTGAAATCCTTCGATGAACCGCTCCCGGCGCACCCCCAGGATCCGCTCGAGACGCTGGCGCTGCTCGATGAGGCCGGTTCGCCGGCTACGGTGACCTCGGCCAGCGGGCGCTATTTCGGTTTTGTCATCGGCGGCTCGCTGCCGGTTGCGTTGGGCGCCAATGTGCTGGCGGCGGCCTGGGATCAAAATGCCGGTCTAAAGTCGGCTTCACCCGTGACGGCCAAATTGGAAAAGGTGGCCCTGAGCTGGCTGTTGGATGTGCTGGGGCTGCCGGCGGGAGCCGGAGGCGGGTTTGTCACCGGCGCCACCATGGCCAATTTCGGCGGGCTGGCAGCCGCCCGGCACGCCATTCTGCACCAGGCCGGCTGGGACGTGGAAGCCCAGGGACTGTTTGGTGCCCCGCCCATCACCGTGCTGGTGGGCGAGGAGGTGCACGTCAGCCTGCAAAAAGCGTTAAGCCTGCTGGGTTTTGGGCGCGAGCGTGTGGTGCGCGTACCGGTCGACAACCAGGGACGCATGCTGGCACAGTCGCTCCCGCGCATCACAGGGCCGACGCTGGTGTGCATTCAGGCCGGCAACGTCAATTCGGGCGCCTTCGACCCGGCAGCCGCCATCATCCGCCAGGCGCACGAGGCTGACGCCTGGGTGCACGTGGACGGCGCCTTCGGCCTGTGGGCCGCGGCCGTTCCCGAGCGCGCTTATCTGACGGTTGGCGTCAGCGAAGCCGACTCGTGGGCCACCGACGCGCATAAATGGCTGAATGTGCCCTATGACAGCGGGCTGGTCTTTTGCCGCCGGGCCGGCGATCTGCGCGCCGCCCTGACCTACATCCGCGCGGCTTACCTGCAGGACGGCGACGAACGCGAACCGATGGAATATACCCCCGAGATGTCGCGCCGGGCGCGCGGGGTGGAAGTGTGGGCGGCGCTGCGCACGCTGGGCCGTAGCGGCCTGGCTGAAATGATCGACCGCTGCTGCCGGCATGCCGCCCGCTTTGCAAAGGAACTGTCCGCGGCTGGTTACGAAGTGCTCAACGATGTGCAGTTGAACCAGGTGCTGGTTTCC
The DNA here is from genome assembly GCA_964536805.1 of uncultured Longilinea sp. Classification (GTDB taxonomy): domain Bacteria; phylum Chloroflexota; class Anaerolineae; order Anaerolineales; family Anaerolineaceae; genus Longilinea. The sequence continues at coordinate 9,421 of CAZHYQ010000029.1, forward strand.
TTCGGCAGCCCCGAAAAGACGCAGCGCGTCATCCAGGGTTTGCAACAGGACGGTACCTGCTGGTGCGGCGGAACGGTCTGGCAGGGCAGAACCGCCATGCGCATCAGCGTTTCGTCGTGGGCCACCACCGATCAGGACGTCGAAAAGAGCCTGGCAGCCATGTTGCGGATTGCCGCCAGTACCTGAGTAAATTGAATTTGAGGACGCCAACAAACCGGCGCGCTCCAGGTGACGGAGCGCGCCGATCATTATTATCGCCTCGTGCGGGGTGAGTTCCGCGGTCAGCCCGTTATCGCGGCGCTGGCAGGGGCATTAGCCCTTCAAGGCGCCAGCCATCAGCCCGCGAAGGAAGAAGCGCCCCAGGAAAATATAAACCAGCATGGTCGGCAGCGCGGCCATAAAGGTGGCCGCCATCAGTACGTTCCATTGAACCAACTGGCTGCCCGCCAGGTTGTTGAGCGCCACCGTCACCGGCCAGTTGCTCTGGTTGGTCAGAATGACCGCGAACAGGAATTCATTCCAGGCCTGGGTGAATTGCCAGATGATGACCACCGCGAAGCTTGGAGCGGAAAGGGGAAACATGATGTGGCGGTACATCCCCAGCAGGCTGGCGCCGTCGATGCGGCCGGCTTCGAGAATTTCGGTTGAAATGCCGGCGTAGTAATTCCTGAAAATCAGGGTGGTGATGGGAATGCCGTAAATGATGTGCACCATCACCAGCCCGGGCAGGTCGCCGTACAGCTTGATGGCCTGCATGAACTTCACCAGCGGGATCAGGATGCTCTGGTAGGGAATGAACATTCCGAACAGGATCAACGAGAAGATCAGGTTGGAGCCTTTGAACTTCCATTTGGCCAACAGGTAACCGTTCAATGATCCCAAAAGTGCCGAAAGGAGCGCTTCCGGGATGACCATCTTCAGGCTGTTGCTGATGTTGGGCGCCAGCTGCTTGTAGCCGGCGATGAAATTATCGATGAACAGCCCGCCAGCCGGGAGGTTCCACATGGTTTTCAGGTCAACCTGGTTGAAGGGTTTGAAGCCCGTCAGCAGCAGCAGGTAGATTGGCATTAGATAGACCAATGCCAGCACAATCAGAAAAAGATAAAAAAGGATGTTGATCAGCGGCCTGCGGCGTATCATAGCTGCGTCTCCGTGCGCATGTTCTGAATCAGGTATGGAACGACCAGGACGGCTACACTGATCAACATCAATACGCCAATCGCGGCTCCCTGGGCATAATTGGTACCGTCAAAAGTGGTTACCCACATATAAATGCCTGGAACGTCCAGCCGGATATCCTTATTGCCAAGGGCTACGATCAGATCGAAGATTTTCAGCGACATGTGCCCGAGGATGATCACAGCGCTGAGCGTGACCGGCTGCAGCATGGGAAAGACGATATAACGGTAAATATCGAATTCGCTGGCCCCGTCCACGCGGGCTGCCTCGCGCAAGTCATCCGATATGGCGCGCATGCCGCCCAGGTAAAGCGCCATGGTATAGCCTGAAAGCATCCACACCGCCGGGATCACGGTGAAGGCCATGCCCCAGGGCTGCGGAGTCGAATGCCACAGACTGATCAAGGAGGTCAATCCCAGCTTCTGGAAAATCAAATTGATTCCGGCCGTCCGGGAGCCCGTGGCGGGGTTCATCAACCATCCCCACACCACGCCGGATGCGATGAACGAGATGGACATGGGGAACAGGAAAATGCTGCGGAAAACCGCCTCTCCTTTTAATTTCTGATCGAGCAGGATGGCCAATGACAGGCCGATGAGCAGGCAGCCGACGATGAATAGCACGGTAAACATCACCGTGTTGCGGACGTCGATTAGAAAACGCGGGTCGTGGAACAGGGATTGATATTGCGCCAGCCCCACCCAGGTGAAATCGGGGTTGAGGCCCTTCCACTTGCTCAACGACACCCGCATCGACCAGCCGATGAAACCATAGACGAAGATCGCCACAGCCAAAATGGACGGCAAAAGCAGCGAAATTGCCAGGATGGTCTCGTTCTCGAACATCATAATGATCATGATGATGCCGCAATAGAAAACCAATCCAGCAGCCAGCAGGCCGATGGAGGTGAAATTGGAGCCGGAAAGGATGAGCTGGGTGGTGGAGAGGGTGATCAGCGAGAGGATGCCCGCCGCCATCAGGACGAGCGCAATGATGAGGCGCGGCAGGTTTAGCCTGAATTTAAAAGTCATCTCTTACCTCGCTTTCACCAGGGGAACATTGTCCACAGTATAGATTCTAACGTAAATACACGGAATGGAGCACCGATTTCCGATCGATTTGCGGAAAACCAGCCGGGCATGCGGCGTTTCAGCGCCCAAAGTCATTGTGGGATGTTAATGGGCGGCTCAATTTGAGCCGCCCATTCCATTACGTTTACAGGATGGAAAGCGTTATTTCTTGCAGGTGCCGTCAGCCGCGCAGGCGGCCACCAGGGCTGCCTGGAAGGTGCTCTGGGCAGCGGCGTCCATCGCGCTGGCCTGGAACAGGCCGAGTGCGGTGCCGATGCTGGTAGCCCAGGCCGGAGCTGCAACAACGCCGTGCTGCAGGCTGCCGACAACCACGTTGGATTGCCAGTCTTTGGCTGCATCCTGCGAGTACTCGCTGAAGAGTTTCAGGTCGCAGTCGGTGCGGGCGCAGATCGAACCCTTCAACGGGTTAAAGGCTTCCTGGCCTTCCTTCGAAGCGGCAACCGTCAACCAGGCGGTGGTGCCGGCTGGGTTCTTGCCCTTGACGGGCATGACGAAGCTGTCGGAGAGGAAGTTGAAGACGCCGTAAGAGCCGGGGGTGACTGCCCAGTCAAAATCAGTATGGGGTTTCAACGCCAGGCCGTTGGGGGCCGGGTTGGCAAAGTAGCCATAAGCCCAGTCGCCCATGACGTTGAAGGCGGCATCGCCGTCCGACACCATCTTGGAGGCGGGCTGCCAGTCAGACAGGGTGGAGGCATCTGCGTTGGTGTAGGAAAGCGCCTTGGCAAAGGTTTCAATGCCCTTCTTCACATCCGCGCCGGCCCAATCAGTGGTTGGCGGGGTGGTCCACAGGCCGTTCCACTTATCGGCGCCGATGGTGCCGATCATCACGTTTTCAAACAGGTGAATGGCCGTCCAGGGAGCGCCTAGGGAGAGGCAGATTTTGCCAGCGGCTTTGATTTTGTCGCAGGCTGCGAAGAAATCATCCCAGGTTTTGAAATCAGTCTTGGGGTTGGCGGTGACGCCTGCATCCGCCAGGACCTTCGGGTTGTACCAAAGGACGTTGGAGCGGTGGATGTTGACCGGAACGCTGTAGGGATGGCCGTCCTTGGAAATGAGGGGCAGCAGGGTCTTGGGCAGCACATCGTTCAGGCCGGTTGACTTGAACAGATCATCCAAAGGGGCTACCTGGTTGGCGGCCACGTAGTTGGCAATGGTTTCCTGTCCGGCATGTGCCTGCCAGGAATCCGGTGCATCGTTGGCGGCCAGGCGGGTGGCCAGCACGGCTTTGGCGTTGGTGCCGGCGCCGCCGGCGACAGCCGCGTTGACGAATTCAATGTTCGGGTATTTGGCGTTGAAGACCTTGACCATGGCAGCCAGGCCGTCAGCTTCGCCCGGACCAACCCACCACGAGAAAACTTCAACTTTCGAAGCTGCGGCCGTGGTGGCGGTGGCGGCGGTTCCGCAGGCGCTCAGTACAAAGGCTAGGATCAGTAGGACGCTGATCAAAGGCAGGAACTTCTTTTGCATGACCTTTTCTCCTTCAATGTCGTTTTGATCGGTTATTCGTACGGAAACGCAAATCAATGGGTGATTTCTACAGGATCACAAGTTTACTGGGCGATCATCTCCTTTCCCGAGCAATTCAGTTTAAATCCAATGTAGAAACACCGTGCGATATCTATCATAACCACATTATGTCATCAATTCAAGCCCGTCAAATCGGGGCTAAGCGTCCTGATGTGCAACCGGGTGGCTGTCCTTAAGCTGCAATAAATCCCATAAGTTGCCGTATAAATCGGCAAAAACAGCCACGGTTCCATAAGCTTCTTCCTTGGGCGGACGGACGAAACGGATGCCGCGCGAAACCATTTCGTTGTAATCACGCCAGAAATCATCCGTGTTGAGGAACAGGAACACCCGCCCACCGGTCTGATTGCCGACAAAGGGTTTCTGTTCCGGTTTGGCGGCCCTGGCCAACAGCAGGGTCGTCCCGAGCGAACCCGGCGGCGCCACCACCACCCAACGTTTATCCTGTTCCGGCTGGTAGGTATCCTCGATCAGGGTGAAATGCAGCTTTTCGGTATAAAACGCGATGGCTTCATCGTAATCATCCACCACCAGCGCCACATGCACAATGGCTTGCTTCATCTTGTCCTCGCTTGTTATGGAACGCCGGCTGCCGCGCGGCCTGCCAGCGCGCCGCTGCTGAAGGCATACTGCAGGTTGTAGCCGCCGCACGGACCCACCACATCCAGCGTCTCGCCGGTCAGGTAAAGTCTCTTCACCCGGCGCGATTCCAGCGTGAGCGGGTCGACTTCGCCCACCGGCACGCCGCCGGCGGAAACCTGGCAGTACTCGAAACCGCGCACGCCTTTCACCGCCAGGCGCGTGTCCTTTAAGAGGGCCACCAGGCTTTGCAGCGCGTCGTCCTTGACCTGGTTCAGCGGGAGTTCCTCCGCCAGGAGGGCCTGCTTGAGATAAACTCCCGCCACTTTGGGCGCGAAAAAGGCTTCCAACAGCACCTTGATCGGCATCGGGCTACCCTGTTTTTGCGCCAGCAAAGCCTCGAATTCGGGCTGAAAAAACGCCAACAGATTGAGCGACAGCTCCAGCCGCGCGCCCGGCCGGGCGGAAACCTGATGGCTGAGATCCATCACCGCCGGTCCGTTCAACCCCCATTCGGTGAAGATCAGGTTGCCGGCCGTTTCGGCCAGGCAGTTCGACCCCTGCCAAAGCGCGGTGCCAACATTCAGCCGCATGCCCTGCAAGGATCGTAAAAAGCCCGGTTCGGCCAGAAGCGGCGCCAGGGCCGGGCGCTTTGGCAGGGTGGTGTGCCCCAGCTTTTCCAACTGAGGGAACAATTCGCCGCGCGATCCCAACGCCGGGTAGGCTGCCCCGCCCGCCGAAACAATTACGCGTTCATAGTTCTCTTCGCGTGTTTGCCCGGCATGAGAATAGCGCAGCAGAAACCCGTTCCGGGCGGAATGGATCTCAAGGACGTGGGCCTGGGTAGTCAGCGTCACGCCCGCCAGTTGCAGCGCGCTGGCAAAGGCCTCCACCACCGACTGGGCTGAGTTGGAGATGGGATAGTACCAGCCGTCGGAGGTCTTGCGGGCCGGGATGCCGATGGCGTCCAGCATGCCCAGCACATCGGCCACGCCAAAGCGCCCAATCAGGGCAGCCATCCAGGCCGGGTCGGCGCAGGCATATTTCGCCGCGCTGACTCCGTCGTTGGTCAGGTTGCAGCGCCCGCTGCCGGTGACCAGCAGCTTCCTGCCCACTTCCGCGTTATGTTCCAACAGCGTCACCGCGGCCCCGTTCCAGGCGGCCTGCAGTGCCGCCGCCATGCCCGAAGCGCCCGCGCCGATGATTGCAATAGTCATGTCCAGATTATACATGAAGCCCACCCCGCCGGCCGGAACGAGCTTATAATCTACTCATGCTCATTCAGGAAATTCAGGCCAAAACCATCCTCTCGGATTCAAAAATCTACCCGTACGTCATCAACCCCTACACGGGCTGCCAGCACAACTGCCTGTACTGCTATGCCCACTTCATGAAGCGCTTCAGCGGGCACCGCGAACCCTGGGGCGAATTTGTGGATGTCAAAGTCAACGCCCCCGAGCTGCTGCGCCGCGACATTTTGCGCCGGAAAAAGGACAGGGTGTGGGTCAGCGGCGTGTGCGACCCCTACCAGCCGCTCGAGGCCCGCTACCGGCTCACGCGCCAGTGCCTTGAAATCCTGGCGCAAAACGGCTGGCCGGTCACCATTCAAACCCGCTCGCCGCTGGTGCTGCGCGACATCGATGTTTTGCAGCTGGGAGGCAGTTCCTTCGAAGCCGGGTTCAGCGTCACCACCGCTGACGATGCCGTGCGCCGGCTGTTTGAGCCCGCCGCCCCGCCCATTGCCGAGCGCATCCGCGCACTGGATGAACTGCACCGCGCCGGCATCCGCACCTACGCCATGATCGCGCCCATGCTGCCCGGCAGTGAAGACCTGGCGGAGCTGCTGGCCGGCAAGGTCGATTCAGTGCGCATCGACCGCATGAATTATCATTACGCCGACTGGGTCTACCGCAAATACGGCCTGCAGGATAAGTTGAACGACGAATATTTTGAACAAACGCAGCAGGTGCTCGCGTGGAAGTTCGCCAAATTGGGCGTACCCATCAGCGCGTGAACGCCATCGGTTCAGACTAACAAGTACATCGAAAGGATCCATCGCATGCCCAAATTGGAAGTTTTTGCACGCCAGCAGTACCTGAACCTGGAAACCCTGCGGAAAAGCGGCGTGCCGGTGCGCACGCCAGTCTGGTTTACCCAGGACGGCAGCGCCCTTTTTGTCATCACAGCCGCCGAAGCCGGCAAGGTCAAGCGCATCCGGAACAACGGGCAGGTGAACATCGCTCCCTGCAAAATGGACGGCACGCCGCTGGGCGGCTGGGTGCCGGCGGTTGCGCGCATCGTGAGCGACGACGCAACCATCCGCAAGGCCAACCAAATGCAGGACCGGAAATACGGGCTGTTTGGCCGGATCATATCGCTGCCGCAGAAATTGCGCGGCGCCAAGACAACGGTACTGGAGATAAGAGCGGCAGAGTAGGGCAGCGGACGAGATGCTTCGCTGCGCTCAGCATGACATTGGATTTGTCACCCTGAGCGCAGCGGCATTTCGGTAGGGCGTATGTGACGGTGAGGAATTTGCGAGAAGTTCGTTGAGGATGATGAGAAATGTAGTGGAGATTCTTTTTTGGTTTTTGTATTGACATTAATTATTAATAATGCTATTATTGTGCCATCACGATGACTGGTTTAGCCTAAGGTTTCGACCGACCGCCAATACCAGTTTTTTTATTTAACCTGGTATTTAAGGCTTCTTTCAAGATCAGAAACAAAAACCATATATTTCGCATAGGGTCTGTATAAACTTGAATATTGGTATCTGTTTGGAATCAAAAGATGAAGTAACTTATCATTTTTTTCCAGGTATTCAACCAAACAATAATAATCTCCATCACCCGATATTATGATCGCCTTGTCATAATTGTTATATTCAATCATCGTATGTAGAACCATTTCCGCATCGACATTCCCTTTTGTTTGAGGAGTGCTGTCGCCATTTAAATACTGCAGGGTCGGTTTAAATTCCAACTGATAACCCATTTGGAATAAGTTTGTGTATAACTTTTCCTGGCCCGCTACTTTTCCGATAAATAAGAAAGTCTTGGAAACATTATATTTGGTTCTTAAGTAAAAAAAGAGCTTTTTAAAATCCAACTTCCAGCCTGAATAAACAGTTTTCCCATTACGAATTACATCATTTTTCACACCGAGATTAAGATTCTGACTATCTATAAATGCGTAAATTACAGGGGAAGGATGTACCAACCAAAACCTCCCGAAAATTTGGTAATAGGATTAATGATTAAGGAATTATTGTATTCCTTTTTGTTTTTCTTGTTTGCAAATATCCTCATCAAATATCCGGGGATCAGAATCACATCTGCGATCGGTGGTTGAGAGCGAAACCAGCCAGATGTAGGTCGGTTTGAAGAGGCAGCAGGCACGCATCGCTATGTGAAATTCGCCTGCCTCGGAGAACCGACGTCACTCTCCATAGATGCAAAAAAAGGTGCGGTCAGAGACCGCACCCTGCACGACTGGCTGCTTTGCCCGCGTTCAATCCACGCGGGTCAGCTTAATCACCGGGATCACCCGCGTGGTTTTTTGCCGGTAATCGGCGAAACTGGGCAGCATCTCCGCCATTTTGTTGTATAACCGCGTCCGTTCCGGCTCGTTGACCACCTCTGCCCGGGCCAGGAAAAATTCCGTGCCAACCTCCACGCTCACCAGCGGATGGGCCAGGATGTTGTAGTACCAGTCCGGGTTGGTCGGCGCCCCGCCCTTCGAGGCAATGATCACGAAATGATCATCATCCATCACGTAGGCAGTCGGGTTGGCGTGTTCCTCTCCGCTCTTTGCCCCAACCGTATGCAAGATCAGCAGCGTTTTGCCAGCGAAATAGCCGCCAACCTTGCCGGCATTGGCGCGAAATTCTTCCATAATCGCCTTGTTGCGATCGTATCCATTGCTCATAGAAGCCTCCCATATAGTGAAACCATTAATCATTCTTCATTATATAGCAAGCTTATAAGATTTCGATAAGAGGGATGAATACGAAGCGGTCAGGCGACGTCAGATGCCAATATTCGTTGGCTATTAACGGCGCCGCAATTTGGGCGAGGCTATCAGATGTAGGTCGGTTCGAAGAGGCGGCTGGCAAGCATTATTATTTGTAATTCAACCGCCTCTTCGAACCGACGTCAGGTGACAATATTTGTTTGTATTCTTCGGTTCCTGACGTCGGGTTTCGGGGCAAGCAGATCGCGTTCATCGAACCACAAGCAAATCATACAGGTCCCCTGTCGCCCCTCTACCCGACCTACGTGTCGGTGATTTCGATTGTGACCCTGAGCGCGACGACATTTGTGCCCGCGCCTACAGGCCCAGGGACTTTAGCGCCGCGAAGACCAGGAAGGCCGGCCAGACGATGGCCTTCAAAAAGCCCAGCACGCCCAGCCAGAAGGTGGGGGCGGTGCCAATGAAATAAAAGCACGCCCCGATGAAGCCCAATCCGTACACTGCGCCGCCGCCACCGCCGCCGCGGTAGCCGCGGTATTGATGATCATGATGATGGTGCATCTCTCTGGTTTCTTGGTTCATTTCGTCTTGCATGGCCAGGGTTCTCCTTTGGCAGGAAATTGTTTACTTGTAATATATACGTATTATACGGAGTCCGGTTGCGGGAGGAGGGTCGGGAGAATTAAAGAGTGCGGCCCCAATCAGGCCGCACCCATTAATCAAGATCCTTCGGCTTCGCCTCAGGATGACATTAATTCTGTCATCCTGAGCGCCAGCGAAGGATCTTTTCTGAAATGGTTGGTTATTTTCCTGTAAACATATTCTAAGACTTGACACAAGTAGCTAACCGCTAACCGCTAAAAGCTAATAGCTAAAATCCAAACTGCTCCATGTACTTCTTTGAAACGCGCAGGCTCTCGAGAATCTTCTCTCGGGAACCTTCGAAGGCGCGGTCTTCCACCTCGATGCAGGCATAGCCGTCGTAGCCGATGTCAGTCAGCGTCGAGACGAAGCGCGCCCAGTTCACGTCGCCCAGGCCGGGCAGTTTGGGAGCCATGTACTCGAGCGGGTAGGCCAGGCTGCCGACCTCGTCCAGCTTTTCGGGATAGAGCTTGATATCCTTGAAGTGCACGTGGAACAGGCGATCCTTGAATTCATACAGCGGGCGGGTGTAGTCCATCCGCTGCCAGACGAAGTGCGACGGGTCGAAGTTGAGCCCGAAGAAGGGGCTGGGAATGATCTCGAACAGCTGCCGCCAGATGCGCGGGCTGGTCGCCAGGTTTTGCCCGCCCGGCCACTGCTCGCGTCCGAACAGCATCGGGCAGTTTTCGATGGCCACCTGCACCCCCTGCGATTCGGCATAGGCGATGATCGGCGGCCACAGCGTCTTGAACAGTTCCAGGTTGGCCTCGACGGTCTGGGTCTGGTCGCGGCCGACAAAGGTGGTGACGCGGTTGACGCCCAGTTTGGCGCTGGCGGCAATGACCATCTTCAGGTGGGCAATGCTGAACTCGCGTTTTGCCTGGTCGCCGTCCATCGGGTTGGGGTAATAGGCCAGCGCCGAAATCTCGACGCCCTTTTGCCGGCAGTAGCCCAGGATGGCGGCGGCCTTTTCATCGCTCAGGTCGTCAACATCGATATGGCTCACGCCGGCGTAGCGGCGCTCAGCCTTGCCGCGCGGCCAGCAGGCCACCTCCACGCATTTGAAGCCCAACCCGGTGGCCACATCGATGGTCTCTTCAAAACTCCAGCCGTCCAGAATGGCGCTGACAAAACCGATTTTCATATTGTTTTTCTCCTTTGGCGGTTCTCCTGCAAATACCCTAACCCCCTCTGTTCCCCCTTCCCGGTTCGGGAAGGGGGAAGCGGCGCGGCCGCGGGGGATAGGTCGAAAAGACGAACTTTGTTAAGCATTCTCCCTTAGCCGGAGAGCCATTGACGGTTCTCCTGTGAATACCCCGACCCCTTCTGTTCCACCTTCCCGGTTCGGGAAGGGGGAAGCGGCGCGGCCGCGGGGGATAGGTCGAAAAGACGAACTTTGTTAAGCATTCTCCCTTAGCCGGAGAGCCATTGACGGTTCTCCTGTGAATACCCCGACCCCTTCTGTTCCACCTTCCCGGTTCGGGAAGGGGGAAGCGGCGCAGCCGCGGGGGATAGGTCGAAATGACTAACTTTGTTAAGCGTTCTTTTTTGGCGGGAGGCTATTCAATCCTGATTGACCGCGACCGCGCGGCCGGTTTGCGAAGATTCGATGCTGGCGAAGATCACGCGCATGGTCTTCAGCACGTCAGCGCCCGAAATTGCCGGTTCGCGCTTCTCCGCCAGGCTGGCAACAAATTCATCGATGATGCCGGATTTGGTCTGGCTGTCGTTGGTCTGGATCTTGTCGATTTCGTAAAGAATCGTTTCGCCGGTACGGGTGCTCACCTGGATGGCGTAGGCCGGATTGTCGTAGATGCGCATAATGCCCTGGGTGCCGTAAAGGATGGTGCTGTTGTCTTCGGCGCCGTAAAAAGTCCAGCTGGCGGTCATGCTGCCCAGTGCGCCGCCGCTCAGGCGGTAGATGCATACGGCATTGTCATCCACGCCGATCAAATTGCCGCTGGCGTCGCGCTTATCGAGCGTCAGCATGCGGGCGGTGGTTTCCACCACCGTCTGGCCGGTCAGGTAGTGGATGAGGTCGGTCTTGTGAACGCCCAGGTCGGCCATGGCGCCCATCGCAGCCTGGTTCTTGTCGAAAAACCACACATTTTGCCCCGGATCGATGCTCCAGGTTTCTGGGCCGCCGTGCCCGAAGGTGGTGCGGAAGGAGATGATCTCGCCGATCAAGCCGGAAGCGATCAGTTCGCGCGCCTTGACGTGCGCTTTGGCCATGCGCTGGTTCTGGCCGATCATCAGGGTGCGTTTGCGTTCGCTGGCGGTTTTGACCATCTCCTCGCAATCAGCCAGGGTGGTGGCCATTGGTTTTTCGCACAGCACGTGCTTGCCGGCATTGAGCGCGGCGATGCTGATTTCGGCATGCGTCACGTTGGACGTGCACACGCTGACCGCGTCGACCTTGTGATCTGCCAGCAGTTCCTCCACCGAGGCGTAGGCTTTGCCGCCGAATTTCTTGGCCAGCCCGGCGGCCCGCTCCTGATTCAGATCGTAATACCCCGCAAGCCGGGCGTTCGGGTTGGCGGCGTATTCAGGGATATGCCGCACCTGGGCGATTTTGCCACATCCAATGATGCCAATATTGATCATAATTCCACACCTCCACAAAGAAATTTACCACGGAGACACAGAGTACACGGAGAAGAGTTATATGGAGAAGAAAGTAAAAGGAAGTGGCAACTCATGATTTTCATCCAAAAATGTTCCCCTTCTCATTTTTTTTAAGACTCCATGGTCTCCGAACTCTTATGGGCATAATGTTTCCATGGTGAATAACGCTACGAATAATTTTTTTTCATTTTCTCTAAACCCTTCTTCTCCGTGATCTCCGTGTCTCCGTGGTGAATCCTCCTATGCATTGCTTTCTTTCTTCTGCAGCAGCACCGCGCCGATCACGATCACGCCCTTGAAGGCCTCGCGCAGGAAGGGCGGCACGCCTAGCAGGTTGAGCAGGTTGTTCATCACCGCGATAATCAGCGCGCCCAGCACCGTGCCAACGATGGAACCCTTGCCGCCGGACATGCTGGTGCCGCCCACGATGACCGCCGAGATGGCGTCCATTTCATAGCCGGAACCGGCGTTGGCATAATCCATCGAGCCGATGCGCGAAACCTGCAGGATGGCCGAAAGGCTGACAAGCAACCCCATCAGGGCATAGATGCGGCGCTTGATCTTGTTGACGTTGACGCCCGAAAGCCGCGTGGCGCGCTCGTTGGAGCCGATGGCAATCGTCTGGCGGCCGAAGGTGGTGCGGGTGAAGACCACGTAAAGCACCCCGGCAATGATGATCCAGTAGATGATCGGCATGATGAATTGGCCGCCAATCTGCAGGCTGGCGATGCTTAAGAATGGCTTGGGCACGGCCGGGGTGTATCCGGTCATGAAGTGCTGTGTCACGCTGCGGAAAATTTTCATGGTGCCCAGCGTGGCGATGAAGGGCGGCAGCTTGCCATTGGTGATGAGCATGCCGGTCAGGTGGCCTAGCAGCGTACCCAGCAGCACGGCCACCACCAGGGTGATGAGAATGGCCGGGACGCCGGTGATGCCCAGACGGATTAAAATGCCCATCGGGCCGGTATCGATCAACACCATCACCACCGCGCCGACCGCCACCAGGGTGGAGCCCACCGCCAGGTCGATGCCGCCGGAGATGATCACGAAGGTCATGCCCAGCGCGATGATGCCGATGCCCGAGTTGTTGCGCAGAATGTTGATCCAGTTTTGCAGCCAGGTGGTGAACCAGCTGCCAAACGAATCGAAATTAAAGCCCAGTGCCAGCGTTTGCAGAACGATCATCACAATCAGCGCGACGCCGGTGCTGAACAACGGGCGGGCGGTCCAATTGGCCCCAAACCAGGTAAGGAAATTTTGCGGTTTCTCGCTCTTGGTCTCTTTCATTGTTGCTCTCTTCCCTTGCTCAGTTTAAGGTTGCGCCCGTTGCCAAACGCATAATGTCGTGTTCGTTCATCTTCTCGCCGCTCACTTCGCCCTGCAGCGCGCCGTGATACATCACCAGCGCACGGTCGCATACGCGGATGATCTCCAGGGCTTCGCTGGAGAGCACAATAATGGCCACGCCTTCGTCCGCCAGGTCGAGGATGATGTCGTAAATTTCTTCCTTGGCGCCCACGTCCACGCCCTGGGTTGGGTTGTCGAGGATGAGCAGGCGGGGGTGGGTGGAAAGCCACTTGGCCAGCACCACCTTCTGCTGGTTGCCGCCCGACAGGTTGGTGATCAGGTCGGTCTTGCGCTCCAGTTTGATTTGCAGACCTTTGACCTGCTCATCGAATTCGCGGTTCTGCCGCTGGCGGTTGATGAAGCCGAATTTCGCCAGGCGCGGCCAGGTGACGATGGAACCGTTTTCGAGAATGTTCAAATCTTTAATAATGCCGTTTTCCTTGCGGTTGCGGGGCAGATAGCCGATGCCGTAATCGACGGCCTGAGTGGTGCTGCGCACCTTCAAAGGCTTGCCCTCGTAATAAATCTGCCCGGAATAATCGCTGCCGGCGCCGATGATGGCCTGGAACAGTTCGCTGCGGCCGTCGCCCAGCAGCCCGGTGATGCCAAGCACCTCGCCGGCGCGTACGCTGAACGAAATGTCGCGGAAATTCTTGCGGTCGGTCAACCCGTCGGCGCGCAGCACTTCGTGCGCGGTGTCGCGCTCGCGCTGTAGGGCCATGGTGCGGATATCGTGGCCCACCATGAAGCGCGCCAGGTCGTCGGTGCTCACATCGCTCACGGCGCCCTCGGCCACCTTCTTGCCGTCGCGCAGGACGGTATAGCGGTCGCAGATTTGCATGACCTCTTTGAGTTTGTGCGAGATGAAGATGATGCCCACGCCGTGACCCTTGAGCACGCGCATCATTTCAAACACGCGCTCGATCTCGGGTACGGTCAGCGAGGAGGTGGGCTCATCCATGATGATGATCGATGCGTTCATCATCAGCGCGCGGGCAATCTCGACGATCTGCTTGTAGGAGGCATCCAGGTTGCGCACCATGGTTTTGGGATCCATGTCCAGGTCCAGCTTGTCGAACACCGCCTGGGTTTCCTGGATCATGCGCTGCGCATCCAGCAGGCCGTTTTTCTGCTTGAGTTCGCGCCCGATGAACATGTTCTCATACACAGCCAGGTCGTTGATCAGGTTGAGTTCCTGGTGGATGAACCCGATGCCTGCCCCCAGCGATTCAGCCGGGGTATGGAAGACCACCTGTTTGCCGTCCAGCAGCAGTTCGCCGCGGTCAGCCGGCAGCACCCCGCCCAGAATGTTCATCAGGGTGGACTTGCCGGCGCCGTTTTCGCCGATCAGGGCGCAAATTTCGCCGCCCTTGAGCGAAAACGCCACGTCTTTTAGCACCACATTGGCGCCAAAGGCTTTCCAGATGCCGCGCATTTCAACATTCATAAATCTCCACCCGTTTCTTTAAGAAAGAGGCTATGGCAAACGCCATAGCCTCTTTGCTTGCCTTACGGACTTCGTTCTTCAGCTGGAAAGTTGCTGTTTAGTACGGTGAATTGGCATCCAGGAACTTGGTGTAGTTGTCGCGGTCAACCAGGGTGGTGGGGATGATCTTGACGGGATCGACCTTCTCGCCCTTGAGCAGGGCAATGGCCATATCCACGGCATCCTTGACCATGGCCGGGCTGTACAGCGCCGATTCGATCCAGATGTTCTTGTTCTCTGGCATCATCTTGAAGTATTCCTGCATGCCGCCGCCGCCGGTGATGACCTTGATGTCGGTGCGGTTGGCTTCCTTGATGGCCTGCAGCGCGCCGATGGAGGTTTCATCGTCCATCGAGTAAACGGCATCGATCTGCGGGTTCTTGGTCAGGATGTCAGCCATGTCCTTCAGACCGTCTTCGCGGGTGAACTTGGTGGCGTAGGTGATGACCTTCATATCGGGAGCGATGGAGGCCAGGGTCTCGACGAAGCCAGCCTTGCGCAGTTCAGAGACGGAGCCGGAGGTGGGGACTTCGAGCATCACAACGGTGCCGGTCTTGCCGATTTTGTCGACAATGTACTTGGCGCCCTGAATGCCCATGTCCTTGTTGTCGCCAGCGACGCGGTAGACGCCCTTGGCGGCAATTTCGATGTCGAAGTTGACGACTTTGACGCCCTTATCGATGGCAGCCTGCATGGGCACTTCCATACCCTGCCACTGCGGGAAGGCAACGATTGCCTGAGCGCCCCAGGTCAGCAGATCGTCGAGCTGGGTGGTCATTTCTTCGGCGTTGGAGCTGGTGTACAGTTTGTAATCGACGGTATCGGCCAGTTCCTTGCAGCGGACTTCGGCATTGTATGCCACAGCGGCAACCCAACCGTGCGTAACGGCCGGGGCCAGAATGCCGATCTTGAACTTGGCTGCGGGTGCAGCGGTGGGGGTCGCCGCGGGCGCGCAAGCGGCGAGAACGAAGCTGGCCACGAGTAACACGGCCATCAAAACTGAAACTTTCTTCATCATTCACTCTCCTTCTTCTATGGACCAAATAATCCACCGGGGGCTTGTTTGATTCCGGTGGTTAATCCAACAACTTTGGCGGGGCGGAAGATTCGCGCACGATCAGGCGGTGTTCCATGATTACCTGGCGCGGAACTTCCTTCCCCTGCGACATCAGGGCGTAGAGCAGGTGGGCCGAGCGTTTGCCCAACTCGTAACAGGGCTGCGCCACGGTGGTGATGTAGGGGTGCAGCATGGTGGTGTGTTCCACGTCGTCAAAACCGATCACGGTCACGTCTTCTGGCACGCACAAGCCCAGCTCTTTGGCGGCTGTGATGGCACCCAGCGCCAGCGTATCGGAGATGCAGAAGATGGCGGTGGGGCGCGGGTCGATGCCGAGCAGCTCTTTGGCTCTCAATTTGCCGCTCGTAAAGGAATAGTCGCGCGAGGCCGGCGCGATGTAGTCTTTGCGCGGCGTAATGGTGTGCCTGGCGAGCGTATCACGGTAGGCTTTGACGCGCAGGCGGGTGGAGATGTATGCGTTCTCGGCGCTGATGATGGCGATGCGCCGGTGGCCGAGCGCGATGAGGAATTCCATGCTTTCCTGTGACGCCTGATAGTTGTCGATGGAAACGTGCGGAATGTCGACATCGGGGTCGTACTCGCTGCACTGCACGATCGGGTAGTGGTCGGCGTATTCGAGCAGCCAGTTGCAGCCCATATCCGAGGCAATCAGGATGGCGCCGTCAGCGCGGTGTTTTTTAAGCATATCCAGCGCCTCGCGCTCGCGGGCGGGATCATCGCCGGTGGTGAAGATCAGCGCCGCATAGCCCAGTTCGGCGGCGGCGTCGCCAATGCCCGAGAGGATGTGGGAGTAGTAGGGGTTGGTGACATTGGGCGCCAGGATGAGGATGACGCGGCTTTCGCTCTTGCGGAAGTTGCGCGCCAACAGGTTGGGCTCGTAGGAAAGCTTTTGAATGGCCGCATAGACACGTTCAGCTGTATCGAGGCTGACAGTGCCTGTTTTGTTCAGCAAGCGCGAGACGGTAGCGACCGAAACATGCGCTTCCCGTGCGACTTCCGCCATGGTGGCCATCGAGGACTCCAAAGAAATAAGTTAGGAAAAAATACCGATAAGGGGAGGTTTGCGGCCATGTAAACGATTACTGTAATCGATTACATGACACTGCAGCATGATAGTAGCACACGCAGTTGGCTTTGTCAATCACTCAATTTGTCACATTCTTCACAATGCTGCGGTCTAATTCTTGTCAGCATTGTGTCCCAGGAAGGATCCTATGTGGAGGTAGTGGCGGGTCGCGACCCGCCACTACCGTAGACTTTCTGTCATCCTGAGCGTCAGCGAAGGATCTCATGATAGATGCTTCGCTTTGCTCAGCATGACAGTATTCCGCGCGCCTTACCCTGCCGTCATTTCCTCCAGCAATTCCACCACCGTCAAAATTTGCTGCCGGCTGACCCGCTCGGAGGGTTTGCCCTGGCGGATGCAGTCCATGAAATGCGACAATTCGCGGTAAAACATGCCGGTGGGCGGCAGGTTGATGCCGGTCGGGATCTTGAGTTCTTCCTGCGTATCGAATTCGCGCGGCGGATGGCCGTTCAGGTAGGCCGTCACGCGGGAACCGTCGTTGACGACCACAGCGTTTTCAAAATAGACCCGCCAGCGCGCGGTGAAGGGAAAATCAGCGTTAAACCAGGCTGCCTCGGCCGCGGCG
>CAZHYQ010000030.1:0-26231 GCA_964536805.1 uncultured Longilinea sp.
AGTTTTACAAAAATATTAGGTAGTAGCACATCACAATCCTGTGTGTATTACGTTGATGGATTTGCTGGAAAAGGGACATATAATGATGGCTCCAAAGGATCGCCGGTATTGGCAGCTGAATTAGCACAAAAATATCGTGATCAACAAAAGAAGTATCAACTAAATTGTATTAACGTTGAATCAGATGAGGAGAATTTTCAAAATCTTGAAAATGCAACAAGTCAATACTCTCAAATTGTTGAAAATTTACAAGGCACTTTTTCATCCAATATTCCACAGATTCTGAATTACTTAAGAAGATGCCCTACCTATTTTTTTATAGACCCATTTGGTGTAAAAGGAACGGATTGGGAAGATATGATGAAAATTATTCATCGTATAGCCCCAACCGATTTATGGTTACGATTTGATCACAAAATTGTTCGCAGATTATGCGGTTTTTTTGAGTCAGGCTCTCGCGGGGCAGATGGTAAGGTTAATAGATTATTGAAACTCTATGGAGTGCAAAGGGCTGACAATCTATTTACGCGCCTAGACGGGAATTCTCCAGAGGAAAGAATTGATAACGCAGATTATTATTATGTTGAAAAACTTGAGGAGGAATTTCGTCGAGTAAAGAATTTTGGCTTTAGCGCAGCATTTCCAATTGTTTCATTGGAAGGTCAAAATAAATACTATTTAGTTTTTGCTGCATCACACCCAAAGGCTGCAATTGTGGCTAACGAAACTATATATTCAGTTGAACGAAATCGGCCACAGGAAATGGAAGAATATAGACGAAAGAAAACAGGGCAATTAGCACTTTTTTCTTCAGAACCAAACGAAAAAGAATTATCGAATTTTATCGCTGAAGAACTTACAAAGAATATATGGCAACTTTGTTCTGGCGCCCAAATTGAACGAAAAGAGATATACCTTAATCTATTGAATAACGATAAGAAGAAATGGTTCGGTCATTTTACAGGAGCTCACTTGAATTTAGCTTTACTAATGATGGAAAAGGAGAATATGCCAAGGCTCATTAACCGAACTGGAGTGATTAGTAAAAATAGCACAAGATTTGAGTTTCGGTGATTTAAATTCGTACAATTGTTCTAGTTGTTGTATAATTAGTGTATTCAAGGAGAAATAATGGTAAGCTCTAAATCAAAAATTGAATGGACTGAATCTACGTGGAATCCTATTACCGGCTGTAATAAAGTAAGCCCAGGATGTAAATATTGTTATGCTGAAAGGATGTCAAAGCGATTAATGGCAATGGGCAAACCAACATATATAAATGGATTCAATGTTGCGATACATGAGGAAACATTTGATTATCCATTGTATGTGAAAAAGCCAAAATTGATATTCGTCAATTCAATGAGCGATCTTTTCCATGAAAATATTTCCGATGAAATAATTCTACGTCTGTTTGATGTAATGAAAAAAGCATCTTGGCATACATTTCAGATACTCACAAAAAGGTCTACTCGACTTAAGGAATTAGATGCGTTAATAGACTGGCCACAGAATATTTGGGCTGGGGTTAGTGTAGAAAACAATGATTATACATATCGTATTGATCATTTACGAACGACAGGCGCTAAAATAAAATTTTTATCAATCGAACCGCTTCTCGGTCAAATCCCAGAATTAAAATTAACCAACATAGATTGGGTAATTGTCGGAGGAGAATCTGGTCCAAAGGCCAGGAAAATGGAAGAGGAATGGGTTCGAGAAATTAGGGATACCTGTTTATTACAGCAAGTTCCATTTTTTTTCAAACAATGGGGAGGAACAATGAAGAAAAAGAATGGAAGGCTTCTCGAAGGTCGAACTTGGGATGAAATGCCATCATAAATATAGCCAGCATTACCTCGATCCTAAATGCTAGAACTAGAATTTTCGCTCACCCCAGTCTCCGACTTTCTCCAATTGCAGGTGAGCGCTCGTGTAATTCCAAAACTCACCGCTCCCAATCCCCCTTTCCGGCGCATAATATATTTACTACCCCATCCTCCCGTTCTCCCGCAGAAGGAGAGCGCCATGTCCACCACGGTTGAAGAACCCGTTTCCACCTGCTTCGATGAGCTGCAAATCAGCCAGCGCTTTGTGCCTTACGTCCGGCGCGCCGAAGAAGCCGGTTTTCCCCAACTGGCCAAGCTCTTCCGCGCCCTGGTGGCCAGCGAAACCGCCCGCGATGCGCTGCTGCGCGCGGGGCTGATCCGCAAGGGACTGGCCCACCACGCCGACATGGCGGACAACTATTTCGTCTGCCCGCACTGCGGCCTGATTTTTCATTTCGATCATCCCGATCAATGCCCGGTCGATGAAACCCCCGGGGCAACGTTCATCGCCATTCAATAAATACCGCCCGGCCGGTTTGTAGCGGCGGGTCGCGACCTGCCGCTACGATTATGTTAAAAATCCGGGTAAGGGCGAGCCCCAACAACATGGCTGTTGCAAGCGTCTCCCTCTTTTGACGGTAGTAACGACGTCAGTCGTTGCGGTACGACTGACGTCGTTACTACGAAAAAAAGTCATGGGTCCGGGTAAGGGCGAGGCTGGAGAGACCTGGTTGGAGTGACAGGGTTCCTTTTGCCTCGCCCGTACGGTTGCTCTTGCCCGTATCTCGTCTTCGGTAGCGGCGGGTCGCGACCCGCCACTACGCTTATGGTAAAAATCCGGGTAAGGGCGAGCCCCGATTGCTGCTCCAAACCCCGTCACCTGCGATATAATCCGGAAAGGTTTTCGCACTTCATCCGCATTTTCCGGAGGTGACGGCTTGCTTGATTTTCTGCGCAAGGAGGGCATCAGTGAACGCCTGATCGCTGAGATCGCTCAATTCCAGGCTTCCAACGGCGTCGACCCGCAAGTGGCGTACCGCATCCCGAAGCCCAGGTTCTATTATTACGGCACCGACATCTGGGAACAGGCGGTCACGGCGCTGCTGTGCGGTGAAAACCTGCTGTTGGTGGGGCCAAAGGCCACCGGCAAGAACGTGCTGGCCGAAAACCTGGCCACCGCCTTCGGCCGGCCGAACTGGGATATCTCCTTCCACGTCAACACCGATTCCTCCTCGCTGATCGGCACCGACACCTTCGAGAACGGCCGGGTTTTCATGCGCCACGGTCCCATCTACGAATGCGCTGTCCACGGCGGCTTCGGCGTGCTCGACGAAATCAACATGGCCAAGAACGAATCGATCGCGCTGCTGCATGCCACGCTCGATTTCCGCCGCATCATCGACGTGCCCGGCTACAACAAGATCACGCTCGACGGCGCGACGCGCTTCATCGCCACCATGAACTACGGCTACGCCGGCACCCGCGAACTCAACGAAGCCCTGACGTCGCGCTTCATGGTCATCGAAATGCCGAGCATCTCGTCGGCCAACCTGCGCAAGCTGCTGCGCTGGGAATTTGCCAACCTGAAAGAGAAATACGTCGAACAGTTTGCCGGGCTGTTCCAGGACCTGCAGAAGAAGAGCGAAAGCTCCGAGATTTCCACCAAATCGGTCGACCTGCGCGGCCTGATCTCGGCCATTCATCTGATGGAAAAGGGGCTGGCGGCCGACAAAGCCCTGCAGATGGGCATCACCAACAAATCCTTCGACGACTTTGAGCGCGACCTGGTGGAGGATGTCATCCGCCTGCGCATCCCCGAAGACCTGGAAGCGGGTGAACTCTTCGCGGGTGAATGATGGATAAACTCAGCCGGGCAGAACAAAGCAAGGAAGTGCAGCGCGCCTCCAATATCATCTGGAACGCCTCCGGCGACTATTCCTTCAAGCCCGATATCAAGGCTTATGATGAGAACGGCAAGGCCAACGTTTACTGGAACTACATCATCGGCGCCGTACGCCGCTACTATGATTACCCCCAGCTGCAGCAGTTCTTCAGCTACCTGAAAAAAGACCACGACCACGTTATTTATGAAAACCTGGTCTGGATCGGCCTGGAGAACTGCACCTATCAAAGGGGCAAACAGGAGCGGCCGGTGCTGGATCATCTGCGCCGGAGTTACGCCAAAAAAGTCGTCAGCAAGGCCGACGCGGCTTCCGATTATTACCTGGTCGAAGAAATCAAGAAGGCCCATTTTCAGCGCGCCCTGGGCGAAGAGCCGCAAATGCGCGAGCAGGTCGCCAGCATTTTGGATGAGCTGGAATTTGACGGATCGCTGACCACCGGGCAGATCATTGACCGCATGAACGGGATCATCAATAACCATTTTTATTATTTGCCGGCCCGGCATAACCGCAACCTGCTCAGGAATTTATTCCTGAGTTTTATGCCGGCTGGCAATCCTTTTCAAAAGGTCTTTGACTTTGGAAATTCCCAACCCTCCGGGGAAATGCTGTACCTGGTGCGCAAAGACAATCAGAAAAGCGCCGATTTTCGCTGGTACAATTTTCTCGACCAAAGGACCAAGCTGCAGCGGGAAGATATCGTCGCCTATTACGGGGCTTCCATCTTCCCGGAAGCGCGCACGGACGCGCTTGAACATATCCTATGCGTCGGGAACCACCGCAACTGCCACCTCCATTTCACCCGCGGCGACGATGCCGGAACGGCGGCTGCCAAAAAAGACGAGGCGGAACACCGCAAGGATGCCCTGGCGCAGCGCGAGAAAAATAAGAAACACTATAAAGCCAACTTCGCGGTCAACAGCCACCATATTCTCAAGCTGACCAACAAGATCAAAAACACCATTCTGGTCAACCTCGATTCTTCCTGCAGCCGCGCGGTGGCCGGGAAACTGGCCACCGGCAAGGTTTGGAAAAGCATCTACCTCAATGACAATAAGATATTCATCAAGGACTATCATGACGATCTCGGCAACCTGACAGTGGATATCATGCTGGACGCGTCCGGCTCGCAGATCAACCGCCAGGAATTGATTTCAAGCGAGGCTTACATCATCGCAGAAAGCCTCACGCGCTGCCACATCCCGGTGCGGGTGTACGCCTTCAACAATAAAAGCAATTTCGCCATCATGACGCTTTACCGCGATTACGGCGAATTTGCCAAAAATGACCGCATCTTTAATTACCATTCTTCCGGCTGCAACCGTGACGGCCTGGCGATCCGGACGGCCCTGCACATGATGAAGGATTCCCGGCGCGACCATAAAATTCTCATCGTGCTCTCCGACGGCAAGCCCAACGATCCATCCGGCATCCCAACAGGCGATAACAACCCCGTGCAACTGGATTACGATGACGTACTGGGCGTGCACGACACGGCCATGGAAGTGAGAAAAGGTCTGCACGAAGGCGTGTCCATCCTGTGCGTTTTCACCGGGCTTGACGAGGATGTGCCATCGGCGAAGAAGATTTTTGGACACAACCTGGCGCGCATCAAATCGCCGGATAAGTTCGCCGATATTGTCGGCGTGATGATCCAGAATGTGTTGAAGAATATATAAATCAACGGGCCCTTAATCGGGAAAGTGAACAGATGAGAATAACCCAAGGTAGGGGCGAGTCGGTGACTCGCCCTCCTCTGCCGGTAGTAACGGTGTTAACCGTTCCGGAACGACTTACGTCGTTACTACGAATAAATCAGCCGGCTCGCCCTTACAGATAACCCGCACCTACCCTTACCAGGCAATTGCCATCGGCATT
Source organism: uncultured Longilinea sp. (assembly GCA_964536805.1). GTDB lineage: Bacteria > Chloroflexota > Anaerolineae > Anaerolineales > Anaerolineaceae > Longilinea. The sequence goes on from CAZHYQ010000030.1 coordinate 5,609, forward strand.
AATTCTTCAGCGCCGTCACGTACCAGTTGTGCGGCATATCCGGCATCTTCACCGGGATCACCGGCAGCGTCCAGCGGCCGTAGTTGGCATCCTCGGCGCCGGGCTGCGTCAGTGAAACCGTCCAGCCCAGTCCCTGCAACACGCCCTCGGGGTCATCCAGACCGCCCAGCCAGGGCGCGCCTTCTTTGGCCTGCATCTCGATCCAGGCGTGCGTCAGCGGCGAGGTGAGCGTGGCGTGGTTGACGCAGTCAAAGCCCAGGCGCGAGCCGGGCGCGGCCAGCGCGCTGATGGCTTTCAAAACTTGCCTGATCCGGTCGTCCGGCAGGTAGAAGGTGAAGCCTTCCATCAGCCACAGGGACGGGCAGCGTGGGTCGAAACTGGCGGCCAGCAGCGGGGTCTGCCAATCGGCGGCCAGATCGACCGCCACCGCCCGGCGCGGGCAGGTGGGGTGCGCGCCGGCATCGTCCAGCACGTGCTGCTTGTACAATAAAACGGCCGGCTGGTCCAGTTCGTAGATGCAGGTGCCGGCCGGCCAGGTCAGGCGGTAGGCGCGCGTATCCAGCCCGGCTGCCATAAACACCACCTGGCGCAGACCTTTTTCGGGGGCAGGCGGCTCCTCCGGCAGAGCGTTCCCGAGGCGGGCCATTCGCAATTTGGGGGCGCTGCCCTCCCGCGGGGGGCCGTCGTCCGCGCGCATGACGCGCCCGATGAAGTCATCGAAATAGCAGGTTCGGATGACCATGGGCGCCACGCTTCTGCCGCGCGATTGCAGCCAGTAGGCGCCCTCCTGCCCGGCCAGGGCAGCCGCCCACGGGTCGTTGAATAGCGCGTCGGGGCGCTGGCTTTCGGCGGCGCGCACGGCGGCAGCCCAGCGCGAGGTGTAAGCCAGCGAATTGCGGGCGATGGAATCTTCTGTCATGGTTTGCTCCATGGAACAGGCAGTGATTTCACCAATAGTATAGCCCGAAACAACGCGAATGATTCTGATGAATAAGGCTGGCCACTTCCGTTGGGGGTGATGACGGCGTGAGCTGTTCCGGAACGACTTACGCCGTTACTACAAAAAATCCGGATGATCCTTACCAACCTATCCAACCCGGTAAAAGCCTGATTTCCAAAACGCATCACCCAACCTGCGAACAGGATCAAACCGGTCTTAAGTTGGATGGACTTTGCGGCGCTCTCCTTATAATGATCATTGTCCGCCCTATTACCCAAGAAAGAGGTTTTGGATGCCTGCCATTTTGGAAGTCCGCCAATTGGTCAAAAAATACGGTGAAAAAATCGCCGTGAACGGTATTAATTTTGAAATTCAGGAAGGTGAAATCTTCAGCCTGCTGGGGCCCAACGGCGCCGGTAAAACCACCACCATCTCGGTGCTGTCCACGCTCTATGCGCCTACCTCCGGCGACGCCGTCATCGGCGGGCACTCGGTGGCGCGCGAGCCGATGGCCGTGCGCAAGCTGATCGGCGTGGTGCCGCAGGACCTGGCGCTCTACGAAGACCTGACCGCCCGTGAAAACCTCTCCTTCTGGGGCCAGATGTATGATCTGAGCGGCAAGGCGCTGCAGGAGCGCATCGACCAGGTGCTGGACCAGATCGACCTGAAGGATCGCGCCAAACAGCGCGTCAAGACCTTTTCAGGCGGCATGAAGCGGCGCGTCAACATCGGGGTGGGGCTGCTGCACCGCCCGCGCCTGCTCTTCATGGACGAGCCCACTGTGGGCATCGACCCGCAGTCGCGGCGCGCCATCCTCGATTCAGTCAAGGAGCTCAATCGCCAGGGTATGACCGTGCTTTACACCACCCACTACATGGAAGAAGCCCAGGAGCTTTCCGACCGGGTAGGCATCATCGATCACGGCGACCTGATCGCGCTGGGCACGCAGAGCGAACTGACCCGCCAGGTGGGCGAGTACGAAGCGTTGCAACTGCACCTGGGCGAGATGGACGACTCGGAAGGCCTGGCAACTGCCCTGCGCGGGCTGGAAGGCGTGGTGCGCGCCGATGTGATCGACCACAGCATCACGCTCATCACGCCGGACGCCGAACGGGTGCTGGCGCCGGCCGTCAGCCGTGCCAATGAAAAAAACATCAAAATCCGCTCGGTCAGCATCCAGGAACCCAACCTGGAGGCCGTTTTTCTGCACCTCACCGGGCGCGCCTTGCGCGATTAAGGAGCCGCCATGAAAAAGATTTTTCTGCTCGGTTGGAAGGACCTGACCCTGGCTTTTCGCGACCGCGCGGCCTTGATTTTAATGTTGCTGGCGCCGTTCGTGCTGACGTTGGGGCTGGGCCTGGTGACCGGCGGCTTTTCCAGCAGCGGCAACGCCAGCGGTCTCAGCAGCATCCCGCTGGTGCTGGTCAACCAGGACGAAGGCCAGCTGGGCGGCGAACTGGTGAAGCTGTTCCAATCGGCCGACCTGGCCAGCCTGGTGGCGCCGCAAGTCTCGACGAACCTGGCCGCCGCCCGCAAACAGGTGGAAGATGATCAGATTGCCGCCGCCGTGCTCATCCCGGCCGGCTTTAGCGCCAGTATCATCCCCGATGCGGCCAGCGGCCAGAGCGGACCGGCCGTCAAGATTGATGTCTACGCCAGCCCCTCCCGCCCGACCGGCGCCGGCATCATCCAGTCCATTGTTGAACAGTTCGTCAACCAGGTGGAGCTGCGGCGCATCGGCGCACAGGTAACGGTGACCGAATTGATCCAATCCGGCCTGATCCAACCCCAGCAGGCGGCCGCGGCCGGCGCGCAAATCGCCGCCAGCCCGGCACAGGCCAGCCAGGCGGTTACGCTCAAGGGGGTGGATAACGGCAGCGCTGCCCCGGCTTTCAATGTGCTGGCGTATATGGCGCCGGGCATGGCGCTGATGTTCCTGATGTTCACGGTCAGCAACGGCGGGCGCACGCTGCTGGTGGAAAAAACGCAGGGCACGCTGCCGCGTCTGCTGGTGACGCCGGTCAGCACGGGACAGGTGCTGCTGGGCAAGATGTTCGGCATCTTCCTGACCGGGGTGGCGCAGATGCTGATTCTGATTCTGGCCAGTACGATGCTCTTCAGCCTGGAATGGGGCAACCCGCTGGCGGTGCTGGTGCTGGTGCTGGCTGCCGTGGCTGGCGCGGTCGGTTGGGGCATGCTGATCACCGCGTTGGTTAAATCGCCCGGGCAGGCCTCCAGTTTTGGCTCGGCTGTCATGCTGATCTTCGGCATCCTGGGCGGCAGCTTCTTTGATATCAACCAACTGCCCGCCTGGTTCCGCACCTTCAGCAAGATTACCCCCAACGCCTGGGGCATCGACGGCTTTACCACCCTGGCGCTGGGCGGCACGCTGAAAGACATCCTGCCCGATATTGGCGGCCTGCTGGCGATGGCGGCGGCCTTGTTTATCATATCGCTGTTCGTGTTCACCCGTCGAGGCGTGATCCAGCGTTGAAGAGGCCAAAATGAATAAATTATTCGCCATCTTCTTGAAGGATACCGAGATCCGTTTCTCCTCGGTGATGGAGTGGTTGTTCTTCCTGCTGCTGCCGGTCTTTTTCACCTTTGTGCTGGCCGGAGGAACCGGCGGAAGCAGCGACACCCGTACCCGTCTGGACGTGGTGGACCAGGCCGGTTCGCCGCTCTCGGCGCAATTGATTTCCGACCTGAACGCCTCAAGCACGGTGCGCCCGGTGGTAAAATCGCTGGGCGATGCCGAAAGCGAGTTTTCGCAGCGCAAAGTCTCGACGCTGCTGGTCATCCGGCCCGATTTCGACCTGGAACACCTGCGCGCCGGCGGGTTGGAGCTGGATTTGCGCAAACTGCCCAACAATCTCAACAGCCTGGCAGCTTTCCAGACGGTGCAGACCGTCATCGGCCGCCTGAGCAGCGGGGTGGAGATCGCGCAGCAAAGCGTGACCGCGGCCGAACAGATCCGGCCCTTCGCCAGCGAGGCCGAACGTGCCGCCTACTTCGACAGCGCCCTGAGCGCCGCTCAGAGCGAAATTGGCGCCGCGCCGCAGCGCATGGCCGTCAGCCAGGCTGTCGTGGCAGATAAGATCGAATATGATCCGGCTTCCAATTCCTCGGCCGGGCAAATGATCACCTGGGTTTTCATCCCATTGTTCGGCATCTCGGCTACCTTCGCTTATGAGCGCGCCACCGGCACGCTGCGCCGTCTGTTCACCACGCCCACCCGCAAGGCCACTTACCTGCTGGGCACGCTGCTGTGTGCCGTTTTTTGGGCGCTGGTGCAAATGCTGCTGCTGGTGCTGTTTGGCACGCTGGTGATGAAGTTGAACTGGGGCCATTCCCCGGCCGCGCTGGCGGTGATGCTGGTCAGCTCGGCGCTGGCAGCTTCGGCCATCGGGGTGGCGCTGGGCGCCTTTGTCAAAACCGAGAGCCAGGCCAGCGGGCTGAGCGTGATGCTGGGCATGGTGATGGCGCTGCTGGGCGGCTGCTGGTATCCGCTGGAACTGTTCCCGGCGGTGGTGCAGCAGGCGGTCAAGATATTGCCGACGCGCTGGGCCATGCAGGGCATGCTGGATATCGTCCTGCGCGGGCGGGGGTTGAGCGCCGTGCTGCCAGAGGCCGCCGTGCTGTTGGGTTTTGCCGCGCTGTTCTATGCCATCGGCATCTGGCGCTTTCGCTACGAGTGAGCGAAAGTCAATCAGACATCTGGTAGGGGCGGGCCGCCTGCACCCGAAAGGGCGGCGGCTCGCCCCTACTGTTTTATTACGAATGACGCATAATCCGGTACGATCCTCCATTTTCACGGGCATCCTTACCCGGCTATAATCCAACCACGTATATTATCCGTGGGAGACGGTTTTGGAACTGGTAACGTATTCGATCTTCGCGGTTGGATTGGCCATGGATGCCTTTGCCGTATCGCTTGGCATTGGCACCACTGGGCGCGCCAAAGATCCGCGCGCGGTGTTCCGTTTATCCTTTCATTTCGGCTTTTTCCAGGGTTTAATGACCCTGCTGGGCTGGCTGCTGGGCAGCAGCATTGCCGGTTTGATCGCAAATTTCGACCACTGGCTGGCGTTTGGATTGCTGGCCTGGGTGGGCTTTCGCATGGTTAAAGAGGGTTTCGCCAAAGAAGGCGAAGAGAGCAAATTGATGAATGACCCCTCGCACGGCCGCACGCTGATGGTGTTGTGTGTGGCTACCAGCATCGACGCCCTGGCGGTGGGCCTGAGCATGGCCATGCTCAACGCCAACGTGCTGTTTGCCAGCGTCGTCATCGGCGTCATCACGCTGGGGTTGTCGCTGGTGGGTCTGCTGGCGGGCAGCGGCCTGGGCATTCGTTTCGGCAAGCGCATGGAAGTGCTGGGCGGGTTGCTGCTGGTGGGCATCGGGGTGCGGATACTGCTGGGGCATTTGATGGTTTAAGACTTAACGTGAAGCGTGAACGGTGATTCGTGAACCGGAAAACCGAACGATTCACGCCTCACGCTTCACGGCTCCCGGTTCATGCCCCTTGACCTCCCAGGTATAATTAGGACATAGGAGGCCTGAATTCCATGGTTGATTTTTTTCGCCGCAAGGATGACGAGCTCAAGGCGCGCAGCCAGGGGCGCCTGCCGCCCGGCCAGGCATTAACCAACAAATTCCCGGTGCTGCACTACGGCCCGGTTCCCGGATTTAACCCTGCCACGTGGGATTTCCGCGTGTGGGGCGAGGTGGAAACGCCGCTGCGCCTCTCGTGGGAGCAGTTCAACCAGCTTCCGCGCACCAAACTGGTGATGGATATCCATTGCGTGACGCGCTGGAGCAAGCTGGATACCGCCTGGGAAGGCGTATCGCTGCGCGTGCTGATCGAACAGGGCATCATCAAGCCGCTGCCGGCCGCCGCGCACGTGCTGCAGCACGCCGAATACGGTTTCACCGCCAACCTGCCGCTGGAAGTGTGCCTGCAGGAGAACTTCCTGATGGCCACGCACTATGATGGGCAGCCCATCACGCCCGATCACGGCTATCCACTGCGCGGAATCATCGGAGCCATCCCGCAGCGCGACGATTTGACCGTGCCCTATTTCTGGAAGGGCGCCAAATGGCTGCGCGGGCTGGAGTTTATGACGCGCGACCGCCTGGGTTTTTGGGAACAGGCCGGTTACCACAACGAAGCCGACGTGTGGAAGGAACAACGTTTCGCCTGAGGGCGAGGCGGAACCACCTCGCAGGGGCGAATGAGTATGAAGGTAGCGGGACGACGGTGCAGGCAAGATTCGTAATGGTTTTAGGGTAAGGCAGGCCATTTTTCAAATAACATTGACTCCTGACCTAGCTGTGCCCCTCCACAATATGATAAATTTTTATTGTAGCGGCACGACGTTACAGGCTCATGCCTTGAAGAATTACGGCATAGTCGTGCCAGACCATTGAAATGGATATGCTCGATTCAGGGCACGGCATGTTAATTTTCCGATTTCATTGAATCCTGACATAGCCGTGCCACTACCCATTTTGATCAATTATTGGCAATTTTCTTTCACGGATTTTGTAAATTAGCCTAGAATCAGGGCATGCAATCTTATCGCCATCATACGATTAGGCTCCCTGACTATGATTATTCGCAGCCTGGTTGGTACATGATTACATTGGTAGCTGACCAACGAAGGAAACGGTTTGGTGAAATTGTTTTTGGTGAAATACAAGAAAATCAAATCGGCAAGATGGTGCGCCGAGAATGGCAATCTATCCCCCAGCGTTTTTTGAGTGTCGAACTCGACGAATTCGTTGTGATGCCCAACCATCTCCATGGAATTATTTGCATCCAGGACACGGTTCAACAGAATTTAACATCGCCAATCCAGCACGAGGCCTTTGGCCATCCAACACAAAGGTCCATTCCAACAATTATCCGGTCCTTTAAAGCGGCTGTCACCCTGCGTGCCCGCAGAATTCTGGGCGAACCACAGACTCGCATCTGGCAACGAAACTATTATGAAAAAGTGATTCGAAACGAGAGTGGATTGCAGGCAGCCCGCCTATATATTCACGAAAATCCAAACAATTGGGCGGTTGATCAGGAAAATGACGACCTAAAGGCTGACATCGATACCGGCACGGCAGGTTGATTTCCCGATTTCATCGGTTATTTACATAGCCGTGCCTCTACCATTGAAATATTAATACCCACCTCGCGGCCCGGCAGGTCATTGCCTTAGAAAAATGTTGCCGTGCTATATTTTTCGCTTAAACAAACTTCTCGGCAAAATGGCAGGCCACCTGGTGGCCGGGCCGCAATTCGCGTAATTCAGGTTCTTCAATTGAACAAACCGCCTGGGCAATCGGGCAGCGCGGGTGAAACCGGCAGCCCGAGGGCGGGTTGATGGGGTTTGGGATTTCGCCAGCCGGCATGGTGGTGGTGCGGCGTTTGTGCGGGTCGGGGACGGGCACGGCCGCCATCAACGCCTGGGTATAGGGGTGCAGCGGGTGGCTGTAAACCTCGTTCAATTCGCCGATTTCGGCCATGCGGCCCAGGTAGAGGATGCCGATGCGGTCACAGATGTACTTGGCGGTGGCCAGGTCGTGCGTGATGAACAGGTAGGTCAGGTTGAACTCTTTCTTCAACTGCACCATCAGGTCCAGCAGCAGCGCACGCACGCTCACATCGGCCATGGCAATTGGCTCGTCGGCCAGCACCAGGTCGGGGCGGGTGATCAGGGCGCGGGCAATCACTACGCGCTGGCGCTGCCCACCGGAGATCTGGTGCGGATACTTGTTGATAAAGTAGCGCGCCGGCGAAAGACCCACGCGCTCGAAAATATCGATCAGGGTATCGCGGTGGCTCTCAGCCTGCTCGGGATAATGGATCTTCAAGCCCTGCACCACGCTGTCGCCCAGGGTCATGCGCGGGTTTAGCGAGGCCATGGGGTCCTGAAAGATGACCTGCATGCGGCGGCGCAGGTGGCGCATTTCGCGTTCGTTCTGGCGGCTCAGGTCAATGCCGTCGAAGCGCACCGACCCCTGCGTGGGCGTCTCCAGACCGATGGACAGGCGCCCGATGGTGGTTTTGCCGCTGCCCGATTCGCCGGCCAGCCCAAAGGCTTCACCGCGCCGGATATTGAAAGTCACGCCGTCCACCGCGCGCACAAAATCCTTCCGTCCGGCCAGAATCTGGTCGAGGAAACTCTTTTGTACCGGGAACCACTTTTTTAGAGCCTGGATTTCCACCAGGTTTTCCTGTTGATGGGCTGTCATTTCGACGTTCATGCGGCCACCTTGATCGTCTCTTCCTGCTTTTCGGGGTGATCCTGATAGAGCCAGCAATGCACCCAGCGGCCCGGCGAGACTTCCTTTAGTTCCGGGCGGAGGCGCGAGCAGATGGGCATGGCCATGGGGCAGCGCGGATGAAACCGGCAGCCGGCAGGCGGGCGGCTGAGGTTGGGCGGCTCGCCGGGCATTTTGTAAAGTTCTTTGCGGGCATGAATGTCAATGGTTGGCACCGAGGCCAACAATCCCTGGGTGTAGGGATGCAGGGGCTTGTCAAAGATGCGCGTGATTTCGCCCAGTTCCACCAGGTTGCCGGCATACATCACCGCGATGCGGTCGGCCATCTCGGCCACCAGGGCAATGTTGTGCGTGATGGCCAGAATGCTCACGCCGAACTCGTCGCGGATTTCGCGCAGCTGGTCAACCAGTTTGGCTTCCACAATCACATCCAGCGAGGTGGTGGCTTCGTCCGCGATGATCAGACCCGCGTTCAACACCAGCCCCAGGCCAATCATGACGCGCTGCCGCATGCCGCCCGAAAGCTGGTGCGGGTAGCTGTTCAAGCGGTCCTGCTTGATGCCCAGCCGTTCAATCAGGGTCTGAATGCGTTTAACGATGTATGGCGTCTTGGCTTGCGCGTCGTGTACCTGGATGGCTTCCTCCAGGTGCTGTTCCACGGTTTGCACCGGGTTGAGCGAGGTCATGGGATCCTGGAAGATCATGCTGGCGGCGCGGCCGCGGAAATCGCGGATGCGCTTATCGTCGAAGGTCAGGATGTCTTCGCCGTCAAACAGGATTTGTCCAACACTGATCTCGCCGGGCGGCATGATCATGCGCAGCAGGGCTTTACCCAACGTGCTCTTGCCGCAGCCGCTCTCGCCCACCAATCCCAAAATCTCGCCGCGCCGGATGTCGAAGCTGACATCGTCCACCGCGCTGGTGGGACCCAAACGGGTGTGGTAGGTAACCGATAGATTGCGGATTTGTACCAGGAGGTCTGCATCTTTCATGGTTTACAACTCCGCCAGCCGCGGGTTGAGAATCTCCGCGAGACTCTCGCCCAGCATGCTGAATGACAGGGTGACCAGGCTGACCATCAGGCCGGGGAAGGTGATCAACCACCAGGCGCGGCGCAAATAATCCTGACCGCGCGCCAGATCGATACCCCAGTCGGGCGTATCCGGCGGCAAGCCCAGGCCCAAAAAGCTCAGGCCGGCTTCGGTGAGGATGGCGTCGGCCACATTGACCGAAAAGATGATGACCACCGAGGGAATGACGTTGGGCAGGATGTATTTGGAAAGAATCTGCCAGGGCGGCGTGCCCAGGCTGCGGGCGGCCTCGACGTACAGATCGTTCTTGACCGAGAGCGTCTGGCCACGCACAATGCGGAAATAGGTTGGAACGTACAACACCGCAATGGCCACAATCACGTTGCCCATGCCGGCCCCCAGTACCGCGGCAATGGCAATCGCCAGAATCAGGCCCGGAAACGAGTAGAGGCTGTCCATCAGCAGCGTCAACACCCGGTCGAGCGGGCCGCCGACGAAGCCGGAGATCAGTCCAAGCGGCACGCCGATGAGGAAGGCGATGATGGCCGAGCTGAGCCCCACAATCAGGGCGATGCGCGTTCCCCAGATGATGCGGCTAAGGATATCCTGGCCAAGCTGGTTGGTGCCCAGCGTAAAGGTGCGCGTGTTGCCGCTCAGGTCGCCGGCCACTTTTACGCCGGGAAAGTTTGCCAGCAGCGGTTTTAATTCATCCATGCTGGCCACAAAACCGTCGATCTTGCCGGCCTGCAGGTCGGCCAGACCCAGTTCATTGGTTTCGTAACGGCGCGGGCGCGGCTGGTAGGTGATGCCGCTGTTGGCTGCAATTTCGGCGGCGTTCAATTCATCGGTGGTCTTGCGCAGCGCCTGGCTGGCCGGACTGCCAACCACAAACCCGATGTTGTTCTTATTGGTGCCAATTTGCTTGATGGAGGTGACGTCGCTGCCGGCCGGGACCACCAGCACGTAGCCCAACGGTGTTTCGCCGGGCGCCAGCAAGGCCGGGCCGACTTCGGCGCGCGGGTCGTACGGTGCAAACAGTTTGGGGGCTATGCCGAGCAGAACGATGAAGGCCAACAGCACGGCGCTGACGGCCACAAACCACCAGTCACCGCCGTACCACTTGCGCGCCAGGAATATTTTGCGGACAAAACCGACCTTATCCAGGTCGAGCTGCCATTGGGGAACGGCATCGGGAGTGGCTTGTTTTTCATCCATGGTGGGGTCTCCTCAATGCCGCTTCAGTAGCGGATGCGCGGGTCGATGAAGGCGTACAGCACGTCCATGAGCAGGCTGATGATCGCCACGAACATGGCAAATACGCCAATGGTGGACTGGACCGCGGTATAGTCTCGCAGGGCAATGCGTTCCACCAGGTAGCGCCCCATGCCAGGCCAGGAGAAGGTCGTCTCGGTCAGCACGGCGCCCGCCAGGAGCAGGGCGAATTCCAGCCCAATCAACGTCAGGATGGGAATGAACGTATTGCGCAGGGCGTGCTTGTACACCAGACGGTTCTCAGGGATGCCGCGCGCGCGTCCGGCGGTGATGAAGTCGGATTGCAGCATCTCAATCATATTGACGCGCGTCAGGCGGATATAGACGCCAGTCAGCGCCAGCCCCAACGTGAGCGACGGCAGCACCAGGTGGGCAAGCGTCGAACCCAGGGCGGGCCAGTTTTTGGTCAGGATTGAGTCAATGACATAAAAATTGGTGATGGAGTGGAAATTCGCCAGCATCAAGGTATCCATGCGCCCGGCCAGCGGCAGGATGGGGAAGCGAACTGAAAAAATGATTTGAAATACCAGCCCCATGAAGAAGATCGGGATTGAATAAATGACGATGCTGAATAAACGTAGAAAATAATCCACCGGTTTTTTGCGGTGTTTGGCGGCAAAAGCACCGGAGCCGACCCCGAATATTGCCATAAATATGAGTGCTGGAAGGGACAACTCAATGGTGGCCGGCAGCTTTTCACCCAATTCCTGTTTAATGGGACGCTCGCCCTGGGTCAGAGCGGTGCCAAAATCAAGGGTGACCATTTTCCACAGAAATTCGCCATATTGAATGTAGAGCGGCCGGTTAAGGCCCAACCGTTCGCGGATCAGGTTGGCCTGGGCTTCGCTGACGCGCGGGCCAAGCTGCGAACGGATTGGGTCGCCGGGCAGGATGCGCATGATGACGAACACCATCGTAATCAGGATCAGCACCATGGGGATGGTGAGCAGAATACGGGTGATCAGGAATTTTCGCAGGGAGGCAGACATGCGGCAGCTCCAAAATACAGGAGATTATCAAACATCATCCTGAGTGCAAATCAATGATCGGAAATTCCTTTGATTTCGAACTTCAGGAGGACGGGTCCAGCCGGGAAAGAAATTGTTTCTGGTGCGATTTTCAGTTAAGTTTTGGGGGCAAGGTTACCCTCGCCCCCAAAACAGGGCGTATTGCTACGCGGATGGAACAGGGTCAAACGGCAAGGCTTACTGGCCGCCGACCATAAAGGTGTGGTTAAACACGATGTAGCGCAGCGCCGGGGCATCGACGGTTTCAACCGTGAGGCCAGCCACCGATTGCAGACGGACCGCTTCCACCGGGCCAAGTACGCGCCAGGCGATATCGATCTCGCCCTTTTCAACTGCGTTGCTCATCGTCGCCGGATCAGCGTAGTAGCGGATGATCACGTTCTTGATGTTGGGCGGGGTGCCCGTGTAATTCGGGTTGGCTTCCAGCACCAGCTGTTCGCCGGGCTTGTTGGAAACCATGCGGTACGGACCGTTGCCGTCAATCTTGTCCGGGAAAGCGACGATCTTGTCATCCGGGAACATTTTCGGATTGGCCGGGACGAACGGAGCGGTGGCAGCCAGCGCCGGGAAGAAGCCGTAGGTACCCTTGAGGGTATAGACCACGGTCTTCGCATCCGGGGCAGTCACATCCTTCACGTAGAGCTGCACCAGGCCGGAAACCTGACCTTCGAGCGAGAAGCGCTTCCAGGAACGCACATAGTCAGCGGAGGTAATGGGCGTGCCGTCGGCAAACTTGAGGCCGTCCTTCAGCGTGAAGGTATATTGCAGGCCGTCTGCGCTGACGGTGGGCAGACCAACTGCCGTGCCGCCGACCAGATTGGTGGTGCCGGGTTCATAGGATAACAGGGTTTCACCGGTGTTCTTGATGATTTCCCAGTCGTGGGTGGCATAGGCATCCTGCGGATCCAGACTGTTGACCTCATCGGTGGTGCCGATGATGATGGTATCCTTGCTGCCGGAAGCCGGGACGGCGTCGGCGGTGAAGTTGAGCGGGTAGTAGTTGAATTCAAAGGCAGCGCCGATCTTGATGCCTTCCACGCCCTTGCGGTAGGTGATGAATTCAGGCTCCCAGAACAGCGGCAGGGTGGGTACTTCTTCGGCATACAGCACGCCGATCTGCTTGTAGAGCTCGGCGCGCTTGGCGGGGTCGGAAGCCGCAGCTGCATCATTCAGCAGCTTGTCCATTTCGGGGTTGCAGTAATTGACGCCGTTGTCGGGCGACTGCAGGCAGGAGGCAAAGGGCGAGAGCCAGGTGTCGGGATCGACAAAATCGGGGAACCAGCCGAGCATGAACACGGGCAGTTTGCCGGCGACAAAGCTGTCGACGTATTCAGCCCAGTTCTGCGACTTGAGGTCGACCTTGATCAGGCCAGTCTCTTCAAGCTGTTCCTTGATGACCTGCATCACGTCGGCGGTCGTGGTGCCGTAATGCTCAGGCGGATACCACAGCTCGAATGAGAAGGGCTTGTCGGCGGTATAGCCCAGGTCGGTCAGGATTTTCTTGGCCAGTTCCAGGTCGCGCGTGCCATACTTATCCAGGAAAGGCTCGGTGGCGTAGGGATAGCCAGCCGGGACCATGGAATAAGCCGGGGTGTTGCGGCCTTCAAACACGCGGTCCACAATGGCCTCGCGGTCGATGGCGGCCGCAAAGGCCTGCTTGAGTTCCTTGGTCCACAGGGGATGCGGAGCCTCGGTGGCGGCGGCGGTGGGCGCCACGGTGGGTTCAACGGGAGCCTTGGTTGGTTCAACCGGGGCTTTCGTTGGTTCGGCGGTGGCGGCGGGCGTCTGCTGGGCGCAAGCGCTCAACAGCATGCTTAAAGCCACAATCGCTGAAATCAATAGCAAAAACTTGCGGGATTTCATACTTCTCCTCCTTTAGGACTTGCACGTTTTGGGTCTTGTTCGGGCAATGAAGTTGGGGTGATATACAAAAATTACCGGGCGATCCCCCGGTAATGGATGCGATCCGCCTATCGCTTGTAAGCATTATACAACTGGAAAGTGCTCTGTCAACTGATCAATTGACCAGTTGGAGGTTCAATTGATCACTAAATTGATTATTCCACCGCTTTGCACCCATTTTTACTGGATAGCCAAGGAAGAGATTTCCCAATGGATGGTTTTTAAAAGAATGGTGCTCAAAAATGCCAAGCGGGAAACCCGCAAGTTGAGTCTTCCGCCTGGCAGGCTATTTGCACCTCTAACGAATGGTGCGCCTCGATCTTCGTTCCGGCAGCCCGGGTTGCGCCGGGAAAAAAGCAACTGTGTGTCGAAGCCCCGGGCTTTCCGCCGAAATGGAACCGATTGGAGTGCCGGGACGTTAAGGATATAATCGATTGGGTTGACTATATTGTCACTCTACTTTGTGCACAACACTTAAGGGTTGAAATTGATGCATCGACTGCGAACCATTCTGAGCCGGGGGGGCGTACTGTGGGCGGTGCTGCTGCTGTTGATCCTGTTCACCTGGACAGTCAGCGCGGGAGCTGGCACCACCACCTACCTGCCTTACGTTTCCAAGCAGCCCACGCCGACCCCCACCATCACCCCCACGCCGGCGCCGCCGCTGCCCGCCGATTATTCGGTCAGCTATTACGTGCAAACCAACAGCGCCCAGGCGGCCTATGACAAGGGCTGCCAGTTGGGCGTTACCGACCTGAATCTGAGCGGCGCGCAGGACCGTTTTGTGGTGCTTGACTTCGGCCAACCCTGGTACGATGATTACGGCACCCTGGGCACCCTGATTTTTCGCATACCGCCGGCCACCAACTTTACCTTCGTTTCCATCAGCACCATTGGCGAACTGGCCAAGGCCTTTGGCAACGGCTACTGGAACTGTACCGGCAGCGACAAGGGTTCGCATTTGACCATGGGCATCGGCACCAGCAACTGGCTGGGTACCGATCCGCCGGTGGATATGAAGGACCCCGTCAGGGTATATAACCACGGCAAACAATGGGCTCAAATGGTGCTGGATGTGAATAACTGGTTGAACGCCAATGGGCGTGCCAGCCAGGTGTATGCGGCCGGTGCCAATGATATGGAACTCTCCTGGGCAACCTCCTCGCTGACCCGCACCTGGGTGGATGCCTTCAACGATTACGATAACGGCACCGCCGTTTACTACAACTACGGCGCCTGCGAGGGCTGCCCGCAGAGCTATTACGCCGGCATCAATTCCTGGACCGGCGGGAAGAGCTATACCTGGGATATTGACGACGTCTGGTATATATCCTGGGGCATCCAGCCAGCCTGGACCGTTCCGGAGATTTATTTGAGCACGGGCGCCAACGCCAGGCAGTGGCAGACCCTCAGCGAGTACGGCGCGCGGCAAAAAGGCAGCCGCATCGACTACTCGGGCGTCATGACGCAAATGGGCTCCTGCCAGCAGCGCGGCGGCTGCACCTTCGAAACAGGCGACACGGCCAATACCCCGCAGGAGGGCTGGAGCCAGCTCTGGAATGAGACCTACGACGAACCGCTCACCCGCATGAGCATCCTGCGCTGGATGACGGACATCCGTTATTGGGTGAAGTGAGTGGGCAGTAATGTGTCAATGAGGTGATGGGTGATGAGGAAACCGATGCTGGAATAAGCTCAACACTGGTTTACAATTCTCAGAACTCAGAACTCAGAACTCAGAACTCAGAACTCAGAACTCAGAACTCAGAACGAATACCGGATACCAAATACCGAATCAACCTCTTTCAAATATACGAGTACCTCAACTATGAAACGCTTCTACTTGATTATTGGAACCCTCGTCGTGGTCGGCCTGCTCTTCCTGGGCGGGCGCGCCATCGCCGGCACCAAAACGCCGCTGCAGCAGCAAATTGAATCGCTGCAAAACCAGGCCGCTGATGCCGCCAACCCGGATGCACAAGCACTATTACAGCAAAAGGCCGAGCCGCTCAGCGCGGCGCAGGCTGCCCAGGCCACCGCCCAGGCCAGCGCGCCCGAAAAAACCAGCGGGCTGTGCGGCTTGCGGCCAACGGTTGACCCCAACGCCACCCCCGCGCCGACGGTTGAAATTCCGCGCGGCATCAGCGACTGGCTGCAGCCGCCCTTCTCGACGCAGGACGTGCTGATCAGCAACCAGTGGAACGACCAGCAAAACGGTGTCTGGCTGACGGCTTATGCCGGCGCGCTGGGCCAGGACTCGACCCGCGGCGTCATCATCGCCGTGGACAGCACTGGTGCCTACTACCGCTTCGAACTGCCAGCCGGCAGCGGCGCGGCAACCTTCACCGCCGTCGACGGCCTGATTGTGACGGCCGAAACCGCCAGCGGCCAGCACTATCAGCTGGATATGGCTGCTCTGACGCTCACCGGACCAGACGGGAAGACCCTGCCGGGCACGGCCCAGCCTGCTCCCGCGGGGATCGGGGATCCTGGATTGTGTAAGTAGGAAATAGCGATTAGCTGTTAGCTCTTAGCCGTTAGCGATTAGTAGTTAGCTACTTTCCGGTAAATATTATTCGGACACAGTCAGTAATGGCGAAAAGCCAGCCGGTTTTGAAAAAAGCGACTGACGTCGCCACTACCGATGAGATTGTTTGGGCTGCATATTCTTACAGGGGATGTTCGAACAGGACCGGCAGCCAATAGCCAACCCCCTTCGGGGGCAGGCAGCTAACCGCTAATCGCCAATCGCTTCTTCTCAATGCTCATTCTGCGCGTCGATGAAATCGATCTCGCGCGGCGCCTGGCGCAAAGCCACGCCTTTGAGCAGCGCCTCCAACAGCAGCTGCCACAGCTGCGGGCGGGCCGTCTGGAACTGCTCCAGCATGGCTTTGACGGGTTCAATATCCCGGGCCAGTGCCAGGGTCTCGGGCGGCACTTCGTAACTGCGGCTGACCGCCAGCAGCTTGCGCTCTTCGGTCATGCTTGCCAGGCCGCGCGCCGCCAGCCCGGCCGGGATATGCCCGACAACCTCCGCGAACGGATCGTGATATTTGATTCCCAGCCAGGTCGCAACCACCTGCTCCAGGTTGCCGCTTTCCCGTACCGCCTCGCCCGACCCGGCGGCTGCCAGCAGCCCGGCTTCCAGCGTCCCCGCCGGCCACTCTACGGGCGTTCCGGTCACTTCCACCGCGAGGATCTCCTTTTTCGAGAGGCCAAACCAGCCTGAATGGATGCGTTCCGTCAGGCGCAGCGCTCCAGCCTGCAGGTTGGCCAGCAGCGCGCTGGCCAGCGTCATCTTCGCAAGCTCGCCTAAATGCAACTCCTGCCCGGAATGCACCAGGCGCGCGCTCCGCGATGCGCCGGGAGCGCCGGCAAATTGCTCGCCGTTCAGGTAGACCAGTTCGCTGGGGGTAAGCTGACTCAAGGGGGTAACCTCCACGGGTAGATGTCTGTTTCAGGCGCGTTTATTTTATCAGAAATGCCCGGCTGTGTTTGAAATCCAAACCGGGTTGCCATTTTTTATGATTAGAACTATAATTCTATTATTCTTTTCGCAGGAGTTATTCATGTCAACCATCAAGCGCATTTCCACCCCCTACAGCTATTCGGCTGCCGTGGTAGCCGGCAGCCAGGTTTACCTTGGCCTGCACCGCGGCTTCGCGGACGACTTTGAAGGCCAATGCCGCTCCACCCTGGAGGGCATTCAGAAAACCCTGGCGCAGCTCGACCTTGGCATCGAATGCATGGTCAAGGTCAACGTCTGGCTGAAGAACGTCAGCGACCTGCCCACCATGGAAGAAATCTTCCGCGAGTACTTCCCGCAGGACGGTTTTCCGGCGCGCATGACCGCCACCACCCAGTTCTACGATGCCGACTGCCTGATCATGATCGAAGGCGTGGCGTTCATCGAGGAATAGATCCAAAGGTACGCAAATCCAAGCCTCGGATGCTGTCCCGCCGCGAGTGCAGACCTCACTACCGGAGGATATCATGCATCCTTCGTAAGGGCGACAGCAGGTCGGGAGGAGTCGACACCGGGAAGTGTGCCTTGATACCGACCTGCTTCGCCCTGCTCACCGATCGAATTTTGTCGAAGCATCCGGGACATGGTTGCATGCGCGGCCGGCGCGGTCTTCCCGGATGCTGTCGCCCTTACAGGTATCCCCTGCTCGATATGGTCCCTGATCTTTCCCATCTTCTTCATTCCTGTAAATTGATCAGCCGCTCGTGCGCGGCGCGCAGCGCTTCGGCGTCCATCTTCTCCAGCGCGCGGTCGTAGGTCAGGTAGCCGTTGATCTCGATCTCCACGTCAGTGGTCTGGGTATAGACCGCCGCTGTCAGCCCCTGCCTGATCAGCGGGCGCAGTTCTTCGTCTAGCAGCCTCAAATAGGCCGCAGTGAGTTCCTCTTTGGAATTGTAAAAACGATAGCCGAACTTCTGATTCTCATCCCAGGCATGTCCGGGCATCAGCAGGCTGTAGCCGCCGAACTCAGAGATGACGAAGGCGCGCCGGTCGAGGCGCGGCTTGAACAGTTTCTTGAAATAAATGTGCTTGCTGAGAAAATCGCCGCCGCCCTGGTCAAACCAGCCTGAGGCGTGATCCACCAGGCGGGTCGGGTCATAGGTTTTGACCCACTGCGCCGTTTCTTTGGCGCGGAACTGCCCCCAACTCTCGTTGAAGGGCACCCAAACCGCGATGCAGGCGGCATTGTGTAAATGATCCAGCATGCCCTGCAGCTCGGCGCGGTATTCGGCCCGGTTGGTCTCCTCTGCCCGCCCGGCGCGCCACAACGGAAAGCGGTCATCGCGGCGGAAGTTGAGCGACAACGCCAGAAAAGCCACCAGCGACCCGTCAATGCGCCCGCCGTTGGGCATGTCCTGCCAGACGATCATGCCCAGCCGGTCGCAGGCGGCGTACCAGCGCAGCGGCTCGACCTTGATGTGCTTGCGGATCAGGTTGCAGCCCAGGCTCTTGACGTACTCGATGTCGTAGAGCATGGCCGCTTCGCTGGGCGGGGTGTACAGCCCGTCTGGGAAAAAGCCCTGGTCGAGCGGGCCGTATAGGAACAGCGGCTGGTTGTTGAGCGTGAAGCGCAAGTGCCCCTGGGCGTCCGGCGCCAGGGCGAACTTGCGTATGGCAAAGTAGCTGCCGACCTCGTCCAGCGGCTGGCCGGCGCGCGTCAGGCGCACCGTCAGGTCGTAGAGGTGCGGGTCAGCCGGGCTCCAGGCGTGCGGGGCGGGGATCGCCAGGCGTAGCGCTTGGTCAACCGGCCCGCTGCCGCGCGCGACAACCTCGCCGCCGTCAACGGCTTTGGCCTCCAGGCGAACATCGTCGCCATCCGCGCCGCAAAATTTCACCTCGATCTGCAATGCCGCACCGTCCAGGTCGGGCGTCAGTTTGAGCGATTCGATGCTCACGGCCGGTTTACTCTCCAGCCAGACCGTTTGCCAGATGCCCGAGATGGGGGTGTACCAGATGCCGCTGGGCTTGAGCACCTGTTTGCCGCGCTGCTGCATACCCGTGTCGGTCGGGTCCCAAACCGGGACGAGCAGCTCATTTTCGCCCTCCTTCAGTGCCTCCGTGATATCAAACGTAAAGGGCAAATAGCCGCCGCGGTGCTCCCCCAGCGGAACGCCGTTCAGCCAGACTGTGCATTCATAGTCGACCGCGCCGAAATGCAGCAGCACGCGCCTATCGCCCCAGCCGGGGCGCGGGTCGGTGAAACAGCGCCGGTACCACAGGCGTTGATCGGGCAGCAGCGGCTTTTGCACGCCCGAGAGCAGCGACTCGACCGCGTATGGTACAAGAATTTGACCGTCGAAAGTGTGCGGCGCGGCGGCATCCTTGGGCAGAATGGCATATTCCCACAGGCCGTTCAGATTGGCCCACTGCGGGCGGGTCATCTGCGGGCGCGGGTATTCGGGCAGCGGGATGGGGCTTTCCGGTTCCCAACGGGTTCGAAGTGTTTTGGTTGGCAAAGTTGACTCCATTATTAGGTTATTTAATTTCACCACGGAGACACGGAGATCACGGAGAAGAAATATATAGGATGGGATAAGAAAACCACAGAAACGCAGAGATCACAGAGTGATTATGAAGGATAGAGAAAAGAGATTCTAAATCAATTTACCATTTGGTTCTTTTATTACTCTTCTCTTCTCATTTTCTCTCTTCTCCGTGTCCTCCGTGCCTCCGTGGTGAATTCTCCTACGCCCTCACCCACACCGTCATCTGCGACTCGCCGCGGTTCGCCCACAGGTAATACGGGATGAAGGTCAGGGGCTGGCCGTCGCAGGACTTGCCCTCGATCTTCACAATCCCACCCAGCAGCGAGCTGTCCTCGACGGGAGCAAGCGAATTGGGGTCAATGCGTGCTTCGAAGATGTCCACGCCGGGGTTGTCGATGCTTTCCAGGCAGTACACCAGCGGCCCGCGCGTCACCGCCGCCTTGCCGGCATGCCCCTGCACGCGCGGGTGCGCGCGCAGCAGCCGCACCGGCATGTCAAACTCGATCTCGATCACATCCCCCGCCTGCCAGGCGCGTTCGACCGTCCAAAAGGTTGCCCCGCGCGGATCGTAACCGCAATCGGTGGGGTCAAGGGTGGGTACAGGCTCTGACCTCCCGTCTACCGGCTGCCCATTGACCGTAACCCGCATCGCGCCAGCCCACGAAGGCCGCCGCAGCAGCAGTCGGACGAGTATCGCACTCTCGACCGCGCTGATCGCGATGCGCACAGCTCCCTGCCAGGGCAGATCCGACTGCAGCAACAGGTGCAGCGGCCCCTCGCGCAACTCGCTGCTGATGTACTGGTGTACCGTCAGGGAGTCCGCCTGGCTGGAATAAATATAGCCGCCCACGTCCGCCCAGATGCGCGACAGGTTGGACGGGCAGCACGGCACCCAGAACCAGGCCTTGCGCGTCACGCCGCCGCGGCAGACCAGCGGGTTGTTATACAGGTAACTGGTGCCCTCTGCCCCCATGCCAACCAAGGCCGCGTTATAGAGCTGCCACTCGAACAGGTCGCTGTACTGCGCCGCGCCGGTGATCTGCGCCATCTCCCAGTTCCACATCAGGCTGGCCAGCGCGGCACACGGCTCGCAGTAGGCATATTCGGGATCCAGCTCGTCGTCGTTGCCAAAGCCTTCCAGTTCGGCCAGCGCGCCC
>CAZHYQ010000031.1:0-23890 GCA_964536805.1 uncultured Longilinea sp.
AGCGATACGCCGCCTGCCGCAGTGACGCCGGAACCTTCGCAAGCACCCGCTCCATGACAGCATCAATCCCGACCTGGGTATTGACGATTGCCTACTGGCTGCACATGCTTGCCACGGTTGTCTGGGTGGGCGGGTTAGCCGCCATGGCGGTTCTGGTTCTACCCACGGCCCGAAAATCATTATCGCCTGAAGCATACAGCGCCTTTCTTGCACCTTTACAAAAGCGTTTGCAGTGGCTGGGCTGGATGAGCCTGGCAGTTCTAACGGCGACCGGGATGTTTCAAATGAGTGCATCGCCCAATTATGAAGGCGTGCTGGCCATCAAGAACACCTGGGCGGTGGCAATTCTGCTCAAGCACATCGCGATCGGCGGGATGGTGTTGATCAGTGCTTATTTGACTTGGATTTTGGGTCCAGAGTTGAGCCGGTTGGCACTTCGCCAGGCACAAAGTGGCGGTGTAGCGCCAACCGAGGCTGAAAAAATCCGCCGCAAAGAGCAGAGAATATTCTGGATTAATCTGGCTCTGGCAGTAGTGGTTCTGGCATTGACTGCCTGGGCACGTTCCGTCTGAACCCAAAAAACCAACAGATCACCATCAGCTAATTAGGCTTTGATGGTCTAATGAATTTTATTGAGGGTCAGTGATTACACTGCCGGTCAGGTCGTGAACAAGCGCGCCTGATATGAGCACGGGTACGATCTGACCCACCTGGGCTTTACCCTCGGCAAATACCATCCCATCAATTTCAGGCGCATCGCGATATGAACGGCCGACCGCGACGCCTTTTTGGATTCCTTCGATCAAGACAGGCAGTTTTTTCCCCACCAGCGCCTGGTTGCGCGTCAGGGAGATGCTTTCCTGCAACTGCATAACGCGCGCCACGCGTTCTTCTTTCAGTTCATTTGGAATGGGGTCGCCCAAGGGTTCGCTGGTTGTGCCCGGTTCAAAGGAGAATGGGAAGACCCCCACCCGGTCGAATTTAATTTCTGTGATGAAATCCAACAAGGATTGAAATTCTTCCTCAGTTTCGCCAGGATAGCCAACAATAAAGGTAGTGCGCAATGCCAGGTCCGGCATAGCCTGGCGCATTTTGCCAAGGGTCCGGTGCACCCAGTCCACATTGGCTGGGCGGCGCATGCGTTTGAGTGTTTCCGGATGGGCGTGCTGCAGGGGCATATCCAGATAATGCAGTACCTGCGGCGTTTTGGCCATCAAATCAATCAGCCGGTCAGTGACGTAACCCGGATAGGCATACAGAATGCGCAGCCAGGGCAGCTGCGGTGCGGCCATTGTGATTTGTTCAATCAATGCGGCAAGGCCGTCTTTCATGCCCAAGTCATGGCCGTAATCGGTGGTGTCTTGTGCGATGAGGATCAGTTCCTTCACACCGGCATCCTGCAAAAGTCTGGCTTCACGGAGGATAGCTTCCATTGGCCGGCTGACAGCGGTTCCTTTAATCAGCGGGATGGAACAATAGGCGCAAGGTCGGCGGCAGCCATCGGCAATTTTCAGGTAAGCACTGGGGCCCTGGCGCGACACGCGCAACACGCCGTGTTCGTCCGTGCCAACGGTGGGGAAATCGGGCAGGTGGTAAAGCGTTTTGGGCTGAGTGGTGCGTAATTGCTGCACCACATCCATGATATCCATCCAACGACGCGTACCAATCATGCCGTCGATCCCAGGGACCTGGGCGGCAACTTCCTCTCGATAGCGTTCAGTCAGGCAGCCGGCAGCAATCAGAAACTGGCCGCGGCGTTTCTTATGCGCCAGCTTGCGCAGTTCGAAAATCGATTCATCGCGCGCGGGCTTGATGAATCCGCAGGTATTGACAATCAACAGGCCGGCTTGCCCGGGTTTCTCCACCGGCTGATAGCCGGCGTTAATCAACAGGGAAGCCATTGATTCGGAATCAACAGTATTCTTTGCACAACCGAGGGATACCAGGTAAAAGGATTTTTCGATCATCTCAACTCAAGGGACAAAAGGAGTAATGGTAGGCGTGGGCAGTGTGGGACTGGGATAGGGTGTCAAGGTGGCTGGCAAGGTGGCGGTATTGGTGGGCGTGAAGGCGGGTGTTGGAGTGATGACACTGCTCGGTAAAAAGATCAGGCTGACGACTTGACCTGTGGTGCCCAGGGAGCCCAGGTCGTCCTGGTTGTAAAAAACCTGCAACCCGGCAGCATTGCCGGTAAGTAATTCGATTTCCTCGCTGCCGGAAAATGGATAAGCATTGCCGGGAATCACACGCCCGCTAAAAGAGACTTTTCCATCGACGGTCACGCGCAGCCAGGCACGTTGGCGGGCAACGACATACACTTGAATGGGTGAATTCGATACAGGGACGAGCGTGCCATTTTCAAGGGTCGCATCGCCGGCGGCGGAGGGGTTCGCCAATCCCGGTGGAACGGGCGTGCTCTGGGTAGGCAGCAAAGTGGGGGTGATGCTGGGTTCGCTCGTTTCCAACAAGACCTCGGAAATGGGGCGCGTGGTTGATTCCAGGTCTGGTGTGCTCAGCGCTGTTACCCGGGTGGCCGCCCAGATGACGAATACCACCAGAACAATTATCAAACCACTGATGACCAATAAATCCGGCGTGAGAAAGCGGGCAAGCGACTCCAACCGGGTGGCCGGCCCCTTCGCGGGCGGCGATGAGACGCTCGGACCGGTTGCAGATTGATTTCCCGCAAATGATTGAGGTTGGCTGGCGACTGGACGGCTGGCGCGCGCTTGCGATGCGGGCTGTAATTCGATCCGCCTGGCCTGAAGCGCATCTGCGAACCGTCCAAGAAGGGCGTCAACATCCAGGTTCAAGAATTCGGCATAATTGCTGAGCATGCCGCGGCCCTGAACTGCCGACGGAAGATCGTTGATGCGGCCATTTTCGAGCGCACGCAGGTAATGTTGCTTCAGACGGGTGTAGTGCTCTACATCGCTTAAAGAAAGGCTGATCGATTCACGCCGCTGGCGCAGCGTATCTCCGATTTCGGACAGGATTGAATCGGATTGAAGCGTGGCCGGGGAATCCGTTTTTTCAATATGTGGCTGAATTTGGACAATTTCATCCGGTTCGGATGGTTCGGTTATTTCAAAATCTTCTTCACCGGCTTGTTCATTTTCACCCAATTTGTCCAATGAAGAACCATCGGCAGGTTCTTCACTCGGAACGGCAGAGTTGGATTGATCGGCAGATGAAATTTCTTCAACCGGTGGTTCGGGTTCAGGCGGCAGGCGGCCTTCCCATTGGTCAAGCAACGGCTGCACTGGTAAACCCAGGTAGCCGGCATACAAACGCAAAAAACCGCGGCCCTGAGCCGTTGAAGGCAATTGATCTCGCTGATCGCTTTCCAGAGCCTTCAAATAATGGATGCGCACATGGGTGACCTGTGCTGCCTGCTCCAAACTCAGGTTGCGGGCTTCGCGTGTTTGTTTAAGTTGTTCACCAATGGTTAAAGGCATGGCTTTTGCCAATTGTAGCATGCAATCGAAAACCGGCCGGGCAGCGACAAAGCTGCCTCAGGCCGGTGATGATCAAAATATTGGCAGCGGTGATGAATTATTGCTGCGCTTCAGTATCCGCTTCTTCTACGGCGGGAACGGGCATCTCTGCACCGGGTAAAACGGGCGCTTCGCCTTCGCGGTGGACGATGACTTTGATTTCAGGGGTGAGGTCAATCGTCAAACGCACGCGGGCCTTATGCTCGCCAAGGGTGCGAATCGGTTGAATTTCAACCATGCGGCGTTCAAGGCTGAGGCCGTATTTCTTGTTAACGGCGTCCACGACCATTTGCGGGGTGATCGAGCCGTAAAGCTTGCCAGTTTCGCCGGCCTTGCTGGGGAAAGCCACAACCGCATCGTGGATTTTTTCTGCCACGCTGCTCATTTCATTATTCAAGACCGTGCGCTTGGCAGCAGCAACGCTGCGGATGCGGTCAACCTGCTTGAGAGCGCCTGGCGTGGCCAAAACGGCCAATCCCTGGGGTAATAAGAAGTTGCGGCCGAAACCGTCCGCAACACGTTTCACGTCGCCAGCGCGACCAAGCTTATATACGTCTTTCGTCAGAAGAACCTTCATTGGGTCAAGCCCTTTCGTTGCTAAGATGTGCTGCGGGATGAAGGGTACAACATCCCGAGCGAACGGATTTTACCACATTGACAGCAGTCTGACCAGCGGAACAACCTCAATCCACTTCCCACGGCGGCGTGCCAGCACCCCCCGCACCGCTGAGTGAAGCTCGCAACGGTTCGGCCAGGTCCGGCATCACATCGGCAGCCGCAGCCAGCATCCCAAAGCAGCCGGAAATCATCATGTCTCCGAACGGCACGGCAAAATAAGGCTTTAGGGTTGAGCCGCGCAGCATGTTTCGCCGCGGACCTGTTACTACCAGGTTGAAATCGTCGTGATCCATTCTCAGGGATTGAGCGCTGTAAACAAGGGCGCCGTGGCCGTTATCCTCGTAGACATCCGAATTGGTCAATGTGCTGGCAGCCAGGCGGAGTAATAGATCTTCCAGTTTGGCCTGGTTGAGAAAACCAGTATGGTGTTCAAATAAGCCTTCAATGCCGCCCTCACCCAACCGGAAAGCCAATGTATGAAAATTTCCCACATTGACAATCAGGTTTTGTTTATGCAAGGAGACCATTGGATCAAAGCATGCGCCCAGGACGGCTGCCGCAGCAGTATCCATGACCATCAACGGGGCGGGAATCTCGCCGGCCGATTTCGCCACAGCCTGCAAGCGCGTCATCGAGGACGGGATATTTTCGGCAAGATAAGCAAACGCGCTGAGGCGATTCTCGGCGCGGATGCGTTCATCCAGATAATCAAACCGGAAGCGGCGATCCGAGACGCCAACTGGGGCTGAACCGTGATCGAAGACAGCAACTGCTACCGCGTCGAGACCGTGCAACGACAATCCAAAAGGGGCCAAGGCATAGCGCAAGGCAATGGGGTCAAAATCGGCCAGGTGCAGGCGGATGACAGATTCCGGCAGCCGGCGGGCTTCATCCGGGTTGACCAGCTTTACGCCAAGCGCAGTCACCATGTCCAGGTCGTCATTGAGCGTCCGGGCAGCATCCGGCGTTGCAAAAACGGCTATCCCGGCTCTTAAATGGGCTTCAACTGCCCACCCAGCCGGTCCTCCGCCCATGATTACGCCATGAAGGAGAACGGGCTCTTTGCGTTTGGTGGCCTCCTGCAGCCGGCGGTTGACGATCATGGTCGGCGAGGGCAGGATCAGCTTGAAGCCGTTTTCCAGGTCTAAACGCGAATCGTACAAATAGATGTCCTGCGTTCCTGTGCCGACATCAACTGCAAGAATTTTCATGCATCCTCACGTGTTCGTTTCAGCCCGCGTACGCGGGCGACAGGCAGGGCAGCCAAAATCCCGGTTTCGGGCAAATTCAGGTCCCCGGTGACGGCTTCGGTCACTGCGATGACCTTATCCACCATTTCTTCACCGTGAACGATGGTAAAGAAAGTACGGTTGGTGTTTTCAGTGTGCTGCAATAGATCTTCCAGACTTGGGATGAGAGGAAGGTCTTCACGCAACCCGCCGCCATTGCGGTAGCGTGCCAACCCGGTGCTAAGCAGGATGGTGATTCCACCAACGCCGGCTTCGTCCCAGGCCGTCAGCAAATCTTGCATACGGGAGATATCGTGCAAGACAAAGAACACCATGTAGTCCATAAATCCTCCATTCATCCTTCTGGTTGCGGAACAACAGGGGGTGATTTTGGGGTCCGAAATGAAGCGCGAAGCATGGGGGGTGTCACCAGGGTTGTGATGAGAACCATGCCAACAATCGCAGAGAATAGATCTTTGGAAAGCAATCCTGAGTCAAGACCGACTTTGGCAACGATCAGACCGACTTCGCCGCGTGAAACCATTCCGATGCCGAGTTGCAGCGCTTCCCAGGCCGAGAACTTTCCGAGGTATGCCCCCAGACCGGCGCCAAGGATTTTGCCCAGAATGGCTACCACGATGATCAGGAGGGTCACCCATAAAGCAGAAGGATCCAATTCGCGGATATTGATGTTCAGTCCGATGCTGATGAAGAAAATGGGCACAAAGAAACCGTAGGCGATGGCGTTCATTCCACTTTCAATTTGATGCGACTCGCTGGTTCGTCCGAACATGAGGCCTGCGATAAATGCGCCAGTAATCGCAGCCATCCCACCTACCACCTCTGCCGCCAGCCCGTAGAAGAGCAGAACGACGATCGCCAGACTGACAACGCCCTGGCTGATTCCGAGGCGGGTCGTAAGGCGGGTCAGGCGGGGGAGAATCCAATTGCCGAAGGCAACCGAAAGTGTCAAGAACAGGAGCATTTTTCCGATGACCAACAGGATGGCAAGGGAACCGCCGCCGCCGCCTTCCAGGGCGAGATAAACGGAAAGCAGCAGGATGACCAGGATGTCATCGAATACGGCAGCTCCCAACAAACCCAGGCCGACCCGGCTGCGGAGCACTTTCAACTCCATCAACGTCTGCGCAGAGATGCTGACGCTGGTGGCACCCAGGGTTAGGCCGAGGAACATGGCATGTGAGAAATCCATTCCAAACAATTCGCCAACCAGCAGGCCCAAACCCACGGGGAGAATGACGCCCAACGTCCCTGAAAAGGCAGAGACTTTCATATTGCGCGCCAAATCCTTGAATTCCAATTCAAGACCGGCCAGGAACATCAACAACATCACGCCCAACTCACCCAATTCCGAGACGGTCTCGGCGAGATGGGAATTGGTGAAAAAAGCAAGATGCGTTACATCGATCAAAGATGGGCCTAATAACAAACCCACCAACAGTTCGCCCAGTACCGATGGCTGGCCCAGCCGGGTACTTAAATATCCGCCCAACTTGGCCATCAGAATGATGATTGCGAGTAGAAACGCCAGTTGGAGGAAGTTGCTCATCGTTTAATCCTCTTGAAATCGGGAAGGATATCCAGAGTTTACCATAAATAAATCCACTGCCCTTCTGTGTCTCGATCAGGTATACTGTGAACTATCTCACAATGATTCGAGGCAGGTTTATGGATTTTGACGCTGAACGCAAACGTTGGGAGGAAATCACCCTCCAGCCAGTGCTGAACAAATCACCGGAGCGTAAGGATGAATTCGATACTCCTTCGGGCATCGAATTGCCGCGGGTCGCGCTGCCCCGGGATTTTGATTATATGGAAAAACTTGGTTTTCCGGGCGAATATCCCTTCACGCGCGGGGTACAACCCACCATGTATCGCGGCCGTTTCTGGACGATGCGCCAGTATGCGGGTTATGCCTCGGCCGAAGAATCCAACCAGCGCTACCGCTATTTACTGCAGCAGGGTCAGACCGGCCTGTCTGTGGCTTTTGATCTGCCGACCCAGATCGGCTATGACGCGGATGACCCGATGGCATTGGGCGAAGTCGGAAAAGTGGGCGTTTCCATTTCCTCCTTAAGGGATATGGAACAATTATTTAAAGAAATTCCGCTGGATAAAGTTTCCACCAGCATGACCATCAATGCTCCGGCTGCCATTCTGCTGGCCATGTACATTGCAGTGGCCAAACGGCAGGGCGTGGCCGAAAAAGCGCTGCGGGGCACCATTCAGAATGACGTGCTCAAAGAATACGTCGCGCGCGGCACCTACATCTTCCCGCCTAAACCGTCTGTGCGGCTGATTACAGATATCTTTAAATATTGCGAAACCAACGTTCCGCGCTGGAACACCATCAGCATTTCAGGCTACCATATCCGCGAAGCCGGTTCAACTGCTGTGCAGGAAGTAGCCTTCACTCTGGCAGACGCGATTGCCTACGTGCAGGCAGCCATGGATGCCGGGTTGGAAGTGGATGGCATCGCCTCGCAATTGTCCTTCTTCTTTGCTGCGCACAGCAACTTCCTGGAAGAGGTTGCAAAATTCCGGGCGGCACGGCGTTTGTGGGCACAGATCATGAAAGAGCGCTTTAACGCCAAGGATCCGCGCTCGCTGATGCTGCGTTTTCACACCCAGACAGGCGGATCCACCCTGACCGCCCAGCAGCCGGAGAATAATATCGTACGCGTCGCCATTCAAGCTTTGGCGGCTGTGATGGGCGGTACGCAGTCCTTGCATACGAACAGCATGGACGAAGCCTTGTGGCTGCCGACCGAAAAGTCGGTGCGCGTTGCGCTGCGCACTCAACAGATCATAGCAAACGAGTCGGGTGTGGCAGATACGATTGATCCGTTGGCGGGATCGTACGTAATTGAACAGTTGACCGACGAAATCGCCCGCCAGGCAATGGAATATATCCGCAAGATCGACGATATGGGCGGGGCACTGGCTTCCATCGAAAAAGGCTATATGCAGGCGGAGATTCAGGAAAGCGCTTACAGCTACCAGATGAGCATTGAGCGGAACGAACAAACTATTGTGGGCGTCAATGCCTACCAGGTTGAAGAAAAACTGGAAATGGAAGGGTTGGCGGTTGATCCAACCATTGAGGCAACCCAACGCGCCAACCTGGCTGAATTACGCGCCAAACGGGATAACGGCCGCGTCGGTGAACTGCTGAGCCATCTGGAAACTGCGGCTGTTAGCCAGGAAAACCTGATGCCGTTGTTTATCACCTGTGTGGAAAACGACATCACCCTGGGTGAAATTTGCAATGTACTTCGAAAAGTTTGGGGCGAATATCAGGCTCCTGCGCTAGCCTGACGTAAGAATAGGACTTAAGGAACACAATGGCAAAGATCAATAAAATCAATCATGTTGCAATTGCAGTCCAGGATCTGGATGCATCGCTCGTCTTTTGGCGCGACGCCATGGGACTGGCGGTGGATCATGTTGAAGAAGTAGCCAGCCAGAAATCCAGGGTGGCTTTCATCCCGTGTGGTGACAGTGAAGTTGAACTGGTCACACCGACTGCCGACGACACCGGTCTGGCGAAGTTTATTGCTGAAAAAGGCGGTGGAATGCACCACCTGTGTTTCGAAGTGGATGATATCGACGCCATGCTGGCTGAATTAAAAACCAAAGGCGTGCGTTTGATTAACGAAACAGCCCAGGTTTTACCCGGGCGCAAGATGGCTTTCGTCCATCCCAAAAGCACCGGCGGCGTTCTGGTGGAACTTTACGAATTAACCTGAAAAGAAAAACCAGGAATTAATTTGAAAAAAGCTGCCTGAAAACACAATCTGGCAGCTTTTTTCTTAGATTGAGTTATTCGATCAGGCTGATTGTGCCGTTTGCCGGTCCACCATCACCTGTTCCTCTTCCAGCGCCACCTTCATGCCGCGTTCGACATTCACCTGGGTCAGCAGCAGCATGCCGGTAACAAAGAAGATGATGAGCGAGACGATGCTAAGGCGGCTGTGCCCCATAATGGTGGAGATGATACCGAACAAAGCCGGGCCAAGTATGGATGCAAACTTTTCAGATACGCTGAAAAAGCCGTAAAACTCGGCCGATTTGCTCTTTGGCATCAAGCGGCCAATCAACGAACGCGAGAGCGCCTGGCTGCCGCCCTGCACGGTTGCAACCGCAGCGCCCAACACCCAGAATTGCCACTCGTGATACAGGAAATAACCTGCGATGGCAATCAGGGTGTAAACCGTCAGGCTGATGTAGATGGATTTTTTTGTGCCAATTTTCCGCGACAGCCAACCGAACAGGAAGGCAAAAGGCGCTGCCAGGAATTGCACCATCAGCAGCGTTCCAATCAGGGTGGTCTGCCCAAAGCCCAATTCGTTGCCGTAGGCAGTTGCCATGACGATAATGGTGCCAATGCCGTTGGCGTAAACCCAGAAGGCTAGCAGCGCCAGTGCCAAATCGCGGTAACGGCGGATTTCTTTAAAGGTCTGGATCAGGCGGCGGAAACTGGCTTGCACCGGATGAAAGTTCTCTTCTCCGGGGACAATGCGCCTGGGCGGTTCTTTAACGTGCAGTAGGAGCGGCAAGGTGAAAACAGCCCACCACACGGCTACGGTCACAAAGGAAAGGCGCGTCATCAGGCCAGCATCCAGCCCCGGAACCAGTTTGGGGACAAACATGATCATGACCAGGTTGATGGCCAGAAGCAGGCCGCCGCCGATATACCCCATGGCATAGCCGCGCGACGAAACCTGATCGATCTCATCGGGGTTGGCAATATGCGGCAGCAAACCATCGTAATAAACCAGGCTGCCGGCGAAACCGATGTTGGCAAATGTGAAAAAGAGGGATGCCAACAGCCAGTCGCCGGTTTGAATAAAATAAAGCAGTGCTGTACCCGTTACGCCCAGCACCATGAAGACAGTCAGGAATTTCTTTTTGGCGCCGGTAAAATCGGCGACCGCGCCCAGGATGGGACTGATTATGGCTGCGATAAGGGCTGATATGGATGAGGTATAGCCCCAATAGGCTGTGGCGATATTGGCAGGCAACCCGGCGGTGGCAACCGAGGTGTAGTAGACAGGCAGAACGGCAGCCATGATGGTGGTGGCAAAAGCCGAATTGGCCCAGTCATACATCGTCCAGGCTGAAATGGCGCGCTTGTGCAATTTTTGATCCATAGATAATTCCTTCTGATAGACGGCAAACGGGATAAATGAAGTATAGCATCGACTGAAAAAAAGCTGTGCCTATGCTAGAATGAGTTTGGCGGGGAAAATAGTACTTGGGAGGGGTAGATGAGATCTGAACGGATTGCATGGATTTTCGGAATTCTTTGGTTTATCCTGGCAGCGGTAGGCTGTGCGCCGGCCAAACCCGCAGCCAATGTTTCTCCTTCACCGGCTGTCCAGTCGGAACCGCGCGCTTTGCTCAATGAAAAAGGAACGCTGTTCTCAACGGCTGGACAATGTTCAGCCTGCCACACCGGGTTGAAAACTAGCGCTGGAACGGATATTTCCATTGACACCGACTGGCGTTCAACCATGATGGCCAATTCAGCCCGCGATCCCTACTACCGCGCATCGGTACGGCGCGAGATCCTGGCAAATCCTGATTACAACGAATTCATCCAAAACAAGTGTTCCACCTGCCATGTGCCCATGGCGCATTTCACCACGGCGGCGGCTGGCGGAAAGACCTCAATGTTGGACGACGGCGTTTTCGCGGCCGCCAATCCCGACCATACACTTGCGATGGATGGCGTCTCCTGTACGGTCTGCCACCAGATTCAGGCTGAAAAACTGGGAACCGAAGCGAGTTTCAGCGGCGGATTAGTCATTGACGAGGTAACCGCATCCGGTAAACGGCAAATCTTCGGACAATTTCCGGTGGCCGAGAATTGGGTCAGTGTAATGAATGCAGCTTCAGGATTCGTGCCGCTCCAGGCGGGTCACACCGAACAATCGGCGCTGTGTGCCACCTGCCACAACCTGTTTACGCCTTATATCACCAACGACGGCAAAGTCAGCCAGGAGCTGTTTCCAGAGCAGACGCCTTTCACCGAATGGGAAAACAGCACTTATGCCAAGGATGCGACCTGCCAATCCTGCCATATGCCGGTTGCCGGCGAAGCGGCGGCCATTTCCAGCGTCAATCCAGAAAAGCGCAGCCCTTTCCTTCAACACCAATTCATTGGCGGCAACCAGTTTATGCTGAACCTGTTGAAAATGAACGGAGATCCGTTGGACGTCACAGCAACGGACGACCAGTTCGAAGAGACCATTCGGCTCACGAACACACAGCTTTCTGAAAAGACAGCCGTATTGGCGGTAAAACCAGGCGGGCAGGGTTCGACCCTTGATCTGAACGTACAAATTACCAACCTGGCCGGGCATAAATTGCCTACCAGCTTCCCTTCCCGGCGGGTTTGGCTGCATGTCCTCGTCAAAGATGCGAGTGGGGGCGTGGTCTTTGAATCAGGCGCTTGGGATGATAATGGCGCGATCGTTGGAAACCGTAATGATGAAGACGCCATGCAATTTGAGCCGCATTACCAGATGATCACGAAGGCGGATCAGGTACAGATTTACGAAACCATCATTGGCGACCCGGACGGCAATGTCACCACCACATTGTTGCGGGCGCAACATTATATAAAAGATAACCGCCTGCTGCCGGCCGGCATGGACAAGGATAAGCTTCCAACTGAAATTGCCGTTCAAGGAGAGGCAGCCGAGGATGAGGATTTCTCGGCTGGCGGCGACAGCCTGAAATATGCCATCCAATTGCCAGGCAGCGGTACCTATTCGGTGTCCGTCGAATTGCTTTACCAGTCTGTCGGCTACCGTTGGGCTGAAAACCTGCGCGGGATACCCTTAACCACAGAAGCTGAAAGCTTTTTGACCATGTTGAAGCAATCCCCGCTTAAACCGGTACTGATCGCGCAAAATAAATTGGATGTGACGCTACCCTGAGTTTGATTTTCAGCAGGGGAACATTGGAAAACTCCGCCGGTAAATTTGGCGGAGTTTTTATTATTTTAACTCTTGTTCTAAGAACATAATTTCGATATAATAGTATTGTTCGGGAGGCGGCACAATGAACAGGTCTTCGGTGGAAAAAGCGCTGGATGACGGATTTGCAGCGGATGGTATAATTCAAGGTCATGGATTATCCGGGAATGGCGATTCCCTTTGGAAGGTGGAAGATACATTTATGACCCAAAATGCAATCCGCGTTGTCGGCGCACGCGCGCACAATCTTAAAAATATTACCGTTGAAATCCCGCGCGACAAACTGGTAGTCATCACCGGACTCTCCGGCTCAGGAAAAAGTTCGCTGGCTTTTGATACGATTTTTGCCGAAGGACAGCGCCGCTATGTTGAGTCATTGTCGGCCTATGCACGCCAGTTCCTTGGGCAAATGGAAAAACCGGATGTCGATTACATCGACGGGCTCTCACCGGCGGTTTCGATCGACCAGAGAGCCACCTCCCATAATCCGCGTTCCACGGTCGGAACCGTCACCGAAATTTATGATTACCTGCGCTTGTTGTACGCCAGGGCTGGCATTCCGCATTGCCCGGTTTGCGGGCGTGAAGTCACCAAGCAGTCTGCCGAGGAAATCGTCGATTCGCTTGAGAAGCTGCCGGAAGGATCGCGGCTGTTGATCCTGGCGCCGATCGTACGCGGGCGAAAAGGCACTTACCAGGCTGTGCTGGATGAGATTCGCAAAGCTGGTTTTGTGCGTGTGCGTGCCGATGGGACGGTATACAGCCTGGAAGACGAGATCACGCTAGACCGCTACAAAATTCATACGATCGAAGCCGTAGTCGACCGGCTGGTGATTGGCCATGCGGAAAATGACGAGGAGCACCGCCAGATGCGCTCGCGGCTGACCGATTCGGTTGAGACGGCCTTGAAAGTGGGCGAAGGCTACCTGACGGTGCAAAACCTGTTGGAACCGCCGGTCGATTTGTATTACTCCGAGCACCTGGCTTGCCCTGAACACGGCATCAGCCTGCCGGAGATCGAACCGCGGACTTTCTCGTTCAACACGCCTCACGGCGCCTGTCCCGAATGCCAGGGTCTGGGGAATAAACTGGAAATCGATCCTGATCTGCTCATCCCGGATTTTGACCGATCGTTCAATGAAGGCGCCATCGTTGCGCTGGAATGGAACGGTCCACGCGAGCAGGGCGGGTATTACTGGCAAATGGTCGAAGCGGTGGCTGACCGCTTCCATATCGATCTGAACGCACCGGTGCGAACCATTGCACCGGAAAAAATCCATAAAATCATGTACGGCACCGGCACGGACGAACTGACCCTGCAGTTAAATGGGCGCAACGACCGCCAAACCACCTATACCACCACCTTCGAAGGAGTAATTCCAAACCTGGAACGGCGTTACCGTGAAACGAATTCGGAATATATCCGCAATAAAATCACCGAATTCATGAGCGAGCGGCCCTGTCCGGTCTGCAAAGGAACCCGGCTCCGCAGCGAAGCGCTGGCAGTTACAGTGGATGATCACAATATCGTCGAAGTGACAGGTTGGCCCGTGGTTCGAACATTGACCTGGATCGACCGCCTACGAGGTGCGGAATCACCCCTCAACCAGCGCCAACAGGCGATTGTGGACCGCGTGGTCAAGGAGATTCGTGCCAGGCTGGGTTTCCTGGTGGACGTCGGCCTGGATTACCTCACCCTGCGACGTTCAGCTGGCTCGCTTTCGGGCGGTGAGGCGCAGCGTATCCGCTTGGCCACTCAGATCGGCTCGCGCCTGATGGGCGTGCTTTACGTACTCGATGAGCCATCCATCGGCCTGCACCCGCGCGACAACGGCCGGTTGTTGGATACCCTGAAGAGTTTGCGCGACCTGGGCAATACGGTTCTGGTGGTCGAGCATGACGATGACACCATTCGATCGGCAGATTGGATAATCGATCTTGGGCCGGGGGCGGGCGAACACGGCGGAGAAATCATAGCCGAGGGCACACCGGAACAGATTTTGGTCAATCCAAATTCAATCACCGGAGCCTATCTTTCCGGGCGTAAGAAAGTTCCATTACCAGACAGCCGCCGGTTGGGCAACGGCAAACACTTACGCATCATTGGCGCGCGCGCCAACAACCTGCGCAATGTCAGCGTCGATATCCCGCTGGGAAAACTGGTGTGCATCACCGGCGTTTCCGGTTCGGGCAAATCGACCTTGATGGTGGATGTGCTCTACAACGCGCTGGCGCGCGATGTGAACCGGGCACATACTCAGCCGGGCGACTACGACAAAATTGAGGGCATCGAATTGATCGACAAGGTCATCAATATCGATCAGTCGCCCATCGGGCGCAGTCCACGCTCCAACCCAGCCACCTATACCGGCATGTTTGATGAAATTCGCGCCTTATTTGCTGAAATGCCTGAGAGCAAAATCCGCGGCTACAAAGCCGGGCGCTTCTCATTCAATGTGCACGGCGGGCGTTGCGAAGCCTGCCAGGGTCAGGGTCAACTGCGCATTGAAATGCAATTCCTACCGGATGTGTATGTGCCCTGCGACGTTTGCCACGGCAGCCGGTTTAACCGTGAGACCTTGCAGGTACACTTCAAGGGAAAATCCATTGCCGAGGTTCTCGATACCACGGTAGATGAAGCTTTGGATCATTTTGCCAGTTTCCCGGCAATTTATAACAAGCTGCGCACCTTGCAGGAGGTTGGTTTGGGTTATGTGCGCATCGGCCAGCCGGGTACAACCTTATCGGGCGGCGAAGCGCAGCGCGTGAAACTAGCAAAGGAGCTTTCACGTCGCGCCACCGGGCGTACTTTCTATGTGCTGGACGAACCGTCGGTCGGTTTGCATGCTGCCGACGTACATAAGTTGATCGAAGTGCTCCAGCGATTGGTTGAAACAGGCAATTCAGTGTTGATCATCGAGCATAACATGGATATCGTCAAAGTGGCCGACTATATCATCGATATGGGACCGGAAGGCGGCGACCGCGGCGGCTCGATCGTGGCGACGGGCACGCCGGAAGATGTGTGCGAAAACAGCGAATCATATACAGGACAATATCTGATGAATTATCTCAAAGAACATCACCAACAAATGTCTTAATCGTCCCCCTGGTTACCAAGATACAAAACACCCGGAACATTTACATTGTTCCGGGTGTCTATTACCAAAATCTTGCCATTAATCGGGAGAACCGTTCCCGCCACGGCCGACGCCGTAGTAGGCAAAGCCTTGCTGCCGCAAGCGGCTGCTATCCCAAAGGTTGCGTCCGTCCATGATGATGGGCTGGCGCATCAGGGAATGGATGCGGTCGAAATCAAGCTGCTTGAACTCGTTCCATTCGGTGGCGAGCACCAGTGCATCCGCGCCTTCGGCCACCTCGTAGGGATTGGTGCACAGGGTCAAGCGGGGGAACATCTGGGCGGCATTTTCCATCGCCTGGGGATCGTAGGCTTTGACGTGCGCGCCTTCGTTTTGAAGCAGGTGAATCATCTCCACTGCCGGCGATTCGCGCATATCATCCGTGTTGGGTTTGAACGCCAGGCCCAAAATGCCAATTTCGCGGTCATTGAGCCCGCCAAGCGCCTTGCGCAATTTCACCACCACCCGGCGGCGCTGATTGCGATTAATCTCCATCACTGCCTGCAGCAGTTGCGGGTGGGTGCCGTGCAGCACGGCCATGTGAGCAAGTGCTTTGACATCCTTGGGGAAGCAGGATCCGCCCCAGCCCAGACCGGCATCCAGGAAGGACGGTCCGATGCGTTTATCGAGACCCATGCCGCGCGCAACTTCCTTCACATCTGCGCCAAGTTCTTCGCACATGTTCCCAATCTCGTTGATGAAGGAAATGCGCGTGGCAAGGAATGCGTTGGATGCGTATTTAATCATCTCCGCGGTGCGCAGATCGGTGATGACGATCGGGCAGCGCAGGGTGAGGTATAACTGGGCAACCTTGTTGGCGGCATCGCGTTCGGTGGACCCAAGCACGACCCGATCCGGGGTCATGAAATCGTTGATGGCTGAACCTTCGCGCAGGAATTCCGGGTTTGATACCACGTGAAATTCCAATGGTTTACCGCCGCGGCGTTTCTTGATGATCTCGGCGACCCAGTCGCCGGTTCCAACCGGAACGGTGGATTTGTTGACGACCACGATGGGATCGTCCACCAAATCGGCTATCATTTCTGCGGCAGAACGCACATACTGCAAATCGGCTTCGCCGTCGACGCCCGATGGCGTGCCGACCGCAATAAAGGCGATTTCAGCGTCCTTGACCGCTTCGGGATAATCGGTGGTAAACATCAGGCGGCCGGCGTGAACATTTTGGGCTACCAGTTGTTCCAGGCCCGGTTCATAAATGGGCATAATACCGCTTTTTAACTTGCTGATGCGGGTCTCGTCTACATCTAGGCAGGCGACTTCATTGCCAAGATCAGCAAAGCATGCGCCCGTCA
Organism: uncultured Longilinea sp.; assembly: GCA_964536805.1. Classification (GTDB taxonomy): domain Bacteria; phylum Chloroflexota; class Anaerolineae; order Anaerolineales; family Anaerolineaceae; genus Longilinea. Next base: position 16,804 of record CAZHYQ010000031.1, read on the forward strand.
CCAAACCCACATAGCCAGTTCCAACCACGCAAATTTTTGTCATGAGATTAAATCCTCCTATTCTCAGCAGGAATTATAGCTTAAAGTAAATGGGTATTGGGAATAAAATCATCGTATGGACGATGCTTTTTCATCCTCAAGCTATAATAATAGTCAGACGGGTTTTTGCATCGAAAAGGTTGTTAAACCCGGAATTCTAGAGAATCATCATCAAAATCAAGTTTTGAGAGGAAAAACATGACTGCGATAATTTTGGACGGCAAAGCTTTGGCTGCGGAAATCCGCATGGACGTGAAAGCGAAAGTGGAGGCGCGCATCGCCGCCGGAAAACCGGCACCTGGGCTGGCTACTGTGCTGGTTGGCGAGAACCCGGCATCGCAATCATATGTTCGATCCAAGCGAAAATCCAGCGCCGAAGTGGGTATCGAATCCTTTGGCTTCGAACTGCCGGCAACTGCCACGCAGGAAGAGGTTGAAAAACTGGTCAAAGAATTGAATGCCGATCCAAAAGTCAACGGCATCCTCGTGCAGTTGCCGCTTCCCGCGCACCTGGATGAGGAGCGCGTGCTCAGCCTGATCAGCATTGAAAAGGATGTGGACGGCTTTCACCCAATCAACATAGGGCGGTTGGCCCAAAAAGGGCGCGATCCTTTGTTCGTGCCCTGCACGCCTAAGGGCTGCATCTATATGATCGAGAAGTCAATACCCAAAATTGAAGGCATCAATGCAGTCGTGCTGGGGCGCTCCAATATCGTCGGCATGCCGGTGGCGTTGTTGCTGGTGCGTGCCAATGCAACGGTGACCATTTGCCACTCGCGCACAAAGAACCTGCCGGACGTTGTGCGTCAGGCGGATGTGCTGGTCGCAGCGGTCGGTCGGCCCGAGATGGTGCGCAGGGATTGGGTAAAACCGGGCGCAGTGGTGATTGATGTCGGCATCAACCGCGTCGATGACGTCAGCCAACCCAAAGGTTACCGCATGGTGGGCGATGTGGCTTTTGATGAAGTCAAAGAGGTGGCTGGCGCAATCACGCCGGTACCCGGCGGGGTGGGACCCATGACGATTGCCATGTTGATGAGCAATTTGCTGCACGGCGCCGAGTTGTCCGACAAGTGACAAAATACATGTTGTCAGACAATTGACTTTTCAGTTGTTTATGGTTAAACTGGTTGTACTGTTGCAAAACTGACAGATCCCCATCGTTTGACCATAAACTTCTGAGCCGATGACCACTCTTCTTGTAAAGAACGCAAGTGTTTTGGTAACCATGGATGGCCAGCGCCGGGAAATTTCCGGCGGTGGCCTTTTTATTCGCGATGGATTCATCGAACAAGTGGGCGCCAGCCAGGACCTGCCTAAAAGCGCGGATGAAGTGCTGGATCTCAAAGGGCATATAGTATTACCCGGGCTGATCAACACCCATCACCATTTTTACCAGACGCTGACGCGCGCCGTCCCGGCCGCACAGGATGCCAACCTGTTCGGTTGGTTGAAGACGCTGTATCCGATTTGGGCGCGTATGACGCCCGAGGATATCTTCACTTCAGCGCAAACTGCGATGGCGGAACTGGCACTGTCTGGTTGCACCACCGCTTCGGATCACCTCTACCTGTTCCCAAACGGCTCCCGGCTGGATGATGAAATTGCCGCGGCCAGGGAACTGGGAATTCGTTTGCATGCCTCGCGCGGTTCGATGAGCCTGGGTGAAAGCAAGGGCGGCTTACCCCCTGACAGCGTGGTGGATAGCGAAGAACATATTCTGGAAGACAGCGTGCGCTTGATTGAAACCTATCACGATGCCAGCGCGGGTTCCATGCTGCAAATTGTTCTGGCGCCTTGTTCACCATTCAGCGTCACTGGCGAATTGATGAAGAAAAGTGCAGCGCTGGCGCGGCAATACGGCGTTCATTTGCACACCCACCTGGCGGAAACGCAGGATGAAGAGGAATTCTGTCTGCAGATGTTCGGCCACCGCCCGGTAGCCTACATGCAATCAGTGGATTGGATTGGACCGGATGTGTGGTTCGCCCATTCGGTGCATGTTTCTCAGGAAGAAATTCAATTGTATGCCCACACTGGTTGCGGGATGGCGCATTGCCCCTCATCGAATATGCGCCTGGCCTCCGGAATCGCGCCGGTTCTGCAATACCGCGCCGCGGGCGTAAAGGTGGGGCTTGGCGTGGACGGCTCGGCGAGCAATGACGGCTCGCACCTTTTGGGTGAAGCCCGCCAGGCGATGCTGCTTTCACGCATCGGAGCAGGTCTGGCCGGAGCATCGCTTTCCGGGGCAGGCGCTCCGCCATTGATGACGGCACGCCAGGCTTTGGAACTGGCTACGCGCGGCGGTGCTGCGGTTTTGGGCCGCGACGACCTGGGCTCGTTGGAACCGGGCAAATGCGCTGACTTCTTTGCGATTGATCTCAACCGGCTGGACTATGCCGGCGCCTTGCATGATCCGGTGGCGGCGCTGGTATTTTGCAGCCCGCAGCGGGTCGATTTGAGCGTGGTTGCCGGCAGGGTGATTGTCCGGGATGGAGAGCTGTTGACAGTGGATGTGCCCGCCCTGGTGCGGCGACACAATCAAGCCGCCAAACGGCTGGTCGGATAATTATCCTTTTTTCCCGGCACCTCGGGAAATTAGGTTTGGCACAATTTTCTATCGCTGAAGGTTGATCCTTGGAGGAGAAAAGGCAGTCCGCATGAGCATGAACACCTTCTGGCAACGGGATACGCGGACATTGGTCGATTGCGCCATGGGGCGCAAGCCTGCGGATTTGGTCATCCGGGGCGGCCAATGGGTATCCGTTCAATCCGGCGAAATCATTCCTGGCAGCGATATTGCCGTAATCGATGGACGCATTGCATATGTCGGTCCGGATGCCAGCCATGCCATCGGTCCCAACACGAAAGTAATCGATGCAGCCGGACGATTCATGGTTCCTGGCCTCATTGATGGACACATGCACGTCGAATCGGGCATGTTGACGGTGACGGAGTTTGTGCGTGCGGTTGTGCCGCACGGAACCACGGGCATGTTCGTCGACCCGCACGAAATTGCCAATGTTTTTGGCTTGCGCGGCGTGCGCTTGATGGTGGATGAAGCAGCGTTGCAGCCGATTACAGTTTTCGTTCAAATGCCTTCCTGCGTGCCATCGTCTCCAGGATTTGAGACGCCGGGCGCATCGATCGGGCCTGCGGAAGTCTCGGAAGCAATGACCTGGCCTGGCATCATTGGCCTGGGTGAAATGATGAATTATCCAGGCGTCATTTCAAGCGAAGCCAAAGTTCACGCTGAAATGGACGCTACGCGTATGGCCAATAAGGTTATTGGCGGACATTTCCCCATTACCGATCTGGGTCTGCCTTTCCATGCTTATGCAGCTGGCGGACCGCAGGATGATCACGAGGGGACGCGCGTTGAGGACGCGGTGGAACGTGTGAGGCAGGGCATGAAGGCCATGCTGCGTTTTGGATCAGCCTGGCATGACGTGGCAGCGCAAGTCCGCGCTGTGACCGAAATGGGGCTTGACCCGCGCAATTTTATTCTTTGCACCGACGATTCTCATTCCGCCACACTCGTTCAGGATGGCCATATGGACCGCGTGATTCGCCATGCGGTTGCACAGGGTCTCAAACCCATCACGGCAATCCAGATGGCTACCATCAATACTGCCGAACATTTTGGCGTCAGCCGCGAGATGGGCATGATTGCACCAGGGCGGTATGCCGATGTGCTGCTATTGAAGGATCTTAATAATTTCCAGGTTGACGTGGTCATCGCCCGCGGGATGGTGATGGCAGAAGGCGGCAAGTTGCTGGCCGAGTTGCCAGTGGTGAGTCAACCCGAATGGGCGACAGATTCAGTCCATTTACGCCGCAAGTTAACAGCTGCCGATTTCAAGCTTCCTTTCCCGCCAGCGGATGGCGTAGTAAAAGCCCATGTCATTGGCGTCATTGAGAATCAGGCTCCTACCCGGCACCTGGTGTTCGATTTGGAACGAAAGAACGGAGAATTTCAGGCAGATTTGGCCCGCGATATTGTCAAACTGGCACTCGTCGAGCGGCATCGCCGCAGCGGCCGGATTCAGGTCGGGCTGGTACAGGGTTTTGGTTTTACCGAACCCTGTGCCATTGGTACAACCGTCGCTCACGACAGCCATCATATGATTGTGACGGGAACGGACGACGAGAACATGGCCATTGCAGCCAACGAGCTGGCGGCTTGCGGCGGGGGGCAGGTAGTAGTGCTGCGCGGCAAGGTGATTGGAAAAGTAGAATTGCCCATTGCGGGTTTGATGTCAAATGAACGGGCAGAAATTGTGGGGCAAAAAGCGGCTACGGTTCTGGATGGTTTCAGGGCTTGCGGTTGCAAGCTGAACAATCCCAATATGCAGTTGAGTTTGCTTGGACTGGTGGTTATTCCATCGCTGCGTATTTCGGATCTGGGATTGGTGGATGTAGACCGCTTCACCATGATCCCGGTTCTAGAATGAGGGGGAAAATCGAGTAATGAAGAAACCAAAACGAGCGACAGAAGGTGAACCGCAGCCATTATTTCAGCGCCTGCAAGCCGATTTGGCCACACTCATCGCAGGTACACCGGCAGGTGAAAGACTGCCCTCTGAACCTGACCTGGCCCGGCGGTTGGGCGTTTCTCGAGCGACACTCCGTGAAGCCATGCGGGCATTCGAGGGACAAGGCCTGATCCGGCGCCGTCAAGGGGTGGGCACCTTCGTAGTGAACCAGACGCATGTCATCGAGACGGGTCTCGAAGTGCTGGAAAGCATTGAAACGCTGGCCAGTCGAATTCAACTGGAAGTATCGATGGTAGATCTGAACATCGAATACCTAAAGGCAAATGAATCCCAGGCAGATACTCTTAAAGTGCCTTTGGAATCGCCGTTGGTACAGGTTTCCCGTATTTTCCAGGCTGAGAAAAGGCCGGTTGCCTACCTGGTCGATCTATTGCCAGTGGAATTTCTGCGGCCGGATGATCTTCAAGCCGGATTTACCGGCTCAGTGTTTGATCAATTGCTGCGCCGCGACCATGTTCAACTGGCCGAATCCAAAACGGATATCCGTGCGGTGGCTGCCAGCCCTGAAATAGCCCGGGCTTTGCAAATTCAGCGAGGCGATGTACTGCTTCTCTTCATTGCATCTTTGTTTTCCAAAGACGGGCGCGTGGTGGATTATTCGTATTCTTACTTTCTGCCCGGATATTTCCGCTTCCATGTTGTCCGGCGGGTTTAATCCCTTATAACTTAGAGAAACAGAGGATAAAGGATATGGACACTTTACAACTTAAAAAAATGGTTGAAGCACATCGCGACGACATCATTAAATTCATGCGCGATATCTGCGCCATCCCCAGCATGGAAGGCCAGTTGAAAGAGGTTGGCGAACGCATTGGCGCCGAGATGACCAGGCTGGGTTTTGACGAGGTGCGCTTCGACAAAATGGGCAATATCCTTGGACGCATTGGCTCCGGCAAACGCGTCATCGTGTACGACTCGCACATTGACACGGTTGGCGTTGGCGACCCGGCCGAGTGGGAATGGGACCCCTTCAAGGGTAAGGTGGAAAACGGCATCCTGTTTGCCCGTGGCGCATGCGATGAAAAAGGCTCCACGCCGGGCATGGTGTATGGACTGGCTTTCGCCAAACAATTGGGTTGGCTGGAAGACACTAGCGCCTATTATTTTGGCAACATGGAAGAATGGTGCGACGGGATCGCGCCGAATGCTTTTGTGGAGGTCGACCCCAAAGTGCGCCCGGATTTTGTGGTTATCGGCGAGCCGACAAAAATGCGGATCTACCGCGGCCATAAGGGGCGGATTGAAATGAAAATAACCGCCAGCGGTCGGTCGGCACACGCAGCCAGTCACTATCTGGGCGATAACGCTGTTTACAAGATGGCGTCAATTATCGCCCAAATCCGTGATCTGGACCGCCGCATGCGCTTCGGCATGGGGATGCATCCAGTTCAAGGCCATCCTTCCATCGCCGTGACCGACGTGTTGGCCCGCACTGCGTCGCTTAATGCTGTACCGGATCAGTTCACCATTTTTATCGATCGCCGCATTACCTCAAATGAGCCCCATGATGAAGTGATTGCCCAGGTAAAAGGTCTGATCCCGGATTATTTACAGGAGGAAATCATCGTTGAGGAGTTGTACTACGACGCGCCCTCCTATACCGGCTTCGTGTTCCCGGTGGAAAAGTTCTATCCAGCCTGGCTGTTGGATGATGAACATCCCGCGGTGAAAGCAGGCCAAAGTACCGTTAAGGAATTATGGGGTGAAGATCGTCCCCTGGGTACATGGGACTTCTCGACCAACGGCACCTATTGGGCCGGAAAAGCCGGCATCCCGTCAATCGGGTTTGGTCCAGGCGATGAGGAGCACGCCCATATGATGATAGAGCAGGTTCCACTGGACGACGTGGTGAAAGCCACCGAGTTTTACGCCCTGTTTCCAGTGGTGCTGAACGAAAAACTCAAATAACCTGTGAATAACGATGCCCGGGCATCCAGGTCTGGATGATCCGGGCTCGTCAAATTTGTATTTTTGAAAAAGGAGCTGTGTATGCGTAGTTTTGCTGGTCGTGATATTCTATCGTTGAAAGATTTCGAACGCGATGAGTTTTTTCGAGTTTTCCAGGTTGCCAAGGAACTGGAACCGATTGCCCGCGATCGCCGCAATTCGACCATGTTGGCTGACAAGACCCTTGTAACGGCTTTCTACCAGCCGTCCACCCGCACCCGTCTGGCCCATGAAGCAGCCATGCACCGCCTGGGCGGCCATGTAACCGGTTTTTCAGATGCCAAAATGACCCGGGCCGGCGACTTCTACCAGGAGTCGATCAAGGATACGGTCAAAATGCTGGAATTTTACGGCGATGTAATCGTTATGCGCCATTTCCAGCAGGGCGCGCCAATGGAAGCTGCCAAATGGGCCAGCATTCCCATCATCAACGGCGGTGACGGCTGGGGTGAACATCCCACCCAGATTCTGACTGACCTTTACACGGTTTTGCAGGAAAAAGGCCGCATCGATGGTTTGAAGTGGGTTGCGGTTGGCGATATGCG
>CAZHYQ010000032.1:0-21887 GCA_964536805.1 uncultured Longilinea sp.
ACCAACAGATTGTTCCTCCAATCCTATGCTGGAATCAGATGCGTGCACAGCAGCTGCAGGGCTCAAGCCGATTAAGAAAACTATGATAAATAACACGAGCAAGAATTGAAAAAAATCAGGCCAATTTCTATGTGAAGACTGCCGGTGGTGAGATTCTTTGGACATGGAACCCTCCTGGTTCTGTAAAATAAGGTCTTCCGGCCGGCTTGGGCTAGCAAAGTTCTCAGACGAATGCGCGGTTCGAGTTGGCATCCTGATTCTTTACCAACAATTTTGGCTAAATTAATATTCGGATCTGGGAATTTTATGCTCTGGTTGTGCCCATAATTGCTGGATCACAATTGAAATGAATTATATAAAATTTTTAGGAAATTGCTGCTAAGATTGGGCAAGTTTTTCCTGAATTATCTTGATTCTGACCGACAATGGCCGTGCTTTTTAAGGGCTATTGATGGAAATCAAAAGCAAAGCAACCATTGCCCCCTTCGCTGAATGGTGAGAAAAAATGTGATGCATCTAGTGCGGTACCAGTGGCACCATAAGTTTTCTCGCACCATGCGCCCCGGTTGTGTGTAAATTCTTAACCATTTCACTCCTTTTCCCCCTTGTAATCCCAAACAATCTCACTATAATGATGATTGAATATGATCGTTTATGATTGCATATGAACGAATTCATCCCCTCCTTCGAACGTCAAACCCAAATCCTCGATCTGCTGGCCCGCCAGGGCAGCTTGAGCGTGGCCGATATCGTCGATCAGTTTTCCATCAGCGAGGCGACCGCCCGGCGCGACCTGGAAACCCTGGCCGGCGAGGGCAAGCTGCAACGGGTGCACGGCGGCGCCGTGTCGCTGCGCAAAGCCCCGCCCGAGCCGCCCATTCTGCAGCGCGAAACATGGCAGGACGATGAAAAGAAGCGCATTGGCCGGGCCGCCGCCGACCTGATCGGCGATGGCGAGACGGTCTTCCTCGGGTCGGGCACCACCGTGCTCGAGGTGGCGCGCAACCTCAAGCAGCGCAAGGATCTGACGGTCATCACCAACTCACTGCCGGTGATGACGCTGCTCAGCAGCCTGCCTGAAATCACCGTGATCGCCCTGGGCGGTCTGCTGCGCAAGAGCGAGCTTTCCTTTATCGGTCACATCACCGAGCAGTCCATCTTGGACTTGCGCGCCGACAAGGTCATCATCGGCATTCACGCCATCAGCCTGGAACACGGGCTGACCAACGATTACCTGCCCGAGACAATGACCGACCGCGCCATTTTGCAGATGGGACAGAAGGTGATGATTGTGGCCGACCACAGCAAGTTCGGCTCGGTCTCGATGGTTCATGTCGCAACTGTTGAAAAGATTCACACCATTGTCACCGATACGCAGGTTCCAATGGAATTTGTCGAATCGCTGCGGGCAAAAAACGTTGAAGTGATCGTGGTTTAGCCCGTTGTTTTCCTTCTTCAGAAAGGAGTTCCCACCGACAGTTCTGGCTGTTTCCTTCCATATCATGTGACCCAAATTGAATAGGAGAAGAGTGCGATGAAACCTTCAAGAACGTTTTCAGTGCTTTCCGTAATCCTTTGCCTGGCATTTGTGCTTTCCGCTTGCAGCACGCCTGCCGCGCCGACTGTCCAACCCACCACTGCCCCGGTGGAGCCGACTGCCCCTCCCGCTGCCGCCGGCGAAACCATCACGGTGATTTTCCCGAAGCATGAAGCCGACATCAAGGGCGCCTTTGAATCCCGCATCAAGGATTTTGAAAAAGAATCCGGCATCACGGTCAATCTCATTCAAAGCGACTGGGATTCAGTCGCCAACCGGGTCGTTCCGGAACTGGCCACCAAAGGCTCAGCCTATGACGTGGTCGAATTTGACAACGGCTGGGTGGCCGAATGGTGCGGCGCCGGTTGGGCGACGCCGCTGAATGATTTTATGGCTGCTGGCTATACCGACGGGATGATTCCCGGCTTGGTCGATCTGTTCTCCTGCCCGGACGGGAAGCTCTACGGCGTGGTCTGGAACAACGACACGCGCTTCTTCCACTACAATGCCGCCAAGTTGACCGAGGCTGGCTTCACCGACCCGCCCAAGACCTGGCAAGAATTCACCTCGCAAAGCCTGGCTGCCAAGGAAAAAGGCGTGGTGAAATATGGTTTTGCCCCGTTCTGGAATCAGGAATGGTCTTTGGGCAACGAGTTCCACTTCTGGACGTATGCCTTCGGCGGCGAGCTGGTGGATGATAAAGCCTGCATCGTCATGAACAAGGACCCCAACACGCTGAAAGCCGTTCAGTACATGATGGACAGCATCACCAACGGCGTTGCCGACCCGGCCGGGTTGACCTACAACCAGGCGGCTGCCCAGGATATCTTCCTGAAAGGCGATACGCTGTTCCTGCCGCAGGCCATTGCCGGCCTGATGGCCTACACCAAAGACGCGACTGTCTCCAAGGTGGACGGCCAGATCAAAATCGGCCTCGTCCCCAGCGCCGATAACGGCAAGAGCGCCGCGCTGACCCTGCCCGAAGCCTATGCCATCCCGACGGGTTCGAAGCACAAAGAAGCCGCCTGGAAGTTCATTCAATACATGACCAGCAAGGAAACCAACAAGCTGCTGGCCCAGGAAATCGGGATTCTGCCGATTTGGGTCGACCTGTTCTCAGACCCCGAGTTGACCGCCGTCTATCCCTTCTGGAAGGATTTCCAGGCTCAGTTAGCCTCGGCCAGAGGTCTGTCGAAGCTGACCTGGTACAGCGACCTGGTTGATATTTCCACCGCTGAACTGCATAAAGCGCTCGCCGGCCAGCAAACCGCCCAGGAAGCCCTGGACGCAATGGCCAAACAGCTTTCAGATTACAACTGCGTTCCATAATTCACGAAATTGCCAGGGGTCTGGATGAGTTCCATCCAGACCCCTGGACTTTTGATCAAACGAACCCCCATGAAATCTCTGTTGAGATCGCTTTCGGATAACAAACGGGCATTAGGTTGGGCGCTGTCGCTGCCTGCCCTGCTTGCCATTCTGGGGATCGTTGTTATTCCGGTCATACAGTCCTTGATTCAAAGTTTTTTCCAGCGGGATCTATCCCGCCCGCAGTTGGATGCATTTATCGGTCTGCTCAATTATCAGAATTTATTTGCAGACGCACGCTATCTTCATTCGATGTTCGCCACCTTCCGCTTCTCGCTGATTTCGGTCATTTTTGAATTGATCCTGGGGGTCTCGATCGCGCTGGTGTTAAACAAAAATTTCGTCGGCCGGGGCTTTGTGCGCGGTCTCATGATTTTGCCCTGGGCCATGCCCTCCATTGTCAATGCCGCCATGTGGAAATGGATCTACAACGCCGATTACGGCGTTTTGAACGCCCTGCTGACACAAGTGGGTATCCTGGATCAATATAAAATCTGGTTGAGCGATCCGTTTTGGGCGACGGCTCTGGTCATCCTGGCAAATGTCTGGAAGGAAACGCCCTTCACCGTGCTAATGGTACTGGCGGCGTTGCAAACTGTGCCGGAGGAACTCTACGAAGCCGCCAAGGTGGACGGCTCTTCAGCCTGGCAGTCGTTCATCAGCATCACCATTCCATTGATCCTCCCGGTTTTGATGATCGTCAGCATGCTTCAATTTATCTGGGGTTTCCAGACCTATGAATTGATTACGATTATCACGGGCGGCGGGCCGTTCAGCACGACTGAAATGGTGACCCTCAGGGTTTACGCTACCACCTTCCGCTCGCTGCGCTTTGGTTACGGCTCGGCTATGGCCTATCTGACCAGCCTGTTCATTTTGGTGCCGGTGATCCTTTACATCCGCTCTGCCTATAAGAAGGTTGTGGAGTACTGATGCCCATCCGCAAACTCATTCCCCGCATTTTGTTATACCTGGTGGTCCTGTTGATCGTGATTTGGACGGTCGCTCCCTATGCCTGGCTGGTTATCTCGTCGCTCTCGCACAAAATTGATCTGGTGACCGTGCCCCTAAAATGGAGCCCGCTGCGCCTGACGTTCGACAATTACCGTTCGCTATTCTTCGCCAACGGCGAAACATCGGTAAATGTAGCCCTGTTTTTTAGAGCCTTGAAAAACTCAGCAATTATCTCGCTTTCGACCATGCTGATTTGCATGCCGTTGGGGGTCATGGCCGCCTATGCCGCCACCCGGCTGAAATTCAGGGGCAGCAACGGCATCATACTCACCAGCATGATCACCCAACTCATTCCGCCCATCATCCTGGTCATCCCGTTGTACGTCATCATGCGAAAATTCGTCCTGATTGATAAGCAGATCGGCTTGATTCTGGTCGATATCACCATCGGTTTGCCGCTGGTGATCTGGATGATGCGCGGTTACCTGGCTTCCATCCCGGCCGATCTGGAGGACGCCGCCCGCATCGATGGCTGCACCTACATTGGCGCACTGGTGCGCGTGATTCTGCCGCTGGCAGGCCCGGGCCTGGTGAGCGTGATGATCTTTGCCTTCATCGCCTCCTGGAACGAGTATCTGTATGCCTACGTGTTTACCAACGTCCAGGCGAAAACGCTGCCGGTGCTGATTGGCGAATTCAGCACGAAGCTCGGATTGGAGTACCTCAAAATCGCGGCGGCTGGCGTGCTGGCAAGCCTGCCGCCCGTCCTTCTGGCGCTTGGCTTCCAGAAATTCATCATCCGCGGCCTGACGTCCGGGGCTGTTAAATAGAAGAAGCACCATTGAGGAGTGCAGTGGAGCTGACCCAGTTCAAACCCCGTTCGCAGCTGGTGATAAAACAAACGTGCGTTGACCGGCCAAAATTCCCGGTCGTCGATGCCCACAACCATCTCGGCCAATTCGGCGATGACGCCATTGCCAAACTCCCGCTCAACCAGCTTTGCAACCGGCTGGACGAAGCCGGCGTCACCCATTATGTCGACCTCGACGGCGGCTGGGGCGAGGATGTGCTGCGCCTGCACCTCGATTACCTCGCGCCGCGCATGGAACGCTTTCAGGTCTTTGGCGGGGTGGATTGGTTGCGCTGGCTGGAACTGGGCAATGCTTTTCCGGAGGCGGCTGCGAGACGCCTGGAAGTGCAACACGGCTGGGGCGCGCGCGGTTTGAAAATTTGGAAACCCTTAGGCCTGCAGGTGCGCGATCAGCACGGTTTACTGGTCAAGGTGGATGACGAACGCCTCGAGCCCATCTGGGAAACCGCCGGGCAGTTCGGCCTGCCGGTGATGATTCACATTGCCGACCCGGTGGCTTTCTTCGACCCGATCGATGAAACCAACGAACGCTGGGAAGAATTGGGCGAGCATCCCGACTGGGCTTTCACCAGCCCGCCTTACCCGCCGTTCCTCGAACTGGTGAACGGCTTGAAACAGTTGGTCATGCGCCACCCGGGTACCACCTTCATTGGTGCGCACGTCGGTTGTTACGCCGAAAACCTGGCCTGGGTGAGCAGCCTGCTCGAGCAGGCGCCTAATTTTTATGTGGATATCTCCGGGCGCACCGGCGAATTGGGCCGCCAGCCTTACACGGCGCGTAAATTCTTTCTGCGTCACGCCGGCCGCATCCTTTTTGGGTTGGATGAGGGACCTTCCGTGGAAGGCTACCGGCTGGCTTACCGTTTTCTGGAAAGCGATGACGAATACTTCAACTACAACACCAGCGAAGTGCCGGGGCAGGGACGCTGGCATGCCTATGGAATTTTCCTGCCGGACGACGTGCTCGCGAAGGTCTACCGCGAAAACGCGATGAAAGTGCTGAAAATATAATCCATCATCCCTTCAGGATGCAGAGGAGAATCGATTGATCCCATATCATACCTACACCGAAATCAAATCACAACCGCTGGCCTGGCAAAATGCGCTGGATGTCTGCCTCGGCCAGGCTGCCGCCCTGAAAGCGCTGACCGATCGCTACGATCAGGTGATTTTTACCGGCTGCGGTTCCACTTATTACCTCAGCCTGGCGGGGGCGGCGCTTTTTCAGGAACTGAATGGCAAAACCAGCCGGGCAGTACCGGGCAGCGAATTGCTGCTCAACCTATCCAGTGTGATCGCAACCGGGCAACGCTACCTGTTGGTGGCGGTCAGCCGCTCCGGCACCACCAGCGAGACGGTGAAAGCCGTGGAGAATTTTAAACGTGACGGACGCGGCGAAGTCATTGTGATCAGCAATTACAACACCGCCCTGTCGCAACTGGGCGATCTGAATCTGGTCATCCCGGCCGGCCAGGAACAATCGGTTGCCCAGACCCGCTCGTTTGCCTCCATGTACGTGGCGGTGACGGCTCTGTGCGCCATTGCCGCCGGCAGAAACGACCTGCTGAGTGCCATGGGCAGCCTGCCGCAAGCCGGCCAGCGCACTATGTCGCAGTACGAAGATCTGGCGAAGGAAATCGGGGAGAATTTGACGGCGGATCGCTTCTATTTCCTCGGCTCGGGCGGGCGTTACGGGTTGGCTTGCGAGGTCAACCTCAAGATGAAGGAGATGACCCTGACCCACAGCGAGCCGTTTCATTTCATGGAGTTCCGCCACGGCCCGATGTCGATGGCCGGCGAAACGGCCGTGGTGGTCGGGCTGCTCTCCGGAAAGAATTTTGAGTACGAACAGGCTGTGCTGAATGAAATGCAGGCCAAAGGCGCCCGCGTTTTGGCGCTGTCCGAATCCCGCGGCGACGTAGTCTTTGCCTCCGGCATCCCGGAGGAAGTGCGCGGCGTTTTGTACCTGCCCGTTCTGCAATTAATGGCATTTTACCGTTCCCTGGCAAAAGGGCTCAATCCTGACAGCCCCAAGAATTTAACCGCTGTGGTCACGCTGAACCTGTAGTCTGACCACCCACAAATTCAAGGAGAAGAAAATGAAAAAGTTGTTGTTTGCCCTCTTAGTCGCCAGCATGCTTTTTACGGCATGCGCCAAGGCACCGGCCGCCCAAAAATCGGCTGATATATCATTTATGATGTGGGGAGCCCCCGAGGAGCTCACCGTCTGGCAGGCCGTGGTGGATGATTTTCACAAAGCCAACCCGGGCATCACGGTCAAAGTGGATGTTTCGGATTGGGATTCCTACTGGACAAAGCTGAATACGCTCATCGCCGGCGGCACGCCGCCAGACGTATTCGCCATGGATGCCCCGCTTTTCCTGGATTGGCAGAGCCGCGGCGCGCTGCTGAATTTGCAGCCTTACATCGACAAGAACCCGGGTTTCCTGGATGGTTTCTATCCGCAGACGTTGACAGCCTATAAGACCGCTGACGGCTATTTTGGCCTGCCGCGCGATTTCCAGTCCATTGTGCTGTTCTACAATAAAGACATGTTCGACGCAGCCGGCCAGGCCTATCCAACCGCGGATTGGACCTATGACGATTTGCGCACCGCCGCCAAGGCGCTGACGCTCGACAAGGACGGCGACGGCAAGACTGACCAGTACGGCATCTGGACCGATACCTGGGATATGGAGTTGTTCTGGAGCGAGGCCATCTGGGCTTACGGTGGCGAGATTATCAGCGCCGACCACACCAAAACCCTCATCGGGGAAGGCAAGGCGCGCGATGCCTGGGCGTACATCGACAGCCTGTATAAGGACGGTTCGATGCCCACGCCCACCACCTCGGGCGAGTACGGTTCCGATTTGTTCCAATCTAAAATGGCCGCCATGACCACCATTGGCCACTGGGCTGTGCCGGGTTACGTCCAGGCGGGTCTCAATTTCGATGTGGCGCCCATGCCCACGGGGCCGGTTGGAAAAGCCACCAGCGTCAACAGCGCCGGCTTTGTGGTCTCAAAGGACACCAAGAATGCCGATGCGGCTTTTACTTTCATCAAGTTCGCCCTCAGCGAAGCCGGACAGAAACGGCTGACAGAGCTTGGCTTTGCCATTCCCGTGCTCAAATCAGTTGCCGAAAGCGATGTTTTCCTCAAGCAATCCGGCACATTGAATCAAAAGGTATTCCTTGATTCAATTGCCTTTGCCCACACCAAACCGGTCTTCAAAGGATACGAAGAATGGGCCGGCGTGGTTGGCGACGGCCTGACCCCCGTCTTTGATGGCGATGCCGAATTGGGTCCGACCCTGGATGAAGTGATCAAGAGCGCAGACGAAGTTTTGGCGAAGAACAAGTAATTGTGTTCGCACCGCTGTTCTCCTCCTCCCCGAGAGGGGAGGAGGAGACGCAGGAGTTGCCATGAATTACGGCCTCAAACCGCTCGGAAGGGAAAAAATCTGGCTCTGGATGATGCTGTTGCCCACGTTGATCGGGCTGGTATTCGGCACGATCGGATCCTTGCTGGCAACGCTTGGGCTCAGCTTCTTCGATTGGGATTTGATCAATGCGCCCAAATGGGCCGGGGTATCCAATTACGTGGCGCTGGCGGAAAACCCCGATTACGTCGAAGCGTTCACCAACACGTTGAAATTTTCCGCCGAGTACGTACCGGCAGTGGTGATTATCTCGCTGCTGCTGGCGGTTTTGCTCAACCGGAAAATCCGCGGTGTCAGCATCTTCCGCACCATTTACTTTTTGCCGGCAGTGACCTCGGCAGTGGCCTCGGCCCTGGTCTGGAATATGATTTACGGGAAAGACACCGGCATCCTCAATCTGCTGCTGGAAACACTGGGTCTGGCGCCGGTTTGCTGGTTGTGCGCCGACCACGCCATGACAGCGGTGGTCATCGTTAACGTGTGGGGCGCCATTGGAGAGGGCATGATCATCTTCCTGGCGGGGCTGACCTCGATCCCGCGCGATTATTATGAAGCAGCCTCCATGGACGGTGCCAATGACGTGAAGCAATTCTTCCACATCACCCTGCCGCTGATCACGCCGAGCATTTTCTTTCAAACGTTGATCACGGCCATCAACGCTTTCCAGGCCTACGATTACATTTACATGCTCACCCGGCGCGGACAGGGCAACAGCACCGTACCGGTGGCGGTGTATTCCATCTACCGCAATGCATTTAACTTTTTCCGCATGGGCGATGCCAGCGCTCAGGCCATTCAACTGGCATTGCTGGTCGCCTTGTTCATGGCGGTCATGTTCTGGTGGGAACGCCACTATGTGGTCTACGAATAGGAGCCAGCCGTGACAAAGTCGAAAAATAAACTCCTGGCAGATATCCTCACCTACGCCTTGCTGATCCTAGGCGCGATCGTCATGCTGGTTCCATTCCTTTGGATGATATCCGTCTCTTTTCGCATTCCGGCACAGCAGTATTCACGCGGCCTGATTCCAAACCCAATCACCCTGCAAAATTACGTCAACCTCTTCAAAGATCTGCCCGACAACGCTTTTTATTACCTGACAGCCAACAGCTTCAAGCTTTCCTTCCTGATGGTCATCGGCCAGATTCTGACCTGTTCAATGGCGGCGTTCGTATTCGCGGTCGCCAAATTCAAAGGCCGGAATATTCTGTTCGCGCTGCTGCTGGGCACCCTGATGATCCCATCGCAGGTTTCCCTGATTCCGAACTTTATCATCTTTAAATACCTTGGTCTGATCGGCAGCCAGTGGCCGCTCATCCTGCCGGCGTTCTGGGGCGGCGCCTTTGGCACGTTCTTGCTGCGCCAGTATTTCTTGACCATCCCGCGCGACCTGGTGGATGCCGCCCGCATGGACGGCGCTTCCTTCTTTGATATTTTCTGGAAGATCTACCTGCCGTTGGGGAAACCCGCCGTGGCGGCGCTGGCCATTTTTGTCTTCAAGGATGCCTGGAATGATTTGCTGCATCCGCTGGTTTATTTACCCACCGATATGCACCAGACCACGCTGACTGTCGGTCTTTCCTTCTTCCAGCAGCAGCTGGTGATGGGCGGAAAATTCACCGTACTGATGGCAGGCGCTTTCCTGTCGATCCTGCCGCTTTTGATCGTGTTCTTTATTGCCCAAAAGCAATTTATCGAAGGGATAGCTCTGACCGGCGTGAAACGCTGAGTTGTACTTTAATTGACCCAATCCTGACCTCAACCAGAACCATGGAGAAAATGTCATGACCAAAATTGCCTTCATTGGCGCCGGAAGCCTGGGTTTCACCAGCGAACTTGTCCGCGATATTCTCACCTTTCCGCTTCTCAAGGATGCCCATATTGCCTTGATGGATATCAACCCCGAGCGTTTGGCGTTTGCCAAAACCTCCATTTCGAAACTGATTGCAGCTGGCAACTACCCGGCCACGGTCAGCGCAACCCTCGAGCGGGCTGAGGCCCTAAAGGGTGCGGATGTGGTGCTCACCACCATTCTGGCGGGCAGCACCGAGGTCTGGCGGCACGACATTGAAATTCCGAAAAAATTCGGCGTTGATATCAACGTCGGCGACACGCGCGGGCCGAGCGGCATTTTTCGTTTTTTGCGCACGCTGCCGCCGATGATGGATATTGTCCGCGACATGGAAAAATATTGCCCGAACGCCGTTCTGCTGAACTACACTAACCCCATGGCCATGCTGTGTGCTGCGCTGCAAAAACAGACCTTCATCCGGGTAACTGGCCTGTGCCATTCGGTTCAGGGCAGTGCCATGATGCTGGCCGATTGGATCGGCGCGCCTTACAACGAAATCGATTACCTGTGTGCAGGCATCAACCATCAGGCCTGGTATCTTGAATACAAATGGAAGGGGCAGGACGCCTATCCATTGATCCACAAAGCTATCACGGAACGCCCCGAGATTTACAACGAGGAGATTGTGCGCAATGAAATGTACCTGGCGCTGGGAAAGTATGTCACCGAATCCAGCGGGCACAACTCCGAATACAACGCCTGGTTCCGCAAGCGCCCTGACCTGATCGAAAAGTACTGCACCCACGGCACCGGCTGGAATCCGGGCGAGTATGCCTACATCCTAAAGGAATACCAGACCACCGAAGCCACCTGGAAGGAGATCGTCAAGGAGGAGCTCGCCAAACCGCTGAGCGCGGATGATTTGAAACGCGGCGAGGAATATGCAGCCTCCATTATCAATGCGCTGCAGGGCGGGGAGATGTTCAAGTTCAACGGCAATGTGCAGAACACCCAATTGATCACCAACCTGCCGCAGGGCGCTTGCGTTGAAGTGCCGGTCCTGGTTGACCGTGCCGGGTTCCATCCCATGCACGTCGGCGCGCTGCCCCCCGAGTGCGCTTTGCTGACATCCCTCTCGAGCGGCATTGAAGAGCTGGCCATCCAGGGCGCCCTCACAGGCGACCCGGTTGCCATTTACCGCGCCATCGCTCACGACCCCCTCACCATGGCCGTGCTTTCGCTGGCTGAAATCCGCCAGATGGTCAATGAACTGTTCGCCCAGAATCAGAAATACCTGCCCGAGTTCAAAATCCATAAAGTATAGCGTTACCGGCGAAGGAAATAAGTTTCCCATGAAATCAATCACGATCGGAAAATTCCGCGGGCTGCAACAAATCGCGTCAAAGCGCGGTACGTTTACCGCCCTGGCGCTCGACCACCGCCAGAACCTGCGCAAAGCAAACCCGGTTTTTGACAGCAATGAAAACCTTTCGCGGTTTAAACTGGATGTGGTGGCGGCTCTTGCCAGCCGGGCGACGGCCGTGTTGCTGGATCCCGAGGTCTCCGCGGCGCAGGCTATTGCCGGGCGGGATCTTCCCGGCGATGTGGGCTTGGTGGTGGCGTTGGAATCGACCGGCTATACCGGCGACGCCACTGCCCGCCGCGCGCAAATCATCCCCGGTTGGAGCGTTGAAAAGGCCAAGCGCATGGGTGCAAGTGCAGTCAAACTGCTGGTGTATTACCATCCCGATTCGCCCCTGGCTCAGGAAACCGAGGATTTTGTCGCCGGGGTGGCGGAAGATTGCCAGGAATATGACCTGGCGCTGATGCTGGAACCGCTTTCTTATTCGCTGCAAGAAAATGTCAAATTATCCTCGGACGAGAAACGCTACGTGGTGGTTGAAACCGCCCGCCGTCTCTCGCCGCTGAACATTGATGTGCTCAAGGCCGAGTTTCCCCTGGACGTGCACGATCCCGATGAATCGCGCTGGCTGGCAGCCTGCCAGGAAATTACGGCAGCCTGTGTTACCCCCTGGATACTGCTTTCAGCCGCAGTGGATTACGAGACCTTCGTCCGGCAAGTGATGGCAGCCTGCACGGCCGGCGCAAGCGGCATCGCGGTCGGACGCGCAGTCTGGCAGGATGCCGTAACCCTCGGCGATGCCGAACGGCTGGATTTCCTGCGCGCCACCGCCCGGCCGCGGCTGGCCCGCCTGACTTCCCTGTGCCACGCGCTGGCCAGACCCTTCACGGATTTTTACACGGCTGCGGCGCCCTTAGACTGGTATAGCACCTATTAAAGCGCGGCCATGAGCGATACCTCCTTCGACATTCTCGTAGCCGGCGAAATCAACCCGGATTTGATTCTGACGGGCGATGTAAAACCGGAATTTGACCAGGTTGAGAAACTGGCCGATTCGGCTGCCCTGACCATCGGCTCATCCTCGGCCATCTTTGCCTGCGGCGCCGCCCGGCTGGGATTGCGGGTGGCGTTCATTGGGGTGTGCAGCGAGGATGTCTTTGGCCGTTTCATGCTCGACGAAATGCAAAAACGGTCCGTGGATGTCAACAACGTCATCCTGCGCGGTGGGCAGACCGGATTGACGGTCATTTTGAGCAGGGGGGTCGACCGCGCCATCCTGACCTATCCAGGGCTGATCGGTGAGTTACGAGGGTCGGATATCCCGGATGGTTTGCTCAGTCAGACGCGCCATTTGCATGCCGCCTCCTACTTCCTGCAAAAAGGCCTCCAACCGGGTCTGCCCGATCTCTTCCGGCGGGCGCGAAAGCTTGGCTTGACCACCTCGCTGGATACCAATTACGATCCATCCGGGGCGTGGGCTAATTTTGATGATCTGCTGTCCGTCACGAACGTTTTTCTGCCCAATGAAAAGGAAGCACTCGCACTCTCGCGAAAGGCGAACCTCGACCAGGCGGCGGACTGGCTGGCTTCGCGGGTGGACGTGCTGGCGGTCAAGCTGGGGGCAGCCGGCGCGCTTGGGGTAAACGCATCCCGAACGGTCAGGGCGGCTTCCATCCCTGTCCAGGTTGCCGATACGGTCGGCGCCGGCGATTCATTCGACGCCGGATTTCTTTGCGGCTACCTGCAGAATTGGGAGTTGGAAAAATCCCTGCGCCTGGCTTGCGTATGCGGGGCGCTGTCGACGCAAAAAGCGGGCGGAACGGACGGCCAACCGACCCTGGATGAGGCAATGATTTATGTACCTTGACGAAGTGTTGGCAAGGCAAAAACAGGGTGAAGCCAGCGGTATCTTCTCGGTCTGTTCCGCCCACCCAACCGTGATCCAGCAGGCCCTGCAGACCTGCCAAACCTTTGGGGGTCCGCCGCTGATCGAGGCGACCTGCAACCAGGTCAATCAATTCGGCGGCTATACCGGCCTGCGCCCGGCTGATTTTGTGCGCTATGTGCGCGGCCTGGCGGCAGAAAACGGTTACCCGTTTGAAAACATCATCCTGGGGGGCGATCATCTGGGTCCGTCGGTCTGGCAAAACGAGCCTGCCGCGTTGGCGATTCCCAAAGCCGAGGCATTGATCCGGGAGTACGTTGAGGCGGGATTCGTCAAAATTCACCTGGATTGCAGCATGCGCCTTGCGGACGACCCCGCAGGAGCGCTGGACATTGAGGTTTCAGCCGGGCGGGCTGCCCGGTTGGCTGCTATCGCCGAGCAAGCGGGCGGCGCAAAGTTGCATTATGTAATCGGAACAGAAGTACCGGTCCCCGGCGGCGCCACCGAACACGAGGAAGGCGTGAGCGTATCGCGCGTGGAAGATGTGCAGCAAACCATCGCGGTAACGCACGAGGCTTTTTATCGACAGGGGCTGCAGGCCGCCTGGGAGCGCGTCCTGGCCGTGGTGGTGCAGCCCGGCGTGGAATTTGGCGATGATTTCGTGTTGGCATACAAACCGCAGGAGGCCGCAGATCTTTCCAGCTTCATTGAGCCCCAGCCCATGGTCTATGAGGCCCATTCGACGGATTATCAAACTCCGGCGGCACTCAAGGAATTGGTGCGGGACCACTTCGCCATTCTTAAGGTCGGTCCGGCGTTGACCTTTGCCTTTCGCGAAGGTGTTTTTGCCCTGGCAGCGATGGAAAACGAACTTTTTTCCCCGCAGGAGCGTTCGAATATTGTTGCTGTGATGGATGCCGTCATGTTGGACCGCCCGAAATACTGGGCCAGGTATTATTCCGGTGACGAAATGGAGCAGGCCCGCAAGCGCAAATACTCTTTAAGCGACCGCATCCGCTATTACTGGACGGATGCGAGGGTTCAGACGGCACTTGAGAAGCTGCTGGCAAACCTCAACCAGAGATCCCTGCCGGTACCTTTGTTGGAACGAACCGTGCCGGATGTTTATCAATTGGATGACCCAACCCCTGCGAACACGCCAGAACGGATTCTACTGAAAAAAATCCAGCTTGTCCTCGACGGGTATGCCCAGGCCTGCCAGCCTGATTTAGCCCGGTAATTTTATAAAAACATTCCTTTGAATCGATTGTCAAAAACACAAATGACATTTTTTGTGTCATAATCATTAAACAAAATGAAACAAGGTGCCGGGCTCAAGGGGGCTTGATCGGCTCGCATCCTTCCAATTCATACTGCGTCAGTTTTGGTGCGAGGAGACCCCGATGGTCGCGAATACGCATCCAACGCTTCCCGAGTTTGAATACATCCAGCCAAAGTCGCTGGCCGAAGCCAGTGAATTTCTGGCCGCGCATAACACCGACGCGCGTCCCTTCCTGGGAGGGACGGACATTTTGGTGCGCTTGCGCGATAGCGTCATCTCTCCCCGCTACCTGGTGGACGTGAAGCATCTAGACGGTACAAACGAGCTGCGTTTTGACCCGCAGTCCGGCTTGACCGTCGGTGCAGCGGTCTGCATGAACCGCGTGATCGCTTCGCCCGACGTGCAGCGTTTCTATCCGCTGCTGGCAGAAGCCTGCCGCTCGGTGGCCAGCTATCAACTGCGCACGCGGGCGACAGTGGTGGGAAACATCTGCAATGCCAGTCCCGCTGGCGACACGATCGGGGCCTGCCTGGCGCTGGACGGCGTGCTGAATGTTTATGGACCAGGCGGCTCCCGCCAGGAACCGCTCTCTTCCTTTTTTCTGGGTCCCGGCAAAACAACCTTAAAACCCGGCGACATCGTAACTTCAATCAATTTCCCGCTTCCGCCGCAAGGTTGCGCGGGCGTGTACCTCAAGCTGGGCCGCAACCGGATGAGCGATCTGTCGATCGTGGGCGTGACTGTTCTGGCCGCACCCGATTCCAGTCTGCCTTCCGGCTGCCGCTTCCGCATCGTGCTGGCCTCCGTGGCGCCGGTGCCGCTGGTTGTCGCGGGTGCCGGGGATTATCTGGCAGGCCTTCCGGTCACCGCGGAGTCAATCCTCGAGGCGGCACGTCTGGCCAGTGAAGCCTGTTCGCCCATCGATGACATTCGCGGCAGCGCGCGCTATCGCAAGATCATGGTCAAGAACCTGACTGCAAAAGCCCTTAACGCCGCCTGGAAAAAACTCCAGGCGTAGGTTCTAAATTTGGTGCTCTGACTCGATCCTGTCCTAAAAAAACATTGGAGGAACGCATGTCCTTCCACGAAATCAAACTCACAGTAAATGGAAACCTTGAGCATGTTACGGTGGCTTCCAATATGACGCTGATGCGCATGCTGCGTGAAACGCTGGCCTTAACCGGTACAAAAAACGGCTGTTCAGCCGGAGAATGCGGCGCCTGCACGGTTCTGCTCAACGGAGAACCCGTGAACAGCTGCATGGTGCTGGCGGCTGAATGCAACGGTGCCGAGGTCATTACGGTGGAAGGCCTGGCAGGCGATCCACTGCAGGATGCTTTGATCCACACGGGCGGCGTGCAGTGCGGTTTTTGCACCCCGGGCGTGCTGATCTCGGCCAGGGCGCTGCTCAACCGCAACCCCAACCCGAATGACGATGAGATCAAAGAAGCGCTGGTTGGAAACCTTTGCCGCTGCACCGGATATGTGCGCATCATCGACGCTGTCAAGGAAGCGGCCCGCGTACAAACCCAAAAAACTTGATCAAATCATCCTGTTTTCGTAGGGTTTACCCCGGCACGTGCTCCTGATCAAGAGGCAACCCATGGAAAAAAGCAAAATCCCGCAAAATATTGGTCCCGTTGGCGAGAACAAACCGCGCATTGACGCGCGCGAGAAGGTCACCGGCGCTGCGCTCTATGCCGACGATATCCAATTTGGCCAGCGGATGCTGCACGCCCGCATCAAGCGCAGCCCCTACCCGCACGCGTTGATCAAGAAAGTGGATATTTCCAAAGCACTGGCGCTGCCCGGCGTGAAAGCGGTGGTGACTGGTGCGGATTTTCCTGGATATATCGGCCTGTATCTGAAGGACCGGCACATCTTTTGCCGCGACCGCGTTCGCTACGTTGGCGACCCCGTGGCCGGCGTGGCCGCCGACTCGCCGGAGATTGCCGAACTGGCTGTCCACCTGATCGAGGTGGAGTACGAGCCGCTTGAAGCGGTGCTGGACCCAGAATTCGGCGCCAGCCCGCAAGCTCCGCTGCTGCACCCCGACCTGGATAAATACACCGTTGCCAGTTTCATTCTGCCGCGTCCGGGCTCGAACGTTTCCAACCATTTTAAGCTGCGCAAGGGAGACGTATCCGCGGCCTGGGGAAAGTGCAAAGCGGTCATTGAGCGCAAGTACCGCATCCCGCACATCCAGCATGTGGCCATCGAACCGCATGTCGCCATCGCCAAAATGGATCAAACCGGCGAGATTACGCTGTGGGACAGTTCGCAATCGCCCTTCGCGCAGCGCGACCTGATTGCCGAAACGCTCGGGATCAGCCAGAGCAAAATGCGCGTGATCGCGCCGGTGGTGGGCGGCGGTTTTGGCGGCAAGGCCGGTGTGAGCATGGAATCGCTGGCTGTGGCGATTGCCACCAAAGCCAGAGGCTACCCGGTCAAGCTGCTGCTGACCCGCGAAGAAGAGTTCTATACGGCCTTTGTCCGCCAGGGACTGGTGGCCTACTTCAAAATGGGCTGTGACGAAAACGGCAAGCTGCTGGCCATGGAAAACACCTTTTACTGGGATGGCGGTGCCTATACCGAGTATGGCGTGAACATCACCCGCGCTGCCGGTTACAGCTGCACCGGCCCTTACGAAGTGCCCAACGTGCATACCGACAGCTACTGCGTCTACACCAACCACCCGGTTGGCGGGCCGATGCGCGGCTTTGGCATGCCCGAAATGCATGCCGGACTGGAACAGTGCATCGACGAACTGGCGCGCGAGATCGGGATGGACGCGGTGGAATTCCGCCGACGCAATTGCCTGCGGGCCGGCAGCAGCCTGCCAACGGGCGGCACCATTCACCCGATCGGACTGTTGGAGTGCCTGGAAAAATCAGCCGAGGCGGTTGAATGGGGCAAAAAAGCCCCGCCCAGCGCATCCAACAAGCGCCGCGGCAAAGGTTTGGCGTTGATGTGGAAGGCCCCAGCCATGCCCGGCAACGCCGGATCCAGCGCCTGGATCGAGCTGTCGGAAGACGGCATGTTGACGCTGGGCGTCGGCGCGCAGGACATTGGCCAGGGCGCATTCACGGTCATCGCGCAAATGGCCGCGGCTGCCTTTGGCGTCCCATACGAAAGCGTGCGCCTGGCCATGCCGGTCGATACGCGTTACAGTCCCTACGAGTGGCAAACCGTGGCAAGCCGCATCACCTGGAGCACCGGCAACGCCATTGTCAATGCGGCCAAAGATGCCCGCAAGCAGGTACTGGAACTGGTGGCGACGGCATGGAAAGAAGATATCCAGGACCTGGACATTGTCAACGGCAAAGTCATCTCCTACAAGAGCGAGCGCGAAATTCCGGTCAAGGATTTTGCCATCAAAGGTCTGCCCAAGGAAGGCGGCAAAGGTTGGATGGGCGGTCCGATCATCGGGCGCGGCAATTTCATGCCGAGCGACGTCACCGGCCTGGATCCGGAAACCGGCCAGGGCGAGCACGCCGTGGTGCACTATACCACAGGCGCCCAGGCGATCGAATTGGAAATCGATCTGGACACCGGCAGGATTGAGATTCTAAAAGGCGTGGCTGCTTTTGACGTCGGCAAGGCCATCAACCCGGATCTGGTGAAAGCCCAGATGGAAGGCGGCCTGGTGCAGGGCCTCAGCTCGGCACTCTTCGAGCAGCTCAAATTGAAAAACGGTGCTGTGCAAAACCCCAGCTTCGTCGATTACCGCATTGCCACTGCCACCGATATTCCCAAAGTGTTCCAATCCATCCTGGTCGAAGTGCCGCAGGACGACGGTCCGTGGGGCGCGCGCGGCATTGGTGAGCATTCGATGGTTGCCACCATTCCGGCCATCGCCAATGCCATTTACGATGCCATTGGCATCCGTTTTGACGGGCCGCCCTTTACCGCCGAAAAAATCTACCTGGCCATGCTGGATGCGGGTATTGTGAAAGGATAAAGATGACAGTCCGGGCACGGGTCAAACCAAGCGAATATCATGATTCGGTCAGCCTGATGCTGGCAGCCCGAGAACTTTCCCGGCTGGAAGGCGTGCAGGATGCGGCCGTGGTCATGGGGACGGAAGCCAATAAATCCATCCTGGCCAACTCCGGCCTGCTAACCGCGGAGTTCAATACTGCAACCGCCAACGATCTGGTTCTGGTGGTGAATGCGGTGGATGACGCAACTGCCTTAAGGGCGTTGGATCAGGCCGATGCATTGCTGAAGAAGAAAGCCGTTCAGGAGACACCCGGCGAATTCAGACCGAAGACGATCCGCGGCGCCCTGTCCCTGCAGTCCGGGTTAAATCTGGCGGTCATTTCAGTGGCCGGCCGGTATGCCGCTGACGAAGCCTGGGAAGCCTTGCACCGAGGCCTGCATGTGCTGCTCTTCAGCGATAACGTTTCGCTGGAAGATGAAATCGCCTTGAAACAGTACGCGCGCGACCACGGCTTGCTGCTGATGGGCCCTGGCGCCGGGACGGCCATTCTCAACGGAGTCGCGCTGGGTTTTGCCAACGTCCTGCCGCGCGGACCGGTGGGCATTGTTTCCGCGGCGGGGACTGGTTTGCAGGAGGTCAGCTCACTGATTGCACGGCGCGGCGTGGGCATCAGCCAGGGTATTGGTACCGGCGGGCGGGACCTCAAAAAGGAGGTGGGCGGGATCATGATGCTGTTGGGCCTCCAGGCGCTGCAGGATGACCCGGATACCAGCGTGATCGTGTTAGTCAGCAAACCGCCTGCTGAAGAGGTGACTCAGAAAATCCTCAGCCTGGCCGCTGCCAGTCCGAAACAAACGATCGTTTGCTTTCTAGGCGGGGATGCGCAGTCGATGGCAAATATCCCCAATGTCATTCCGGCGCGTACGCTGCAGGAATGTGCTTTGCTGGCCGCGAATTCGATTGAACCCATTTATGGCGGTATTCCGATGCTGCTTCAGGCGCAAAAGGCCAATCTGGCACAAAAAGCGCGCCAACTCAAGGCGAAATTAAGCCCTTCGCAACGATTTTTGCGCGGGTTATTTTCCGGCGGGACGTTATGCTATGAAGCGCAGGTGATCTGGCGGGACATGCTGCCGGAGCCGGTGCATTCCAACGCGCCGCTGCCCGGCGGATCGGCCCTGGCGGATTCGACCCGCAGCCTGGGGCACACCACCGTCGACCTCGGCGAGGAGGAATTCACCGTGGGACGCCCGCACCCGATGATCGATAACGACCTGCGCATCCGGCGCCTGCTGCAGGAAGCACGTGACCCTGAAACCGCCGTCATTCTACTTGACGTGGTGCTTGGGTATGGTGCTCATCCTGACCCCGCCGGCGAACTGGGTTCAGCCATTCGCCAGGCGCGCGAACTGGCCCGGGCGTCCGGCCGGGAACTGCCCGTGGTGGCCTCAATCACCGGGACGGAGGGTGATCCACAGGGTTTGAGTCGATCGATCTCTCACCTGGAAGAAGCTGGAGCGATCCTTTGCGACAGCAACGCCGCCGCTGCGCAGCTTACCGGCATGATTGTCTCGGCTTGACCTGGGAGGGTGTGCATGGGAAAAGTCAACGACCTTTTTGGCAAGGAACTGAATGTCCTTAACGTCGGGCTGACCAGCATGGCTTGTTCGGTGAGTGACCAGAATGTGAATGTGACCGACCTTGACTGGCAGCCGCCCAGGGAAGGCGTGCCGCACCTGCGCCAGACGAAGGACGGCACGGATATCGACGCCGCCAACCAGGAAGTGGTTGAGCACATCCAGCGCGGGCAGGCCGTGCTGCGCGGCATGGGCATAGCAAGGGATGTCATACCCGGCATGCATGACCGCATGCTTCTGCATGCCGGGCCGCCCATTACCTGGGAGCGCATGTGCGGTCCGCAGCGCGGGGCGGTGATGGGGGCTTTGATTTACGAAGGCCTGGCCGCCGATGAAACTGAAGCGGCCCGCATGGCTGCTTCGGGCGGCATCGAGTTCTCTCCCTGCCACCATCACCATGCCGTTGGGCCCATGGCGGGCATTGTTTCGCCCTCCATGCCGGTTTTTATTATCGAAAATAGGGCCTTTGGCAATCAGGCGTATTGCACCCAGAACGAAGGTTTGGGCAAGGTACTGCGCTACGGCGGCATGGGGCCGGAGGTGACTGCCCGGCTGAAATGGATGGAAACGGATCTCTATCCAACGCTGGACCGGGCTTTGCAATCGCTTCCCACTGGAATCGACATCAAGAGCCTCATCGCGCAAGCCCTGCACATGGGTGACGAGTGCCACAATCGCAATCGGGCGGCCACCTCGTTGTTCCTGCGGGCCATTGGACCGGCTTTGGCACGTACCAGCCGCGACAACGAAACCCTTGCCAGGGTGATCGAATTTATCGACCGCAATGACCATTTCTTCCTCAACCTGAGCATGCCCAGCGGCAAGGCCCTGCTCGAACCGGCCGAAGGCGTGGCTGGCAGCACCATCGTCACCACCATGGCGCGCAACGGCACCGATTTTGGCATTCGCCTGGCCTGCGCCCCCGCGCGTTGGTTCACCGCCCCGGCAGGCGTGGTGAAGGGATTGTATTTTCCGCAGTACAGCGAGAAGGATGCCAATCCCGATATCGGCGACAGCACCATCACCGAAACGGCCGGCTATGGCGGCATGGCCATGGCGGCAGCACCTGCTATTGTCCAGTTCGTCGGCGGGAGTCCAGACCTGGCTGCCAAAACCACGCTGGAAATGTATGAAATTACCGCCGGGGAACAGAATAACTTCACTATTCCAATTCTGAATTTCCGCGGTACGCCGCTCGGGATTGACGTGCGCAAGGTCATGGAGACCGGCATTCTTCCGCAAATTAATACCGGTATCGCCCACAAGGATCCCGGTATCGGTATGGTGGGCGCAGGCATCCTGCGAGCGCCTGAGCAGTGTTTCCGCGATGCGTTTGAATTTCTTAAGGCAGTGTAAGGCAATATTCCATTCTGACCAACCTGGTTGATGTGCTGAAAGGAGAGATCATTATGAAGTTCCTCGATTTGACCATTCCCCTGGGAATTGCCACGCCCCCCTGGCCAACCTACGAGCCGCTGCAAATCAAGTATTTCAAGCGGCTGGCGCCAAATGGCGCCAACGGCCAGGTGATCACCCATTCCAATCATCTGGGCACGCATTTGGACGGCGAGATCCACTTCCACACGCCGGGCAAGGATATCGCTTCGCTGGACATGGATTATTTGGTGCACGATGCCGCCGTGGTTGACCTGAGCGATGTGTGCGGCGATTATGATGTTTACACCAGCAAGATGGTTGAAGAGCGCGTCGAGGTGCGCGAGGGCGATATTCTCATCATCCACACCGGCTATCATCACTTTGGCTGGGATATGCCCACCGCCAACGAAGTGCGCTACATGGTCATGCACCCCGGCC
>CAZHYQ010000033.1:0-18506 GCA_964536805.1 uncultured Longilinea sp.
ATGGCCAGGCTGAGCTGGTCTTCCGGTACCACCACGGTGGCAGTCTTGCCGCCGGTTGTGTGTTCGCCGAGATAGACGCCGGTTACACGCGCCGGGCTGATCGCTTTTGCAATAAAAGCAGCTGGATCGGGATTCCACTCGATGACATCGATTTTTTCATCGTGCAGTTCGCGAACGATGGCTTGAATGCGTACGCCGCGAATGCCGACGCATGCACCAACCGGGTCGATGCCAACCTGGGTGGCCGAGACGGCCACTTTGGCGCGCTCACCTGGCTCGCGGGCGATCGATCGAATTTCCACCACGCCGTGATAAATTTCGGGAACTTCCGTCTCCAGCAGGCGGCGCAAAAAATTGCGGTGTGTGCGGGATAGTATGATCTGCGGACCGCGCGGCGAATCTTTCACTTCTGAGATCAACGCGCGGACGCGGTCATGAATGCGAAACCGCTCGCCAGGGATCATCTCTTTACGCGGCATGGAACCTTCGGCCTTCATGTCCATCCCGATGGTCAACCCTGAAGCGTTAACAGCCTGAACCAAACCGCTGACAATCTCGCCAAGTTGTTTGTCAAAAAAGGCCAATTGTGCCTGGCGTTCAGCGTCGCGGATGCGTTGCTGAATGACCTGCCGGGCTGTTTGCGCAGCCACGCGGCCAAAGTCCTTGGGAGTGCTTTCCACCACAACCATATCGCCCAACGCAGCGTCGGCGTTATAGCGGTGAGCCTCTTCCAGGGCTACTTCCGTGCGCACGTCCTGAACGTCCTCGACAACCTCTTTTTCGGCAAAAATGGTCACTTTGCCGGTTTCGATATCGACGGTTGCTTCGACGCGCTGGGCGTTGGAAGCATTTACGGCCCGGCGATAAGCTGAAATCATCGCCGATTCGAGCGCCTTAAGGATGATCTCCTTCGGGAGCTGCTTTTCTTCCAGGACTTCATTGAAAGCCAGAGTAAACTCGTTCTTCATTCCTAAACTTTCCTAAACTTTCTCCAACAGAACCCATTATACGCAGAAAAGTGGGGGAGGCCCACTTTCCGTTGCATACCAATACGTTGGCGTTGCATCTATTTTATCATGATTCCCAATGCCAGGCAAGCCGGGCTGCTACGATGATGGCAACAAGACGGCATAAAAACGCAATGCCTTCCGCCGGGCTGCTTTTACAGGATCAGGCTAAAATGATGCATAGCTCAATTGCAGCGAGGATTTTACCATGAAATCAGATTTTCTCTGGTGGCGCGACGGTGTGATTTATCAGATTTACCCGCGTTCTTTTGCCGATTCCAACGGCGACGGCATTGGCGACCTGCCGGGCATTCAATCAAAGCTGGATTATCTGGTGGAACTCGGGGTGGATGCGATCTGGCTTTCACCTATTTACCCATCGCCGGATATCGATTTTGGTTACGATGTGGCCGACTATACGGCTGTCGATTCAAAATATGGCACATTGGAGGATTTCGATGCGCTCGTTCAGGCGGCCCATCAACGCGGGTTGCGCATCGTGATGGACCTGGTATTAAATCATTCCTCCGACCAGCATCCCTGGTTCCAGCAGTCGCGCGGCAGCCGGGATAATCCGTATCGGGACTGGTATATCTGGCGCGAACCTGCCCCAGGAAAGCGTCCGCCGAATGACTGGCAATCCGTTTTTGGCGGCAAGGCCTGGCAATGGGATGAGGCAACCGGCCAATTTTATTACCATATGTTTTGTAAGGAACAACCCGATCTGAACTGGCGCAATCCGGCAGTCCGCCAGGCAATTTTGGACGTATTCCGCTTTTGGATTGAACGCGGCGTGGACGGTTTCCGGCTGGATGTCTTCAACGTCTATTTCAAGGATGACCAGCTGCGCGAAAATCCGCGGCGGCTAGGGCGGCGGCCATTTGACAGCCAGGTGCATATCTACGATTGCGACCGTCCGGAGATGATCCCGCTGCTGCAGGAAATCCGCGCATTGTTGGATTCGTATCCCGAGCGGTACGCGGTCGGCGAGACTTTTCTTTCAACCACTGAAAAAGCCGCCGGCTATGCCCGCCCCGGTTTGCTGCACGCCGCTTTTGATTTCTCGTTTCTGGAATGCGGCTGGGATCCGGCAGCGTTTTTGAAAACCATTCAGGCAATCGACGGGCATTATGATGATGGCGGTTGGCCGACCTATGTGTTGGGCAATCATGATGTAAACCGGGTTGCCACCCGCTACGGACGCGGCGAAAACGACGAACGATTGAAGGTGATGGCGGCGCTGTTATTAACGCAGCGCGGAACGCCGTTCCTTTACCAGGGCGAAGAGATCGGTATGCGCAATGTGCATGTTCCACACAGTGAAATGAAGGATCCGGTTGGGCTGCGTTACTGGCCCATTCCGGTGGGGCGGGACGGCGAACGCTCGCCGATGCAGTGGACAGGAGGCGCCCAGGCTGGCTTCACCGAAGGGAAACCCTGGCTCCGCATTCATCCCGATGCGCCGTTCCGAAATGTGGAAACGCAACGCAAGCAGCCCGATTCATTATTCCATGTTTACCGGCGGTTGCTGCGTTTGCGAAAAGAACTGCCCGCCCTGCAAAATGGCATGTTCCTGCCCCTTAATTATGAGCCCCGCTCCCTGTTAGCCTACCTGCGCAAGAGCAGCCAGCAGACGGTGCTGGTGGCGCTCAATTTCAGCCGAAAACGCAATCGACTGGTGATGGGCAGCGAACTGGCACGCAGTGGCTGGCGGCTGGTTTATTCCAGCCGGCGCGGCGAAATGCCAGGTCTGCGGAATTCCGTCCTGACGCTCGATCCATATGAAGTGATAATCCTGGAACAACAATAATAAACGAGTCTCATCGTAAAACTGCAAAGAGGAAAGTTATTTCAATAACGATAGAAAAAAGGAGAAGACGGTCAAGCCGCCTTCTCCTTTTTTGGTTGTCATTTGTAGGAAATGTTTGCGTCTTGGGGGTCAATTTTCGACAACGCCGAGTACTTCCAGGTCAAAGGGCAGTCCAACCAATTGCCCGCTGGCCTTGAGCGAATCCACCACCGTTTCCAGAAGGGGTATGCCATTCTTACGGCGGTGTTCAGCCATTTCGAATTCTTTTTCGCCCTGGATGTAGATGCGATCCTGGTCCACGGCTTTGGGCGATTCCTTCATCATGCGGATCAGTTCATCCATGTCCTGTTTGAACTCATCCACCGCCCGGAAGGCATCGATGCGCATGGCGGCGAAGAAGTGACCCACGCGGGCGTGTTCGTTGGTGGAGGGTTGAGCCACGTCCGTGCCAAAGGCCGAACCGGATAATACTCCGCTGAAGATGTCCACCAACAATGCCAGGCCGTAGCCTTTATAACCACGCATCAGGTCGATTCCGCCCAAAGGCATCAGCGCACCGCCGTTCAGCACTTCCTTTGGATTGGTGGTGATTTTACCTTCGTGATCGATTCCCCAGCCTTCTGGGATCGATTTGCCGGCTTTATCGTAAACGGTGATGCGGCCGATGGGCACAATGCTGGTAGCCATATCCAATACATACGGACGCTCGCCGCCTGCCGGGACGGCCACCGCGATGGGGTTGGTGCCAAGCATGGCCTTGCGCCCGTAGGTGGGCGCGACCAGTGGTTGGGCATTGGTAAAGCTGATACCGATCATATCCTGCGGCAGCGCCATCATGGCGTAATAGCCGGCGATGCCGTAATGATTGCTGTTGCGCACGGTTGTCATGGCAATGCCGGACTGGCGTGCTTTTTCGATGCAGCGTGCCATGGCGTTGTATCCAACGATCTGTCCCAGGCCGTGGCCGCCATCCAGCGCCAGCGTTGTGCCTGTTTCGCGGACCACCGTCAGGGGCGCATGCGGATCGATGAGACCTTTTCGCAAACGGGTGCCGTAGTAAGTATCCAGACGGATGATGCCGTGCGAATCAACCCCGCGCAGATCGGCTTCCAGCAGGATTTCGGCTGCGGTCTTGGCGTCCTTGGCTGAAATATCGTGGCGGATGAAAAAATTTACCGCGTAATCGATCAGATCTTTTGAACGAAAGAGCAGGCTGCGGGTCATGGTCACCTCAACAAGTTGGATTAATCCCAGTGTATCACGAAGCCAGGACGGCGAAAAGCACGCCCGGAGCGCGCGCCATTTCAATCAAGCCGGCAGATCGCGGAAAAGCGTTCCATCCCGAACCCGGCCGGTTCGTTTCCAAAGCAGGTAGCCCTGGCTTAGCGGACGCTTGCGTGTTTCAACCGGCCAACCGGAATCAGCCAAGGCAACAGCGCAGGCTATGAACCACTGACGCAGTCCCAAGCTACGCACGGCAATGGTAGCCAACGCAGCCTGTTTCCAGGCGGTCATGAAGGCATCGATAGTTTCACCAGGCAGCATGCGGTGGATGAAATTCTTAGGCAGGCGCGGCTGAAATATGGCCGGTTCAAATCCCCAGCGAAAGTTTGTGCTGAAAAGCAACCCCTCCACCCACAGCTCGCCGTCGCTGCGTTTGCGCAGCAGATTGGCCACCCAAATTCGTCCAAACGGATCGGAAGTGCCTTCGATGATCAATCCGCCCGGAATCAACAATTCGCCCAGTTTGAGCAGCGACTCCTGGACTTCATTTTCTTCATACTGGCGCAATACATTGAAGGCGCGGATCAGGCGCGCGCTTTCACCTGTCTTCAGCGGCAGGTTGAACCCGCCCAACCGGAAGCTGGTGAGGGCATCCGCGAAAGGCAGCGCGCGTTCGACCCGCCCCGGGTCGATCTCCACGCCCAGTACGGGCAAGTCCGGGTTGAGACGGCGCAGGCGATCGGCGGATTCCAGCGTAGTGAAGGGTTCATCGCCGTAACCCAGGTCGACATAGTATGAGATTTCGCCTGCCCGGTCAGCCTGGCGCAACAAGGCGGGGTCGTACAGGCATAGGAAGTTATCCACCCGGCGCAGGCGGTTGCGCGCGGTCTTGCCGCGGGTGATCTGACCCTGCGGGCGAAGTTTGCGGGGTTGGCGAGGCATAGTGAAATTGTAGCAGAGGGTAAGAAAAAGCCCGGGATTTCTCCGGGCTTGTGGTTGCTAAATATCCAGATTTCGTACCGTCTTGGCGTGCGTGGTAATAAAACGCGTGCGCGGCGGTACGGCTTCGCCCATCAGCATATCGAAGGTGCGGTCAGCTACTGCCGCGTCCTCCACCGTAACCAACAGAAGGGTGCGGTTTTCCGGATTCATGGTGGTTTCCCACAATTGCTCCGGGTTCATTTCGCCCAGACCCTTATAGCGCTGCATGGAGACTTTATCGGGGTTGACGCCGAGTTCCTTAATGATTTTGTCTTTGTCCGCATCGTTATAAGCATATTTGACCTGATTCTTGTAGGCCAGGCGGAAAAGCGGCGGCTGCGCAATGAAGACATGCCCTTGCTCGATCATCGGCTGCATGAAACGGAAGAAGAAGGTTAACAGCAGTGTGCGGATATGCGCGCCGTCCACATCGGCATCCGTCATGATAATGACGCGTCCGTAGCGCAGGTTGGTCACATCGAAGTTATCGCCGATGCCCGTACCCAGGGCTGAAATCATCGACTTGATTTCAAGATTGCCCAGCATTTTATCCAGACGGGCGCGTTCGGTGTTGAGAATCTTGCCGCGCAGCGGCAGGATGGCCTGGAAGTGCCGGTCGCGGCCCTGTTTGGCCGATCCGCCTGCCGAGTTGCCTTCCACAATGTACATCTCGGTCTTGGTTGGATCGCGTTCGGAGCAATCAGCCAGCTTGCCGGGCAGGGTCATGCTTTCCAGCGCTGATTTGCGAATGACCAGGTCGCGGGCTTTGCGGGCTGCATCGCGGGCGCGCGAGGAGGTTAGGCATTTTTGTACAATGGCCTTGGCCGCCTGCGGATTCTCCTCAAGGAAGGATCCAAAGGCTTCGCCAACCACCTGCTGCACAAAGGTCTGCACCTCGGGGTTCATCAGTTTGACCTTGGTCTGGCTTTCAAACTGCGGATCGGGATGCTTGATGGAAACGATGGCGGTCATGCCTTCACGGGTGTCGTCGCCGGCGAAATTTGCATCGGTATCCTTGAGCAGATTGGCTTTGTGGGCGTAGTCGTTGATCACGCGTGTGACCGCGGTGCGCAGCCCGGTGAGGTGCGAGCCGCCGTCGATGGTGTTGATGGTATTGGCAAAGGAATAGACCGATTCGGAATAGGCATCGGTATATTGAATCGCGACCTCGATACCAATATTTTCAAGGTCCTTTGAAGCATAGAAGACCGGGTGAAGCACCTCGCGGTTGCGGTTGAGAAAGCGCACAAAGGATGAAATGCCGCCTTCAAAATAGAAGGTCATTTCATGTCCAACGCGCTCATCAACCAGGCGGATTTCCACCTGCCGGGTTACAAAAGCCATCTCCCGGAAGCGCTGCAGAAGCGTATCAAATTTAAAATCAAGATCGCCCTTAAAAATCTCCCGGTCGAAGCGGAAGGTAGTGGTGGTGCCGGTCTTGCCGGGATCGCATTTCCCGATTGACTTAACCGGTTCCTGTGGGATGCCGCGTTCATAGCGCTGGAAATATACCTGGCCCTCGCGGCAAACGTGTACTTCGCACCATTCCGATAGGGCATTGACCGCCGAAACGCCAACGCCGTGCAAGCCGCCAGAGACCTTGTAGGAGGAATGGCCAAACTTGCCGCCAGCGTGCAGGATGGTCATGACCACTTCCAGCGCTGATTTTTTCTTCTCGGGGTGAATATCCACCGGGATGCCGCGGCCGTTATCTTCCACGGTGACGCTGCTATCGGCGTGGATGGTGATAATGATGCGGCTGCAGGAGCCTGCCAGGGCTTCATCGATTGAATTGTCGACGACCTCGTATACAAGGTGATGGAGGGCTTTGAGATCAGTGCCGCCGACGTACATACCCGGGCGGCGTCGAACGGCTTCAAGGCCTTCGAGGACCTGAATATCTTTTGCACCATAAGAAGAAGGGTTATTGGCGACCACAAAATCCTCCACAATTAATTGTCGAAAGCCCCCTGCGGAGCAAACCAAAAAATACTAGGCACGAGCCTGGGCAATGCGGGATAGGTTTTCTTCCAGCCAGGCATTGGCACTGCGATAAAAAACGAAACTTGCTGCCAGCACGCCGGTGGTAATGAACGCGTGACCTGCAATTCCCACCAGGGTGAGCCAGGAATTGGGCGGCGGGACTAACCAAAGCCGGTTAAACCCTTGAATGATCAAAATAGCAAAAAGAATAAACAGGCTGACATTGGGCATAAAGTAACGCACCAGGCGCACGCTGCTCAGCATGGACGTTACCGCATTTTGCTGGCGGGTGAAAATGCCGTGCGGCGAAAAAACCAGCGGAATAAGAAACCACATCGCCGCCAGACCGACCAGAAACAAACCAGTGGTTGCGAGGGTGGGGTTGACCAGCGTGAGCATTGAGACAATAAACATGCCGGGCAATGCCAACGTAAGCAGCAGCGTTATGCTGAGAAGGGTAAGCAATACAGTCTGACCGACTTGCCAGCTCGAAAAATTCCAGGATGTTGGTGCTGCCTGGCCAATGCTTGTGCGTGATACCGCGGTGAAGTAAAGGCAACCCATCAGGATGCCTACAATTGCCATTAACAATCCAATCAGCATCATCCCGGCGGTGGAGTTGACCTGCAGAAGGGTGAAACCGCCCAACGGAGAAGCCTGTTCAACGCTGCCTGCCAGCAAACTGGGAACGCCAACTGGTAAAGTCCGCAGTAGACTGAAGAAGTTGAACTGAGAAGCGAATTGCTTCCAAAGATCGATGGTCGAGTTCATTAACTGAGTCACATCGGCGCTGCCCAATTGTTGCAGGGTAGCCGACATCTCATTAATCATCGGAGAAAGCAGGCGCTCCAGACTGAGACGCGGCCCCAACCAGAGAAACACATCCAGCAAAATGGGCGGCAGGATAAGGTAGACGTGACTTGCAACCGCGTTGAAGCCGCCAATTATGGCAGTTGTCAGGCGGGGAGGAGGGTTAAGTAGCTTGGTTTGGGTTTCCATTCAGCCTCTAATTTTACCACATCTGCCGTCTTTGCCCCGTACCTGGCTGGTTGCCCTGTCAAAGCGCATTGAAACGCGATAAAATTTAGAAGGATTATGGATGAACACCAACATCTGCCAGATGTAAACCGCCTCAGCGTACTGGTGGCAGTCATCCTTCTGGCTTACGCACTAACGCCCTTTGTCAACCTGCCTGAGCGGGGCACTTCCCTGCAACTTCCAGGTTTCTTTATCGTGATTCGCTTCACCTTCCCGGCACTGATTTCGGTTATTACGGCCATACTGGCAATCACAGGCAGCGCCTGGCTGTTTCAGAACCACCCTCATTTTCGCGACCGCCGCACCCGCATCTTCTGGCTGCTGCCGGCATTGACTGCCTGGGCAGTGGGAACCACATTGGGAACCCTGAAAGTGGGGCCGGAATGGTGGGCGGTATTTGCCCTGGGCGGGTTGTTATTGGTGATGGTACTGCTGGCAGAATATATTGTATTGGATGATTACGACCTTCGCCATGCGCCAGCCAGCATTGGCCTGACAGCCGTCTCTTTTGGTCTTTATCTTATCCTGGCCGTCGCCGCCCGGGCTGGCGGGTTGCGATTGTACGAGATTCTGGCAACGCTTGTACCTACCATGGCTGTGCTCAGCCTGCGCACGCTATTTCTGAGATTAAACGGCCGATGGTGTTGGCCCTGGGCTGCAGGTATTGCCCTGTTTGTTGGACAATTGGCGGTAGGGTTGCATTATTTTCCACTGCCGCCGCTGCATTACGCGCTGCTCCTGGTTGGTCCGGCTTATGCGGCCACCAGCCTGGCGGGCAGCATTGAGGAAGGCCGGCCGCTAAAGAATGCCTGGTTGGAACCAGCGATCATGCTGGCGGCGGTGGCTGGACTGGCTTTTATCATACCGGGATGATGATGCAAATCTCATCGGTTTTACGCAAGCAGATTTTGGATCACCTGGAAACCTGCCTTCCCGAGGAAGGGTGTGGAATTCTGGCTGGACCGCCTGGGGTTTGTACAGTGGCATTTATGATTACCAATGATCAGCACAGCCCTGTCAGTTTCCAGATGAACCCGCAGGAACAGCTGCAGGCTTTTCTCCGGTTGGAGGAGCTAGACCTCGAGTTGAACGTGATTTTTCATTCCCATCCGCGCGGTCCACAGACACCATCGCCGACGGATGTGGATGCATTTGCTTATCCCGGTGCCATTTCACTGATCTGCGTTCCATTTGATGGAGATTGGATCATCCGCGGCTTTGATATTAACGATAAAAAGGTGATGGAAATCACCCTGATCTGGGATTAATCCCTGGCACCCTTTTTACTCGAAAAGGGTTATGCTTAAAACACTGGAGAATTTACAACTCATGTCAATTTGGACTCTGGGGCTGGCGCTGCTCCTCTCTTATCTGGTTGGCGCAATTCCCTTTGGTTGGTTGGTCGTAAAAATTGCCAGCGGCAAGGATATCCGGAAAATAGCCAGCGGCCGCACGGGAGGAACAAATGCCATGCGCGCTGCTGGTTTTTTGGCAGGTTTATTTACAGCCGGGTTGGATGTTTTGAAAGGCTTTTCAACCTATTGGATTGTGGCCTGGTTGGTGCCAGGAAATGCTTGGGTAAAGGTGGCAGCCGCTTTACTGGCAATTCTCGGACATAATTATTCTGTATTCTTAATCGAAAGAGGATCGCACGGCCAATTAAAATTACGCGGTGGCGCCGGCGGTGCGCCCTGCCTGGGCGGCGCGATTGCGGTCGGCGGGCCGTGGATGATTTTCATTCTACCCCTGGCTGCCCTGACCTATTTATTGATTGGTTATGCATCCGTTACCACCATTAGCATTGCGGTACTTGCAATGTTAATTTCCGTGGTGCAGGCTACTTTTTTTAGTGTAACCTGGGTGAACGTTCTCTACGGTGCAATTGCCATTGGGGTGGTTTTATGGGCGTTGCGGCCCAATCTCCAGCGTTTGCGCGATGGCAATGAACGCGCAGTTGGGCTACGGGCTTTGTGGTTAAAACGCGCAGCAGCCAAGAAATCCACCCCGCCAAATTGATCGCTGTACAGGCAGGTGAAAAGCAACTTCAGCTAATCAAAAGACGGAGTCATTGACTCCGCTTTTTTGTTTTAACCAAGGAATAGAATTACTCTTCCGCCTCTTCGGTCTCTTCTTCCAAATGGGCAGGTTCTTTGGCAGATTCGGCTGATTCTTCAACCATAATCTGATGGTAAAGAAAACGCACATTTCGTCGATGGAGATCTTCGGCGAGACCGCCCAAATAAACCCGGCTTTTGCCGCATGATTCGATATCAATTGCCAGCAAGGCATCCTGCGGATTGCGCCGCCGGGCGGCAGAACGCACGGCTTTCCGCAAAGCTGAGAGGTAGTTCAAATTCTCTTTGACGGCTTCATCGATTTCGCCCCGCAGAATGATATCGCCATGGCCCTGGACGATATTTTCGAGGCCTAGTTTGCCGATTTTTTTGATGGTATTGTTCATGGTATCAAAATCGCCATCAATAATATAGGGCAACGGCAAAAAGGCATCGCCGGCAAAAAGAACCCGGTCTTCTTCAACAAGGATGGAAATGCCATCTGCACTGTGACCAGGAGTCGAAAAAAGCACCAGATTTTTTTTACCCACCCGCAGTGAAAGCGATCCATCGCGGAATGTTATTTGCGGGGCGATGATCTTTATTTGTTTGAAAATCGGATTCAATTTCCGGGCTGCTTCCAGTGCAGCCTGGCCTTTGGTAAGAATGAGCTCGCGGCACAGTTCATTGCCAACAATGGTGGCGCCGGGGAAAAAACAATTTCCGCCAGAATGGTCAGCGTGATAATGCGTGTTAATCACATAACGAACCGGTACGCCCAGTTGCTCTTCAATAAACTGGCGCATTGCCAGGGTTTCTTCCGGTAATGCCAGTGTATCGATGACAACTGCCCACTGCGGTCCAGTGATCGCGCCGGCAGTAACCTGTGCATAGATTTCAGATTGGAACCAGTAGACGTTCTCGGATATTCGCTCGCGTTGCATACGCGCCTTCCAAATTGACTGGAATTAATAAATTAAATGGAAAACCTAAGTGCGTAGAATAGCATAAATGAATCGAAATGTCAAAAATAATTAACTTAGTAATGGTTGGCTGCCTTGAGAGGCAAGCTGTTACGGCAAAAGAATCGACCGGTTTGGTTGCCGGTCGATGGTGGTAAGGGGAAGAAGCGCGACTTATTCTGATC
This sequence comes from uncultured Longilinea sp., assembly GCA_964536805.1. Lineage (GTDB taxonomy): Bacteria > Chloroflexota > Anaerolineae > Anaerolineales > Anaerolineaceae > Longilinea. Next base: position 11,245 of record CAZHYQ010000033.1, read on the forward strand.
CGCCGGCGGGAGGATTTTTCGGTTTGCCTTCCTGCTCAGACTGGTTGTCTTCCGTCTTGTTACCAGGTAAGAAGGGCAAATGGACGATTCCACGGCTCCATAAATACCACAACACGCCTGCGACTGCTGAAAGGCCGGAAAGAATGATTAAAATGGGCAGCCACGGCCCGCGCGGTGCAGATCCGGATTCAGCTGCTTCTTCCGGCATGGCCGTTTCGGTGGGCGTGCTGGTGCGGAAAGATCGCGGCGTGGTGGTTGTGGTACCAATCACAGCGCCGGTTTCATCGATCGCGACCGTTGCAGTGAGATCAATTTCGCCCGGGTAAGGATTCGCGCTGGTTGGATTGACACTCTGGGTTGGGTTTGTTTCAGGCCCCGGGTAACCCGTACCTGCCGCCGTAGGCTGGCTGTTCCCCGCGGCAGATGTGCGGGCGATGGCTGTGCGGGTCAACGAGTTGGCTGTACGGGTGGGAACAGGGGTGTTTGTCCGGAACGTGGAAGGCCGTGGAGTACGCGTCCAGGTTGGCACGGATTGGATGGGCGTGCGCGTGCGAGTGGGAGTGCGAGTCGGAGTGATCGTCCGGGTGATGGTGGGGGTCAGCGTAATCGTGCCTGTGGTTGTGACTGTGCCGGTCGGCGTGGTGGTGGAAGTTGGGGTAGGCGTGGGGGTCGGAACCCCAACCGTGGCCAACAATTCTCCAGAATAGATGGATTGCTGGTTGATGGTGATGATTTCAAGCCGGTAGCGGTAAGTGGTACCGTTAACCAGACCAGTGTCCAGATATGAATAGGATGCGCCGGTTTGCGGCGTGCCCTGGCTGGCAACGGCTGTCGAAATGCGCTGAAAACCGCTGCCGCCAACCAGGTCGCGCTGAACGTAAAAGGATTGCACATTGTATTCGCTGGAGGTAGTCCAATTTAACAGGATTTGCGAATCGCTGGATTGATTGGTGAAATTGGTGAGCATGATGGCTGAATTCTGCAACGGGACGCCAACCACGAATGGCAGGAAGCGCAAATCGTCGGCCAGGTTTGGTCGGCCGGAGGAATCAATGCTCACGCGAATTTCATCGCTATCGGGCAGACATACAGTATCCTGACCGGCATTACCGCCGAGCGGTTTGCCGGTGGTAGACCAGCCATTCGTCAGGTTGGCGGCTGGATCATACCAGTGGAGCGGCAGCAGGGTTTGATCAGGCTGGCCGCAATACGCGGTGGATTCAATCGTGGCTGTGCAGCCGGAATTCTGGTTGTACTTGAAATACAAACCAAGGGTTGAATTCGGTGCGGTTCCATCCGGTAAAAAGACGTCCCAGTAATTGGAGCAGGCCGTCAGGGCGGAAGATCCGCTGGTGAATGGAATGGAATCCGGCCCGGTGTAGCCGTGATTGAGGATATACAGGCTGAAATCCGACCCCTCAGCGGCGTGTTGGAAGGAAATTTGACCATCGAATGCGCTGCTCAGTGCCGAGGCAACCAGGAATTCGCCAGCCTGGATGCCTGGCGCGGTTGGCCGTAATTGAACGGCAGCCCCCAGGCGTTTTTCCGGGGTAAAGGTACAGTTGGAGGCGGCCACGTTATCGCCGCCCCAGAAGTTGTGATCGACGCGGCCTTTTTGATTGCATTCCACCTGTGCGCCGCTGCGGTTGCCGTAAAAATTATTCGCCAACGCTTCCAGGCGGCCGGTTGCGCTGCCGGCCGCTAATTGCACTGCATATCCGGTATTGTTACGTATCTGATTGAAGCGCAGCAGCAAATTGCCGGTGTTGTCGGTGGCGGTGACCGCGTTGGCTCCATTGACCAGATCATTGGATTCAATCGTGACGTTTGTCGGGCTGTCGATGGCAACCAGGTCACGGCCCGAGGTGGTGCAGCTGCCGTCATTGATGTTCAGGCTGCGCAGTGTAGCTCCAGCGGTAATACGCAGCATCGGCTGGCTGCAGACCTGCCCGTAATAGGTCAAACTGGAATCGTTCAGACCCGAAATGGTGACTGGTTCATCGACCAGAACGCTCTGGCTTTTGATGGCGTAATTACCCAGAATGACGATGCTGCCTTGCGGGTTGCCAGCGCGGGCGTCGATTGCGTCTTTGAGCCCCGTACCGAAGCCGGCGGAGAGATCATCGCTGCTGTTGATGTAGCAGGGCGAGTTAATTGAACAGGTAGCCGAATCATTGGCCACAAAAACGGTGGCTGCCGTGGGGATGACGGGAATAGCCAGGAATGATTGCTGCGTGCGGGTCCAGTTGCCGCCAGCCTGCTCCATGACGCGCATCAACACCGAGCCTGAGGCAATGGCTGTATCGCCAATGCGGAAGGCAAATCCGAGCGAATCGCCAAAGGTGGAACTGGCCAGGCTGGCATACGCGCCGCCCAGGAGGGTGTAATTGGCAGGGGCGGTTTCGGTACAATAGGTGATGGACGGCGTGTAGACCGAATTGGTGACGCCGCCGCGCGGATCGACCCGAAATTGAGAAGCCGACCAGGCGACAGGTGTATAAACACAAAACTGGACGTTCGGGGTTGTGCCTGGTTCAAAGGTACCAAGATCGAAACTGGATTGAATGTTCAAACGCTGGCCCGCCGCGCATCCGCTGCTGGGACACACCACCGGGCTGGATAGGATCAAGGCACTGCCAGGGTTAGCCTGTGAAAAACTCGGCTGAACGATGAGGATAATTGAAATGAGAGCCAGAATAAGCACCAGTCCGGGGACCAGCCGTTTCATGCAAACCTCCCAAACGGATTGACAGGGTGCGCAAAGATAAAAAGATTATACCGCAAGGATAGTATTCAAAAGGCGGCCGATCCGGCCGCCTTCTTGAAAATTACAGGATTTTTGAGAGGAATGCTTTGGTGCGTTCCTGTTTTGGATTGGTAAAGAGGGTGTCGGGCGGTGCTTCCTCGATGATTTGTCCGGCATCCATGAGGATGGCACGGTTGGCAGCGGCACGGGCAAAACCCATTTCATGCGAAACGACCACCATGGTCATGCCGTCCTGCGCGAGCCCCAGCATGACATCCAGCACTTCCTGGATCATTTCAGGGTCCAATGCGCTGGTCGGTTCGTCGAAAAGCATGATCTTGGGGTCCATTGCCAATGCCCGGGCGATGGCCACGCGCTGCTGCTGGCCGCCGGAGAGCTGCAAAGGATAATAACTGGCTTTATCGGGAATGCCAACTTTCTCCAACAACATGCGGGCTTTGTTTTCACTTTCATTGTTGCCGCGTTTCCGCACCACTTTTTGTGCCAGGAGAAGATTGTCAAAGACAGTCAGGTGTGGAAACAGGTTGAAGGATTGAAAAACCATGCCGACTTCGGTGCGCACAGCGTTGATATTCTTGGCGGTATCCAGCGGAATGCCGTCGACAACAATCATGCCTTCGTCGAATTCTTCCAGGCGGTTGATGCAGCGCAGCAGGGTGGATTTTCCAGAGCCGGAAGGGCCGATGACCACCACAACCTGGCCTTTGAGAATCTCCAGGTTGATGCCCATCAAGGCATGGACCGATCCGAACCATTTATGAACGTTTTGAATGCGGATGATCGGTTCCATGTTTACCTTTCGTACTTTGAGCGTTTTTCGACCCAACTGACCAGACGGGTTGCCAGCAAGGTCATCGTCAGGTAGATTAGAGCAACCATCACCCAGGTTTCGATGATGATAAATGTCGATGCCTGAAATTCACGGCCGCGGCGGGTCAAATCAGGAACCGCCACAGCACTGACCAGGGCGGTATCTTTTAGCAGCGTGATGAACTCATTGCCCAACGGCGGCAGAATGACGCGGACCGCCTGAGGCAGGATGACATAACGCATGGCCTGGAAATAGGTCATGCCCAGGCTGCGGGCCGCTTCCATTTGACCGCGCGAGATGCTTTGAATGCCGGAACGGTAGACTTCACTCATGTAGGCGGCGTAACCAAAGGTCAGGCCAAAAATGGCCATGACCGTTCCGTCCGGGCGAAAATTCATCAAAGATTCGCTTTTTAGGGAAACGCCCATTTGTTGTACGATGGCGGGCAGGGCAAAGTACCAGAAAATGATTTGAACCATCATCGGAATGCCGCGGATCACTTCGACATAGACGGTGGCAATTCCGCGAATAATCGTGTTTTTGGAAAGCCGCGCCAGGCCGACCACCAAACCCAGCACCACCACCAGCAGAAACGAAATCAGCGTGATCTTGATGGTGATCAGGACGCCGTCTTTGAGGAAGGGCAGCATCTTTTGGTAGGGATCGGGGGAACCGAAATATAACAGCGCAATTAAACCCACAACAAGTGCAACCAGACCCCACCATGGGTCGATCCGGCTCTTCTTTTCGGATTTATCGGATCTTGAAAGAGATTTGGTGGCGGGTGCAGGCAGAGAAGATGAATTCATGAGCCTTCCTTAAGAGAAGAACTGTATATGGCTAACTTGATCCGAAAAGCCTGCGAGGTCAGGATCGACCTCGCAGGCATTAAAACAGCTTATTTCTGGCCGGCGAGATATTTCGTTTCCAGTTCCTTGACCTTACCTTCATCCTGAAGTGCCTTAAGGGCCGTGTTGATTTTATCCAGGAGGTCGGTCTTGTTCTTGCAAACGGCAATGCCGTAGGATTCATTGGTGAATACATCGCCCGTGGTGGTCAATTTGTCGGGGTTTTTGCCAATGAAACCAAGCGCGGTCGGGTAATCGGCGATCACGGCATCCACCTGGCCGTTTTGCAAATCGAGGAAAGCCAGATCGTAGGAGTCATAGGGCTTGAAGGTTACATTCGGGATCTTCTCAGCCTCAATGGCACCGGTGGTGCCCAACTGTGCGGCCACGGTCTTGCCGCCCAGGTCGGCATAGCTCTTGATCGCTGCTTCATCCTTGCGGATGACCACAATCTGGCCCGCATTGATGTAGGGCGTCGAGAAGAGCATTTCCTTCTGGCGGTCTGGGGTGATGGTAATGGCCGCAATGGCGATATCGAACTGGCACTGGCTGATGCCGGCCGTGACCGAATCGAAAGGCGTGTTTTCGATGGAGATTTCCAGGCCGGCTTTATCGGCAATCAGTTTGATCAGCTCGACATCGAAGCCGGTCATTTCCTTGGTGGTGTCATCCACATATTCAAACGGCGGGAATGTGGCGTCGGTTGCCACGGTGACTTTGGCTTTCGGGGTCGTGCAACCGGAGAGCACCATGGCCAAAATGACAAGAATCGAAAGTGCAATTAGGGTTGTGCGTTTCACTTCTTTCCTCCAATTGAAAACAGGTTATTGAGTTGGGACAGAATGGGGATTGGGAAGGGCGAAGCAGGCACATACGTCCTGCCAGGAACCAGTGGAATTATTATAGCATGACCTTGTGGCGGAGATGGGTAACATTCCACCCTTTCAAGGCTGTAATTTTAATCCGGCAGCGTCCCATGTATAATCAACGTATGCGCCCTGAAACAAATCCGCAAATCCTCAGCATGCAGTCCATCCGGAAAAAGATGATTCCCGGCCTGATCTTGGGCGTGCTGGTCATGGTTGGACTGGCACTGCTGGGGGATCTGCGCCACGTGCAGAATAGCATCCTGACTTTCCAGTGGTGGTTGTATCCGTTTGTGCTGCTGTTGACCCTGGGAAATTACACCCTGCGTTTCTTCAAATGGCACTTTTACCTCGGTCAGATTGGCATCCGGAAATTCCCGCTGGGCGAAAGCCTGCGATTGTTTGTGGCGGGCTTTCCGCTGGCAGTGACGCCCGGCAAAATCGGCGAGGTGCTCAAAGGCATCTGGCTGAACCAGAAAACCGGCGTGCCGGTTGGACGCGGCATATCGGTGGTGGTGGCCGAACGGATCAGCGACGGCATGGCCGTCATGATGCTTTCGGCAGCAGGGATCATTGCCTACCCGCGCTACTGGCCGGCTTTTGCCTTTGTATTGGCAGCACTACTGGGCGTGATTGTCATCTCCCAGATTCGGCCGTTGGCCCTGGCAATTTTGAGTTGGATGGAAAACCTTTCGTTTGCGAGCCGGTTTGCTCACGGCTTGCGCGAATTCTACGAGGGCAGCTACACGCTCTTTCAACCCGGTCCGACCCTGCTGGCAGTAGGATTGGGAACGGTCTCGTGGTTGGGCGAAGGCATCGGCTTTTACTTAATTTTGGTGGGGTTTGGGCTGCCGGCCAGCCTGCAATTAGCCGCCACGGCCGTCTTCATTCTGGCATTTGCCACGGTCATCGGCGCTGTTTCAGCGCTGCCGGGCGGGTTGGGCGCCGCCGAGGCTTCAATCGCCGGCATGCTGACGCTCCTGGTGGGCATCGAGCCGGCATTAGCCACCACCGCCACCGTTCTGATTCGCCTGGCCACGTTGTGGTTTGGCGTTGCCTTGGGAATTCTGGTCTGGGTTTTCTCGCCGGATTTGATGGGGTTACGGGAGACGCATGGAACGCTTGTGGAAGGTTGAGTTTCACTGCCACACCGATGCGTCCAAAGATTGCCTGGTGAGCCCTGCGGATCTGGCCGCCGAAGCCGCCCGGCGGGGCATCGATTGTTTGATCATCACCGATCATAACCGCATTGAGGGCGCACTTCAGGCGCAAGCGGCGGCTGGCGGGCGGGTGGTGGTTGGCGAAGAAATCATGACCACCCGTGGGGAGCTGCTGGCTGCATTTGTGAAGGAAAATGTTCCACCGAACCTGACACCCAAAGAGACCATCGCCATTCTACGCAGCCAGGGCGCCTTCATCAGCGTTTCGCACCCCTTTGATTTGCAGCGCCACGGCTGGCAACTGGCCGACCTGATGGACATTGCCCCGCAGGTGGACGCCATTGAAATCTTCAACGCCCGCTGCCTGAATCCGCGTATGAACCGGCAGGCTAAAGAGTTCGCCAGTCAGCATCAGCTGGCCGGAACCGCCGGCTCGGATGCCCACACCCTGGGCGAATTAGGCCAGGCAACCCTGCTGCTGCCGCCATTCACCAGCGCTGACGAACTGCGCCAGGTGATCCGGCAGGGACACGTGGAGGCGCGGCTTTCACCGCCCTGGGTGCACCTGGCCTCGACCTACGCCAAACTGGTCAAACGATTTCAACGTAAATTAGCCTGAGCGTCAGGCCAGGCTGCGCCGGCACTTCACAGCTTTTCGGGTTGGGAGTAAAATAATTCCATCGGGGCGATGGCGGAATCGGCAGACGCAACGGACTTAAAATCCGTCGATGGTGACATCGTGAGGGTTCGACCCCCTCTCGCCCCACAAGGTTTAGCAGTTAGCTTTTAGCGGTTAGCCGTTAGCCCCGC
>CAZHYQ010000034.1:0-18282 GCA_964536805.1 uncultured Longilinea sp.
ACCGTGTAAAAGCCAGACTGCAAACGAGTGACGCGGCCCGGAATCAGATCCTTCATTGTTGCGGCGTGGCGGTTGCCTCCGGTGTTGGTGTTTCAGTCGGGATGACCGGCGCAATGGGCGTTTCGGTCGGTTCGCGGTATGGTGTTTCGGTCACGTAGAAGGTCGATTCCCACGGGTAAAGGCGATTGGGTTTGCCGTAAAAGTAACCTTCAACGATGCGGCGGAAGATCGGCGCGGCGATTTCAGAACCTTCGCCGGCGCGTTCGGCCAGCACCACCACTGCGATATCGGGTTTATCCGAACGGCCGGCGTTGGTATAACCGGCAAACCAGGCGTGCGGCGTGGGTCCGTCATTCTGAGCGGTGCCGGTCTTGCCGAACACCGGAATTTGCAAACCGACCATCACAAACTGAGCCGTTCCGCGCTTGTTGGCCACCACGCTGCGCATGGCATCCTGAATGATTTTCAAGTTCTCCTCGCTCACCGGCAGCTTGCCTCTGGCTTCGGGTTTGAATTCAAAAACCGGGTCGCCGTCCACCGAGGTGATTTTATCGACCACCTGCGGCCGGTAGAGCGTGCCGCCGTTGCCGATGGCTGCGATGAAATCGGCCACCTGCAAAGGGGTCACCAGCAGGGTGCTCTGGCCGATGCCAAACTGCACGGCATCATCTTCCGATTCGGGATTGGGGACGTTGCCCATCACTTCCGGCAGTTGCCCGATGCCCGTGGCGCTGCCCAGGCCAAAACCTCGCGCCATATCTGAAACCGCCGTTGGCAGGTTTTGCCGGTAGAGCGACAGGCTGAGGTGATAGAACCACGGGTTGCACGAGCGCATCAAGCCTTCCGGCAGGGTCAGCAGCCCGGAGGGTGGCTGGTCGTGCGCGAGCGTCCAGTCGTAATACACCCGCCCGGTTTCATTGAATTCATAACCGCATTCATAAGTGCTGTCGGCGGTAAACAGGCCGCTTTCCAGCCCGGCCGCCATGACAATAATTTTGAACACCGAACCGAGCGGGTAACCGGACTGGGTGGCGCGGTCGTAGAGACTGTTCTTGGCCGGATCGAATAAATCGTTCAACAGGAACTGGCGGTTGTAGTTGTTTGGATCGAACAAATTGGAATCGAATCCAGGGGAGGAGACCAGCGCCAACACGCGTCCAGTGTCGCGCTCCAGCACTACCGCCGCGCCAGTAAACCCTTCCATGGCTTTCTGCGCCTGTTCCTGCAAACCGCGGTCAATGGTCGAATAGATGTTGTAGGCCGGCTGCGACTTGACCTCGGCCAAGCGCGTAATCGGCGTGCCATTAGGGTCGACCACGTACAGCGAGGCAGCCCGCTTGCCTACCAGGTACTGTTCGCCCCACTGCTCCAACCCGGCTCGCCCCACCTTTTCGTCGCCCAGGTAGCCGTTGCGGCGGTATTCGGTCAATTCATCCGGACTAATATAGGTGGTGTAGCCAACCACATGCGGACCCACGCCGCCGTTCGGGTAATAACGGGTGGTGAACGGCGTGGTGTAAATGCCGCCGATCGCCACAATCAAATCATATGCAGCCTTGACGTCCTGCCCGGATGCTTCCCCGACCGGAAGGTAGTAGTCGGGGCTCTGATCCTTGTAAATGGCCTCGATCCACGCCGGCGGTTTGCCGGTCAGTCGCGAAAGCAGGTCCACCGCCCGCCCTTCCTGGCCGTCCTTGAATTCAGCCGGCACAATGCCGATCGCGTAGGCATCCGATTCCAACGCCAACGCATTGCCGCTGTTGTCATAGATGGTGCCGCGCGAGGGGACTTGTACGCGCATTTGCAACTGATTGCCGCCCTTCAAAAGCGGGTGGATGAGTGCATCTTCCCAATTGACCTTCCAGGCGTTGTCTTCCAGGCTCAGATTCATCACCACGTCGGACTGCAAATCGCCAACCAGCGCGGTATGGTAGGTGAGGTGGAAACTGGCTTGAGCGCTTTGGGTATTCACCAGTGTGGAACCGAGCGCATAATCCAGAGACTGCAGGCTGAGGGTTTCGGCAGCCGTGGTATAACGCTTGGCAAAATTCTCGCTGCTGATGGCATCCTTGCTCAGGCGGCTCAAACTGCCGTACATGCCGGCGTAGTCGAATGACTGCCAGGCTTTCATAAATGCTTCGGCGCTCGGGCCGACTTCCGGTGCCGCGGTCACGTTGACCACCGGCGAAGGCAGGGTCACGGTGGCGCGCGGCGTGTTGGCCGTCGGCCCCTGGCCGCAACCAACCAGGATGGCGATCAGGATCAGGATACTGAGAGCACGAAGTTTCTTCATGCGGGATGGTTCCTCCGGGTACAGGCGTGATTATCCAACCGCCTCCCCCTTTCGCACGGCCTCAAAAATGGGGCAGTCATAATTCAAATTCTCCCGGCAAATTTGCGCCACGTCGATTTCCAGCCCATGGCCCTGGCGGCGCAAAGCCCGCAGCAGATGGCACATGGGCAGCCCCATCACGCTGGCATAACAGCCCGAAAAATGCCCCACCGGGTGAAATTCGGCATTCTGGATGGCATAGGCGCCGGCCTTGTCCAGCGGATCGCCGCTAGCGATGTAGGCATTCATTTCGCTGTCCGTGTAGGCGCGCATGGGAACGTCGGTGCTGCACAATTCAGTGATCAGGCTGCCGTCCTGCGGGTTGAACAGTGCCAGGGCGGTGTGCACCTGGTGCAGGCGCCCGCGCAACGTTGCCAGCATGGCGCGTGCTTCATTTGCATCAGCCGGTTTGCCCAGCAGCGCGGCGTCGTCGGCAACGATGGTATCCGCCGCCAGCACCAGGCAATCCTGCGCGGAACAGGTGCCAATCGCGCGGGCTTTGGCCTCGGCCAGCCGCAGAACATAGGGCTGCGGCAGCTCTTCGGGCAGCGGCGATTCGTCAATGTCGGCCGGTCTCGCTTCAAAGGCGATGCCCAGCCAGCCCATCAATTGCCGTCTGCGCGGCGAATTGGACGCCAGCGTGATTTTCAATCGCATTGCGCTGATTCTATCACAGATGAAGGAGCGCCGATCTTCACCCTGCCAGAAGCGGGAAGAGAATGGGTCAGGCAGGAACGGCTGCTGGTAATCGCCGCGTAAAAAGAAAACTGCGGGTCCGAAAAGACCCGCAGCACCAGGTGAAGCTGTCGTTTCACAGACAGCGGCGCGAAAGACCCGCCGCCCTGTGAGAGGAGGCAGGTAAGTTCAGGTAGCCTGCCGGACGAACCCGGAAGGTGAATACAATCCTGTCTTATTGCCGGTTGCGTTTTCAGTCATGTTCTATTGATCAGCGTCTCGATCGATTGCCAGAAAACTAAAGGCGACGAACATCAAGAAGATCACACCGACTACCAGATAAACCACGGATGCCATCATGCACCTCCTCCTTCAGGGCAAAACCCGCACACAGGTAAACATTGATTGCCCTTGCTTCTATATTAACCCCGCGGATTGCAAAAAGCATCGCACTTCCGGAGGGATTCGAGATATACCTTTCGAGGGAGGTTTTTGCTGTCCTTCTGACCAGGCCGCTTTGACCTTTCTCCCCGCACTGCTGCTGTCTACCTTCATTATTGTATATACAGGCATTGACAATTTACTTACAATTCTGAAAGTCACCATCTTGTGCCGGGAAATGCCTCGCTCTATTAGGTATACGCATTTAAGACGCAAGAGTTGCGCGATTGGTTCCGGCAGATGCGTCCTTTTCTGGACTATAATCGTCAAATATCCATGACCGACAAAGCGATTTCCCTGCGACGCGTGCGGCTGATACTTGCAACAGTTTTCCTGCTGGCATGGTTTGCGGCTGCCTGCCAGCCTGGCAAAACGCCTGCCGGAACCAGCCAGCCCGTCCCAAGCGCCACTTTTTCGCCATCCCCACAACCTTCTGACACACCTGCGCCGCCCGGCCGGCCTGCCTATCTGCCGCCGCGCTTGACGCCCATCACCCCCATCCCGCCGCCCATCAGCGGCGTGAGTATTCCATCGGAGGTACAGGCGCTGGTGGTGCTGGGAACCAACCGCAATTCGCCTTTTGTCGGGCGTACTGAGTTGATCACCCTGGTGGTCTTCCACCCGCGCCTCGGACGGGCCGCCCTGATCTCCATCCCGCCGGACCTGTTTGTCAACATCCCCGGCTACACCATGCAGCGCATCAGCACTGCCTTTGCCGTGGGCGGGTTCCGCATGCTGGCGGATGCACTCGAATACAACCTTGGCATCCGTCCGCAGCATTACATCCTGGTCCACCCGGACGACCTGATCCCGTTTATCGACGATTTGGGCGGGCTTGAAGTGACGGTTTTAACCAACCTGCAGCGCAGCTGCGGTTCGCTGCCTGGAGGTACGGTCAATTTAAGCGGCGAAGAGGTGCTGTGCTATGCCAGCGCGCGGCCGAATGACAATGAAAGCGAACGCAATGCCCGCCAGCAGGAAGTGCTCAACCAGATCTTCCTGCGCATGACCTCCTCCGGCGGCCTGGCGCGCATTCCTGAACTGTATGCCAATTACCGCCCGTATATACAAACCAATCTGGAACTGAAAACCATCACCGATTCGGTGGCGCTCATGTTGCGCTTGAGTTCGCCCGACCACATTGGCTCGTTCTATATCGATTCAGCCCTTTACGACCGCTGGCAGATCCCGGCCCAGGTCGGCGTGTCAGTCTACCTGCCGCGGCCGCAGGCATTGGCAGCCAGGCTGCAGGAAGCCCTGGATTATGTGATGACCCCGGTACCCTTCTCCGAAGTCGTGCTGACCTATGAGGCGGCACTGACCATATCCCCCACACCCACCGAAACCAACACGCCCACCCTCACCAGCACCGCCACCGAGACGGCCACCCTCACGCCCAGCCCCACCATCACCACCACCGGTAGTCCCACTGCGACGGCCACCCTGACACCGAGCGCAACGGTCACGCCTTGAAACGGGCAGATGAGTTTTGAACTCTGAGGAAGAAATCCTTACCCACAGTTGGATTTCCTTCCTCAGAACTCATTTCTCATCTACACAGAACTGTAATTCACAGAACTACTCCCCTTGCATCCTGTGATAAACTTATGGAACGATCCAAAAACTTCGTCGAGGAGTGGGATGCATCATTCGCGCAAGCTGCTGATCGCCATTGCCTTTCTGCTTAGCATGAGTCTGCTGCTGGGCGGTTCGGGCGGCGGTTTGCCGCGCGTGCAGGCGCAGGATGAAGCTCCCACGCCAACCCCCACCCCAGAAGCAACCGTTCGAAAAACAACCCTGACCGTCGCCTTCTCCGAAACCGAGTGGTGGCTGGCGCGCTGGTCAAACAATGAGATCGCCTGCCGCATGTACGTCGAGCATGAGGGCATGCCCACCGGCGATGAAATCCTGACCGCCTGCGGTCAGACCGTCTACAATCAATGGCTGGCCACCTCCACCTGCAGTGACAATTCCGCCGATTGCAAGGGCTTTTATCTGCACTCGCTCGCCACCCAGCAGGGCACCCGCGAAGTTGAGGTGGAACTGCCCCCGCCCGCTGTCTGGCTGTCCATCTCCGGCTGCGAGCTGCAATTCCCGCAGAATACCTGCGCCGCCGTACCGGAACTGGTGCTGACCGGCGAGGAACCCTTACCCAACGAATCCATCATCCGCATCAACGGCACCGTCAACGGCCAGCCCTTCAGCTGCCCGGCCGACAGTTGTACCCTGCCGTTGCAGCCCACCGGCGAGCGCGGCCTGACCATTGAATTCTGGGCTGATTCAAGCTTCGGCGACAGCAGTCCCACCTATTCCGGGTTGGTGCGCATTCTGCCGCGCGGCGATTTTATGTCGCCGGATCAGGCGTCCAGCGATGCGCCGCTCTATTATGTGGATGTCATCAGCAGCCAGTGGCGCGGCGGACCGATCGCTTCCTGTGCCGATATCTGGCAGGTCTTCCCCGATGTTGGCGGGCCGCCTGCCTGGCTGACCACTCCGTTAAACGCCGCCGAGCTGAGCTCGTCCAAGGCATTCTACTATTTAGCCGGCGCCCTGATCAGCAATGGCGAGGTGGATGCCGCGGGCTGCCAGGACGGCGGTCTGGAACAACCCTACCTGGCCAACGAGTGCGGCCTGGAGAAAGCCCGCCCGCAGATCGAAGCCTGGCAGAACCAGTTCGATGCAGAAATCATGCAGGCTGCCCAGGATACCGGCGTGCCTGCGACCTTGATGAAGAACATGTTCAGCCGCGAATCGCAACTTTGGCCGGGCATTTACCAATCCTACAAGGAAGCCGGCCTGGGCCAGTTGACCGAGTACGGCGCCGATACCGTGTTGTTATGGAACCCCAGCTTCTTCAACCAGTTCTGTCCGCTGGTGCTGGACCAATCCGCCTGCGATCTTGGTTTTGGCAACCTGGGCGCGCCCGAACAAAACATGCTGCGCGGCGCGCTGGTGAGCAAGGTCAATGCCTCCTGCGAGAATTGCCCGATGGGCATTGACCTCAGCCAGGCTGCATTCAGCGTGCGCGTTTTTGCCGAGGGGCTGGTGGCCAACTGCCAGCAGGTCGGCCGCACCATATCAAATCTCACCGATTACCGCCCGGGCGACGTAGCCAGTTATGTCGATTTATGGCGTTTTACCCTGGTGAATTACAACGCCGGTGCGGGCTGCCTTTCGCGCGCCCTCAAAACAGCCTGGCAAGCCGGCCAACCCTTGGATTGGGCCACGGTTTCCTCTTATTTTGAACCGGTGTGCGAGAGTTCGGTCGATTACGTTTCCGATATCATCGGCATGCAGGAAATCGTCCCAACGCCCACCTCGTGGGTCTACCAGGGCACGCCGCTGCCGTTGATCACGCCGATCAATTTCCGCACGCCCACCCCTCCCGCTGCCACCCAGGCGACCCCCCGCGGCGGAACCGCCACCCCCACCCCGCCCGGTTTCCGCGGCACGCCAACGCCTACGCCAACCCAGCCCGGTTATCCCGGCACAACCCCCACCGAGGATATCTATCCCATCTTCCCGACCATCACGGGAGAAGGGTACCCATAAACCAGAGGCTGCAAAACCTCCGGTTTTTTGATTCTTTTAAAGGCACTGGTCTCCGATCTTCGTCACACCAGTCGCGGCATGCCCAGGCCGTTCAGCCGTACGCTCTCCGGCTGCTCCGTCCACACGCCGGGAATTTTTGTCCCGCATTTCGGGCAGGTTCCCTGTTTAGTTAGGTGGTAATCCTGGATCACGTACCCGCGCCGTTGAATCAGCAGGCTGCTGCAGGCCGGACAGTGGGTATCCTCAAGCGAACCGACCTTGCCCGGCAAATTTCCGGCGTAGACATAATTCAGGCCGGCCTCCTGCCCGATCTCGGCCGCCCGGCGCAGGGTGGAAGCACTGGTCGGCGGGGAGTCGGTATGCTTATAGTCGGGGTGAAAAGCCGTCACATGCCAGGGAATATCGCGCGAAACGGAAGCCAGGAAGCGCGCGGCATCCCATAATTCTCCATTACTGTCATTCATGCCAGGGATGACCAGTGTCACCACCTCCACCCACAGGCCTATTTCGCGCGCCATCTGGATCGTATCGAGCACGTGCTGCAGCACGCCGCCCAACTGGCGGTATTGCTTGTCGCGCATGCACTTCAAGTCCACTTTGTAGGCCGAGAGCACCGGCCGCAGCGCTCGCAGCACTTCGGGCGTGGCGTTGCCGTTCGAGACGAAGGCGCAGCGCAATCCTGCCGCCTGTGCCTGGGTAAATATGTCCGCAGCCCATTCCGCCGTGATTAACGGCTCGTTGTAGGAGGAAACGATGACGTCGGCCTCGTTGCGCTGGGCGGCTGCCACCAGTCCCTCTGGCGAGGCGCGATGGATGGCCTCGTGATAGATGCGCGCGTCCGGATCGCGCAGCGCCTGTGAATTGACCCAGTTCTGGCAAAAATCGCAATGAAAGTCGCAGCCCAGCATGCCAAAGGTAAAGGCGTTGCTGCCGGGCAGCACGTGGTTGAAGGGTTTCTTTTCGATCGGATCCACCTGGACGGCTGCCACATAGCCCCAGGGGGCGCGCAATTCGCCGCCGCGGTTGAAGCGCACGCCGCAAATGCCGCGCCGGCCGGGTTTGATCAGGCAGCGGTGCGCGCAGGCCCAACAGCGCACGGCATCGTCCTCCAGCCGGTCGTAAAACCGGGCTGGCGCGGTGTGTTGGTCGAGCATTTCCTCTAAAGTTTTCATCTCGGTCACCTGCATTCATTATAACAAGGGAGTTGAGCGAGTGACCGGGTGGATGAGTTGATGAGGTATTCGTCAATTCGGTATTCGTAGATCCGGTATTAAGTGACACGGTTTACGATGCCAAGTTTACTTTCGGGGAGGAAAAATCGACTTCCTGAATTGTTTCCGCATACCGAATACCTTATACCGGATGCTGGTTATCCCATACCGCATACCAGCCAAACAATGTCCATCATGGTAGAATTCCCCACGATGGACGAAAAATCGCTGCACACGCTTGAATACAGCAAGGTGTTGGAAAAACTGGCTGCTTATGCCGATTTCAGCGCCTCGGCCGAACTGGTGTGCGCCCTGCGCCCGACCGACAAGCTGGAAGAAGCCCTCGAACGCCAGGCCCGCACCAGCGAAGCCCGCCGCCTGCTCAATATCCGCGCCGAGACCACCATTGGCGGCGCGTTGGATGTGCGACCGCAGATCGAGATCGCGGCGCGCTCCGGCGTGCTGACCGGCGAAGATCTGCTCAATATCAAAGGCACGCTGATTGCCGCGCGCGAATTATCACGCGCTCTCGAGCGCCAGGCTGAAACCTATCCGCGCCTGTCGGCCATCGCAGCGCGCATGCCGCCTCCGCCCGGCCTGATCGAAACAATCACCCGCACCATTTCCGACCGCGGCGAGGTGCTCGATTCGGCTTCCTCCAAATTGGCTTCCATCCGTTCCGAGATGAAAGTGGCCCATGAGCGCTTGCTTTCGCGCCTCGAACGCCTGATCAACGATCCCAAAAATGCGCCCATCCTGCAGGAGCAGATCATCACCCAGCGCAACGGGCGCTACGTCATCCCCCTGCGCGCCGACTTCAAGGGCCGCATCCGTTCCATTGTCCATGACCAATCCTCCTCCGGCGCAACGCTGTTTGTTGAACCGCTGGTGGTGGTGGAATTGAACAATACCTGGCATGAGCTGGAATTGGCCGAACGCGACGAAGAACGCCGCATCCTGGCGGAGCTGACCGACCACGTGGGGCGTTTTGCCGGCACCCTGACCGGCATCGTGCTGGCCTTGGCCGAAATGGACCTGTGTCTGGCCTGCGCCAAGTATGCTGAAGACCTGCATGCGGCTGAACCGCTGCTGGTTCCGGCGCGCAAAATGCGCGATGGAGCGCACCCAGGCACCACCATCAAACTCTTCCATGCTCGCCACCCGCTGCTTGATCCCGCCAGCGTGGTGCCCATTGACGTGGTGCTGGACGAAGCCACCTATGCCCTGGTCATCACCGGCCCCAACACCGGCGGCAAAACCGTCACGCTCAAGACCGTCGGCCTGCTGGCGCTGATGGCTCAGTCGGGGCTGCACATCCCGGTGCAATCCGGTTCCGAAATCAGTCTTTTCGAAAATATTTACGCCGATATTGGCGATGAGCAATCCATCGAACAATCGTTATCGACCTTTTCTGGCCACATCACCAACATCGTTCGCATTCTCAAAAAAGCCGACCGGCGCGCGCTGGTTCTGCTGGACGAACTGGGCGCCGGCACCGACCCGCAGGAAGGCTCGGCCTTGGCGCGCGCCATCCTGGCGCACCTGGTGGAACAGCGCATCACCTCGCTGGTGGCCACGCATTACCCTGAATTGAAAGCCTTTGCCCACAGCACACCCGGCGCGGTCAACGCCAGCATGGAATTCGACCTGCGCACGCTGCGCCCGACCTACCACCTCACCATCGGGCTGCCCGGCCGCTCCAACGCGCTGGCCATTTGCGAACGCCTGCACGTGCCCGATGAAATCATCACCGCCGCGCGCGAAATGCTCAACCCGGACGACCTCAAAACCGAGGATTTGCTTGATGAAATCCACCGTCAGCGCGACCTGGCCCGCCGCCTGCGCTCCGATGCCGACCGCCAGCGCACCGAAGCCGAAAAGCTGCGTCTGCAGTGGCTTGAACGGATGGAAAAGGTGGAGGACGAGCGCCAGACCTTACTGGAAAAAGCCCGCCGCGATGCCGAGGCGGAAGTATTCGAGTTACGCGGCGAACTGGAGGATGTCCGCCGCGACCTTTCACGTGCGCGCCAACCGCTGGAAGCGCTCAAACCGCTGCAGCAGCAGGTGAGCGCGCTTGAAGAGGCTGCCCAGGCTCCCGTAGTGCGCCGTCAACCCGAAAGGTCGGTCGGCGGACTGGCACCTCGCCCGCTGCGCGTGGGCGACAAGATCCGGCTGCGCTCGCTCAAGCTGGAAGGCGTGGTCACCGCATTGGGTGAAAACGAAGTCGAAGTGCAAATCGGCAACCTGCGCGTACGCTCGCGTTTGGCCGATGTGCAGCGCCCAAACGATGAAGAACTGGCCTCCCAGGCAGCCGCAAACGTCCAACCATCGTCCACCCGGGAAGCGGGTGCAGCCCGTTCACAACTCTTCGTCCCCTCGCCCGGCATGGAATTGGACCTGCGCGGCCAGCGGGCCGAAGATGCGCTGGAAGCGCTCGACCGCTACATTGACAGCGCCTACCTGAGCGGTTTGCCGTTTGTGCGCATCATTCACGGCAAAGGCACCGGCAAATTACGCCTGGCCATCCGCGACGCGCTGCGCCATTCGCCCCACGTCGAACGCTGGCAGTCCGGCCAGGAAAACGAAGGCGGCGACGGCGTCACGGTGGCGCATCTTGTGAAAGAGTAACGAAGTTCTGAGGAATGAGTTCTGCGTAGATGGGATCTCTGGTGTTATTTGCCTCATTACGCATCAACCCATTACTCATCAACCCACGCGCCCATCAACTCATTCACTCATCGCCGCCTTGCCCCACAATCTTTGCCGCACCAGGCCCACCTGCTGCGCGCCCAGCGGAACGATGCCGCATTGCGCCAGTGACGCTTTCAATCCAGCATCCAGATACCGCGACGCCCGGAACACCTGCAAAATCAAGTCATTGTCATCGTCGGCCGCGATGCGGTTGATCGACAACTTGCCGCATTCGCTGCACAGGTGCACAAGCATCAACTCGCCGGAATCCGCGCTGTATTTATTGCCATCTCGTTTCAGGGTCAGCGCCACCGGCTGCATGCTGCCCAGGCAGGCTGCCAGGCGGTCGCCGGCTTCGAAAAGATCCAGGTGGCGCGATGACAGGCAATGCGGGCAGTGATTGCGATTGCGTACGCCGGAAAGCAGCACGTGCGTTTGCACCAGCCGCCGGCAGTGCAGACAGACAAAATCGCCGGAGGTTTCCTGCCCCCCTCTGGAGCGGGTATAGGAGCGTTGGGAAGCAAAACGCGTCGTCATGGGTCGGTTCTCAACTTCAAATAACTTTGAAAGCGGTATGGGTTGATCCGCCCGGAAGACACCGCTTTGCGCACGGCGCAGCCGGGTTCCTCCGCATGCTGGCAGTTCAGGCCAAACCGGCAAGAGCCCAGGTAGGGGCGCATTTCCGGAAAGAAGTAAGCCAGATCGGTTTCCTCCACCCCCCACAGGCCAAACTCGCGGATGCCGGGCGTGTCGATGATGGCGCCGCCCGCCGCCAGCGGGAACAGTTGCGCAGCGGTGGTGGTATGCCGGCCCTTGCCGGTGATGCGGTTGGTTTCCTGCACACGCAGCCCCAGCCCGGGCTCCAATTCGTTCAGCAGCGAGGTCTTGCCGACGCCAGATTTGCCAACCAGCACGGACCGCTGATCGTTCAACGCGGAACGGAATGGTTCAAGGCCTGCGCCTGTGGCGGCGCTGGTCAGCAGCACCGGGTAGCCAATGGCGCGGTATTCCGCCGCCACCTGCTCGATCTCCTCGGCCTCGGAATGCCCGGCAACCAGATCCATCTTGGTGATGCACACCAGCGCCGGGATTTCGGCCGCTTCGGCCATCACCAGGTAGCGGTCCAGCAGGTGCCAGGCCGGGCGCGGATTGGCGGCGGCAAACACCGGCACGATCCGGTCGATATTGGCAGCAATCACCTGCTCGCCAGCATACGCCCCTGGTCGCGGTGCGGCAGCCCGGCGCGAGAGGCGGTTGCGCCGCGGCAGCAGCGCCGTGATCTGGCCGGATGCATCGAATGCCACTTCATCGCCCACCACCAGGTCGCCCTGACCGCTTTTCAACAGGCGCGTTGAAACGGCGCAGTTGCGGCTGCCAGCCGGGCTTGTCACGCAATAGGCACCATTATTCTTTTGGGTAATCACCCCGCGCAGCGATGCGGGGGAAATGTTCAAACCAGACATCTTCTTCAAGTCCTGTGCAATCAAAAACGCCAGCCCGGGAAACTTCCCGTGGCTGGCGAATAAATCGATACTGGCAACATTCTACCGGAAGGGCTCCGGCAGCGTGCAGCATCGAGAAATCGCGCGGCGTTTAATAGAAATCGCCACGGGGCATGAGCACCCGTGGCCGATTGTCAATCAGCGGGCGTCATGCAAATTCTCAGAAGCGCACAAGGACTTGATTAGTCATGAAACCAAATTTTAGTGGAGAACCTGCAAAACCGTCAAGGTTCGGCAGCCTGGCCAAATGGCCAGTTTTTGGGGAGAATTACTTTTCCAAATCAACGAATACCGGTTACCGACTTCCTCTTCCGCCTTAAAAAAAGCCCGACCGTGTATGTCCCCTTGCACGGTCGGCCTTTCTGCACAGAGCCCCTGGCCATCTGTGCCGAATGATCAAGTAGAAAAACCTTACCTATTATAAGACAGTTTTTTTAGAATGGTATAGTGAATATCCTAATATATTGACAAAATATGTAAATAATGACTTATTTTGTTTGTTCACCGGCGTATTGGCGCGCCAGGTTCAAAGCTTCTTGCGCGGCCCGCAGGTTGGCTGCACTCTCGCCGCCCAACATTTGCGCCAGTTCCGCCTCGCGCGCGCTGCCGGTCAATTTTTCCACCTGGGTGGTCGTGCGCTCATTCTGCACCTGCTTGCTGACGCGGAAATGCCGGTCGCCAAAAGCGGCCAACTGGGGCAAATGCGTCACCACCAGCACCTGGTGGCGCCGCCCGAGCTGCCACAATTTTTCACCCACCACGGTGCCCACCCGGCCGCCGATGCCCTGGTCAATTTCGTCGAAGATCAGGGTCGGGATGTAATCGGCCTGGACCAGCACATTCTTGAGCGCCAGCATCAGGCGCGAGGTCTCGCCGCCTGAGGCAATTTTGACCATCGGCTTAAGGCCCTCGCCCAGGTTGGGCGCAATGAGAAATTCCACCTGGTCCAGGCCGCTCTCGTCGAAGGAAACCATGCGACCATCCGGCAGCGGCAAGCCTTTGTCAGACGGTTCAAACTGCATATCCACGGCAAAACGCGCCCCGGCCATGCTCAAATCGCCCAGTTCGCGTTCCACGCTCCCGCCCAAACGGCCGGCCGCAGCCTGGCGCTGTTGTGAAAGCGTCCAACCCAACCCGGCCAGTTCTCGGCGCAGTTTTGTTTCCCGTTGTTCCAACTCGGCGATGCGTTCGCCGGCGTGGGCAATCGTTTCCAATTCCTCGCGCGCCCGTACCGCGAAGGCCAGCACGGCCGCCAGATCGCTGCCGTACTTGCGCTTGAGGTTGTGGATCAATTCCAGGCGTTCTTCAATCGTTTCCAGGCGGCGCGGATTGAACTCGATGCCCTCCAGGTAAGCGCGCAGATCGCGGCTCAAATCGGAGGCCAGATCGGACAGCGTTTCAGCCTGATCGCTCAAGGTCTGCTGGCTGGGATCGATGCGGCTCAGACTGGCCAGGGCTTGCGCCGCCTGCCCCAACAGGTCGGCCGCTGCCAGTGCTTCCGGGGAGCCCTCATCCAGGGCCGCCAGGGCCTGCTGCGAAAACGAGGCCAGGTTCTCGGCGTTTGCAAGGCGGTTGCGTTCCTGGCGAAGTTCCTCTTCCTCGCCGGGTTGCAGATTGGCAGCGTCGATCTCATTGGCTTGAAAGGTCAGCAAATCAGTCTTGCGGGCCGCGTCCAGTTCGCTTTGCCGCAGCGCCGCCAGTTCGCGCTGCACGGCGCGCAGTGCCTGGAAACCCTGCTTGTAAGCGTTCAAAGCCGCCTCAGTTCCAGCATAGCGGTCGAGCAGTCCCAGGTGCGATTTGACTTGCAGCAGCGAAAGATGGTCGGCCTGGCCGTGAATGTCCACCAGGTAGGCGCCCAGTTCGCGCAGCAGGTTAAGCCCAACGCTGCGGCCGTTGATGCGCGCCACCGTGCGTCCTTCGCGGCGCAGCTCGCGCGCCAGCGTGACCGTATCCGGCTCGTCCAGCAGGTCCTCGCGCTGCAATAGCGCATGGATTTCGGCCCGGCTGGCAGCCGGAATGCGAAAAACGGCTTCCAGGTTGGCGCGCTCGGCGCCGGCGCGGATGCTGGTTGCATCCGACTTGCCGCCCACCAGGGCCATGATCGCGTCCAGAATGATCGACTTGCCCGCGCCGGTTTCGCCGGTGAAGGTCATCAATCCCATATCCAGTTCCAATTCCAGGTGCTGGATGATGGCGAAGTTATCGATGCGCAGCTCAATCAGCATAAACCCGATCCCTGCTCTTGCCGTTTAGCGGCCCAAACGGATGCCGGTCAAACGGTAATAGAAGCTGGTTGTGACCAGCACGCAATAAGCGCCGCGGAAGAGCAGCGTGACCAGCGAACCGAGCGATCCGCCCATGAACAACGGCAGCAGCGCCACCATCAGCAGCGGCAGGCTGCCCACCACCACTGCCACGGTGGTCACCTGCCACAACAACTTGGAACGCCGCTTGCGCACCACCCAACGCACCGCCTCGGCAATCACCACACCTATAATCGGCGCGGCCATCAGGATGAAGAACCACAAAAAGCCGGCCAGGTAGCTGCCAAGGAAGGACAGCACACCCGCTGTCACCACAGCCAGCGGAAAATCATACGGCCGGGCGGTATCAAAAATCTTTTGCTGCCCGCGGATGCATTCCTTGCAGCGGTAGCCGGTCGGCGTGAGCACGGCGCATTCGCTGCAGATGGGACGGTTGCAGCGGTTGCAGCGCAGGCTGGTTTCGCGCTGCGGATGGTTGTAACAATACAGGATCGGTTCGACGTTATCCAGGGTTGGCTTGTTTTCGAGGGTCATCGCGTTCCACCGGCAGAAGGGTTTTTGTCCATATAGCGCGTCAGGTTGCGGTAAAAGTAGCCGCGGTCTTCAAAGCGGATAAAACGGGCGGTATGGTCGCTGGCGACCACGCGCACCTCGTCGCCGTTCTCCAGGTAAACCGGCGGATGCCCATCAACGCTGAGCACCGCCTGGTGGGTAGTCTGCACGCCCAGTCTCACCTGCGCGCCTTCCGGCAAAATGACTGCCCGGTCGACCGACAGGTGCGGCGCGATGGCTACAATGAGCATGTTGCGCAGGTCAGGCGGCATGATCGGTCCGCCGACCGCCAGGGCATAGGCAGTGGAACCGGTGGCCGTGGCCACCAGCAAACCGTCTGCCACGTAACTGGCCAGTTCGAAGCCATCGATGTGCGCCGTGACCACGATGGGGCGTACGATTTGTCCGCGGGCCACCACCGCTTCGTTGAGTACCTGCCAGGTCCCCAGCCGGCGCCCGCCGCGCCAGTGTTCGCTGGTCAACATCATGCGTTCTTCCACCCAGTAGCGGCCGGCCAGCAGATCGGGCAGCCTTTGACGCCAGGTCTCGCGCTGCACCTCGATGAGAAATCCAAAATGTCCAAAATTGATGCCAAGCACCGGCATGCCCTGCGGCGCACTCAGGTGAACGGCGCGCAGCATGGTGCCGTCGCCGCCCAGCGCAATCATTAGGTCGAATGCGCCGGCTTGCAGCTCGCCGCGCAGTCCTTCATTTGAAACCGGCAGCGCCACCACATGGCTCACGCCCAATTCGCGCAGGGCATGCGCCACCAGTTTGCTCTCCGCGGCAGCTTCCGGCATTTGCGGCGGGCAAACCACCGCGATGCGATCAAAGGGAGGGGGTGTATTGGTTGGCATCAGGATGATTATACCAATTTACAGTTTCTGGTCGCAAACCGAACGGAAACCGCATCTGGCACAGCGGCTTGCTTCTTCGTGCGAGCGGTCCGCCTCGCCGCGTTTTTCGGCCGCGCGCATCCGGTCGAGTTCTTCCAACAGGCGTTCCTGCCGGGCCGGGGTGTAATCGACGGCGAAGGTCCGGTCGCGGTAGCGCAGAATGCCGTAGGGCGGGCGTTTGCCGGTGGCCCGTTCCACCAGCAGGCAGTAGGCGAACAGTTGGAACAGGTGGCTGTCGTACGGCGCAGCCGGCGCCCAGGCGCTCTTGACTTCCACCGGGATGATCTTGCCATCCTGTTCCACCAGGTAATCCGGCTTGCCGGTCAGGCCTGACTGCGCGTCATAAAAGGGTTTTTCAGGCCGCCCCCACAGCTTGGGGTCGGCATAGATCACGCGCCCGCTTGGCAGCCCCGCCGAACGCTGTGCGCGGTTTCCCCACCACAGCAGTACCGCCGCCAGCAGTGCAGCCGCCAGCGCGGCCAGCCATAACCCCATCTCAGCCCATCCAGCCCAGCGTAAGCGCGGCCACCGCCAGCGCCAGCGCCAACGCCAACAGCAGCCAGGCCAACAGGCGCGCAAAGCGGCCGGTCAGCACCTGGCGCCCGTGTTCGCGGTGATAGGCGCTGCCGCCAGCCAGTTCAGCCTGGTTTTCCGAGGCCACGCCCTGGCGCTGGTACCACCAGGCACGGCGGCAGTATTGAAATGTCCCGATTTCAGATGCCCGAATTGTCCGCATCCTGCGGTTGCACCCTGGGCAGTTCGCCCACGCCTGGCAAATGGGCTGCCAGTTCTTGCATGGCCTCGTGCAGACGCTGCTCGCGCAGGCTGGTGGTCAAATCGCCGCGCGTGCGCTCGACAATGCCGCGTACCAGGTCAGTCTGGCGGCGCAGCCCGTTGGTAATGGCATCGGGATAGTCCACCGTGATCAGCAGGGCATAAATTTCGTCCATGCAGGCCAGCAGGCGTTCGGCTTCGGCCGAATAACCCTGCCGCAGGATATCGAGCGTCTTCCGGCGCAGTTCCCCGGTCACCTCGGCCAGCCCGTTCAGGTAGGTGGCATATTCAATGCCGAGCATTTCCGGTTTGGGCAGCGGAATGTTCTCGATGGCAGCCACCGTTAGGCTGGCCTCGGCAAATTCCTTGATTGCATCCTGGGTATAGCCCGCGTAGAACAGGTCGGGGAAAGCGGCCAGGTCCTTTTTTAACGAGTCGACCAGCACGTGGGCCTCGCGCAGGTGTTCGTGCGCCAAATCGCTCTCGCCGCGGTGAATGGCGCGGATGGTCTGGGCGGCGTGCCGCGTGAGCGCGCGCGCCTGCATTAATGCCTGGTCGCGCGCCTTGTTGCGCGCTTCAAAATCGGCATGAACCTGTTCGGAAAGATCGGCAAAGAAATCCATTAAAGTGTCCAGTTACAAAGGATTCACCCGCCCGGTTTTTCGGGCGGGTGAATATTGCGGAATAAATCGGATGCCAGCGGGCTTTCGCCCGGCAGCTGGATGACCCCGTTGGCTGCTTCGTAGCGCGCCAGGTTTTCCATCAAAGCGCGCAGCAGTAGTTTGGTGGCCGGCGGCGACATGACCACCCGCGCTTCCACCTTGGACTCCTGTCCTGGCAGCAGATGGGTGAAATCGAAAACGAAGTCAGCCAGCGAATGGCTGATGCGCACCACGTTGCTGTAAACGATGTCTAAATCAGCGGGCAGCTCCATGGGCGGAAGGCCGTGCGGGTTTGGCTCGCTCATGGCAGTTAGAAGGGAATATCTTCGTCGCCGCTGGCGGGTACGGCGGCTCCTTCTTCACTGTAATCGCCGCCGCCACCACTGGTTTCGCTGCGGGTAGAGAGGAAGCGCACGGCCGTTGCGCTGATTTCAAAGGATGCGCCTTCGGTGCCGTCCTGCTTTTTCCAGATGCGCGGTCCGCCGGTTTTCGGGTCAGGGGTCAGGCGGCCTTCCACCAAAACCATGGAACCCTTCTTGAGGTACTGGTTGGTGGATTCAGCCTGTTTGCCCCACACCGAAATGCGGAACCAGGTGGTCTCTTTGGTCTTTTGACCGTTGGCATCGGTCCACTGGCGGTCGGTAGCCACATTGAAACTGGTGACTGCCTGCCCGTTGGGGGTGTAGCGCATTTCGGGATCGCGTCCCAGCCGGCCTACGATGGTGATATG
>CAZHYQ010000035.1:0-17652 GCA_964536805.1 uncultured Longilinea sp.
CAACGTAATACACACAGGATTGTGATGTGCTACTACCTAATATTTTTGTAAAACTTGCAAGATATGATTGAATTATCGATAATTTTCGTTTGGACCAATCCTTCTGTTCTTGGAAAAAATCATCTTTATCTTGAGCCATTTTTCCCTTCTGTCTTTCAATATTTCCTTTTAATTGTGATAGGATGATTATAGCATTGCGAAAACCTAATAAACTTCAAAATCTATCAACTAAATTCCGATCAGGGATTTCTTTATGTCTAAATTTGATGATGCATTACGTGGATATGCCGCGGAAATCCTCAAGCGCGACCATTACAAATGCCGCTACTGCGGCGTGGATGGCAGGCAATCTTTTGACACCTGGCTGTCACTCTCATGGGATCACCTGCTGCCGAAGGGTCACCCGCTTCGCGACAAGCCCGAATACATTGTAGCGGCGTGCAACTTTTGTAATACCGCCGATAATCACTTTTTCGAACACGCCGATAAACGCGGATTGAAATTTGATGGAATGACGCCTGAAGAACTGGTTGCTCAACGGCTGCCTTATGTTCTTAAAACGCGTCAAGCCTATCGTGACTTTTGGGAAGAACACGTCGAAAATAAGACCCCATAAACCTGCCTGGCGCGTACCGGCTGGTGCGTTCCGGGGCTGCAGCAGTCGCAGCCCAACGCCGTTCCGTTCCTGCCCCTCCACGCACCCTACGATTCTGCCGACAATCACTATTTGAGTATGCCGAAAAACTTGGATTAAAATTCACGCCGGAATAGATGGTTGCTCAATGACAGCCCAATGTGTAGGAAACCAATGAATATACCGCGTACACTTGCTTGAAAGTGGCTTTTTTTGGTTTCTTAGGAGATGCAAGAACTTGCCATTTCCCTTGTTGGATTATGTATAATGTATTACCGAATAAATATATATTGAGGGGAGAACTACCATGCGTTTATTAAAGGAGGTAAAAGTTTCAATTTTTGATAAAACCAAACCACAAAAAAACTATAATGCTAAGTATGGGGGACCTGTGATTTATTATGATCATGACGAAAATAAAGGTTATATTACTTTTCCGCATTATTACTGTTGGTTTCAGATAGATAGTTCTTATTGGATGGTATGTAGAATCGAACAATCTGAATGGGAGGATTTAAAGCGAAAATCAGAAGATATGCCTGTATTTATAAGATGGTATGCAAAAGAAAATCAAGAAGAGAAACTCTATTATTATATGTATAGAGATTCTTTTTATCGATCTGAAATCGAATTAAGCGAAAATGAAGTATTTCTGGTTTTACAAACGATGTGGGATAGTAAAAAGGAAAAACTTTCCCATGAGCTTGAAAGAATAAAAGCAAAAGCAGAATTTGAGGGAAATCTTAGGGTTCCGGTACCCGAGGAAGTTCAAATGACAGTTTGGAATAGAGATGGCGGTAAATGCGTCAAGTGTGGCAGTTCTCTGAATCTTGAGTTTGATCATATCATTCCAGTTTCAAAGGGCGGAAGTAATACTGCAAGAAATATTCAATTATTGTGTGAGCACTGTAATCGTAGCAAAAGTGCAAATATTGGGGGTTGATAAACAATATCATTAATTTGAGCTTTTTTGGTTACTTGGGCGCCGGCCTCATCCCGTACGCCTAATAATTTTCCCCGTTATTCCTCTTAGCCTTTGTTGGCATTTTTATATTTCCCTCATCAACTCATAACTCATCCCTCCTCCCTGCTTTTCCCGTTATAATATCCTCAAACAAATGTTCGATAAGGTGCCCCATGCCCGTCGATTACCAGGATATCAAACAGCAAATCCAGCAAAACGCCAGCCAGTCCAGGCTGCAGCAGCAGGAAATCAAGGACCGGCTGGAGACGGCCCGCGGCCTGCTGGCGACCTATGCCGACCAGTTGGACTTTCTCCAGCAGCGTGTGGAGGCGGCGGCGCGTCCGTTGGGGCTGCGTGTCGCCTGCCCGCTGACTGAGCCGCTCAACTTCGCCGCAGATGCGCCAGCCGAGCATGCCCGCCCGGTGGTGCTGGCGGCCGACGGTTCGCAGGTCAACCCCTCGCGGCACGACGAGGTCATCTTCGGGCTGATCAACGTCGGGCTGTTCCGCATGGCGCCCGGCCAGTCGCCCGCCGAGGCCACCTCGGGCCACCTCTTCCGCGACGACGAACTCTACCCGGCGCGCGGCGGCATGATCAACGAGGACCTGGTGGCGCTCAAACGCGACCTGCGCGAACGCATGTTCCTGCTGGAAAACGCTTCCAAGGAAGACGGGCTGGTGCTGGCGCTGGTGGACGGGCCGCTGCTCTACCGCAAGCCGCGCGACGTGGCCGGGGCGCACGCCGACCCCGAGGTGGAGGGGGCCTTTGGCGATTTTCTGCGCGTGACCGACGAGATGGCCGGGCGCGGCATCGCCATGGCCGGCTACGTCGACAAACCGGGCGCCGACCTGCTGGTGCGCCTGCTGGAACTGGCCGACACCCCGCCCGCCGAACTGGGGCGGGCCGGCGAGCACCGTCCGCTGCGCCGCGTGAGCGACGTTGCGCTGCTGCGCGGGCTCCTTACACCGGGGCAGCGTTCGGCCGTCTTCGCGCTGGAATCATCGGATGCGCGCGACTTCAGCGAACGCACCCGCCCGCACTTTTTCTATCTTAACGTCGGCAGCGCGGCGCGGGCCTACCTGGTGCGGGTCGAGATCCCGGCCTGGGTGGCCGCGGACCCGGCCGTGACCGGTGCGGTGCACGCCGTGCTGCTCGAACAGTGCCGCATGATGGGCCCGCGCGCCTACCCCTACGCGCTGCACCGCGCCCACGAAATCGCCGTGGTGACCTTCGAGGAGAAGCGTCAGATCGGCGACATGATCGCCTTCGAACTGCGCAAACAGGGCATCGAGCCGGAGGGTGGTTCGCACAAACAAAACGCCAAGGATGCATCCGGCGGGAGGAGTAAATACAATGGCTGAGATCGAGATTGGACGCCTGCTGCGCGCGGGCATCACCGGCTGCGTGGTGGGCTGCCGCGTTTCGCAGTTGAACGTGCCGGCCTTCGGCGACCTGGTGCGCATCCCGCTGGCCGACGGCAGCCAGATCTTCGGGCTGATTCACGACATCGCCATCGACGATGACGGTCTGGTGCGCCAGCTGGTCACCGCCGACCGCTTGAGTGAAGAGGTGATCGCGGATAACCGCGAGAACCGCAACGTGCCGGTGGAGGTGAGCGTGCTGTTCGTCGGCTGCGAGCAGGGCGGGCAGATCTCGCACCTGCTGCCTCCCCGTCCGCCGCTGACGCTGGACGCCATTTATCCGTGCAGCCCGGCGGAGCTGTGCCGCTTCACCGCCGCGGGGCGGTTCGGCTACTTCCGCCACGTGCTGCGGGCGGCAGAATTGCCGATTGGGGAACTGCTGGCGGCGCACATCCAAAAAACAGCCGCAGCACAAAAAGCCTGCGGAAATACGGATTGGGTAAACCGGGCATCGCAGGAGATCATTACGCTTCTGAGAGACGACTACGCGACGCTAAACAGCGTGCTGGGAGCGTTGGCGGACTGCAGGATAGATTGATTATGCAAAGGTCCTCGTAGGTTGGGTTGAGCGGATGTAACCTTTACGTTTGCCTTTCTATGCCAGAGCGAAACCCAACATCCTGCTTGTCGTTGGGTTTCGGGGCAGATGTTTTCAGAACAACAAACCATGTAAATCACCCCTCAACCCAACCTACGCAAAACCGATTGCCTTCTACGCAGGTGAGAAAATCTCTGAATGTGCAATGCTGAAATTTGAAGTACGAGGGGTAAACAATGGACAATAACGGAAATAATACTTCGATTGGTTACGTCGTCGGCGGCGCGCTTAAGGATACGCTTTCGGTTCGTTTGACGATTCCTGCTCAACAGGTGCAAGAAGGCGCCTTCGTGGTGATCGAGTCCGGCGACTGGTGGTTCTACGGCCTGGCGACGGATTTGCAGCTGGGCGCCACCGATCCGCGCTTCGCCGACGAGCAAAGCGAA
Organism: uncultured Longilinea sp.; assembly: GCA_964536805.1. Lineage (GTDB taxonomy): Bacteria > Chloroflexota > Anaerolineae > Anaerolineales > Anaerolineaceae > Longilinea. The sequence goes on from CAZHYQ010000035.1 coordinate 4,004, forward strand.
GCTCGCCTGCCTGCCTGGCTGGCGGCGCAATTGCACGGCCAGACGCTCTACACCAACCTGGCGGTGCTGCCCGCGCTGATGGTCGAGCGCGGCCCCGACTTCACCGACGACCGCTATCCGGCCTGGCGCGACGCCCACCCCGAAGATCCGCGCCCCATCCCCATCAAGACCATCCCGTCGCACCACGCGGCCGTGCGCCTGGCGGGGCCGCAGGATATCGAAGAGATTTTTGGAGAAGCGGGCAAGCCCGGCAACTTCGTCATCGGCACCACGCGCGAGCAGGGCCACCCGATCGTGCTCGACCTGGAGAAGTTCGTGCAGCGCTCGTCGGGCATCTTCGGCGCCACCGGCACAGGCAAATCCTTCCTGACGCGCATCATCCTGGCCGGGCTGATCCAGTACGACAAGGCCTCGGTGCTGGTGTTCGACATGCACAACGAATACGGCCTCGACGATATCGCCTCCGATACCAAAAAATCTGTGCCGGGGCTGAAGACCAAATTCCCGGCCAAGGTGCGCGTGGTGGGGCTGGGCGCCGGCGCCATGATTCACAACCTGCCGCCCGATTTTCACCTCGAGATCGCCGAACGCGACATCACCCCGGCTGACGTCGAAATGCTGACGCGCGAGCTCAACCTCAAGGAAACCACGCCCACCACGCTGGATGCGCTGGTTCACTCGTTTGGCGCCAATTGGTTCCGCGAATTCCGCAAAATGTCCTCCGGCGAGGTGGTGGAGGACGAGGAAACCGGCAAGAAGGTGCCGGCCCCCGGCAGCGTGGAATATTGGGCGCGCGAGGCCGGCGTCAACGAGATGGCCGCCGCCGGGCTGCGCAGCAAGCTTAACCGCGTCTTCAACCTGCCTTACATTGTTGAAAAACCCGCCTCCAACGGTCTGAGCGAGATCATCAAGGCGCTGGAGGCCGGGCAGCACGTCATCCTCTCCTTTGGCAACCACGAGAGCGACCTGGACTACCTTCTGGTGAGCAACCTGCTCACGCGCCGCATCCGCGAGCGCTGGGAGGAGCAGACCAACCAATTCAAGAACCAGCAGGGCGCCAGCGAGCCGCGTCCGCTGGTCATTGCCGTCGAGGAGGCGCACAAGCTGCTCAACCGCGAAATGGCCGCGCAGACCGCCTTCAGCACCATCGCGCGCGAGATGCGCAAGTACTACGTCACCCTGCTGATCATCGACCAGCGCCCCTCCCAGATTTACGACGAGGTCATGTCGCAGCTGGGCACGCGCGTCACCGGCTGGCTGGGCGACGACGCCGACATCGCTGCGGTGCTTTCGGGGCTGGCCGGCCGCGACGCGCTGCGCGGTATGCTGGCGCGCCTGCAGCCCAAGGAAGAGGTGCTGATGCTGGGCTGGGGCACGCCCATGCCCATTTTGGTGCGCTCGCGCCGCTACGATGACAAATTCTGGCAGGACCTGCTGGGCAAAAAGGCCTCCGGCGGGGAATCTTTGAAAGATTTGGTGCGCGGGTTGGGATATGAGGATTAGCTGCTAGCAATTAGCCAGACCCTCACCCCAACCCCTCTCCCAAAAATTTGGGAGAGGGGCAAAGAGCCGATTTCGTTAATCGTAATAATCTGGGGTGAGGGTAAATATCTACCGCGGCCTGTCCGAAATGCTGCAATTCCTCGTCGGGCTGATCCGGTGCTCCAATTTGCCGCATGATGTAAAATAGTAGTATTCCCCCTTCAACGAATACCGAATCAACGATTACCGTTATTGATCCCTTACGAGGTATCCATGGACGAAATCCAACCGGTCGACTGGGCGGTGGTGGATGAACAGGGACGGCTGGTGCTGCCGCCTGAACTGGCGCGCGCACACGGCCTGGAACCCGGCGCCCGCATGCGCCTGGAAAGCAGTCCCACCGGCCTGCGCCTGCACAATCCGGCGGTGCACCTGGGCAAAGTCTACATCGAGGTCACCAACCGCTGCAATCTCAACTGCCGCACCTGCATCCGCCACAGTTGGGACGAACCGCTCGGGCGCATGCGCGCGTCCACCTTCGACAGCCTGCTGAGCGACCTTGCGCGGCTGCCCTCTCCGCCGCTGCTCTTCTTCGGCGGCATGGGTGAACCACTGGCCCATCCGCGCATCGCCACCATGGTCGCCCGCGCTCACCAGGCCGGCCTGCGCGTGGAACTGATCACCAACGGCACGCTGCTCAGTGCTGAACGCTCGCGCGCGCTGCTGGATGCCGGTCTGGACCGCCTTTGGGTCTCCATCGACGGCGCCACGCCCGAATCCTACGCCGACGTGCGCCTGGGGGCCGCCCTGCCGCGCGTGCTGGCAAACCTGGCAACCTTCCGCCAGATGCGACGCCCCGGCCACCGCGCCCAGCCTGAAATCGGCATCGCCTTTGTGGCCATGCGCCGCAACATCCGCGACCTGCCGGCCGTGATTGCCCTGGGCAAACGCCTGGGGGCGGTGCATTTCATGGTCAGCAACGTGCTGCCCTACACCGCCGAGATGCAGGCCGAGCGCCTCTATGCCAACACCACCCGCAGCATCACCTACCTGCCTTCCGGCTGGCTGCCCGATCTCTCGCTGCCCAAAATGGACCTGGACGAAACCACCAGCGAAGTGTTCCTGCAGGCGCTCGACAGCGGCTGCAATGTCAGCTTTGCCGGCTTCAACCTGGGCGGCGCCAACGATGTGTGCAGCTTCCTGGAGACGGGTTCGCTGGCGGTCGGCTGGGACGGCACCGTCAGCCCGTGTGTCGCGCTGCTGCACGACTTCACCAGCTACCTGCACGGCAAACCGCGCGCCAACCACCGCCATGTGGTTGGGCGGGTGGGCCAGGGCAGCCTGATGGACATCTGGCGCGAACCCGCCTACCTGGCCTACCGCGAGAAGGTGCAGGGTTTCGGCTTCGCGCCGTGCACGGCCTGCGGCGGCTGCGATCTATCGGAAAGCAACCTGTCCGACTGCCTGGGCAACGAGTTCCCCTCCTGCGGCGGCTGCTTGTGGGCGCAGGCCGTCATCCAGTGCCCCTAAGCGGGTTCAGCAAACCGGTCTACAACCGGCAAATCGTTTATTCACGTGCCGCAAGCACCAAAAAGGTGCTGCGCTATCCCCTTTTCAGCAGCAGCGGGCCGAGCAGATCGATGACGCCGCCAAACAGCGGCTCCACCCAGCGGCTCAGCCACAGCCAGCCCGGCACGTACACGCGGCGGCGGGGATGCGCCAGCAGCCCGGCGATGGCTTCTGCCACCAGTTCGGGCGGCACGGCGAAACGCTCGATGGGCACCGTTTTGCCGTTGGGCTGCCCGGCCGCGCGCAAATAGAACTCGCTGGAGACCGGACCCGGGCAAACCAGCCCGGCCCGTACGCCCGACCCGCGCAGTTCGCGGTGCAGCGCGGTGGTGAAGGCATCCATGAATGCCTTGGTGGCCGAATACAACACCACGCCCTGCTCTGGCAGGCCGCCCACCACCGACGAAACATTGATGATGTGCCCGCTGCCGCGTGCCAGCATGACCGGCACGAAGGCGCGCGTCAATTCAGCCACGGCCATCAGGTTCACCTGCAGCATCTCGCTCACCAGGCTGGCGGGCATCTCGGAAAAATAGCCATACCAGCCCAGGCCGGCATTGTTGACCAGCACGGCCGTTTCGGGGGCGTACTTCACCAGGCTGGCCCGCTCGTCCGGGTCGGTCAGGTCGGCAGTGACCACCTGCGCCTGCCCGCCGGCCTGTTCAATTTCGGCAGCCAGGGCGTTCAGGCGCTCGGTGCGCCGCGCCACCAGGATGACCCGCATCCCCAACACCGACAGTTTACGCGCCGCCGCGGCCCCAATGCCGCTGGATGCGCCTGAAATTAGCGCGGTCTGCCCGCGCAGCGCATCAGGGAGTTGGCGAATCATCGCTCACCGCGACCGGGCTGGTTTTTCGCTTGAACAGATACTGCTTCCACCAGTCGGCGGTTTCCTGCAGGCTGAGCGCCAGCGCGCGCGGATGGTAGCCCAGTTCGCGTTCGGCCTTGGCGTGGCTGATGACCGAATTGCAGCGCACAGTTTCAATGGAATAGGGCGTAAAACGCGGCCGTTCGCGGCTCATGCGGTAATACATCACCGCGAATTTAGCGAAGAATTTGGCCCAGCGCAGCGGGATGGTCAACACCCGCACCGGCAGGTTGAGCGCCTGTTTGACCGTGCACATCATCTGCACCAGGTGAATCTGCTCGCCGGAAAGAATGTACACTTCGCCGCGCCGGCCCTTTTCGGCGGCCAGCATCTCGCCTTTCACCACGTCGCGCACGTCGACGAAATCGTAGCGCCCGTCGATTAAAAATGAAGGGCTTGGCTTGATCCAGGATCGGATCAGCGCGCCCATTTCGGAGATACGAAAATCATCCGGACCAATCACGCCGGTGGGCGCCACAATGACGGCGTCCAGCCCCTCGTGGGCAGCCTTCAGCACTGCCAGCGACGCCTCGGCCTTCGAGCAATCATATGCGCCCAGCGCGTGCTCCGGGTCGAAAGGCAGGGCTTCATCCACCACCACGCCGTGCGGCGCATGTTGGAAGGCATGGATGGAACTGGTATAAACCAGTTTACGCACGCCGGCAGCCCGCGCGGCAGCCAGCACGTTTTTGGTCCCTTCCACGTTGACGCGCCGCATCATCGGGTTGAGCCCCGGCATGATCGAAATGATGCCGGCCAGGTGGTAGACCGTGTCAACCCCGGCGAAGGCCGGCACCAGGCTTTCGGGGCTGAGCACGTTGCCCTCCACCCATTCCACCGGCACGCCCTCCAGAATCGAACGGTCTTCGCCCGGCAGCACCAGCGCGCGTACAGGTTTGCCGCTTGCCGCCAGCTCGCGGATCAACACATTGCCGATATGCCCGGTTCCCCCCGTCACCAGAATCGTCATTCGTCGCTCCTTTTTTGCAATCCAGTCAACATTAGCCGTAGCGACTGCTCGATGACGCGCGGCCAATCGGCACCGTGCGGGTCAAGCGAGGCCTGCAGCAGCAGCCCCACCGCCATGGCCACCAGCATGCGGGCTGCCACGGTCGGGTCGGTCACCCGCAGCGAGCCTTCGTCGATGCCGGTTTGCACCAGCCCGGCGAACACGCGCTGGTAGCGTTGGTAGGGCGCAATCGTGGTCTGCCACACCGCCGGGTCGCGGCTGGCCTGAGTCCAGAATTCAAGGAACATGGGCAGGTTGCCGCCGGCCTGGCTGGCAAACTGCCCGGCCATGCCGGCCATGCGCACCAGGCCTTCGGCCATATTCGGCGCCACAAACAGTATGGACTGAATCTGTTCGTCCAAACCTTCCAGCCAATCGTTCAGCAGCGCCAGAAAGAGGGTCTGCTTGGTGGGAAAGTGATGGTAAAAAGCGCCCTTGCTGATGCCCGCCTCCGCGCAGATTTCGGCGACGCCGGTGGCGTCGTAACCGTGCTGCGAGAAAAGCTTGAGCGCCGCCGCCAGAATGGCTGCCCGGGTGGTTTCGCTGCGCTGCTGCATGCTGAGCTCCTTGGATGGAATGATTTACAAACCGACCGGTCGGTTTAATGATACCCGCCCCCGGTCTTTGCTTCAATAGGACTGGGGGCACAAAAGAGGTCATATTTTGGGGAAAAGGTGAAAAAATGCTGAAGAATCAGGGATTTTCAATCAGGCGCATCTGCCCGGTGATTTCGCTGTCGATGATCTTGACCCATTTCTTGGCAAATTCCAAAACCTGTACGGCTTCGCTGGCTGCGACCAACCCGGTGGTTTCATAGATCACGCGATTACGTTTCCGCCGCATCTGATCGAACAAGGCAATCTCCGCATCATAGCGACCCTTGAAACTCTCCCGCAAAAACTCAACCACTACTGCGTGACTCTCGGCTCCGCGCGGCCGGTAACCCTGGTGGAACATCCAGGCGCGCCCGGATTGTAATACGGCATTGTAAGACATGCTGTACGCCCATTCCGGCTCATCTGGTAAATTTCGTGCCGCAGCGGCCAGGTCCCGCCCGGCAAGGCGCAGCAATTGTTGAATTTCAACCGGTTTGGCGCGATAAACTTTGATCTTCTTTTCCAGCAAAAGCGATTCATATGCCATGATCCGCTCCAATCAACAACACTTTCGGCGATTGAGAAACATTCAACACAAATGGATCTTGCTGCGCAATCTTAGCCTGCCATTCTTTGGCAGAATAGATGCTGTAATTAATCGGTCGATGAAGATCATGTTCCATTTGCGCCACGCGGGTAGAGAACTCCGCCAAATCCAACTCGCCGATGATCATCAGATCGATATCCGATTTGGCATCGTTTTCGCCTGAAGCAAATGAGCCATAAATGAAAGCTGCCTGGATTTTGCCGATATCCGCCAGGTTGGCGCGAATTTTCTCGCCAAAGCCTTCTGTTTTCATTACCATGCCTCTCAACTCAGGCACGATCGGGCAGCGCGGGTTAATGCTAAAAACCTTAACCCGGCCAGTTTTCTCACTTTGAAGAATTCCAAGACCTTCCAACCGGTTCAATTCCTTCCAGACAGCGCCATAACTTTCACCAATCTGTAAGGAGAGTGCATGGGCATTCATGCCGGTCTCGGTGGATAAAAAGAAGGTGGTCAAAAGTCTGGAACGAACGCGCGAAGAAAATAAACCTTCAAGCATGGCTACCTCATTATCACTTTTCGTGATAATAGTATCACAAAAAGTGATAATGGATTCAAAATAAAAGAGATAACATGTTCATTCCGGGATGATTTTTCAGCCGGATCCTTGACCGAAGAATTCATTTTTCTTTTACCATGGAACCCGGAACTCATCGCCTTCCTACAATCTCGCCCTCAACCCCTCCAGGGCGTTTTCCGGATCGCAACGCAGCACTTCCACCTGCGGCGTACGGTGCCAGGCGGCGCAGCGCAGCAGCGCCGCGGCCACGTCATCCAGCAGTCCGTCATCAACCGGTACGCCCGGCTCAAAGAACAGGCTGCGCACCTCGAAGCGCCCTTCGCGGCGGTGGGCTTTGGCATCCAGCCGCCCGACCAGCAAACCGCGGCTCAGAACCGGCAGGCTGAAATAACCGTAGCGGCGTTTGGCGGCCGGTGTGTAACACTCGATCATGTAGTCGAAATCGAACAACTCGCGCGCGCGGGCGCGGTCCCAGGTGAGCGGATCGAAGGGCGAGAGCAGGGTAGTGTAGGTCGGCACCAATGCGCCGTTTTGGGCCTGCGCCAGCAGCGGCGCGTTGGCCGGGTGCACATAAACCGGGCCATCCCAGCCCTCCACCGCGATTTCGATCAAATCGCCGGCTTCCGCCAGTTCCTGCAGCAGGTGGGGCAGGCCAGCCTTGGGCAGGCGGTAGTAATCCCATACCCACCTCGGCCGCGCCAGGCCAAGCTTTTCCACGCTGCGCAGTACCAAATCGCGCCGAACTTCATCATCGGGAGGAGCCTGAATGGCATCCCAACCGGGCAGCACCCGCTCGGGTAAATCGTAAACGCGCTGGAACTTGTCGCGGCGGGCCACCATCAGGTCGCCGGCGGTGAAGAGCTGCTCCAGGGCGATTTTTTCTTCCTTCCAGTTCCACCAGCCGCCGCCGGGCTTTTTGTTTTCAAAATCGGCCGAGCGCAGCCCGCCTTCCGCGCGGATGCGCGCCAGAATGCTTTCCACCAGCTCGCGGTGAGAATCAATCCACGCGCGCGCGTCCAGCCAGCCGCGCAAACCCGACAGCATGTAATGGCGCTGCAGTGCATAATCCTCGATGGGCAGCAGGCAGGCGGCGTGCGCCCAGTATTCGAACAGTCGGCCCTCAGCCAGCAATTCATCCAGCCATTGCGGGTCGTAATCGCCCAGGCGCGAAAAGAGCGTCAGGTAGGGGCTGCGCGCCACCACATGGATGGTATCGATCTGCAGCACGCCCATGCGTTGGATGGCGGACAGCACGTCCGGTTTGGCCGCCGGGGCGGAGGGCGGGGTGAGCAGGCCCTGGGCGGCCAGTTGTAAATTGCGCGCGGCGGTGATAGTGAGAGCAGGCATGCAACCTCGGGAAGGGGTAGAAATAAAGTTCTAGGCGGATATTATACAGCATTTCACAGGAGATGCAAACATACAAAGGTTTGCTCGCGTGGTACTTGTAGGGGCGACAGCAGGTCGGGAAGGATCGACGAGCAATATTATCCCCTGATTCCGACCTGCTTCGCCCGGGTGTGCATCGTTTACGGGCGAAGCATCCGGGAAGGGATGCCGATTGCAAGCCTTGGAGTGTTCCCGGATGCTGTCGCCCCTACGAAGATGATTGAATCCGTTCGAGGTCGTTTAATCAATCCATCCGGTAGGGATTTTCGCGGATATATTGGCGAATATTCTCAAGATCCCGTTCATCACGGACCACATGCTCGTAATAATTCCGCTGCCAGATGCGTGTCCCCGGCGATTTGCGGATTTGATTGATGCGTTTCGCTGTTACAGATTTAAAATTTTGCACCAGTGCTTCCAATGATCCAGGCTGTGTTCCGTGACTAACCTGAATTCCCTCATGCGGCTGTTTAGACTCACCCTTATCCTCCAGGAACCATACCAGCGCGTGAAAATGGTCCGGCATTATGGAGTATTCATCCAATTCAATCGGAAAGAATTTCGCGGTCGTGATCCAGGCATTCTCGACGATGCGGCCAAAATCATTTAACTGGACTCCCTGATTGGTGCACTCACCAAGCAACGATTTACGGTTTTGGATATTGATAGTAATAAAATAAGCACCCGGGGCGGAATAATCAAAGTCCGGAAGGCGCATGGAGCGGCGGGATGGACGTGCCGGCATGAAGAATAGTATAGGTGTAATTACATAATCGAGTGTTCATTTCTGATATGGTATATTATTTCCAGACTGGTTTAATACGAGGTGTCAACATGCTCATACGCGTTGGACTTGAAAATGGCATGGATGGCCACTCCATTGCCTGGGCGCTGGATTTTCCGGGTTGTTATGCCGACGGCGTCGACGGCAGTTCGGCGTTGATCGCGCTGCCGCAGGCGCTGGTGGCTTACGAAACCTGGGTCAGGCAGCACGCCAGTTCCTCCTGGCTGCCTGATCTGAGCGAATTCGATGTGCGCCTGGTGGAAACCTGGCAGTGCTATTACGTGGCGGATGATTTAAGCGAGGCCAGCGACGGTTACGAGGTGAATGCCTGGTTTCGCGACGACTGGCGCGTGCTGAGCGATGAGGAAATTGCACGCGGGCTGCAGCTGCTGCGCTGGAGCCGCGCCGACCTGATGGCGGCTTTGCAGGGCGCCTCGCAGGCTGCCATGGAAGAAAAACAGCCCGGCGAACGCTGGGCGGTGCGCGGTGTGCTCAACCACCTGGCCGGCGCTGAATGGTGGTATATGACCCGCCTCGACCTCGGCAGCCTGACGCGCGAACAGCTCCCGCGCGATCCCTTCGAGCGGCTGCCGCTGGTGCGCACTGAGCTTGAACGTGTGCTGCCAACCCTGGCCGGTCTCGACCGCGTGCTGGGCAAGGAGGGCGAGTTCTGGTCGCCGCGCAAACTGCTGCGCCGCACGCTGTGGCACGAACGCGACCACATTGGGCATGTGGTGAAACTGATCAAGGGAATATCCTGATAAATAATTGAGTGGCGTAAACCGTACGCCACTCAATTTTCGAGCCCTTTGCAGGCCGATCGATCGGATTTACTTGCCGATGAGCGGCAGATACATATCGCCGCTATAAACGAACACGTTGAAGGCCGTGCCGTTTGTCAACGCCGTGAGATTTTCACGATAGATGCACCATTTGTTCCAGGTGTTGTAGTAAAACACGCCAATCGTGTCGCCCATGTAAACCCCGCCGCCGCCAGCTGGCGTGCCATTGACATAGGCGAATACCTTCGCGGCTGGCTTATTATTGGTCAACGGGTTGTCGATGCAAGTCTCGCTCGGGTTGGGCTTGTTGAGGGCAGTGGTGGTGTGTACAAATGCGTTGGTCTTGGGGAGCAGGACATTAAATGCGGTCGTGGTGGTAGGCGAGGTCAAGTTAAAATCTGGCCCGCCGACCCGCAGAATGTTCCAGAAGCCGCTGCCGTAAGCCGCGTAAGTCGGGTTGCCGTAGGTTCGCCCGGTGATCAATTCACCCGGATTAAAGTTTTCGGTCTGGATGAAGGCAGCGCTGGTGTGATTGTTCAATTGCGGGTGATTGAGATGTAGCGTGGAAGCAGTCGAGTTTTGCGCCGTCACCTCGGCAGCATAGGCATTGGCCTGCGGAAAAGTGACAAATACGTTATAGGCTGAACTTGGCACCATGGCCTCGAAATCCGTATGATACACAGCCCAGTGATTGTTTACATAGATCACCCCCAATGGGTGAATATCAATAATACGGGCGGTGGTGTTTGGCGGATTCCAGTTGTGGGTGACATAGACCAGCGCGTTGGGATTGTAATTCAGCAGGGGATGGTCGATGACGGCCACATGGTCATTAATGCCAGGCTGGATGTTGCTAGCAGTCGCCGTGAAGATGAAGCTCCCTTCCTTTTTGGGCTGAATGAGCACATTGAACTTTAAACCGGCTGGAATGGCACCGGAGTTATTATTAAAAATTGTCCAACGTCCCCTTCCAGAGCTGTACCACACCCCCAGCGCCTCATTGTAATAGGCGCCCGAACCAGATGTTCCCCAATCGTGCATCACATTGATCACGGCATTGGGATTGTTGTTCAGCAACGGCGAATCCAGAATGGTGTAGTTGCCGGGCGTGTTATCCACTGTCGCGACATGCGTAAAAGACTGAGTAAATCCCTGCGAGACATACACAAAGAATTTGCTGTCTGCCGGAATTCCAGCCGCATCCTCGTTATAAATCCCCCATCGCCCGGTGGACACCTGATAATACACGCCGATCTTGTGGTTGTAGTAGGCGCCGCTGCCGCCGCCCGGGTTATAAGCCGGCATGGCAAAGACCTTCGCCTCCGGGTGGTTGTTGAGATTGACGTTGTCGAGCAGGGTCAGATCAGCAGTGGTGTTGCCAACGGTGGCTGTATGGGTGAAGAAGACGCTGTTTTGCGGCGGTGTAAAAATATTGAAAGCCACCCCGGTTGGCATATCCACAGAATCTTCATTGAAAACGCTCCATTGAGCGTCCGTTGAGCTGTAAAAAGCGCCGAGCGGGTGGCTGTGGTAAGACGTAGTGGCGCCCAGCGGGTTGAGCACCACGTTCGCCAGAAAAGACCGGGCGGGCAGCTGGTTGAGCGAGGGCGAATCAAGATAGGTGACCAATGATGCTATGTTGGCGCTGGTGGATAGCGTGACGAAATTAACCGTCGCCGTAGGTATCCCGCCGCCACCAGCCGGCAGCACCTCTGAAGCGCCAGCTTCCGGGTCAGCACCCAGCACACCCTGCATGCCAGCATCCACTTCAGGCGGTGTAAATTCTTCTGGGGCAGCCGGGAGGGTATCCACTGGGGTGCCATCCGGTGCCAGGTTGCCCGCCGCCTGGGGTTCAGCCGCCAGCGCGGGACCTTCGCCCGGGGCATGGTTTATTTCGGGCATTGGAACGGCGGCAGATTGTTCCTCGGGGAGTGACAACCCATCGCCCGCGAGATGGATCCCGTCCTGAGCCCGCACGGATCCTGGATTCGCCAGGGCGGCCGCGGCCAGCAGCAGACTGGACACGACCAGACCATTTATCAAGAGTCGGCCAATTGGTGATTTCATGGTGTCCCCTTTACTTGAATTTTAGACATTATGGATTCGTTATTATTGTATATCAAGCTTATCCTAAACGTTACAACCAATTGAAAAAATATTAAGAATGCAGCCTGGTTAATTTCGAAAAGCATCGCACTGGCAAGGACTTGCCACCTCGTTCAGGTTTAAAGCGCATCCCCGCCGGCTTAATGATTCCGCAAGGTTTTCCCTATCCGTCCAATCTGAGAGCTTCTCTCATCTTGGTCTGGTAGAATTGTTTTTTATACACGAACAGTAATATTCAACCGCTATCTAGAAAAGAAGGAAAGTACATTCAATGAAAGTTGTTACCGATGCCGCTGCCAATTTGACGCACGAACGGGCTGCCGAATTGGGTGTAACCGTCGTGCCGTTCCAGGTAACATTCCGCGGCAAAACCTACAAAGACGGCGTGGATATTCTCCCCGAAGATCTCTACCGCATGTACACCGAATATCCTGATGATTTCTGCGAGACCTCGCAGCCCTCGGTGGGCGATTTTATGCAGGTCTACCAGGAGAATGCCGGAGAGGATATCCTCTCCATCCACCTCTCCTCCGGCCTGAGCGGCGCGTACTCCTCGGCGGAGCATGCCCTCGGCATCACCGAGCATCAAAACGTGACTGTGGTCGATTCGCGCACGGTCGGTCCTGCCCTGGGCTGGATGGTTGAAACGGCGGCGCGCGGCGTTAAACTGGGCTGGTCCAAGGAACGTATTCTGGCGGCGGTCAAAAAAGTGGGCGAAAACACCATCACCATGGTGGCTTTCAGCGATATGAAATATCTCAAGCACAGCGGGCGGGTCAGCCACATCAAGGGCATCATTGCCTCCGTTTTGCGCATCAAACCCATCATCGGCATGAACCCGGAAGACGGGCGCTACAGCAACGTTGGCCAGGAAATGACCCTCAGCCGCGCAGCGCATAAAATGGCGGCCGTGGTGCATGCGCGCTTTGACGACCAAAAGCTGCGCCTGCAGTTGATGCACGGCAGCAACCTGCCCGGCGTCGATACGCTGCGCGAAGCGGTCCGCGGCGCACTGAACGCGGTGGAAGAGCAGTTGACAACCGTGACGCTGGTGCTTGGCGCCCACGCCGGTCCAACGGTGATCGGCCTGGCGGCTGCGCCGCAGGCCGTGTTCGACCAGTTGTTTGAGTAAATCACACCCCCGCCGGAAAACCGGCGGGGGTTTTTGAATTGCAATTGCCATCGGAACCCTGACGCTGGCTGAACGAGACTCCGCCAGCCGTCCCGGCTGCCCTGTTGAACGCGGTCATCACCCTGCTGGCGGACAATGTTTAATCAAGGGTAACTGGTCTACTTTGACAACAAATATTCGCGCAGCACCTGGGCCTGGTTGTGCTCCTCATCGCGCGCCGAAAAGAGCAGCGTCAGCCTGCCCTGGCGGGCAAACGCCAGCAGTCGCGCCACCGATTCAGGATTGGCGTCCAGCTCGGTGAAATAGGTCGCGCGGAAATCGTCCCAGCGGTCGACGTCGTGATGGAACATCTGGCGCAGCGCGTTGCTGGGCGCGATCTCCTTCAGCCACAACACCGCCCCCACCTTTTCGGCGGTCAAACCGCGCGGCCACAGCCGGTCCACCAGCACGCGCGTGCCGTCATCCGGCGATGCCGGTTCGTAGACCCGTTTGACGCGAATATCATACAAAACGCACCTCCGGACAAGAATTCGTAAAGACATTATTGCCCATCTCTGGCAGAATTTCAACCGCGGTCATCAAGATTCTTCCGATCATAGGGACGGGGAGGGTGGCCGGAGGGAAAAGCCTTTGCTTCATCACAAAACGTCCATTTGCCCAGCAACAGACCAACACAGACCGTTCCATTTGCCCGATTCCGGAGCAAGATCATACCCCCAGCCTGCGGCAAACATTGCAGACCTGGGCGGTTTAAAATAATTATCGACATTGTAAATAAATCATTGATTTTCTTTGACTGGTCTGATTG
>CAZHYQ010000036.1:0-17610 GCA_964536805.1 uncultured Longilinea sp.
TCTTTCTCTCAAGGGCTCGCTTTCCTATCACTCTTCAGTTGTTAAGGTTCTGCTCGTAGCGACCGGCCGAAAAAAAGGCGCAAAAAACCGATGTTTCCCTTCGTATCCTCTGGTCCACACCGGCTCTCACAGCGATGTCTTCGGCCTTACTCTGCCACGACTATTCTGTTTTGATGGATTTGCTTGCGCAAAATCCGTTCTCAGTCAGGAGCATAATTCTAGCTCAAAGTCTGTGGCTTGTCAAGACCCTTTTTTGATTTTTATTCGCCGATGTCGTATTTCTTCATCGGCGGCGGGTCCTGCTTTACGGTCGTTTTCGATTTTTAGCGGTCGCTTGATGTGACCGAGCTGCTTTGTTTCTGACAGCTCGCTAATTATATGCAGAACCAAAAAAGAGTCAAGGGATTGGAAAAGATTCGTGTAGGAAAATGGGGAACGGGTAAGGGGTAATGGGTATTCGTTGATTCGGTATTCGGTGATTCGTGAATCGTGAAGCGTGAGGCGTGAGGCGGGAGAAGAGAGGCAGGCGCGGCTGAGGCGAGGCAGGAAAAATCAAGTACGAGTCACCCACCACCGCCGTGCCTCGCCCTCTCAACTCGCTGCGGCCATGCTTCTCCTCTTTACTACTGACGGGCATCATGTCTTTGCTTGAATATTGTGGGGATTCGTTCCGGACCGAGCCGATGCCAGCACGTGTATCCATCACTCAACCCAACCTACTTGCCCGACTGTTTGGGGCGAGGCTTTCGATGCACGGGTGAGCCTGGGATGCCTCTTCCCGCCTCGCCCTTACTACAGATCCACAACTATTGCGGCTCTTTTCAATCAGAAATAAGCTATTCTTCTCCTCTTTCCCATTTTTCTCTTCTCCGTGTTCTCCGTGCCTCTGTGGTTATCCTCTCTGTCTTCCTTACCAAACTGTCAACCGCTCCCGCCCTGTGGCACGCTTGCCCGGCTCTGGCGCCTGTGCTACACTTTGCCTATGCCTACGCCCGAAGACAACATGGTTCAGGAAGCGCTCAAGGCGCTGGAACAACGCGACCGCAGCCGCGCCCGCGATTTGCTGGCCCGCCTGATCAAGATCAACCCGGCGCGCGTCGATTATTGGGTGTGGATGAGCACGGTGGTCGACAGCGCCAAGGAACGCGTATTCTGCCTCAAGGAGGCGCTGCGCCTCGACCCGCAGAATGTGATGGCCCGCCGCGGGTTGATTGTGCTGGGCGTGCTGCCCGTGGATGAAACCCTGGTGGTGCCGTTTGCGGCGCAAAAGCGCAACTGGCAGACCGGCCTATTAAAAGAAGCCGAAGAACAGAAGAAGCAGGCCGCCAAAGCCTGGCGCCAGCTGGCGCTGTACGGCGCGGCTGCGATCGTGGTCATCCTGCTGATCTCGGCGGCCATATTCGGCGCCTCCCGGCTGCTGCGGCCAAAAGCGCAGCAGGGCGGACCTTCGGGCGCCTTCCTGGTCAATGACACGGCCACGCCGCCGCCCACGCTCACACCGCTGCCGGGGCGCGGCACCACCCCCACGCCCACCCCTCCCTGGGGCGACGCCACCCTGGTGCCTACGCCGCTTTACGCCAAAACCGATCACCCGCGCACCGAGGCTTTTCGCGCGGGCATGCGCGCCTTTGAGCGCGGCGACTGGCCCAACACCATTGCCTATCTGCAACAGGTCATTGCCGTCGAACCGGACGCGCCGGATCTGTACTATTTTATCGGCGAGGCTTACCGCTTTGAAGGCAATAGCGATGAGGCGCTGGCGGCCTACAATGCCGCCATTGGAAAATCGGCTGCTTATGCGCCAGCCTACCTGGGACGTGCCCGGCTGCGCCTTGACCAGTCGCCCAAGGTTTACGGCGATGCCATCCGCGCCGACCTGGCGAAGGCCGCCGAACTGGATCCGCTTTTGGGCGAAATCTTCCTTGAAACGGCACGGCTCGATATGATTCAAGCCGGGCGGCTGGATGAAGCCGGCCCGTCGCTCGACCGGGCGGCTGAACTGCTGCCCGAGTCGCCCGAAGTCAGCCTGCTGCGCGGCGAGGTTCTTCTGGCGCAAGGCAAAACCGCCGAGGCGGTGAAGGCTCTGCGCGGCGCCATCCAGTTAAATCCCGCCAACCTGGCAGCTTATAAATTGCTGGGACGCGCGTTGCAATTGAATGACCAGTTCGTCGACTCAGTGCAGCCGCTGCAAATTTACATTCAATACAGCCCGCCCGATGCGGAAGCGCTGGCCTGGCTGGGCGCGGCCTATGCCGGCCAGGGCAAGTTTGAACAGGCGCTCGCGCTGCTCGATCAGGCCGTGGCGCTGGATGACCAATCTTTCGAGGCGCTTTATCAGCGCGGCCTGGTCAACCTGGAACTGAAGGAATATAAGCAGGCTGTCAACGATCTCTCCAACGCCTACGTCATCAATATGGATTCTTTCCCCGCCAACCTGGCGCTGGCGCGCGCCGACCTGACCATGGGCGCGACCAAGGAGGCTTTTGCCCTGTTTGAAGCCAGCGAGAACCTCTCGCGCTCCGATGCCGACATGGCCCAGGTCTACTATTACCGCGGCATTGCACAGCAGGAATATGGCAGCCTGACCGCCGCCATTCGCGATTACCGCGCCCTGTTGGACATGCCCGCCGGTCTGGCGCAGGCTGCCTGGTTGGAGGATGCGCGCGCCCGGCTCGATCAAATCATTTCACCCACACCCTCGCCCAGCGCTTCGCCCAGTGGGTCGCCCACCGCTGGCACCTCGGCCACCCTCAGCCGGTCAGCCACCGCCACGCCGGGTGCTTCGCCCACCCGCCGGGTGACGCCATCCCGCACGCCCACTCCGTCACCCGTTCCGGGTGTTTCGAGCACGCCTTAACCCGCTGCCGTGCGACCGCAACCGGTTCCCCTCTTCGTCAGACGCCGCCAGCGCCGTTCGCTTGAACGCCGCGGGCAGGCGCAGCAGCGCGCCCGGTTTACCCTGTTGGGGCTGGCGGCCTTGATGGTGGTGGCATTGATGGCCGGGCTGATCTGGCTGGGCATCGGCTACGCCAGGCTGACCGCCGATCTGCCGCCCGTCAGCCAGCTGCCGGCCTGGTTGGACCCCGAAACCGGTGCGCTGCTCGAACCCACCCGCATTTACGACCGCAGCGGCGGGCATTTATTGCTCACGCTGGAAAACCCGGGCGTCCCGCGCAAATTGCTGCCGCTCGACCCACAGCAAGCCAATTCGATCAGCCCGCTTTTCATTCAAACAGTGCTGGTGCTCAACGATCCGACCTTCTGGCAAAGCCCGGGATTCCGGCTTGGCAGCCTTCTCGATCCGATTCCCCACACGCTGAGCGAGCGCCTGGTGAGCGACCTGCTGTTGGGCGGCGAACCCGCCAGCACCAACCGCGCCCTGCGCATGCGCCTGCTGGCCGCCCAGATAACCGCCCGGTACGGCCGCACACAGGTGCTGGAGTGGTATCTTAACAGCGCATCCTTCGGCCACCTGGCTTACGGCGTTGACAGCGCCGCCCAGCTCTACCTGGGCAAATCCGGCAGCCGGCTCGACCTGGCCGAAAGCGCGCTATTGGCTGCCGTGTTGGAGGCGCCTGCGCTCAACCCGGTCGATTCGCCCGTGGCGGCGCGCGAAAACCAGCGAAACGTGCTCGACCGCCTGCACGCCCAGGGAGCTATTTCGGATGCGGATTACCGCCAGGCACAGCGCGAAAAGCTTGTTTTCCGCCAGCCGCTGGATCCGCCCAACCCGGTCGCGCAGGCCTTCACCCGCCTGGCGCTTAACCAGCTCGCGGAACTGTACGGGCGCGACCGCCTGGAACGCGGCGGACTGCGCATCCTCACCAGCCTGGATTACGACCTGCAATTGCAGGTTTCCTGCGCACTGCGCACCCAGTTGGCGCGCCTGGAGGGCCGTACGCCCCAGGCAGCCCTGCCCGGCAATCAGCCCTGCCAGGCTTCGCTCCTGCTGCCGGCTCTTTCCGGCAACGCCATCCTGCCGGACGGCTTGCAGGCCTCGGCCGCCGTCTCCGACCCGGCCAGCGGAGAAGTGCTGGCGCTGGTGGGCGAATCGACGCGCAGCGCCGAAAGCAGTGCGCTGGGCGGGCACGAACCTGGCTCGCTGCTCAGCCCCTTCGTGGCGGTGGCCGCTTTTGCGCGCGGCTACAGCCCGGCCAGCCTGGTGTGGGACGTGCCCGCCAGCCGCCCGTCTGCCATCAGCCTGCAGGAAAACCCCGACAAAACCTACCACGGTCCGCAGCGCCTGCGGACTGCACTGGCCAATGATTACCTCGTCCCGCTCAGCCAGCTGATCGACCAGATTGGGCCGACGGCCGTGTGGCGTTCGGCAGCCGCGCTCGGGCTGAACGGCGTCGAAGGAGAACGCAATCCCGTCGCGCTGCTCTATGAAGGCGGCAGTGCCAACCTGCTACAACTGGCCCAGGCCTACGGTGCCCTGGCCACGCTGGGCATGGAATACGGTGTCAGCCAGGCCGGCACTTCGGCGCTGCAGCCGGTGCTGGTGCTTTCAGTGGAGGATCTTTCCGGCCAGGGCGGCATCAGCGCGCCGGCAGCCGGGTCGCAAACGGCGCTCAGCCCGGCGCTGGCCTACCTGGTGCATGATGTGCTCGCGGACGAAGCCGCCCGCTGGCCCAGTCTGGGTTTCCCCAACCCGCTGGAAATCGGCCGGCCGGCCGGCGCCAAGATCGGCCAGACCGCTGACCAACGCCAGGCCTGGACAGCCGGTTACACTCGCCAGCGCCTGGCCGCGGTGTGGTTTGGCCTGCCGCCCGGAGTAGAGGATGGCGCCCAGCTCGACGCGCGCGCCGCGGCCGGTTTGTGGCACGCCGTGATGCAATACGCCAGCCGCGACCTGCCGGTGCAGGACTGGACGGAGCCGCCCGGGTTGAGCCGCGTGGAAGTCTGCGACCCCTCTGGCGGGCTGCCGACCGCTGCCTGCCCGAATGTGGTGGCGGAATTGTTTCTGAACGGCAACGAACCCGTCGCCGCGGATACGCTCTACCGCACCTACCAGATCAACCGCGAAACCGGCCGCCTGGCGACCGTCTTCACCCCGCCCGCCCAGGTGATCGAGGAGACCTATATGATCGTACCGCCCGCGGCGCAGGAATGGGCCTTCAACGCCAGGCTTCCCCTGCCGCCGGAGGAATACGACACCATTCAAATTCCGCAAACCAACGCGGCCGTGAATATCGAAATGCCGCAGTTGTTCAGCACCGTGCGCGGCACGCTGCGGGTATTGGGTACGGCCGGCGGCGCCGATTTTTCCAGCTACCGCCTGCAGGCCGGTCAGGGCATCAACCCGGCCACCTGGCTGCAAATCAGCGCAGCCGACAAACCGGTCACCTCCAACCTGCTGGGAGAGTGGAATACCACCCGCACGGCCGACGGCCTGTACGCGCTGCGCCTGGTGGTGGTGCGCGCCGATCAGCGGGTGGACGTTGCCGTGGTGCAGGTTACGGTGGATAACACCCCGCCGCAGGTGCGCACGGCTTACCCGCTGCCCGGGCAAACCCTGAGCGGCAAAGCCGGCAGCCTGGTGGTATTGCAGACCGAGATCAACGAGGCCGTCGGCATTTCCAGGGTGAGCTGGTGGCTGGACGGCACGAAGATCGGCGAACGCAGCGAAAAGCCCTTCAGCCTGGGTTGGACGGCCGCCGCCGGCCGCCATTCATTGGTGGTGAAGGTGGAAGATAGCGCCGGAAATCAAGGCGAATCGCAGCCGGTAGAATTTGAAGTGGCCGATTAAATCCATATTTCCTCCCCGCAATGCCCGCTGTGGTGATATCATCACGCCCATGCCCCAACAACCCTCCGCCAGCATCTGGAAGATCTTCAGCACCTTTCTGGTGATCGGCCTGCAATCCTTCGGGGGCGGCACCGCCACCTTCTTCCTCATCCATCAGGCCTGCCTCAAGAACGGCTGGCTGTCGGAAGAGGAATTTCTGAAGAATTGGGCGCTTTCGCAAATGACGCCCGGCATCGGCCTTGCAAAAATGACGCTGATCATCGGCAAACGCCTGCACGGCTGGCCCGGCCTGGCGGCCGCCATCACGGGCCTCATGCTGCCCAGCGCCGCCATCACCGCCCTGATGACGGCTGGCTACACCGACATTCAAAACCAGCCGCTAGTCAAAGCCGCCATGCGCGGCATCCTGCCGGCCACCATCGGGCTGACGTTGGGACTGTGCTGGGACCTGGGTTCGCCGATGCTGATGAAGGCCCGCAGGGACGGCAGGGCGCATTTGATCCTGGCGGCCGTGCTGATCCTGGGCGGCATGCTCCTGTTTGCGCTGGCACAATTGTCGCCGATCCTCATTCTTGCCATCACCGGCGGGTTGGCCGTTACCAGCCGGAAGGCCGTTGGCAGTCTGGATCATAGCCGGACGGCCGGGGAAATATGATCGAGCCGCTGAAATTCTTCCTGATCTTCCTGAAAGCCTCGCTGCTCTCCTTTGGCGGGCTGGGGAATCTGCCCTTTTTGCACCAGGACCTGATTGCGCTGGGCTGGGCGCAGGAGTCGGATTTTCTCACCGCCATCGCGGTGGGACAGATCAGCCCGGGACCCAACGGATTGTGGGGCATCAGCCTGGGATACCTGATCTACGGCTGGCCGGGCGCCAGCCTGGCGCTGGCGGCGCTGCTCATCCCGCCCATCGCCATTCTGGCCGTGGTGGCCGGCTACCAGCGCATCGAAAAGAACCCGGGCGTACAGGCCTTTTCCAGCGGCCTGATGCTGGGGGTGGTCGGTTTGCTACTGGGGATCGCCTGGGTGCTGTCGCGTTCGGCCATCCTCGATGGGTGGGCTGCTGCCATCACCGCCGGCGCCGCCGCGCTGGCGCTCAGCAAGCGCGTGCCCACCATTGTCATTCTGGCCTTGGCCGCGCTGGCCGGGCTGATTGTCTATTCCATGTAGCTCTCGGCAATGGATGGCAAGCTCTTTGAGAATTGCGCCTTGCTGTTAGGAATTCTCAGCCCGTTAACCATTTCTGGTAGGTCTGATCCGCAATTTCGATCACCCCATCGGGTAAAAAGCTGCTGGTGAAATAGCCGTAGCCCTGCTGGCGGTCTTCTTCCGCTCCGCGAGTCAACAGGATTTGATCGGCAAAGGCGGCGATATCTTCAATTTCGCGCTCGTAGCGGTAATAAGCCAGGGCCGCGCGGTTGAGCTCCGCCGGGCCGTAGCCGCGGTAAAACAGGCTGTCTTCGCGTTCGCTGTTCCAAATGCCGCCCACGCCGCCGCCGATGAACATCAGATCGCGCTCCTTGGGCGCCAGGATGGGGTTATCCCAATCGACCAGGTACACGCTCCCATCCCGGGCCAGCAGCAGGTTGCCGGCGTGAATGTCGGCATGGCACAAAACGGCCTGTGGCGGCTGGGCCTGCAGGATTGAAGCGAATTGTTCAGCCCGCTCAAGCAACCGGTCGATAACTCCCTGATGGCCGCGCATAAAGGCTGCCATCTGCGCTGCCAGTGGGTCGGCAAAGTCGCCGCTGCCCGCCAGCGCCTGAAACTGCCTGACCTGCTGCCGCCAGTACGGCGAATAGCGCTCCGTCTGGACCTTTTGCGCCAATGCAGCCGGCAGGACGATGGCATGGACGGCCTTTAACGCTTCGCCAAACGCCAGCCACTGCGCATCCGTTAAGGCGGCTTCAAAACCGCTTTGCCCTTCGATATAAGGGTAGAGCACGCAGGTGTAGGCATCCAGACGAGCCCAAAGCCCCCCATCGCGGGTTTGGAGCGGCTCGATGACCGCGTCGACGCCGCGATCGTGCAGCAGGCGGGGAATGAGGACCGAGACCTCGTCGAAAGGGCCGCTGCGAAGCTTCAGAAAATAACGGGACGAGTCCGCGCAGGCCGCGCAGTAGACGGCCGTGTTGACATCGGCGCCCAGCGGGAGAAATTCCACCCGCGCAACATTCAACCCGTAGGCTTCGCCCAACAATGCGAGGATTTGGTCGTCCGATAAGGCAGGTTTTTCAAGCATGACACTATTGTAGCGAAATCCCACGGATACCTGGCAATAATGACCATATGCCGCCTGGCCGGCGATCAATGTGGCGTTGTATGGCAGGCAAATTGGACGTAAACATACTATACTAACGCAATCCTTTATCAACCCTGGTAATTCGACAAGGAGGCTGCAATGGCCAAACTGATCTACTTTACACCGATGTCGCTGGACGGCTTCATCGCGGGTGAAACCGACCGCATGGATTGGGCCGTGCCCTCCGAGGAGGTAGCCTCTTTCATCAACGACCGGCACCGCCCCATCGGCACTTATCTATACGGACGCAAGGAATATGAGACGATGTTGGTTTGGGAAACGCCGGAGGTCATTCCTGGTTTATCGCCGGCCATGCTGGACTTCGGGCGGATCTGGCAGACGGCCGATAAGATCGTCTATTCCAAATTGCTGGAGACGGTCTCTACACCAAAAACGCGCCTCGAACGGGAATTCGAAGCGCGGGCGGTGCGCGACCTGAAGGCTCAATTGCCTCACGATATTACCATTGCAGGTCCGAACCTGGCCGCGCAGGCGATCCGGGCCGGGCTGGTCGATGAGTATCAGCTCTTGGTCGTACCGGTTCTGCTGGGCGGCGGCAAGCGGGTTCTGCCCGGCAGCGTAAGCATAGAGCTGGATCTGCTGGACGAGCGCCGGTTTGATAATGGATGGGTCTATCTTCGGTATCGCACGCAGGCCTGATGAAGGCGGTGGTCCAGCTGACTTTCGTCAGGCAGGTCGAGTTTATCCAGCTTTTTGAGCTTTAGAGCGGTGGCCAGATCACATACATCACGATCGCGCACAGGGCGCCCAGCAGCACCCCCGAGATAACCTGGCGCGGGGTGTGACCCAGCACCTCCTTGAGGCGTTTATCGGTGATGGGCTGACCGGTAAAAATGGCTTCAAACAGGCGGTTGATGCGGGCAGCCTGCATGCCGGCCTGGCGGCGGACGCCGGCCGCGTCGTACACCACCACCATGCTGATGGCCACGGCTAGCGCAAACAGCGGCGTGGCAAAGCCCACATACAGCCCGATGGCCAGCGTGGTGGATGTCATCAGCGCCGAATGCGAGCTGGGATTGCCGCCCGGGCTGAACCACAGACCCCAATTCCAACGCCGTTTGATCAGATACTCGACAAACGGCTTGAGCATTTGAGCCAAAAACCAGCCCAACAATCCCGTCCACAGCACCTGGTTGGAGAATATACTCCCTGGCATGTCAGCCTTCCGAATCCTCTTCTTCCGGCAGATCGGGCAGGCGGGCATTGACCTGCTGTACGCGTAATTCAGCGCTATCCAGCAGGTCAGCGCAGCGTTTTGCCAGCAGCTGCCCGCGTTCGAACAGCGCCAGCGAATCTTCCAGCGCCTGCTGGCTGTTCTCGAGCGCCGCGACGATGGATTCCAACTCGGCAAAGGCTTCTTCGTAACTCAATTCATCGATGGGTCTGGCCGCTGGGGTCATGGGACAACCTCCTGGGTTGGATTTTCAGTGGAACCGGGCAAAACGCTCTCGACGCGCGCGCCAAACGAACCCCTTGCCAGGCGCACCTTCACTTCATCGCCCGGGTTGAGCTGCGCGGCGCTGCGGATGACCATTCCATCCCGGCTGACCACGGCAAAACCGCGTTCGAGCACCGCCAGCGGGTTGAGCGAGAGCAGGCGCGCATTGGCGCTGTCGGTCATCACGCGGCGCAGCGCCAGGTTATGCAGGGCGTTGCGTTGCAGCCGCTCGGTGAACGCGTCCAGCCGCTGGCGGTCGTCGCGCACGCGCCAGCGCGGCGAATTCTGTTCCAGTTGCGCGGCGGAGTCGTCGAGCGCGCGCCGCTTAATATCCAGACCCTGCAGAAATGCGTCATCGAGCAGGCGCAGCACGCGCTTCAGTTCGGCCATCAGGTCGGTTTTATCGGGCGTGGCCAGCACAGCAGCGCCGGTGGGGGTGGGCGCGCGCAGGTCGGCCGCAAAATCGGCCAGGGTGAAGTCGGTCTCGTGCCCGATGCCGGTGATGACCGGCACCGCCGAGGCAACGATGCTGCGCACCACGCGTTCGTCGTTGAAGGCCCACAGGTCCTCCAGCGAGCCGCCGCCGCGCGCCAGCAGAATCACGTCCACGCCGCCGCGGTTAAGCAGGGCCAACGCGGCGGAAATTTCCGCCGGGGCGCTTTCGCCCTGCACGGCGCAGGGCGCCAGCACCACTTCGGCCAGCGGGTAGCGCCGGCGCAGCGTGTTGAGCATATCCTGCAGCGCAGCGCCGGTGGGCGATGTGACAATGCCAATGCGCCTGGGGCGGGCCGGCAAAGCCCGTTTGCGCTCGGGGTCGAACAGTCCTTCGGCCTCCAGGCTGGCCTTGAGACGCATGAATTCCTGGTAGAGCCGCCCTTCGCCGGCCAGGCGGACGGCGTCGACGTAGAGCTGGTAGACTCCGTCGCGTTCGTACAGGCTGATGTAGCCGTGCGCTTCGACGGCCGTGCCGTTTTGCAGCGGCAGGCGCAGGCGCAGCGCGTTGGTTTTCCAGATGACGGCCTTCAGCGCGGCGGTCGAGTCCTTGAGGGTGAAGTAAATATGCCCGGAGGAAGGCCGCGAGATGTTGGAAATCTCGCCCTGCACCCACACGTCGCGCAGCACGTCGTCGCTTTCGAGCAACTGGCGCAGATAGTGGGTGATATCGGTGACCGAAAGGGAAAGGGAGGCAAAGAGCGGGATTTGCTCCATGTGGTTTAGCATAACCGCTTTCGGAATGAGCGTCAACTGATTTTGCAGGGAAGAGTTGATGCGTTGAGGAGGTATGAGTCGATCGGGTATGAGTTGATGAAGAGAGCGTGAACCGTGAGGCGTGAACCGGAAATAGGCCTTTGTTGCGTAATCCAGCCTAAGGTTGGTTCGTAAATCGATAAATCGGGATCCACTTTTTGGACTGCACCTTTATTCGATATCTGACACCGGTTTCATAATCCATCGTCCCTCGCTTTACGGTTCACGGTTCACTGTTCACGCTTCACCCCTTGTTTGCACATTCCGCCGGGTTGCATTACAATTGCACGAAAATGCGGCCCATTGAAGCGGGGGTTTCAGGCCGGTCGTAAATTTCTCCTACAGGCGGTGAAGCATGGACCGGTTATGGTCGCCCTGGCGGATGAAATACATCCAAAAACATGAACGCGTTCCCGGCTGCATCTTTTGCACAGCCATCGACCAGCCCGACGGCCCGGCCAATCTCATCCTGGCGCGCGGCGAACTGGCTTTCGTCATCCTCAACCGTTATCCGTATACCAGTGGCCACCTGATGGTGGTGCCCTACGAACACGAATCGACCTTTGAACTGCTCGACCCGGCCACGCGCTCCGAGATCATGGAGCTGCTCACGCGCGCCATGAGCGTGCTGCGGGCGGTTTACAACCCCGAAGGCTTCAACGTCGGATCCAACATCGGCGCGGTGGCCGGCGCCGGCGTGGCCGATCACGTGCACTTTCATGTCGTGCCGCGCTGGGGCGGCGACGCCAACTTCATGACCACGCTGGCGCAAACCCGCGTGTTGCCCGAAACGCTCGAGGATACCTATTTGCGCCTGCAGGCCCAATGGAATGAGCCGTCCAGAAAAGATGATACGGGCGAAGGAATTTAGGACGTAATCAAATAAGCCTTGAGCGGGATGTGTTCCGGCTCAAGGCTTATTTTTTTAACAATGATTGCCTATTTATCCGGCGTTTTGGTTGGCTCGGGCGTGCGGGTCGGCTCGGAGGTACGGGTTGGTTCAGATGTGCGCGTCGGCTGGGAGGTGCGCGTCGGTTCGGGGGTACGGGAAGGTTCGCGGGTACGGGTGGCTTCCTCTTCGTGACCGCCGCCGGACGAATCCGTTGCTTTCACTTCGCCGGTCTCGCCCGGTTTGGGCGTCTCGCTGAGTTCCACCTCAGGCGCATCTGTCTGGCCGCTTAAATCCTCGACCCCGGCGGTTCCGGTGCGGTCCTCGTTCCTGTCCGCCTGCGCCGATGCGCTGCCCTCGACCTGTTCCTTTTCGCGGCCGTCCTCCAGGCGCACCGAAAGCGCCAGGAAATCCTGCGTCGAAAGGCGAATGGCGGTGATCTTTACATTCTGCCCGATCGCCGGCGGCAGGTCGACCTGCGTCTGGCTGGTGATGGCCACCCAGGCGCCGTTGATCAGCCAGCGCCCGCCGTTTTGCTGCGCCAGCCGTCCTTCGAGTTCGAAGAAGCGCAGCCGCAGTTCGCTCACCAGCACGCGCCCGTCGGCTTGCACCTGGCCCTGCACCTCAACGTAGGATCCGGTCAGGCTGAGGGCGGCAACGCTCTGCGCGTCGTCCAGTTCCAGCAGAATGCCTTCCACCATCCAGGGCTGCCCGCTGCCGCCGGAAAGGAACCCGGCGAAATTCACCCGCTGCCCGCGGCCCCGTTCGGCCAGGCGCAGCACTTCATCCACGCGCCGTCCATCAAAATTCTCCTCCAGCAGCAGTTTGCCAGCCGGGTCGGAGGCTGCCAGCGCCAGGCGCGCATTCTCGACCGCGCGTTTGACCGGGTAGAGCGTCTGCCCGGGCAGCGCCGAAACAGAGCCCATACCGGTAAAGAACAGGGCCGCTGCCAGCACCAGCAGGATCACCGCCAGGTTGACCGCCCAGCGGAAACGCGCAAAAAAGGGCAGCGCCCTGGCACTTTTAGCCTCGGCGGCCTGCAGGAAGCGGGCGCGGCTGCGCGCCATGCCGCCGGCCGGCACGGTGGACTGAGCGGACGCCTGCATCCACCGGGCGGCCTCCAACAGGGGCGCCAGTTCGGCAGCGTACTCGCCGCATTCCGCCAATACCTGGTCGAGCGGTACACCGCTTTGCAGCTTGTGCAGCGCTTCATCCAAAACCAGGTTCACATCCGGCCGCTTCATCTTGATTTTCCTCTTTCATCCATCGCCCGGCGGAGTGCCGCCAGGGCGCGAAACTGTAATACTTTGACTGCATTCACCGACCTGCGCAATATGCGGGCGGTTTCTTCGAGCGAAAGCTCCTGCGAGAAACGCAGCGCCAGCACGTGCTGCTGGTCTCCGGTCAGGTGGCGCATGGCTTGCTGCACCTCGCGGCGGGTTTGGTTTTGCTCGGCGGCGTGCTCGGGGGTGTGCCCGTCCGGCAGGTCTTCGTGCAGGTCCAGGCCGCTTTCCGGGCGGCGGTACTGCCGCCGGTAGTGGTCACTGACCAGGTGCGCCGCCGTGCCGATCAGCCAGGCGCGCAAGTCCTGGATGGTGTGTGCGCGCTGGTTGAGCACATCCAGCAGGCGCACGAAGGTCTCGGAGACGATATCCTCGCGGACCTGCTCATCCTCCAGGCGGTAACTGACGTAGCGGTAGACCAGCGGGTAAAGCTGATCGTGCAGGGCAGCCAGCGACTGCATATCCTGCTTCTTCGCGCGCGCCAGTAGGTTCTCAAGCGTCATAACCGGTGAAATCTCTCCAAAGGTTTCCTGCGGGGCAGGCGTTTCACAATGATGCCAGATGATTGTTGACCGCTTGAGTATACCTTAGGCCGGGCATTCCCTCAAATCCGGGTCCATTCCAGCCCGTTCAGGCAGGGGACGGCCATCCGGCCGCCCCCTGCCGTTGAGGGACCCAGGGTCAGGAAAAGCTCTGCTGCATGCAGTGTGGTAAGGTTCAATAAGCGTTGGTTCAAAGCCGCGGTTAATCGTGCCCGCCGCCATTACCGCCGCTTCCGCCATTGTGCCCGCCGCCGTTGTCATCGCCGGGTTCCGGGGTGGAGGTGCCGCGATGATCGCCGCCGCCATCGTCATTGCCCGGACCGGGTGTGCTGGTGCGGTCCTCACCGGAACCGTCATCGCCGCCGCCCGATTGCGTGCTTTTGGCTTTGATCTCGCTGGCGGTCAACGCGCCGTTGGCGCCGAAGGCTTCCACCTTGACATAGTCGCCCACTTTTGGCGAGCCGGTGATTTCGGTCTGCGCATTGACGATGACCGATTTGCCTGCAATCACCCACACGCCGGCGCTGATCGATTCGACGCTACCAGAGAACTCGATCTTGCTGACCTCACCGGACATACCGTTGTCATCGCCGCTCTGGTCACCGCCGCCACTGCTATTTTCATCAGCCGGCCTGATCTCGCGGGCCAGCAGGCTTCCGTCAGTCTGCAGTTTACCTTCGGCTTTGGCAAAGCTGCCAACCGCCAGGCTGCTTGAGAGCTGGGTATTGGCATCCACCGCCACATTGAATCCGCCAATCACCCACAGCGCGGGAGCAATCGATTCAACCGTGCCCTTGATTTCGGCATTAACCACGCCAGATTCGGGCAGCTTGTCGAAATCGGCTAGCTGGACTTCCAACGCCGTCAGGCTGCCGTCGGCCGCGCGCGTGCCTTCCACCTTGACGATGTCGCCAACGGCGGGGTTATCTTTGATTTCGGTGGCTGCGTTGACGGCAAAGGTCAGGCCGCCCAGCTGCAGCGATGCGCTGCTGATGGCTTCCAGTTTGCCGGTCAGTTCAATGGCAGCCTGTCTGGCTGGCAGGGGGGTAACCTCGGGCATGGGGGTCGGGTTGCCGCTGTCTTCCAGCGTGATCTTGCCCGCCAGCAGTTCGTTGTTTACCAGCCGGCCTTCAACTTCCACCAGGCTGCCCGCCAGAATGCCGCTGTCGATCAGAGTGCTGGCGTCCACCAGAACCGTCCGGCTGCCGATGACCCAACTGTTGGCGCCCATCGAAACCACCACATCGCGGAAATTGAACTCGACGCTGCTGGATGAGGCTGAAAAGCCCTCAGCGCTTTGCACGTCCACCGCGTAGCGGGTCGAATCGGGCAGTTCCAGCGCGCGCACGCGCACCGCCGAGCCCACCGCCAGGTTTTGCGCCCAGCTGGTCTGGCCGTCGGTGCGGAAAGCGATATCCGCAATCTGCACGCTGGTATCGGACATGGCCTGCACCGTACCGGTGAAGAATACCTCGCCGAGTTGCGGCAGCGCCGCAATGGAAGCACCGGTCAGCGCGTCAACCGTGACGGCATCGGACGAAAGGGCCGCCGGGCTGTACTTTCCACCGACGCCACCCGCGCAGGCACTGAGCACCAGCACCGCAAAAATGGCCACGAAACGCAGTACGTTGGCCGTCTTGAAGAATTTGTTCGACATTTCATACCTCCTAAACCTTCTTTTGCCTATACGGATAATGGATTGCATATCTACCCTATTCGTCGTCATTCAAGCGGAAAAGTTACGGGGTGCCATTGCCGGGAATAACAAGAGTCGCTTCCAGGACCAGGCGCGGCTCTTTTTCCGGTGAGGCGGTTCAACGAATTGACAGTGGATTGGATATTATCCATCGCCGGATTTCGCTTTTCTTGATTTAACATCCATAAATGGAGACGCCATCAATAACTAAGCCGCTCTGCACTTGAAATTCAAAAAAGAAAAACCGCAAAAGTTAATTACTTTTGCGGTTTACGCCTCGCGTTGGCGGATTATCGCGCGAGGGGTTATCGCGTGATGACGGGCAGGTACATCCGGAGCGGGTCGCCGAGTAAACGCGCCACGCTGTTTCTGGAAACCCCGTTCACCTCCGAAAAGCCGCCGCCGATCAGGATTCTACCGTCCGGCTGCAGCACCGCCGCGTACACGGTATAAGTGGCGCCGTCGCCGGGATCAAAGCTTTCATCCAGCGAGCCGTTTGGGTTGAGCCGCCCGATCCGGATACGATCCTCGCCGCCCAGGGTCGTGAATTTGCCGCCAACCACAATCTTCCCGTCTGGTTGCAGGGCAAACATGTCCACTTCATTATCTGCGCCGCCGGCCGTATCAAAGGAGGTATCGAGGGAGCCGTCGGGATTGAGGCGGGCAATGCGGTTGCACTCGACGTCGTTAACCAGCGTGAAGGCGCCGCCGATCAGTATCTTATGGTTGGGCTGGACGGCGATTGCCGTGACCATGCCGTTGAGGATGGGATTGAAGGTGCCGTCCACGCTACCATTGCCATCCAGCCGGGCCAGCCCGATGTGCGTCAAATTATTGACGGCCGAGAACGAGCCGCCAATCAGCACTTTGCCGTCCTCAGGCTGAACGTCAATCGCCAGGACCTCGTTGTTTGCTCCGCTGCCCGGGTTAAAGGTGGTATCGAGAGAGCCGGTGCTGGTGAGCCTGGCAATGCTGCTGCGCGGGGTGCCGCCCACACCGCTGAAGAATCCGCCGATCAGCACCTTGCCATCCGCCTGCAGCTTTACGGTGTTCAGATAAGCGTCCGTACCTGTTACGCCCGTACCCGGGTCAAAACTGGCATCGACCAGGCCTGCCCCGGTCAGCCGCGCGACGTTGGCGCGCGGGGTGCCGTTTATGGCAGTGAATGCTCCGCCAACGATTATGTAGCCGTCCGTCTGAAGGGCGATGCTGGTGAGTCCGGCAAAGCCTGCCCCGGTCACTGCGGTGGTAAAGGCCGGGTCAAGCGTTCCGTTGGCATTCATGCGGGCAATGCCCGCATGGGCAACGCCGTTTACCATCGTGAACTGCCCGCCGACCAAAACCTGGCGGTTGGACTGCAGCGCCAGGCCGAAAACAAAGTCATTGGCGCCGGAACCGGGGTCAAATGACAGGTCAAGCTGGCCCGGTTGGAGTAAAGCCGCATCTCCCCCGGATGGATGGACTTTGCTCCTCAAAGATTGCGGAGCAGCCTGAACGGTATTCGTGAACAGCATGGTCAGACATAAGACCAGCGCGATGCAAATCCAATACGTGTGTTTCATTTCAGCCCTCCCTGATCTAATGAAACAAGGGTTCTGCCAAAGGAGATCGGCATGACGGGCATCCATGAATTGTTATGAAAGGGTTTCTTGCACTTCAACGAACAGCATGGATCGGCTGGCAAAGCCTTTGATGAATCATTTTTAGTATAGCAATTTATGGCCTTCATACAAGATTTGTGACAACATTTGTAACGATCAGGCCAACAAAACCGGATGCGTCGCCGCCCGCGCGTACCGCCCATATCGATGAGTGATAAAATGGATAAGACGTGAAGTGTGAAGCGTATTACGTGAAAAGCGAATCGTGAAGTGGATAAAATTCTTCGGTTCACGGTTCACGGTTCACGGTTCACGGTTACGAAATAACCAACTTTTGCATCCTTAATTTCCCCCTCTCCTCCCATGAAACTCACCATTGCGCTTTCTCAAATCAATACCGTGCTGGGCAACGTGCCGGCCAACCTGGAAAAACACCTGGCGGTCATCGATGAAGCCAATGCCGGCGGGGCCGATCTGCTGGTTTTCCCGGAGCTGTCGCTGACCGGATACGTGCTGCAGGACCTGGCGCCCACCGTTTCGCACCGCCCCACCCGCGACGATCCCATTTTCAGCCCGCTGCTTGAAGCCAGCCAGAAGTTGGACCTGGTGGTGGGTTTCGTGGATGAGGACGTGCGCAACCGCTTCTACATTTCGGCTGCCTACCTCTCGCGCGGCGAGGTGCTGCACGTACACCACAAGGTTTACCTGCCCACCTACGGGTTGTTCGATGAGGGGCGTTTCTTCGCCCTGGGCGACTCGGTACAGGCCTTCGATACGCGCTTCGGCCGGGTGGGCATGCTGATCTGCGAGGATTTCTGGCATGCCTCGCCGCCCTACCTGCTGT
>CAZHYQ010000037.1:0-16634 GCA_964536805.1 uncultured Longilinea sp.
CCTCCTCCAAATTGCCTGCAATTTGGGGGAGGTGGCCGTAGGCCGGAGGGGGTTTTACCTCAAGGCTAAGTCAAGAACCCAACTGAATTCCCAACTTCAACCAGAAACCATAGTTCCCTCCCTCCTCCAAATTCAGAGAATTTGGGGGAGGTGGCCGCAGGCCGGAGGGGGTTCACCCTTTCTTGCCAGGAATCAAATGTCCGCTGCAAATCACCGTCTTGCGGCCAGCGGGTAAAAAAAGAACGTCCTGATTTAACCAGCATCAGGATGACCCAATGGATGGATCATCCTGATTTGCCGATTCGCTGGTGGTGTGTTACTTCTTTAGAATCGTCTTTTCAATGGTTTCTTTGCTGATCGGTTTGGTGCAGAAGAACCAATCGTAGCACTTCATTTCATCTTTACTCTCCATGCGCTCTTTGGCAACGCCGCACGAACCAGCGGTTGGGACAATCACTTCGTCGCCGGGCCGCCAATCAGCAGGGGTCGCTACTGAGAATGCATCTGCCGTCTGCATGGCAATCAAGGCACGGTAAAGTTCATCAAAGTTGCGCCCCATGCTGAGCGGATAGTAGATCATCGCACGGATGATACCCTTGGGATCGATAAAGAAGACCGCCCGCACAGCTTTGGTGTTGCTTTCTCCGGGCTGGATCATGCCGTACTTGCGGGCAACTTCCATTGTGATGTCCTCGATCAACGGGAACTTCACTTCGACATCTTTCATGCCCTTATATTCGATTTTTTCCTTGATGGTACGCAGCCAGGCAATGTGGCTGTAGAGTCCATCGACCGAAAGACCGACCAGTTTGCAATTGGCCTGATTGAATTTGCCTTCCAGGGTGGCAAACGTCATAAATTCGGAGGTGCAGACCGGGGTAAAATCTGCGGGATGGCTGAAGAGGATTACCCAGCTGCCGGTATAATCCTGGGGAAAGTTGATGGGACCCTGAGTGGTGACTGCCTTGAATTCGGGGGCCTGATCGCCGATGCGCGGCATGGGAATGATTTGAGGTACACTGTTTTCCATTGCTATTCTCCTTTTTTGAAATCGGTTGATTGAAATCCGGATATTTTCTTTTGCTTCCGGTGTAAACCCATGCCAATGCTTTGGCTGTGGGCTTATTGTTGGAATTCTTTTGCCTGATTGCTCAGAAAGGATGGACTAATGAAGTAGTTCGGTATGGTCGGTGAGTTTTTTATCGATATACGCCTGAACCGCTTCATTAATGACGCTTAGGTCCGTCACCACCGGCCGGATATTGAGCCGGCGCATGCTTTCGTAAGCGCCCGAACCCATCCCGCCGCAGATGACCGCCTCGCAGTCTGCAATCGCCTGTGCCATGCTGGCGTGTTTGTTGTGCGAGTCGGAGTCGAGGCCGTGCCGTTCGTCATGGTTGTGCTCGCCATGCTCCTGGCTGGCAAATTGGTTGTGACCCAGCTTTTCTCGCATCTCCCGCTGCACTTCCTTTCCCTCCTCGATTGTGACGACCAGGTAATAGGGAGCGCGGCCAAAATGCTGGCTGATGGTCTGTCCATCATCGGTAATCAATGCGATTTTCATGCTTTTCTCCTTTAGTACCTTTACTCCAATGGAAAATGGATTTCTGCGGGCTTATCCCGAATGTCTGCGGGAATGAGCACGAGAATGATTCGGGCCAGAGCGTCGCCGGTGTTTTCCCAGCAGTGAGGGAGGTGCGATTCAAAGACAATGCTGTCTCCCTCTTCGAGAAAATAGGTTTCTGCCTGGATTGTATATCTTACTTGCCCGCTAAGGCAGTAGACGAACTCATGCCCGGTGTGGACGATCAGGCTCTTTCCGCTGCCAGAACCCGGCTCCAGCGTGATGACAAAAGGCTGCACGGCACTGCCCGCCAGATTTTTGCCGAGATGCTCCAAATGGGTTGCATCCACGGTAATTCCGGGACGTTGCTGCCTGCGTACGTGGACAACCTTCTTTTCAACAGCCGCATGCTCAAAGAAAGCCGCAATCGGCACCTCAAGCGCGCGCGCCAGGATCTGAAGCGTGCTCACCGAGGGAGACGTCTTGCCATTTTCGATCATGCTGAGCGTGTTAATCGCCAACCCGCTGCGGGCTGCCAGGCTGCGAATGCTTAAATTCTTTTGGAGGCGTAATTCGTGTAGGCGCTCGCCTACATGCGCCACTGCCAGGTCCTCCGCTTCGTCCGATTCGTTTGATGGCAGTTGATGAATATCAAACGCTTTTAGCAGCGTGGGCGGTAATTCCGGTGGATGTTTATCAGCAGCAGGTCGTCGTGCCATTCATTTGCTCCTTTTTCTGGAGGGATTTCCGGGGAAATGCTCTGTGATTCATCCAGATCGTTTCCCGATTTATTCGTACACAGAAACCGCCAGCTTAGCAATCATCCGCGCAGTGGACCAGTGACCCAATTCTTCTCGCCGCCTGGTTCGAGTGAATCAATGATCGCATGATTTACCGTTGCCAATCATTCATACTCTGGCGAAATAACGATGTATCATTATTATAGTTGATTATATCGCATTTTCTACTTTTATTTACATAATAGTGATATACCTCATAGGAGCTCTATGATCAAAACACGCTTAACGCACTGCAAACCGAAACCAACACGATTTAAAGGTACAATAAGTAATTACAGATATTATCTATCTCTTTTTTTTCAAGAATAACCAAGGAGAACGATGATGGATCGAACAAGAAAAGCCTGGATTAATGGATTATTTTTTGTCGTCACGCTGGCTGTCAACACACTGGGTGCGATAGGCTTAATCAACGGACTCTCACAAAAGCAAATTTCGGATATGTATGTGACCCTGATTACACCCAGCCCAGCCACCTTCAGCATCTGGAGCGTTATCTATTCGTTGCTGCTGATTTCTGTGATCGTGATGATAGCAAGGAAGAATGATAGCTATTACGATAATGCGGTCAATCAGATTTCCGGCCTTTTCAGAATTTCCTGCGTGTTGAATATTGCCTGGATTGTTTCTTTCTCTTTTGTACTGGTTGAACTGTCCTTGATCTTCATTCTTGGATTTGTCATTACATTGGCTCTGATTTGTCAGAAACTCGTCAAGATTCAAGATAAAAAACGCTGGCTGCTGCCCCTCACCTTTGGCCTATATACAGGCTGGTTGGTGATTGCAACCGTGGTCAATAGCGCTGCAGCGCTCGTCAAGTTGAAATGGAACGGTTTTGGATTGGCCAATGATGTTTGGGGAATCATTCTCCTGGTCATCGCCGTTTTCCTGGTCATTTTTGTTCTCTCCAAAATCAAAAATGCGGCATTTCCACTTCCGGTTGCATGGGCTTATTTCGGCATCTATCAATTCCTAAAAGCGCCGCAGGGGTTCAAGGGAGAATTCGCCCTTCTTCAGACCGTAGCACTTGCGGGAATGGCCGTTTTGATTGTTGTGGCAGCAATTCAGCTTTATCGGAACCGTTTTTCACTGCTTCCTGTCTCAAATTAAAAATAACCTCGCCTAAGCTGAGACCGGAATACTCAAATAACTAGAACGAATATCGAAGAATTTGAAATAAATCAAAAGCCCGCTGCTGCCGAATTCATTTCGACAGCAGTGGGCTTTTTCGTTCCATTATCTCTAAGGTTCCACCCTCCCTGCCAACTTCAGCCCGTAAGCCCTCCTCCAAATTGCCTGCAATTTGGGGGAGGTGGCCGTAGGCCGGAGGGGGTTTACCTCAAGGCTAGGTCAAGAACCCAACTGAATTGCCAACTTCAGCCCGTGAAAACGACTCCCGCCCTCCTCCAAATTGCCTGCAATTTGGGGGAGGTGGCCGCAGGCCGGAGGGGGTTTTACTTGCCGGCAGGGTCAAGAACTCAACCGTAACATTCAAACAGCAACACTTAAGAACGCTTCCCGCCCTCCTCCAAATTGCCTGCAATTTGGGGGAGGTGGCCGCAGGCCAGAGGGGGTTCACCTTCTTCTATTAACTATGCGCAGTTCGCACCGTTATCATCGGCGTCGAAGCGGGAGCCCGCGTGATCCAGCGCCACAGCTCCTTGCCAATGCCGCCCATCATCCGGCCAAAAGACAGGAAACTTACCGTCAGCCCATTCTTATCATCCGTGGCTGACGAAGCCATCCAGACCACTTTTTGGGCCGGTACTTCGGGCATGTTGCCCCAAAAACGGATGACCGTATTCAATGGCAGTACCTTTTCCTCGAACCCGTCCATGGCATCCACCTGGGTGAGCATTTCCGTGATCACCAGTCCGGGGTTGAATGCCATCACTTCCACGCCGCTCCCGGCATATTCCTTTGCCAGGGCCTTGGTGAAATTCTTTCCCCAGGCTTTACTGGATGCGTATGCATTCTGAAAAGGCGTTGGACCGGAATCGCCCCGGCCAAGCAGGTTGATCAGCTTGCCGGAGCCTTGAGCCAAAAACTGCCGCATGGCAACGCGCGAACCGTAATAAACGCCCATGATGTTGGTATCGACCAGCTTCTTGATCCGCTCCGGCGGGATGGACATGGTTAATCCGTATGGCGCGCCGATGCCTGCGTTGTTGACCCAGATATCGATCCGGCCAAAGGTTGCAACCGCCCCCTGTGCCAGCCTCTCCACGTCCTCGAGTTTTGCGGTATCGCACACAAAACCTTCCGCCTGGTAGCCCTGTTTCTTCAATTCAGCCACGGCCGAATGGAGGGTTTCTTCCGTGCGGGCTGCCAGAACCACATTGGCTCCCTGCTTTGCAAAGGCTTCGGCAATGGCGAAACCCAACCCCCTGCTCGAACCGGTAATGACGGCTGTCTTTCCTTCCAATAATTTCATTCTTTTTCCTTTAATAGGGATCGAAGGGTTTTCTATTCTGATCCCTGGTGCTTTTTGTTTTCCGCAGGCCGGTTTGCTCTTTATTGGCCGGTCCTGCTCAGCCCTTCTGGATGCCTTTCATATACAGGCTGGTAATCAGCGCGATCTTCTCAGCAGATAGGGAAAATGAGCTTGAATGGCTTGGGTACAGATAGGGATATAGCAATCCCAACAATCCCCAGGTGGCAATATCCGCATCCATTTGGCGAAATTCGCCTTTTTGCATTCCGGTCTGGATCATGGCGCGCAGTTTTCCAATGAATTGCTGATTGTAAGACTCGCTAAATAGCTGCCTGGAAGCCGGACTTAATTGCGCGATTTCCTGTGTCCCCAGCCGGATGAATGCCCGCTGCTCGGTGGGTTGCGTTAAGACGTATTCCATGAACAGGCCCAATTTTTCAGAACTGCTTACCGGCTGGTTGTTGATCTTGTCGATCATGCTGGCAATCGCGTCAAGGCCGCTGCTCAACACGGCGTAAAAAAGTTCTTCCTTGTCTTTGAAGTGATAGTACAAGGCGGGTTTTGAAACCCCGACTTTTTCCGCGATTTCGCGCATCGATAGACCGTGGTAGCCGTGTTCGATGAACAGGCTCCTGGCCTTGTCAATGATCGTGGACCGCATGCCCGATTCTTGAACAGCCATAATCGCCCTCTTTTAGGATGCCGCCTGTGCGTCCATTTGATTGTTTTGCACGGTAGCCAACTCCTGCTGCCGGTTCTTCAATCCCAGGGTCAACAAAATCATGATCACCGCCACGATCCCCACCACGCCGTAGGCGCCGCCGTAGCCGGCTACCCCGCCGCCCCTCGATGCCGCCACCGCGCCGATCAGTGCGCTGCTGGCCAGCTGCCCAACACTGGTGAAGAGCGAGATCAGCCCTTGTGCCGCGGTGCGGTCTTTGGCGGTGGTTTCATTCAGCATGATATAGCGCATCGGCGCGCCCAGCAGCGAAGAGAGTCCCAGGCCGATCACCGCGCCCGACAGGATGAATCCCCACAGCGTTTCCGAAATGGCCGGGGTGCTCAACGTGATCATCCCCACCGCCAGCAATAACGTGCCGAAAAACACCATCACCTTCGATCCGAACCGGTCCATCAAACGGCCTACCATGGGAGAACCCACCGACATGGCCAGAACCACCGGCAGCAGCATATAACTGGAAGTCTTTGTACTGATGATCCCCGGCAGGGCAGCCACCGCAAGTGCCGGCATGAACGATAAACCCGATTCGCCCAGGCCTGCCCCGGCCGAAAGGATGCTGGTCAGTCTGACCTGGCGGCTGCGGAATAGGCTCATGTTGACGATTGGATCGCTGGCTTTTCGTTCGATGCTCGGAAAAACCAGCAGCAGGACCAACCCGAGCAGCAGGAACGGCAGTACATGCACCGAAACGAGACTGCTGAAGAAATGCTGCGTGTCGATTTGGTTCAGGGCGTAGGTAAAGGAAGCCAGGAGAACACTCAAGACGAATAACCCGCCCCAATCAAACCGCAGCTTCGACTCAGACCCCTTGGAGGGCAGCAAGCGCCAGCCCATCACAATCACCACCAGCGCCACCGGCAGATTGATCAGGAACAGCCACTGCCAGGTGGTGATCGATAAAATCACCCCGCCCAGCACCGGACCGACCAGGAAGGCCAGGCCAAACACCGCCCCAATCAACCCCAGCGCCCTGCCGCGCTTTTCAGGCGGAAACGTATCGCCAATCACCGCGCTGGCCACCGGGAAAATGCCTCCCGCGCCAAAACCCTGCAGGGCTCGACCCGCCAGCAGCACGGCAAATGACGTCTGCGGAGAAAGCGCGACCACTATGGAGCCAAGGGCAAACAGCACCACGTCCAGAATGTAAATGGAACGCCGGCCGAATTTATCCGACAGCTTGGCCATCAACGGCGTGCCGATCAGGTTGAACAGCACATACATGGTGAAGGTCCACGCCAGGATGCGGTCGCCAGCGCCAAAGTATTTTTGGATGGACGGCAGCGCGGGCGCCACAATGGCGATATCCAGCGCCCCCATCAGAACACCCAGGAACAGCACCAACAAGATCTTATTACGCGACTTGTCATTCATAATAGAAATAATCCCTTCTTACTTACCGACCGGTAAGTAAGTGAATTATAGCCAACAATTTTGCCGTGTCAATGGTTTTTTGTAAGAGTTTTATTAGAAAAAGACAGATTATTTCATTTGATTCTTTAGTTGAAGGTGACCCATGATATTCAGCTAATACAAAATATGCAGGGTTTATTCATTTCTTGCCTCGAATGAATCGAATACACCAATTTATTAACTGTAATCGCCCAAGATCCTGCTTTCCTGCGAACAGGGGTTGCAGGATTGTTTGCGACAGGCTGCATCAGGCTAACCCCTACTTGCCTCCTCCAAATTTCCTGCAATTTGGGGGTTGTAGGCGCAAACCGGAGGGGGTTCCTATCTGCCCTGAAGGGCTAATAACCAAAATTCTCTGCCACAGCCCACAAAAATGGTTCCCAGCCTCCTCCAAATTACCTGCAATTTGGGGGAGGTGGCCGCAGGCCGGTGGGGGTTTTACTTCCCAGCTGGGTCAAGAACCCAGAGGCGCTGCCAACCGCAGCCCGTGAGACCAGTCCTCCCCTCCTCAAAATTGCCTGCAATTTGGGGGAGCATGCGATCAGCTTTTCCTTAAAGCCCTGCTGCAATCGGGATAATCTCTTTGGCGAAGATTTTCAGCGGGGTGATTCGATCCACATCCGGCATGTTGAATATCACATGCGTAAAGCCCATCCCGGAAAGCTGCTGGATGCGCCTGATGACGCTTTCTGCTGTATCATCCCCTGAAAGATTCACGCTGCAAAGCGATGTTTTTTCGATGGAGGCATAATCGCGCCCCAGACTCTCACAATGTTTCTTAATGGTGTCAAGCGCTTTTTGCACATTTTCAGTACCAACCCAATCCCCAATATTGCACGCATCTGCATATTGGGCGACCATTCGCAGGGTTTTTGTCGGGCCCGTACCGCCGATCAGGATGCGGGGGTGCGGGTTCGATAGCGGGCGGGGATTGTTGGTGATGGCAGGGGCGGTGATATGCTTGCCTTTAAACGAGGTCTGATCGCCTGTCCAAAGTGCCTTGGCCAGTTTCAGATTATCCTCCAGCTGTTCGAAGCGTTCGGAGGTTGATGGGTATGGAATCCCGTAGCCTTTGGCTTCATCTTCATACCATGCCGCGCCAATGCCGAAATATGCCCGCCCCCCG
Source organism: uncultured Longilinea sp. (assembly GCA_964536805.1). GTDB lineage: Bacteria > Chloroflexota > Anaerolineae > Anaerolineales > Anaerolineaceae > Longilinea. Next base: position 8,077 of record CAZHYQ010000037.1, read on the forward strand.
GAGAGAATATCGAGCGTATTGACCATCTTTAGCAGAACAGCGGGGTGTCGATAAATAACCCCCGTGACCAAAACGCCCAGGTAGGCTTTCTCAGTCAATCCAGCAAGATACCCAAGCGTTGTATAGGCTTCCAACATCGGGTCGGTATACGCTTCCCCGAACATGCCTTTGATTTGATAGTAATGGTCCATGACCCACAGGCTGTAAAAGCCAGCCGCTTCCGCTGTTGTGACGATTTCTTTTAGTTTGGGTCGAATAATAGCCGTACCGCCTGGATACTTGAAGGACGGAATTTGCAATCCGATGTACATCTTTACTCTCCTTTTCGAACCTGTTCGTCGCTTACGAGCGCCATCCAGTCCGCAGCTTTGCTGTCAAGCCAATTTGTGGATTGTGGCCGCAGGCCGGAGTGGATAAAAAGCCAATTTATTCTGCCATATTCCACATTGTCGATCAGTTCCCGCCCTCCTCCAAAATGCCTGCAATTTGGGGGAGGTGGCCGCAGGCCGGAGGGGGTCTACCTTGCCGGCCAAGAACCCAACTTTGTTGCTTCATATTTTGGTTTTGTGGCCGCTGGCCGGAGGGGGTCCTCATCAAATCTCCTTCGTCGCCCGCCCAAATCTTAGTTCCAGGTGCTTCAAATCCACCACCGCCCGGGTGGCGATCAGAAAATCCAGTCCCAAAATGCCGTTGATGCCGATGCCGTAATCCAGCGGCGAGAGTTCGATCTCGAAATTCTTGAAGCGCCGCCGGTCCACCTGCAGGAAATCGACCCGCTTGACGAACACCACCTCCATGCCGCCCACCCCGCGGATGGTGCGGATTGGGTCCTGCGGCTCGGCCACCACGCCGATCTCGCGTGCCCGCAGCGATGAAATCACCGTGCTGCCCGAACCGGTGTCGATCAGCACGCGCTTCACCTGCACCACCCGCCCGCCGTGCCCCAGGCGCAGCTCCACCAGCGGCAGCCCCTCAACGATCTGGATCCGCATAAATGCTCCGGATGCCGATCCACAGCCGTTCCTCGATTTTCAAGGTTTCGCGGCTGGTGTGAATAAAATAAAACTCGCGTTCAGGGAACTCGAGATGCATTTTGCGATAGGTCTCGACCGCATTTTCGCCGTCCGCGCAGGTCGAAATCACCGCCACGCGGTCCAGCACGCGCAGACCTTCCTCGCTGTGCGCCTCCAGCGCCTCCAAAATGAGCCACTGGTCGGGGTATGCCGCCTGAATTTCTGACCAGTCCATGCGCGCTCCTTTTAGCTTTTAGCATTTAGCGATTAGCTATTTGCTATTGACTTACAGCTACGGGCTAACAGTTAACAGCTAACGGCTAATAGCTAACAGCTAATGGCTAACAGCTAATCGCTAACATCTCATTGACTATCTCACCTTTCATTATACAATAGGGTCAATATTATCTTTATCTTAATTGCCCCAGGAGACCCATCGATGCCCTCCACCCCCTACGACGTGGTTATCATCGGCGGCGGCATTGTCGGCGCCGCCACCGCCATGGCCCTCATGCAATCCCGCCCCGCCCTCAAACTGGCGGTGCTGGAAGCGGAAGACCGCCTGGCCGCCCACCAGACCGGCAACAACAGCGGTGTCATCCACTCCGGGCTGTATTACAAACCCGGTTCGCTCAAGGCGCGCAACTGCGTCGAGGGCCGCCTGGCCATGTACGCTTTTTGCGCCGAACACGGCATCCATGCCGAAAACACCGGCAAGGTGGTGGTCGCCACGCTGCCCGATGAGCTGCCGGCGCTGGAGAAACTGGAACAGCGCGGCCTGGCCAACGGTCTGGAGGGCGTGCGCCGCCTGACGCCGGAGCAAATCCGTGAACTCGAGCCGCATGCCGCCGGCCTGGCGGGGCTGTTTGTGCCGCAGACCGGCATTGTCGATTACCGCGCCGTCAACAACAAATACGGCGAGATCGTACGCGCTGCCGGCGGCGAGATCCTGACCAACGCCCGTGTCACCGCCTTCCGCCAGGTGGGCGATGAATTCATTCTGACTACCCCGCGCGGCGAGATCGCCTGCCGCAACCTGATCAACTGCGCCGGCCTGCATTCCGATCAGGTGGCGCGCATGTGTGGCGTGGAGCCCGGCCTGCAGATCATGCCCTTCCGCGGCGAATACTTCGAGATCGTGCCGGAAAAGCAGTACCTGGTGAAGAACCTGATCTACCCGGTGCCCGACACGCGCTTTCCCTTCCTGGGCGTGCATTTCACCCGCATGGCGCGCGGCGGCGTGGAGGCCGGGCCGAACGCGGTCATTGCCTTCAAACGCGAAGGCTATTCCTGGGGCGCCATTTCCATCCCCGACCTGTGGGGCTATGTCACCTATTCCGGTTTCTGGCGCATGGGGTTCAAATATTGGCGCATGGGTTTCGGCGAGATGTACCGCTCGCTCAACAAGCGCGCCTTCGTGGCCGCCCTGCAGCGCCTGGTGCCGGAGTTGCGCGCCGAAGATGTGCGCCGCAGCGGTGCGGGCGTGCGCGCCCAGGCCCTCGGCCCTGACGGAGCGCTGATCGATGATTTCGTCATCCGCGAAGCCGGCCACATGATTCACGTGCTCAACGCCCCCTCCCCGGCAGCCACCGCCTCCATCAGCATTGGCAAAACCATCGCGGCTATGGCCGAGAAGATGATGGCGTAGTGCGGTGTGAACCGGGAGGCGGAACGAGGTCAAGCACTCCAATTCATAAGCAAGCAGTTAACAGCAGATGAATGGAGTTGCTTAACGTCGGTTCTCCGGGGAGTGCCATACCCCAATTCATTCAAGGGTTCTCACCCCCTCCGAACCGACCTACGGATTGGCTCATAGTAAACTTTGCCGCTCCGTAGGTCGGATTGAGGGGCTCATGGGATAACCTGAATGGATCGGCGTTAGTAAACCCTTAATCATTTGCCCCGAAATCCGCCGTCCAATGCTCCAATTTTGCAACCAATCTGAATTGGCATAAAAATGATACTCACTTGCGCTGGCGGCAAGAGCCAGTGTCGGCTGCGCCTCAGGATGACACCCATACAATGTCATCCTGAGGCGCAGCCGAAGGATCTCAAATTTATACAGGTCAATGGCCTGAATTCATTAACCTATTTTCTTTTCAATTACCGTATACCGCATCAACACATCAACACATCAACTCATACCTCATTGACGCTTCACGGTTCTTTACGTCCGCTTCGTCAACGCCGCCTGATCCACCCGCCGGTACAGCATCGACGTCAATGACAGCAAATCGATCGCCTCGCTCTCGCCCAGCACCCAGGTGCTGTGCATGTCGGAGGCCGAGGTGATGAACACGCTGACCAGGTTCTTGAGGATTGCCATCAGCGCCACGTGTTCCGCGCGTTCGCCCTCGCTTTGCAGCGTATTAAATGCCAGCATCGGCCCGATGCGCAGCCCGAAAGCCTGCTCAACCAGCTCGCCGCCCTCCAGGTTCAGGCCGGTTTTCTGGCGGATTTCTTCCTCCAGCCCGCGCACGGCTTCATAAACGGCCGGGAAGCAGTTTTCAGCCAGCAGTTCGGGCAGGCAGCAGCGCAGCACGTGTGCATGCACGCTGCGCCGGGCCAGCTCGCCGCGCAGCCGGCGCGCGCGTTCCTGCGCCTCGCTCGATTTGCGCGAGGAGGGCACAATTTTCAATTTGCCGTCCGGGCTGATCTGGTAGCCGTCTAGCCCCATCACGGCGTTTAGCCGTTCCAGCCGGCGCGTAAAAAGTGCTTCGTTTTCCAGGTAGCGCGACGGCTGCAGCGCGGCCAGCACAAAAGCCGCGATGTTGTTGCCGCACCCGTCCAGTTCCTGCTGTTGGTTGAGCGATTCAAACAAACGGTGCCGTTTGAGCACCGCTGGATACGGATCGGCGATATTTTTTTCCTGCAGCAGCGCGCCAATTTCCGCGCCGGTCAAGCCGTCGTTCTGATCGGCAAGCACGTTGCAGATCGATTCGAGTTGGGCCTTGCTAAATAATGGCAGAATGGGCATTCAGTCCCCCAGCTAGGTCAGATGAAATCATTATACAACGGAAGGAAGTCTCGCGATTCACGCGAATAGGGTGCAAATACCGTTCCCGTTTTCGCGCCAGCTTTTTCCACGCCGGGAAATTTTAAGATGGTCACCGGGCAGCAGCGCTGCACTTTCAACCGCAGGCAATGTATCATGGTTCTCAAACCTTGTTCAGCCACGCGTTCCACCAGGGGTTCAAATGCGAAAATTATTCTTGCTTGCCTTGTTTTTCAGTTTACTCAACCTTGTTGGCCAGCCGCACCAGGCCAGCGCGCAGGATGGCACCATTTTATACCTGCCGCTGGTGAGTTCAGCCAAATCCAGCCTCAGCGCCGTGCTCAAATGGGCTTACGGCGGTTGTTACAATTCATGGTGCGAGACCGGCTGGTATTCCTCGCCCGCCGTGCTGGATCTCAACAACGACGGCAAAAACGAGATCGTCGCCTCGGCATATTCGCTCTGGACGCTCAACGGCGATACCGGCGCGTTGATCTGGCGGGCCGGCAACACCAACAACCGTACCTGGCCGGGCGTGGTGGTGGCCGACCTGGATAAGGACGGCCAGTCGGAAATCGTCATCGCCCAGAGCGGCGGCTACGTCAGCGCCTACCGCCCCGACGGCAGCTTGAAATGGCAAAACCAGCCCGCCGGCGGCAGCGGTGAGTTCCGCGGACTGCTGGTATCCGACCTGGACGGCAACAATTCATCATTGGAGGTGGTGGTCACGCGCGCCTACGGCAGCGCGCGCAATACCTGGGTGCTGGATGCCGCCGGCAACACCCGCGCCGGTTGGCCGCAGCTCCCGCTGGATGACGGCAACCCCAACGGCTACGGCTGGGGCGTCTACAACGCCAACGCGGCCGCCGCCAACATCAGCGGCGATGCCCGCCTGGAACTGGTGGTGCCTTCGGATGTGCATTACATCAACGCCTACGAACCCGACGGCTCGGCCCTGCCTGCCAATGCCACCGATTACCCCGGCAAGTATTGGGGCCAGGTGGGCATTTGGGAAAGCCTGGTGCCCGAATTGCGCGGCTGGGGCGCCTGCGACGGAACGCGCGTCGAGAGTTACCGCGCCAATTTCGCCGACGGCCCGGCTGCCATAGCCGACCTGGACGGCAACGGCACGCGCGAGGTGGTGGTGACCGGCAACATGTACGACTGCGACGCCGGCTACCCGCCCAGCCGCTATATCGCCCTGTATATTTTCAACGCTGACCGCAGCCGCTTTAATGCCGGCGGTTACGATTGGCGCACCATTCCCGTCGATACCGGTGCGCCCATCAGCGAAGACTACAATGTGATCGAGACCGCTGAGCCCAATCCGGTCATCGCCGACCTCGACGGCGACGGTAAACAGGAAATCCTGTTTGCCTCCTACGACGGGCGCCTGCACGCTTTTTGGCTCGACAAAAGCGAGCATGAGAACTGGCCCTATGCCGTTTACAACCCCGCCGAAGGCTTTTACCGCTTCGCCTCCGAACCGGCCGTGGCCGACCTGGACAACGACGGCAAAGCCGAGGTTATATTCACCTCCTGGACGCAAATCGGCTCCAACCAGCCCGGCAAACTTCACATCCTTGACTGGACCGGCAAGCCGCTCTTCGAAACCAATTTGCCTGCCCCGCGCTCCAGCAGCGTCAGCTGGAGCGGCGGACTGCCAGCCCCCACCCTGGCCAACGTTGACGCCGACGCCGACCTGGAAGTCGTGATCAACACCGCCTACGCCGGCGTGGTAGTCTACGACCTGCCGGGCACGGCGGGCGCGCGCATCCTGTGGGGCACCGGCCGCGGCGGCTACCGCCGCGACGCCGCCCGATAAGCACCGGCGTCGCGTAGGTCGGATCGGAGGGGTGTGAAACCAAGGGGCAATTCATGAATTTCCCCCTACCCCAAAAATGATCAATTTTTATATATTTTTTGGCTCAAATGAAGAAAAATATTGAAAGATTTAAGAAATAAAAAACGCGCTTGATATTAGGCGCATTTATTGGGCAAATTACTTTTCTTTTATGGGTGGCAATCTTCGTCGTGCTTCCGACACAAAAATTTCTAACAATTCAAAAGGGATTTCTTCTTTATATGCCCAAAATGTAAATTTCCCATCAACATCAGAGAAAAATGCACTCAAAATTTGGATACTATTATTTTCTGTTATATCGTTAAGTTCGAGAAACATGCCGTCATTAATAACGTCACTCCCCATTATCATCTCGTATTGCCTATCATTAATTGAAAGTTGCATTTTCTCAAATCACATTTTGGAAATTTTTTCTCAAACCATCGTTCACACAACGATTATATTCTATAAATATCGTTACGAAAACGATTCTGAAATCAACTTAAAATCGCTCCACCGAATTGTATAGCCCGTAGGGTGGGTGCAGCCGTTATAAAAGGTTGACGGATGCAATTCGACAACCCCAACCCGTGCCTGGCGAAACCCACCGTCTTCTATACGCGCCTTTGTAAATCAGCCATCAGAAATCAACAATCCGCAATTCTTCCATTCAGCATTCAGCATTCTACATTTATCATTCTTTCAGCCGCAGCCTGCGGCTCGCCGCCACCCTATCAGGTCTTCACCCGTAATTTTCCCACCTGCTTTGTCCGCGCCGAAGTGTACGCTGCCTCGAGAATCTGCTGGTTGAGCTCGCCCTCGCACACACCCGGCAGCGGCGGGTAATTCAACCCGATGCACTGGATGAAATAGGCCATCTGGCGGTTGTAAAGCTCCTGCGAAGGGTGCGGATCTTCCATCGGGAAACCCGGATCCTCCCTTACCAGGCTGTTCTCCGTGCGCACCTGCACGAAGGCCGGGTAGATCTGGCCGTAGCCGTCGCGCCCGTACACCTCGGTGAAGGCCAGCGGCGCTTCGGCGTAGGGCAAATGCCAGGCTGCCCCCAGCGTCGAAACCGAGCCGTCTTCCCACTGCACCAGCACATCGGCCGCGTCTTCTACCTCGCTGTTGCTGAAGCCGTATTCCATGCGCGCATAAACGCTGACCGGATTCGGGTTGCCCAGGATGAAGCGCAGCGTATCCAGCGCGTCCAGCCCGGCTTCGGTCAGCGCGCCGCCGCCGGAATGGCGTTTTTCTTTATACCAGGCGCCGCCCACCGGTCCGCTCGTGCGCAGCGCCAGCGAGCGCGAGCGCAGCACCGGCCCCAACCGTCCGCTCAACACCTGCTCGCGCAGCCAGATGACCTGCGGGTCGAAGCGGTAAACATGCGCCATCATCAGCAGCGCCCCGCTGTATTCTGCCGCCCCGGAGATGGCGCGCGCCTGCGCCAGATCCAACCCCAGCGGCCGTTCGATCAGCACATGCAGCCCGGCCTGAAGCGCTTGAATGGCCTGCGAAGCGTGTAGGTAGTTGGGCGTGGCAATCACCAGCGCGTCTGCGGCCCGCATGCTGATCAAATCGTCCAGCGAATCGTAGGCGCGCGGGATGTTGAATTCGGCCGCGAACTTACGCAGGCGTTCGCGCGTATGTCCCGCCACCGCGCACAATTCCGCCTCCGGCTGCGCCTGGATGGCGCGCGCGTGCATGCCCGCCATGCTGCCCGTCCCAACAATCGCGATCCGATAGGTCATCCTACCTCCCAGAGTCCGTGAGGGACTTCAAAATGATTATCGCAGTCTTTGCAGGCAAAGGCAAGGCAGGATGTTCAATGATTTGATGTGAAAAATGGCTACGCGAATAAAAAAGGCAGGGTACTGGCTCGTGTCTGCTCATCCCTGGAATGATTACGATCATTCATTTTTGGATCTATTCATCCTTTATTCATACTTTCTTCATAGCTTATTCACAACTTTATTTTACACTTATGGCATCCCTAATCTTAGAGGTCGTATGGCATCCTTATCCGCAACCCTTACCCGTATCACGCGCCGCCGGATCTGGCCGCGCACAGTGTTACAGATATTTTTCTTCATCTTCATTGCACTCGTCTCCGTAAACCACACCCTCGCTGAAAGCGGCACTGGCATCCCTTTCCTCTCCAGCGCCTCGCTGCACGCACTTTGCCCGTTCGGCGGCGTGGTCAGCATTTACCAGTATGCCACCACCGGCACCTTCGTTCAAAAAATCCACGATTCCTCATTCATTCTGATGATCCTGGTCACTTTCCTGGCCGTGCTTTTCGGCCCGGTGTTCTGCGGCTGGGTTTGCCCGCTGGGTTCCATTCAGGAATGGGTCGGCAAGCTGGGCAAAAAGCTTTTCAAGCGCCGCTACAACCACTTCGTCCCGCTCAAACTCGACCGCGTGCTGCGCTATGCCCGCTACCTGATGCTGGCCTGGGTGCTCTATATGACCGCTGCCACCGGCAAGCTGATCTTCGCCAACATCGACCCCTACCACGCACTGTTCAATCTGTGGAGCAGTGAACTCGCTGTGGGCGGCGTGATCGTGCTGGCCGTCACGCTGGTCCTGGCGCTTTTCGTCGAGCGCCCATGGTGCAAGTATGCCTGTCCCTATGGCGCGCTGCTCGGCCTGACCAACCTGTTCCGCGTCTTCAAGATCCGCCGCAAGGAGGAAGCCTGCAAGAACT
>CAZHYQ010000038.1:0-16332 GCA_964536805.1 uncultured Longilinea sp.
CTCCCTGGGTCTGTTCTCCGCCCAGCCCCCCCGCCCCTCCCGGTCTCCGATCTCACAAACCGCACAAATTGTCAGCCATCATTCGGCTGCCTTATTTTTTGTCAACCCTCACCGGCCTGCGGCCACCTCCCCCAAATTGGCGAAGCCACATTTGGGGGAGGCTGGGAGGGGGTTCTTTTCAAAACCTGGGCATTTTCCCCTTCGCGAGGGTGGCATCACGAATTCTCTCTATAAGTAAATACAATGGGCGAGTCGCTGACTCGCCCACGAAAATGTTAATTATGATCTATTAAATTGCTCGTCCCGCTTCACGGTTCACGTTTCACGGTTCACGCATACCGCATCAACCAATGCCGGATACCGAATATTGGTCTCACACTTTTGCAATAAAATGCTCCCCCACCCTGCGCATCACGTCGATCACCGGCACCAGCAGCTGTCCTTTATCGGTCAGCGCATACTCGGTGTGCGGCGGGATCTCGGCGAACACCTTGCGGCTCACCAGCCCGTCCTGCTCCAGTTCGTGCAACCGCAGCGATAAAATGCGCGCGCTGACGCCGATCGAGCTCTGCAGTTCGCCAAAACGTTTACAGCCGCTCTCCAGGTCGCGAATGATTTGGGGCACCCACCGCCGCGCGATGATTTCTGCCACGGCTTCCACCGGGCACGGTTCAACGCTGGTTTCCTGTTTGTTTTGTTGTTCGATTTCCGATAACATATTTTTGTTCCTTCCAATAATCCGGTAATTGGTAATGATTATACTTGGTTTGTTTCTAACTTACAATAGGTAAGTATAAGAAAATGATAAGGATTCGATTGACAGGTCAACTGCTACTCCACGGTAAAACAGCACTTAAAAAGGTTGGATAATGGGAAGGTATTTTCGCTGGCTGGGTTGGGGAATATAATTGAAATCGCCGCGCTTCCATTCGTCAAGCGGCGCCAGCTAAGGTTGTTTTGGGAGGTCACATGCAAAACCAGGTTCGCGTGGCGCTTGAAATCGGACCGAAGGGCAAGCGCGTGGTGGCGGTGGCGTCGGACTGGCCCGGCCTCGAGCGCGGGGCAAAGACCGCCGAGGCTGCCGTCGACCGTTTGCTCTCCTATCTGCCGCGCTATGCGCCCGTGGCGAAGCTGGCCGGGATGGAGGGGGAATTTGCCTCCCTCTCCGCCGCCGAGGTCGTCGAACGCTATCCGGGTGTGGGCTCGACCGACTTCTGGGCCATCTCTTTCGCGTTTTCAAGCATCGACAGGCAAGCCATGCCGGCCGAAGCCTTGCAGCGTGAACTGGCGCTCATGCGGGCTGCCTGGGCTTTTTTCGACGGCGTCCGTTCTCGCGTCTCCCCTGCCATGCAGCCGGGTCCGCGCGGTGGCGGGCGTGATCGCGACCGCATCGTTCGACACACCTTTGCCGCCGAGCTCGACTGGGCGCGCAAGCTTGGCCTGCGCACGCCGCTGGATGAGATGCTGACACCCATCGGCTTACAAATCCACCGCGATGCGTATTGCGACTTGATCCGGACTTTTCACGCCGAAGGTAAATTGGCCCGCACCTGGCCGCTGCGCTATCTCATCCGCCACACCGCCTATCACGCCCTCGATCACGCCTGGGAAATGGAAGACAAAGACCTGACCGCGATATAAAAGAACCGGTTGGAACGATCCTCCTTCCACTTTGGAATCTGGCTATGCGCATCCATTGCTGGATCGGCCTTATCTTCCCGGCGGGAACACCTGCAGCTTGTCCCCTTCCTTTAATAGCCACTCCTCACGCGGCAAATAATCGATCTGCCGGCCGTTGAGCAGCACGCGCCAGCCAAATTTCGGCCGGTACACCGCTTCCACCGTCATCCAGGGTTTGCCCATTTCATCCACCCGCTCGCCCGGCAGCCAGCCGGCTTCCAGGGCTTCGCCGCGCGCTTGCGGAAAGTAGTCAAAGAACTTGCTCAGCGCGTCCAGCACATTTTCGCCCGCGTTCATCTGTAATGTAAATTCTTCCCGCCCAAGCAGCGCCCGCATGCGCCCGTAAAGCGTCACCGGCAATTCCAAATCGCCGCGTTCACACGCTTGCGCGCTGGCATAACCCTGCAGCATCATGTGCAGGTGCAGCGTCAGCAGTTTGTTCCAGCCCGCCAGCGCCGCCCCGGCTTGTGCAAAACCCGGCATCTCCTGCGCCAGCGTGGCCGCGAAGCTGGCCTGCACCCGGCTGACCGCACCGGTGATGAAAACCGGCGGCACGTGGATATGCCGCGGTCCGTGCCCGGCGTGAATCTGCCCGGCGCGGAACAGGTAGCGCGCCAGTTCGACGCTCTGGTCAAGGCCAAGCGTGCGCGCCAGCCACACGGTAAAAAATCGCCGCCGCTCGGCCAGGTGCGCCGGGTCGGCGCCGCTCTCCCAGCCCAAAATGGCGGCTGTCTCGGCGTTTTGCGCCAGGTAGGCGTAGTTCGCCGCCACCATCTCAATGCCGTGCTCAAACAACGGCTCGACCGTCGCCAGCATGGCGGCATAATCCGCCCCTCCCAACTCCAAAAAGCGCTTTAGCCGTTCCCATTCTTCCTCCGGCAGCGGCGCCAGCCCCCGCAGTTCCCAGCCGGTGGGCTGCACGTCCAACCGGTTCAAATCAACATTTTTCCGTGTGCTTTTTTCTACCATCGGTTTTTCTCCCGTTATATCCGCATTCAATATAACCAGACCGCCTGCGTTCATCTTTGCGCTGGCGCAAATGCCCCCCTGTATTCCACCGACTGCCTGGCCGGATTGCAAGCAGGTCGTAAAGTTATTCCGCTTGACTCCTGCCCGAATCGGCCTATAAAATGGGTTAATCAAATCATCGTGCACCAGCATTTCAGGAGAAAACCCATGGCGACCTATACCCACATGCCCAACTATGACATCCGCAACGACGGCGCCGGACCGTATGCCGTCTTCTACTGCGATGTATGCAACCGCGAATTCCGTTCCCAGCCCGACATCGCCGGCAGCATCAAACAGGATATCGGCCGCAGCGCGGTCAGCAGCCTGCTGCGCAAGGTGCCGCTGGTCGGCAGCTCGGTGGCCGATAACGTGGTCGGCGAGGATCCGCGCTACTCCTACAAAATGACCCCCGCCCAGATCGAATCTGCCTGGCAGCAGGTGCAGGTGCATTTCCGCGAGTGCCCCACCTGCCAGCGCATCGTCTGCCTGTCCGATTTTGACACCCAGTCCGGTTTCTGCCAGGATGATTCCCCGCGCACCGATGAAATCGCCGAATCGCGCGGCGCGCAGGCCGGCGCGGCCATCAAGGGTTTCGCGGCCGCCTTCGGCCTGGGCAGCGTGCTCGATAACGTTTCCAAGGCTGCCGACGCCGCCTCGCGCGGTATGGACAACATGGCTCACTGCCCCAAGGACGGCACCCTGGCCGCCCCTGGCACCAAGTTCTGCCCCGAATGCGGTACGCCCATGGTCCAGCCAGCCTCCACCGTCTGCCCCAAGTGCGGCACCGAAACGGGCGGCGCCAAGTTCTGCCCCAACTGCGGCAATAAAATGGAGGTCGCTGCCCCCGAGAACTGCCCCAATTGCGGCGCGCCGGTCAAAGGCGCCAAGTTCTGCCCGGAGTGCGGCACGAAGATCGCGTAGAGACCGCCGGGTGTGCGGTATTCGATAATTCAGCAAGACGTTTTTCGTGAATCGTGAACTGTGAGCCGGAGGAATGAAAACCTCCGGCTCACGGTTCGTTTATCGCCATTCATGCCTCACGAATACCGGATCAACGGATACCGGTTACCGGTTCTCCTTTACCGCTTCACCCCTCACGCTCTACTTGCTCAACCCCTCCAAATAATCCTTGATTTGCGGGAACCCGCTCAGCTTCTCATAATAAAAGTTATTCACCAGGTTGATCACCTCGTCGCGGGCGGCCTCGGCTTGCGGCGACAGCTCGTTGCCCGTGCGCTCCTGCGATAAAATCGCCCGCAGCCGCAGCAGCATGCGCACAATTTCAGTCTCCTTCTCGCCTTCCAGCACGTCCACCACTGTCAGGATCAACTGGTCGGCCTGGTTCAGCAGCGCCTGCAGCGGGATGCTGCCCTCCGGGCTGAAGGTATCGTCGATGGTGCGGATCAGCGACCACACCTGGTAAAGCACCGTGGCCGGTTCGTCGAACAGTTCGCGCAGGTAGGCTGCCTCCTCGTAGCGCCCGGTCAGCCGGAAAATGTTGTACATGCGCTTGGCTGCTTTGCCGTAGTTGGGCGTCTTGCCCACATACTTCTTGACCTCTTTTTCCAGGCTGGCCACGTAATCATCCATGGCATTGCTGTCCACATGCTTGGCCAGCTTCGAAAATATCGGGATCGAACTGGATTCCAGGTAAACCTCCTGGAAATAGGGGTCCAGGTAGCCGTCCAGCGGCACAATCTCCCCGTCGGGTCCTTCCCAGGTCACATCCAGCATGTTGCTGGCATTGACCAGTTGGTTCTCCACCGCATCCGCCACCACCCAGTCCAGTTTGCACCAGCCCGGATCGCGGCTGGCCTCTTCCCAGCTGACCGCAACGGCTTTTCCATCCGCCAGCTTCCCTTCGATCTTCCCGGCCCGAATTTGCTCCGGTCGCCAGGCAATTGGCGACCCGGCGGCACGTTCCCGTCCGTCAACCGTCATTTCCTGTGGGTACGAGCCAAACTTGACTTCAATCAACTGGTATTCCGGCCCTTTCAAGCTGCCCATGGCCTTATCGCGCATGATCCTGGCCAGAATCTGGCAGGCCTCCGCCCGTGTCAGCGCCTTGATGTTGACCCGCTCGAAGAAATCAGCGTCGCCCGGGAAGGTCTGGATGCGCGACTGCGCCGCCGAACCCGACAGCGCCAGTGCCGTCTCCACCATGCCCGGCTCGTCCGCGAACTCCACGATCTTGGCGATCTTGCGGAAGTGCGCCAGCCGGGCCGGAGAAAAATCGAGCATGCTGATGCGGTGCCCGAACACGCCCTCGCGCACGTCCATCACCACATCGTTATCTTTTGCGCTCGAAATTGCGCCCAGCCAATTCACAGCTTCCTGCTCATCCAATTCCACCCCCAATCGCTTGGCGGAATCCATCAGGCGTTTGATTTCAGTCGAGGTCTCGTTCGCGGGAATTCCCATGGGTTATTCTCCTGTTCGAATGAATGCAGATAATTAATATTGGTTTGCAGACGAAAAACACGAAAGATCGATTCCGTTATCTCTCTTTTTCGTGTTCTTCGTACTTATCAGGGTTATTTCTCATCATTTTTTTCTCTGGGGCATCTCTTCTCTCTTCTATTAAATCTCTTCTCCGTGTTCTCCGTGTCTCCGTGGTGAATCCTCATCTGACTTTGTTCTTTGCGGTGACTCTTCTCTCTCCTAAGAATCTCTTCTCCGTGTTCTCTGTGTCTCCGTGGTTAATTTCTTAGCTTTTTCGTGGCTAAATCATTTCCGCCAGAATGCGTTCAAAAATCACCGCCTGGTCCACGGCATCTTCCAATGCGTTGTGCGAAAGCGATTTATCGTCATGGTAAAGCCTGTGCAAATGCTTGCCCGAGGTCATCTTCCAGGGTTTGTGCGCCGCACCCATGTAGACCGCCTTGATATCGATGGCCGAATGACCAAAAGGATTTTCGCCGGTGTAGCGCACGTAGTAATCGTTGATGAACATCCAATCGAAGGGCGCGTTGAACGCCACAAACAGCGGCTGCTCCCCCGCCGGCACCACCTCCCGCAGCCAGGCCGAAAAGCGCTCCAGCGCCTCGGCCGGCGGCAGCCCGTTCTGGCTCAAGCTTTGCATGTCCAGGCCGTGCACCGCCATCGCTTTCGTGTCGCAATCGGGCTGGTCGGGCCGCAACTCCACGTAAAAGGTGCGGCGCGGCTCGCCCAGCGTGCACGCCCCAATCGACAGCAGCGCGTAACACGATGGAATTGGCCCGGCCGTTTCCACGTCAACCGAAATATAGGCACTCATTTCATCTTTGATCGTCGTTGTCATAATTAGATTATAGACGAAATAAGCAATCCGTATCCAAAAATCACACACCCAAAGGGTGAATTTTGGGGTTAATCTCCCCTCACCCCCGCCCCCTCCCCTTCGTAAAGCTCTTGTAGGTCGGATGGAGTGGTTTTGGCGACATCCGACGTTCAGCGGCATATAACCACCTGAATCGTGGCTGGAAAACAGGGGACCTCACTTCAACCCCATCTTCCAGCCGTCACCTCCTCCAAATTGCGTTTTTCAATTTGGAGGAGACAAGGAGGGGGCTTTCACCTTTGATAGGTCTGGTCGGCCCAATCCATGGACAGGCGACCAGACCAACTCCCGCTTGGTCTCCGACCGTCACCTCCTCCAAATTGCGTCTTTCAATTTGGGGGAGGCTGGGAGGGGGCCTTCAACCAAACCTCACCCCAATCCCCTCTCCCCGCGAAGTGAAGCACACTGAGAGCATCTGGGTAAAAATTTTCCCAACAACAACATCACCAAAAACACACCCACCAATAAAATAACTGCGATTCTAAAAAACCTCATCTACTAAATATACTTCACCGCTCACTGACTTATCAATCTAGTTACAAAAGGTATGTGGGTAAATTCACTAAGATCAACCTCATTCGCATCAATCAAGGACATTTCATCAAAAAAAACCGGATCCAGGCTTCCTTCTTCGATACAGGTTCCGTTAATGATTGAATTCTTCAATGACTCTATAAATATAGGAGTATTTTTCGAATGAAAAGTTTCCGAATAAATCGGATATCCTCCAGGTCCTGATCTTATATAAAACTGATGAACTGCCACTATTTCGTTAATACTGTTTTTACCTATTCCCAATAAATAATCTTCCAAACCAATCCCTGTTCCCCCAAAACTCAGATTAAGAAAATTACCCCTTCTAGCTTCAGTTGGATATATTTGATAAGATCCAGAATTATCACCGCTTAAACTCAGAGGCCCCAGATAACCAACAAAGGCATGGGGATTTCCACAGCCATCCTGAATCCCTAAAACCGTAAATACTTGGGTCTGAGAATCAAATTCTTTACCGACAAAACCCAACAAAATAGCATTTAAACCGTAACTAATATAATCTTTATCATTACCATCATCCCTAGTCGATATATAACCTAATCTATAACCATTTGTTGAAATCGGTCCCTCAGTAATTTGTTCATGTGCCGTCATTCCCAAAGGCAAAGTGCTTACCGGATCGCCATAACCAAATAATCCACCTTTGTCCTTTACATATTTTTCGATTTCTTCCGGACTCATTCTCATAAACCACTCAATATTTTTCTTAACTTCCGCCAGGGGGATAATATCTTTTAATAAATCGTTTACCACTTCTGGTGTTGCCGTTGCCGTTTCGGTGGCTGTCGCTGTTGCTGTTTCTGTCGGTGCTATTGTCGGTTCTATCGTCGCTGTTTCTCCGGTTACCGGATTTAACGCTCCGGCCTGAACCGCTTTTATTTTCCAAAAATTAATTTCTTCCGCCGCCATATTGGAAACAATATTCCCCTCCGGATCCACCAGATCATATTTTCCATCCGGTCTGACTACCATTATTGAATTAAAAACATCACCTTCGAAATAACCAATATCGCCGTTATCCACTTTCACTACCGGTTGAAAAATATCAGTATCACTTTTTATTGTATTATCCGCCCAATTAATCACTCCCCATTCAGTCACTTCCTCTCCGTCTAATCCTTTTACATTCCCATAACTGTACAAAAATACTTCTCCGGAACTGTTTTTTCCCATTAAATATCCCTGACTGTCTTTTACATAACTTTCACCATATTTTTCGGCAAATTGATTCCCGATATTGTCTAAATTCAGGTTAATATTTTTGGCTATTTCCGGACTGTAGCTGTCTACGGTTCTTTTGCTGAAATTGACTTCGGATAGCTTCCCGTTTTGGAGCATTTCGATTTGGCTGCAGCCGTCGAATAAACTGGCGATTATTGGCACCACAAGAATCCCAACTATTCTATTTGACATTTGCCCGATCCTATTATTTTCCTGAAAATCCCACAGCTGAGGAATAATCTATGATGCAAGTATATATCCGTTTTCGTAGATGATTATCTCCTAACCACTCAGGGGTATCCATTTCTTCCACAAATCTCCGCAAAAACATAGCTGCCAAAACCGTCATGGAATATCCTGATACTTCGGATATGCGGTGCAATTCCCTGATTCTCTGACTGTATATCCTGGGCTGATAGAGTTTTTCGTCGTCTTTCCAGGACAATCTCTCAGTCATCATAAGCCCGTTCGATATAAGCGCCTAAATCCTCCGGATCGTCGAATGGATCGTAATCCAGGCCTAGGACCTGATCCAACTTTGATAGGTCTGGTCTCCGACCAGACCTGCTTCCCTTTGGCCTCCGGCCGTCACCTCCTCCAAATTGCGTTTTTCAATTTGGGGGAGGCAAGCAGGGGGCTGGCCTTCCCGCTAATACTTTTTCGCTAATTTTGCATCAATGATATCAACATCATTACGCAAATTTCTGCCCTGGAGGCCCTCATGGAAAACTACGACTATCTCATCATCGGTGGAGGCATGACGGCCGCTGCCGCTGCCCTTGGCATCCGCGAAGTCGACCCTGCCGGTACCATCGCCATCCTCAGCGACGAACCCCACCGCCCCTACGACCGCCCCGACCTTTCCAAAAAACTCTGGTTCGGTCGCCCCGAAGATAAAGTCTGGCGTAAACTGCCCGAACAGGGTCTTACCCTGCTGTTGGGCCAGGCAGCCGTCGCGCTGGACCCGCTCAAAAAGCAGGTGACAACCGCTGACGGTACGCTGTTGGGCTACAAAAAATTGCTCCTGGCCACCGGTGGCAAACCGCGCAAATTGCCCTTTGCCCCCGCAGAGGTTGTCTACTTCCGCACCCTGGATGATTACCGCACCCTGCGCGGCTGGACCGGGCAGGGCAGGCGTTTCGGCATCATTGGCGGCGGCTTCATCGGCTCCGAAATTGCCGCCGCGCTCAGCATCAACGGCGAGAAGGCCGTCATGGTCTTCCCCGAGGTCGGCATCGGCGCGCGCCTCTTCCCGGCTGACCTGGCCACCCACCTCAACGATTATTATCGCAACAAAGGTGTTGACGTGCTGGCCGGCCTTGAAATTAACGCCATCGACCGCCAGGATGGCGGCTTTATCATGCAATCCAAAGACGGCCAGCACGTGCCCGTCGATCACATCATCGCCGGCATCGGCATCATCCCCAACACCGCCCTAGCCGCGGCCTCCGGCATCACCATTGGCGCCCCGGAAACCGGCGGCGGCATCCTGGTGGACGAATATTTGCGCACCAACCAGCCCGATATCTTTGCCGCTGGCGACGTCGCCTCGTTCTTCGATCCCGTCCGCGGCCGTTATACACGCGTCGAGCACGAAGATAATGCCATCAGTCAGGGCAAGGCTGCCGGCGCCAACATGGCCGGACGCGGCGTGCCCTATACCCACCAGTCCTTCTTCTTTTCCGACCTGTTCGACCTGGGCTACGAGGCTGTCGGCGAACTCGACCCGCGCCTCGAGACCTATGCCGACTGGGTCGATCCCTACCATCAGGGCGTCATTTACTACCTCAAAGACCAGCTCGTGCGCGGCATTCTGCTGTGGAACACCTGGGGTCAGCTTCAACCCGCCCGCGACCTGATCGCCGCCGGCCGGCCCCTCACCCCGGCCCAATTGAAGGGCATGTTGCCTTTGAAAGCCTAAGAACGGTGAACCAGTCTATTCGTTAACTTCCGTAGTAGCGACGTCAGTCGCTTCTTTTCCTCGATGGCGCTGGTCTCCGACCAGCGCCATACCGTTCTTCTGTCTCCGACCCATCTACCGCTGTCTTGTACACCGCCAAACCCCTGTCCGCTCTTTCCCTCCCCCATTTTTGCACTTGAAAATGGGGGAGGTCGGGAGGGGGTTTCTCCGCCTCTCCGCTATATAATAACCTCACAGGAACCCCCCCATGACCCCACCTCAAGACCTCAAAATCGTCATCGTCGGCGCCGGCGCCATCGGCGGCTCGCTCGCTGCCTGGACCGCCCAACACCACCCCGATACCTTCCTGCTGGCACGCGGCCCGTCCGCCGAGACCATCGCCACCCACGGCCTCACCCTCTACCATGTCAGCCAACCCGACCTGGCTGAATCCGTCCCCGTCACAGTCATCCGCGACCTGGCCGAGGTCCCGGATGCGGACGTGGTCATCCTGGCCACCAAACTCTACAACCTCGAACCCGCCGCCCGGCAGGTCAAAACCGCCCTGGGCGATCGCCCACTGGTTGTCAGCCTGCAAAACGGCATCCGCGCCCAGCACATCCTGCCTGAGGTTTTCCCGCGCGTCGTCTACGGCGTGGTGGCCTACAACGCCTGGCTCGACGCGCCCGGCCTCATCGGCTTTCAGCGCAAGGGGCCGGTCGTGCTGGGCACGCTCGACAACAGCCTGCTTGACGAACAGCAAGCGCTATCCGCCGTCCTCAGCCAGGGACTGGAAGTTCGCCTGACCCGGTCCATCCGCGACGCGACCTGTTGCAAATTGGCCCTCAACATGACCAACTCGGTCACCACCCTGCTCGGCCTCGACATGCAAAAGGTCAGCGACCTCGACCTGTACCAGAACATCCTGGCCGGCGCCATCTACGAAGCCGTACAGGTCATCCGCGCCGCCGGCGTGCGCGAGCAGGACCTCTCTCCCCTGCCCAATTGGAAAACCCTGTGGGCCGCGGCTAAATTGCCGCACATCTTAACCCGCCGCACTTACCGCAGCAACCTGCGCCACATGAATCTCAGCAGCATGGCGCAGGATGTCTACCTGCGCAAATCCGCCGTCACCGAGCTCGACGACCTCAACGGCGAAATCCTGCGCATGGCCAGCCTGCACCGTGTGAACGTACCCATCAACCGAGCCATTTTCCGCCTGTGCCAACAACACTTCACTGACCCCGCCTTCCAGCCCCTCGACGTCCGCGATGTCTGGCGCGAGATCAAATCAGGCTGAATCCAATCCTCCTCCCGTAGGGTGCGGCCCGTTCCTGGCCGCACCATTTTTTTTCGTCCTTGGTGCCAATTTCGTTGCCATGACAGACCAAGTACCTCCAACCCACTCATTCTCCCGTAGGCCGCACCATCTTCAATATATGCCATAATAAATTGAAATCAATTTTTGGATCAATCAATGCCTGAATACCGCAGAAACATCCTTCCCGGCGGAACATTCTTCTTTACATTGGTAACCTTCGAAAGATGAAGGATTCTCACCTCCCCGCAGGCGAGAATTTTTCTGCATACCGCCTTTCAGGATGTGATGCAACGCTACCCGTTTACAATCGATGCTATTTGCCTGTTACCGGAACACCTTCATAGCATATGGACCTTACCTGAGAACGATTCGAACTATTCTTTGCGTTGGGGGGAGATTAAACGGATTTTTAGTAAGCTATATCTGGCTGAATTTCGTTTACCCAATGAGAAAAGTGAATCCAGGGAAAAACGAGGCGAAACTTCAATCTGGCAGCACCGGTTTTGGGAGCACACCATTCGCAACCTGGATGATTTCAATGCCCATCTTGAATACATTCATTAAAATCCGGTCAAGCATGGGCTTATCGACCGTGTTGGCGATTGGCAATGGTCGAGTTTTCATCGATATGTTGCGTTGGGATGGCATCCTTCCGATTGGGGTGCAACATCAGAGAAGAAAGCATATTTAGAAAGCGATTACGGAGAGTAAAAGAACAAGGTGCGGCCAAAACCGGGCCGCACCCTACAGGAGCTGTTGACCGCCCCACGCTAACCGCCAACAGCTAATCGCCAACAGCTAACAGCTAATAGCTAATAGCTACCGACTCTCCTTGAAGCAGTTCCCCTTCCATTCTTTCGCGAAGTTCACCCCCCACCCCGCCACCGGCGAACCCGCCTCCGCCTGCCAGCCAACCTGGTCAAATGGACCCTTGTAGACAATCCCGCCGGTCTCCACGTCCACCACGTAGTACTGGAATGCATCCGGCACCGCCACCGCCACCTGGGTCCCGTCCGGTTTCCACAGCGGTTGCCACAGCGTCGTTTCCATCCCGGCCAGCAGCCGCAGCGAATTGGTCTGCGCGTCCAGCAGGTACAACCCGCAGGCATCGCCCATGCAGCCGGTGAAGGCCAGCTTTTCCTCCACTGGCGACCAGCTCAGCGCCGAGGTCACCTGCAGCGCCTCCGAGGCCACGTACACCTGCCGCAGGTCGCTCAGCTTGAACCAGTTCAGCGTCGAGCTGGCCGGGCGGTTGTTCAGAATGGTCTCGCGTTTGAAGGCCAGTGTTTCGCCGCTGGCCGAGCGTTCGCACCAGCCGCCTGGCGTCGCGCCGAAATCCACCCGCCCCAGGTAGGCGTCCCCGGCGTAAATGTCGCCGTACCAGAAGCTCGGCATGCTAAAATCGTCGCCCGGCAGCGAAACCAGTTTCAGGTCGCTCAGCGAGAAGTCGCGCCCTGCCACGCCCAGCGTATCGGCCGCCGTCGGCGGCGTGTAAACAGTGCGTTCGTGGTTGAACAGCGCCAGCGCGTCGTCCGGTGGCTGGTCCACCCGCTCCTCGGTCACCACCGTCTGCTGGCTGTCCAGGCTTTGCGAGCCGTCTTCAAAATATTTGATCAGCTCCGAGGAAAGGTAAGCCCCGCTTTCGGCGTCCACCGTCATGCGGTTCTCCAGCCGGGTCACATTTTTCCCGTCGCCAAAATTGATGGGCGAATCATAGTTGTCCGTGAAGATGAAGACCCATGCCGCCCGCCCGTTGACGGTTTCGTCCGCCCGCGTCACCGTTCGTCCGGCGCGCGCCTTTTCCGTCAGCGCGTCCAGCAGACCCCAGTCCATCCGCACCGGGTAAGGCTGCAGCGTACTCCCCTCTCCGGTGGTGAAGTTCCACGATTCCCCGTCGCGCGTCACCGCCAGTTGCAGCGGGTGTCCGTCGTCGGTGGTCACGCGCGTGATCGAGGCGGTCACATAGCCCTGGTAATCGAGCTGGATCCAGGTTTCTGTGGTGAAATTCTTGGTATTCTCCGCCAGATACGCGCCGCGCGCCGAATATTCGCGGATCACCTGGTGAATCCAGCCCGCGCCGGAGATGATCTCCTTTTGCCGTTTCGCCAGCAGTGTCTCGATCTCCGCCAGCCCCGGGTAAACCTGCGATACGCTCAACAACGGGAAGGGCGGCTCCGTCACTTCGGCCGCCGTCGCCGCGGCCATTTCATTCTGGCTCAACGCTTCCAGCTGGATGTCCTGCGGCCGGAAGCCATATGTCCCGCCCGCCAGGGTGAAGGTCAGCGCCGCCCCGGCCAGGCTGCCGTCCGGCAATTGTGCCTTCAGCACGTAGCGCAGGTGCGCATCTCCCGCCTGCCAGTCCGCAATCACGCCCTGCGGCAGGCTGAGACCCGTGATCTCAAAATTCGTGCCCGGCCCGGCTGGTTCGCTGCTGCCCTTTTCGCTCACGTACGGCTCGATGCCGCCGTAAGTCGTCAGCGGTCCATCCTGCTGCGCGCCGTCATACGTCCAGCTCAGCACCAGCCCCAGGCCGTCGATTTCACTGTAGCCAATTCCGCTCCCCCCGCTGCGCTGAAAAATCGGATCGCAGGCCAGCCACAATTTGAAGACAAAATCGCCGCTTTCCAGCTCTCCCCCGCCCAATAGTCCGCCACTCAATTCTTGCCGACCTGGCAATGCCTGGCTGGCTTCCTCAGGGAACGGTGAGAGATTGTTCGCCTGACACACATCCGGAGCCAGCGCCAGCGGGGCCGCCTTGACCGCTTCCGGTGTGGCGGTGACTACCTCACCTGTTGGTGCAGCAGCCGTCACCTGCATGCCAACCGCCGGGATTTGCGGCCGGCTGCGCATCAGGCGCGGAATGCCCGCGATAGCCGCGGCCAACAAAATCACTGCCGCCAGCACTTCAACTGTCCGCAGCCAGCTTCGACCTTCCCTCGCACCGCTCTGGCGGGCTGGATTTCTGCCCTTGAGCCCGGCGCGTTCCTGCGCATCCGGCGCCAGCGCCTGAAAGCGCGCCCGCAGTGCTGCAGCGTCGCGTTCTTCCGGCGATAATCCGCCGTCCGCCCGGAATCCATCCAGCAGTTCGGTCAGTTTTTTGGCTTTTTCCAGTTCAGGATTCATTCTGCGCCTCCGCTCCTCCGTTCACCAGCCCGCGCAGCTTGCGCAGCGCGCGATAGATCAGCACGGCCACGTGATTCTCGTCCATCCGGCACACCCGGGCGATCTCGCAATTCTTCAGCCCGCTGGCAAAGCGCAGCCCCAGCAGGTCGCGCTCGCGTTCGCTCAGCTGATCCAGCGCCGCCTTCACCTCCCGCCGTTGCTCGCTCGAAAGGGCTGCCTCTTCCGGCAGCGGGCCGGAGGCTTTCGTCCGGCTCAGCGCCTCCCACGGCAGCACCCGCCGCAGGGCTTGTCGCCGCTGCCAGTCGGTGACTGTGTTGCGCGCGATGGCAAACAGCCAGGCTTCAAACGGAGCCCCGTTGGCATGGTAGCCCGACAGGCGCCTCAGCACTTTCTCGAATACCTGCGCGGTCAGGTCCTGCGCGGCGGCCGTGCCGTCGCAGCGGAACTGGATGTAGTGAAACACCGCTGGGAAGCAGGCCTCGTACAGCTCAGCGAAGGCCGAAGGGTCGTCAACCGCCCGCTCGACCAGTTTCGGTGACGTCAGGATCATGGCTTGTGCGGCTCCTCAATGGCAAACGCCGTGGTTTGCCGGTCTATCAGTAAGAACGCATGACCGGCGCCGTTATGACACAGATTTCAGTGATGATCGCGGAAGCTCTTGAATGAATTTCAAAATTGGAGTGCGATTGGCTTTCTCCCTCCTCCATTTTTGTTCTTCAAAATGGGGAGGGTTGGCCTGCCCTTGCCGCACTAGCAAAGGGAGGGGGTTGGTCCTTCCCGCCGTTTCTTCGTAGGGGCGACAGCATCCGGGCACTCCCCGCCGTCCGCAAACCGCCTCCCTTCCCGGATGCTTCGCCCGTTGCAGCCGGAACCGCCTTACCTTTGATCGCGCTGGTCTCCGACCAGCGCCTTCCCGTTCTTTGGTCTCCGACCCACTTACCGCAGTCTGGCACAACGCCAAACACCTGCCAGCCTTTTCCCCCCTCCTCCATTTTCGCCCTTCAAAATGGGGGAGGGCTGGGCCTTCCCTACCTGCCCTGGAAGGTTGTACCAGGGGCTGCACTTGCAAGGGGTGGGAGTTTACACCTCCACCGAAAACCCCAGCCCCGGCACTTCGCTGGCCACCAGCCAGCCCTCATCCAGCTTAAACCCCGCCCGCGACGGGTCATCGATCAAATCCAGATACCCGTCCAGGTCGCCGTATGCCACGTTCGGGCTGCTCAGCGCGATGCTCAACCCCGCGCTCACCAGCAGCGCCGGCTCGATGAAACAGCTCACCATCGTCGTCATTTTCGCCGCCCGCGCAATCGAATCGATCAGCCGCGCATTCCGGATTCCCCCGCAGGCCGCCAGCTTGATGCTCAACCCATCTGCGATGCGGTTGGATGCCAGGTGCAGCGCCGAAATCGGGTCGGTCAGGCTCTGGTCGGCCAGCACGCGCACCGGGCTGTGCTCCCTCACCTGCCGCAGACCATTCAAATCGCCAGCCGGCACCGGCTGTTCCAGCATCTCCAGCACATCCTTCAACGCCGCAGCCACGTCCAGCGCCTGCTGCACTGTGTAGCTTCCGTCGGCATCCAGCCGCAGGGTATGGTTGGGCAGCGCCGCATGCAAAGCCCGCAGCCGGCGTACATCCTCTTCCGGGTCCATCCCGCCCTTCACCTTCAAAATTCTGAAACCCTGCTCCGCCCGCCGCCGCGCGTTCTCCACCGTCTCATCCACCGAACTGACCGGGATCGTGACCGAGGTCTGAATGCGGTTGCGGTAGCCGCCCAGCAGCCGGTAGAGCGGCATGTCCGCCGCCAGGCTCAGCAGGTCGTGAAAGGCCAGGTCGAAGGCGCACAACACCCCCGCCGACGGGCTCAATTTGCGCACCAGTTCATCCAGCGCCTGCTCGATGTTCAAGGGGTGCAGATCCACCGCCATCGCGGCGCATTCCCGGCACATGCGCAGCATTTCTTCAGGCGTCTCATCGCTGCGGAAGGTATCGGTGACCGTGCAGCCCCAGGCCGAGGGTCCCGAGCGCGTCTCCAGCCGGATGAAAATGGCGGTGGCCTGCGTGATCAGCGGCAGCCCGGCCATCTGCACCGGGTGGCTCAATTTCAGTTCAACCGGGATCACTTCAGCTCTGGTGATTTGCATAACAAACCTCCTCGGGCGTGGTCTGATCCCAATCATAATCAAAACCCGCCCGCCTGCCAA
>CAZHYQ010000039.1:0-14187 GCA_964536805.1 uncultured Longilinea sp.
ATCTGACCCAGGCTGACGTTGAGCGCGAACACCAGGTTGACCGCCGGGGTGCCAAAGTAGGCCGTCTTGCGTGCTTCATAGGCTTCCATCACCGGCAGCCAGTTGTTCCAGTCAGCGTAGTAGCTGCCGACCGGGGTCTTGCGGCTTTTCAATTCAGCCAGCGCGCGCGGACCCGCTGCCATCAGCGCCAGGCCAGGCGGCACGCCCACTGCCTTTTGCGAGGCGGTGAAGGCCACATCCACCCCCCATTCGCTCATGCGCAGGTCCTCGCCGGCCAGCGAGCAGACGCCGTCCACAACCACCAACGCGCCGTAGCGCTGTCCCAGCGCGGCCAGGCCCTTCACGTCGGCCAGTACACCGGTGGAGGTATCCACGTGCGTGATGGTCATGACCTTATACCGGTCAGCCTGGAGCGCCCGTTCGACCTCTTCCAGCGCGGGGTGCCCGCCGGGGACGGTGCGTACATGGGTTACTTTAGCGCCGTAGCGCTCGAGGATGGTACCCATGCGGTCGCCGAAATAACCGGTGTTGACCACCAGCGCATTGTCGCCGGACTCCACCAGGTTGGCGCAGGCCGCGTCCATGCCCAGCGTGCCCGTGCCGGCCAGCACAAACGGCTGCCCGTCGGGGCATTGGAAGAGCAGGCGGGTGCGTTCCAGCGCCTGCCCGAAGGCCTCGACAAAATTCGGCGCAAGGTGGCTGGTGGTGGGCGCGCCCATCGCTGAAAGTACTGCCGGGTCAAATTCAATCGGTCCGGGAATCATCAACAGGGTTCGATTCTTCATATCGCGCTTCCTTGGGGATGACAAATTTTTTGGGTATCCAGAAGAAAAAAACAGGGGCGCAGCGATGTGCGGGATGGCTGGCTGTGATGTGCGGCGATGCGAGCGCCCCGATTCTATTTATTGTAAAGCATCCCGCCAGCGAAATAATAGGGCAATGTTCACCTAAGCACCCGCCGAATATCACAAATAACCGTTCGCCAATCCGGCGGGATGGCTATAATGAATGTGTAAAAATAGAGCCGGCCGTGATTTGTGCCAATCTTCTGGCAAATGACCCGTTTTCTCCCCCCGCTTTTTCAGGAGACGCCGCCATGATCAACCCGCATGAACCCGTTTTTTCTGTCGAACTGCCCGACGGCCTGACGTTGCGGTCAGTGAGCAAACCCGATGAACTGGAGCGCGTGGCCGCCTTCAACGGCCTGATCCACGGCGCCGGGGTGGTGGGCTTTACGGCCAACCTGTTCGCGGCACACCCCGATACGCGCGGGCGCGATTTGCTTTACGTGGAAAACGAGATGGGCGAAGTGATCGCTTCCGCCTGCTTGATCCCATGGACGCTGCATGCCGGCGAGGTGAACCTGCCCACCGGCGAACTGGGCATCGTCGGCACGCGCGAGGATTACCGCGGCCGCGGCATCAACCGCCACCTGATGGGCGCCTTCTGGCAGCGTTTCGAGGAACGCGGCTGCCTGCTTTCCATCATCCAGGGCATCCCGTACTTTTACCGCCAGTACGGCTACCAGTATGCCCATCTGCCGCTGGAAGGCGGCTGGCGGCTCCAGCCCGACCAGGTGCCTGCCCCGTTGAACGAGGGCTATACCTTCCGCCCGGCCACGCTGGAGGACGCCATGCTGCTGGCAGCGTTGTATGAAGCCCAGACCAGTTGCCTGGATATCAGCGCGCGGCGCAGCGCGGATATCTGGCGCTACCTGCTGAGCGACCTGCGCAAGCCGGACGACATGGAGCATGAAACCCTGCTGGTCAGCTCGCCACAGGGCCGGCCGGCTGGCTACCTGCGCCTGCCAAAGTGCCATTTTTACGAGAACCTGGTCACGATCGATGAAAGCTCCGAGATGAGTTTTGAAGCCGGCCTGGCCGTACTGAATTTGCTGGCAGAACGGGCGCGCGCTGCCGGGCAGGATGGCATCCGGTTCAATCTTCCTTCCACCAGCAGCCTGGTGAAACTGGCGCTGGCTTACGGCGCTGCCAGCCTGGGAAGCTATTCCTGGCAGGTGCGCGTGCCGGACATGACCGCTCTGCTGACCCGCCTGGGGCCGGTTTTGAGCGCCCGGCTGTCGGGTTCGGCCTTCGCCGGCTTGACGCACAAGGTCAGTCTGGATTTTTACCGTTATTGCATCGAGCTAGATTTTAGCGGCGGGGCTCTGAAATCCGCTATTACGGTCATACACGGGGCCGAGCCCATCCTGCGCATCCCGCCCGAGCAGGCTGTGCCTTTGGTGCTGGGCGGGCGCACACTGGCCGAAATTGGCGAGAGCCACCCCGATGCCCGCGCCGAACAATTGTGGAAACCACTGGTGGAGATCCTCTTCCCGAAAACGCGCGCCTTTCTTTCGACGATTTATTAAGGGGATGGGGTATAAGGTATGCGGTATTGGGTATTCGTTGATCGTGAACCGTGAACCGTGAATTGCAAGAGAATCAAAGCCTACCGATACCCGGTTTCTGACACTCCGGGTACCAAATCAACGAATACCGCATACCTCAACAACACATACCTCATCAACACATCCCTCCTCTGCTATAATATTTACAAATTCAGTCAACTATTATTATAGGTGACCAAATGGATGAAACGCTGAAACTCATGTTCATTGCCGCCCATCCCGATGACGAAGCCTTGGGAATGGGCTTTACCCTGGCAAAATATGCCGCCGAGGGGGTCGAGGTCTCTTTGGTGTGCGCCACGCGCGGCGAACGCGGTTGGACCGGTCCCGCGGAGGCGAATCCGGGGCTGCAAGCCTTCGGCCAGATCCGCGAAGCCGAGCTGCGCGCCTCGGTGCGCACATTGGGATTGAGAAACCTTTTCCTGCTGGATTATATCGACGGCGACCTCGACCAGGCCAACCCGCGGGAAGCCGCCTTAAAAATTGCCATTTTACTGCGCCGTTTGCGCCCGCAGGTGGCCGTGACTTTCGACCCATTCGGCAGCTACGGGCATCCCGATCACATCGCCATTTCGCAGTTCACCCAGAGCGCCGCCGTGCTGGCCGCCCAGCCGGGCCAGCTCGACGTCAGCCTGCCGCCTTACAGCCTGCCCAAACTGTATTACATGATCGATTCGCTGCCGCTGGCGGAGATGTACGGCGAACTGATGGGCGAAACGCTCTCGATGGACGTCAACGGCGAACGCCGCCTGCACACCGGCTGGCCCGGCTGGGCCGCCAGCGCCCGCATCGATGCCACCGCCTACTGGGAGACCGGTCTGCAAGCCATGGCCTGCCACCAGTCGCAGGTGGCCGATTTTTGGGATCGATTGAACGAGATTCCAGGCCGCTACGGCAAGCAGGTCTGGGCGGTGCAGCCCTTTTACCGCGCCTTCAGCCTGGTGAACGGCGGATCTCAGGGGGAGGACGACCTCTTCGCCGGGTTGCGGTAAAAAGCGCCAGAGCATGCCGGCGGGAAGGCCAGCCTGGGCGGATGCAGCTATAATGTCTGCATGCGTCCTGATTTATTGGATACAACCACCCTGAAAGCCCTGCCCTGGGGCGGCGACGTGCGTGCCGTCTTGGCTGCCGCGCTGGACGCGGTAGATCCGCAGCCGGCCGTGCTGCGATTGCTGCAGCAGGACAGTGCAATCGCCGAAGCGCTTGCCGCCAGCCGGCGCGTGCTGGTCGTGGGAGCTGGCAAAGCTGCCTACCCCATGGCGCTGGCGCTTGAACAGGCACTCGGTTCCCGCCTGGCAGGCGGCCTGGTGGTGACCAAGGACGGGCACATCCCGTCGCCGAATGAATTAACGTGTATTCAAATCGTCGAAGCCGGGCATCCGCTGCCGGATGGGCGCGGCGTGCAGTCTGCCCAACAAATTTCGGATATGCTGCAAGAGGCTGGCCCGGACGACCTGGTCCTTTGCCTGATCTCGGGCGGCGGTTCTGCCCTGTTGACCGCGCCGGCGCCCGGCATCAGCCTGGCGGATCTGCAGCGGCTTACCGCTCTGCTGCTGCAATGCGGCGCGCCGATCCAACGCATCAACGGGCTGCGCAAGCACCTCGAGACACTCAAAGGCGGCGGTCTGGCGCGGCTGGCGGCACCCGCCCGGGTGATGGCCTTGATCCTTTCGGATGTGGTCGGCGATCCATTGGATGCCATCGCCTCGGGCCCGACCGTTCCCGACCCCACCACCTATGCCGATGCCTGGGACACGCTGGATCAATTCGGGCTGCTGGCCTCCGCACCGCCGGCCATCCTGGCGCACCTGCAGCGCGGGCTGCGCGGCGAATTGTCCGAAACGCTCAAACCTGGCGACCCGATCTTCGCGCGGGTCACCAACCGGTTGGTAGGCTCCAACGCGCAGGCTGCCGCGGCTGCCGCCGAAAAAGCGAATTCCCTCGGCTGGAATGCCGCCGTGTTGACCTCGTGCCAGGAAGGCGAAGCGCGCGCGGTGGGCGCGGAACTGGCCCGCCTGGCGCAGCAGATCGTACAAGAGGGCCGACCCCTGCCTCGGCCGGCCTGCCTGATTCTGGGCGGCGAGACCACCGTGACGGTACGCGGCAGCGGCAAAGGCGGCCGCAACCAGGAAGTTGCGCTGGGGGCGGCGGCGAGTATTTCCGGGCTGCCGGATGCGCTGGTGGTTGCGCTGGCCAGCGATGGCGGCGACGGCCCGACCGGCGCGGCCGGGGCTGTGGTGAACGGCGAAACGCTGGCGCGCGCCGCGGCGCTGGGTCTGGATGCGGGGGCAGCACTGGCCAACAACGACGCCTATCCCTTCTTCGATGCGTTGGGCGATCTGCTCAAGACCGGCCCTACTCGCACCAATGTCAATGATCTGATGATGGTGTGGGTGCGGTGATGCCAACTCCTCCTCCTTTGCCCGCCGGCATCCAGCTGCGCCCGGCTGAACGCAGGGATGCTGCGGCCATCCGGCGCCTGATCTGGCAGGCCCGCATCAACCCGCTGGCGCTGGATTGGCAGCGCTTCACCCTGGCGGTGGATGCGGACGGCCGCATGCTGGCCTGCGCCCAGGTCAAACCGCACGGCGACGGCACGCGCGAACTGGCATCGCTGGCGGTGCAGCCGGATTGGCGCGGCCAGGGCCTGGCACACTCACTGATTGCCCATTTTCAGCAGCAGACCGGTCCGCCGCTGTACCTGACCTGCCGGGTTGCGCTGGAGCCGTTCTACAACCGCTTCGGATTCAGGGCGCTGGATGACGCGGAATTGCCGCCCTATTTTGCCAGGCTGCATCTCGTTGCCAACCTGCTCAGCCGGCTGGCGCGGCGCCGCCTCGAGAGCATCATGCGCTGGGATGGTCCGCCGCCAGGCCGTCTCTCTTAAGGTGAGCGACGGCTGTTTGAAAGGCCCTTTGTATACTGGCCCTGACGGAAGTTCCCTATAATCAAGTTATCAGCAATTCCATGAAACAAACCGGTGATGATCGTCCGGAGGGATTTTCTCCGGTAGAAACGTGCGGGCAGATCTGCGACTTCATCCCCGGGAAGCAGACCTTGCACAGCCAATAAGAAATGAGCTGGCCAGTGGCCAGCTCATTTTGGAATCAAGATCCCTCGTCCGGTGATGGACAAATGGCTTGTCTTTTAAGATTGGTTACGAAACCAGTTCGAAGCGGGCGCCGGGCGTGCCGCACACCGGGCAGCGGTCGGGAGCGCTGATCTTCTCAACATAACCGCACACCGGGCAGACATAGTAATCGTAGAGTTTTTCTTCCTTCTTGCCGGCTTCCAGCATGGCCAATGCCTCGCGGTAAAGCGTCTCATGCATTTTTTCGACCGCCATGGCATTCTTGAACGCGGCGATTGCGCGGCGGTTTTCGCCTTCCGCTTCGGCATCCTGGATGAATTCCGGGTACATGCTGATCACTTCGTAGTTTTCGCCGCCGATGGCATCCTTGAGGTTCTCAGCCGTGGATTTCACGCCGTCCATGGCTTTGAATTCAGAAATGGCATGCACGGTTTCGCCGGCAGCAGCAGCGCGAAACAGTTTGGCAATCTGAGGATAACCGTCTGCATCGGCTTTCGCTGCATAGGCGGTATATTTGCGATTGGCCTGCGACTCCCCGGCAAAGGCTGCCTTCAAATTATCAATTGTTTTACTCATCGTTCCCTCCAGTTCAATTTGACGCGGGTTTGAAAGAACCCGTTGTTTCCAAGCTTAAACTTAACCGATCTGATCAAATTTGTCACCTTGCGCTTATCATGCCCCCCTCGTGACAATCCTCACAAGATTATCACCCCGACCCATCAAGCTTTGGGTTAAAGCCTGAAGTCCAATACCTGTTCTTTTCCGTCATCCTCCAGCTCGATGGTCAGCAGATGGTAGCGGATCTCATACAAACCAGCCGTGTGCCCCAGGTGGCTGTATTCAGGCACGCCGTGCAGGCGCAGCACCAGCTTGCGCTGTAGCGGCTGCCAGCTTCCCTGGCGCGCCCCGATGGTCAGGCGCAGCAGCCCGGTGGTGCGCTCCATGCGCAGTTGGCGCAGACTGTAGGCGCCCTGGCGGTAATCCAGGCTGTGACCGTCATCTTCGTAGAGGTCCAGGGCGCCGTCGCCGGGGTACAACTCCAGCGTCAATGGGTTGCAGGGCTGTTCGCCGCTGTAATTCATCTCCGGGCCCAGCGGCAGGATCGTTCCGCCGCGCAAATAGAGCGGCATTTTCTCCAGCGGCGTTTCCGCCAGGATGTGCCGGCCGCCCAGCAGGACGTCGCCGCTATCCCAGGCGTACCATTCGCCCTCCGGCAGGTAAACGCTGCGGGCGCGCACGCCCGGCCGGAGCACCGGTGCCGCCATGAGGAACTCGCCGAGCAGGAATTGATCGTACAGGTGCGCGCTTTGCGGGTCGTCGGGATAGTGGTAGAGCAGCGGGCGCATCACCGGCTCGCCGCGCTGGCTGGCATTCCAGAACAGTGAATAAAGGTACGGCAGCAGGCGGTAGCGCAATCGCAGCGCCGTCCGGGCGATTTCCTCCACCTCTGGACCAAAATTCCAGGGCTCGTTTGGTTTAAAGCCCATGCAGGAATGCGAGCGGCAGAATGGAAACAGCGCCCCGGCTTGAATCCAGCGGGCATACAATTCCGGGCTGGCGTTGCCGGTAAAACCGCCGATATCCACGCCCACAAACGGCACGCCGGAAAGGCCCATATTCAGCAATTGCGGCAGCGCCATTTCCAGGTGTTCCCAGGAGGAATGGTTGTCGCCCATCCAGGAAGCCGTCCAGCGTTGGATGCCGGCATAACCGGAGCGGCACAACACAAAAGGCCGCTCGCCGCCCAGGTCGCGCTCCAGCCCTTCATAGCTGGCCTGTGCCATTTGCAGACCGTATAGATTATGCACCTCGGCGTGCGTGGTCCGTTCGCCCGGACCGCCCTGCCTGGCATCCAGGGGCAGCGTGCCTGTTTCGCCGCCGCCCTGGCTGAAAGGCTTGGAGAAAACCGCCGGCTCGTTCATATCGTTCCAGATGCCAGCCACGCCGGTTTTAACCAGCACCTGCTGCTGGTCGCCCCACCAGGCGCGCACATCCGCGCGCGCAAAATCCGGCCAGACCGATTCATCCGGCCAGACGTAGGCATGCAGCTCCTCGCCTTCAAAGGAGCGCACGAAGGCGTCCTTCTTTTGTCCGGTTTTGTAAACCACGTAATCCGGGTCCACTTTGACGCCGGCATCGATGATGGGCACCACGCGCACGCCGCGCGCCTTGAGTTTGCGCACCAGCCCGGCCGGATCCGGGAAGGTCTGGTGGTTCCAGCTGAAATCGCGGTATCCGTCCATGTAGTCAATGTCGAGGTGCACCGCGTCCAGCGGAATCTGCTTGCGGCGAAACTCGGCCACCAGGTCGGTCACCTGCTGCGCGCTGGCGTAGCTCCAGCGGCTCTGGTGATAGCCCAGCGACCACAGCGGCGGCATGGGCATCCGGCCGGCCAGCGCGCTGAAAGCCGCCACCGCCGCGGCAGGCGTTTCACCGCATACCACGTAAAGGTCCAACTCGCCGCCCTCGGCGCGTAAAGCCAGTTCGCCGGGTTGGGTCAGGTCGAACTCGGAGCGAAAGGTGTTGTGGAAGAAGAGGCCCCAGGCCAGGCCGGGCCGCAGCGCCAGCACGAAGGGGATGGCAATATACAACGCATCGATGTCCGGGTTGTGCATGCGGGCGGGGTCGGTTGCCCAGTTGGTCATGCGGCTGCCGCTCTTTTCGAGCAGGCCGGTGCGTTCGCCAAAGCCGTAAAAATGCTCTGCGGGTTCCGTGGCCAGGTGTGCCGAAAGCGGACCAGCCACCTGCCATTCGGGCAGTTCGTTCAGGACGCAAAAACGTTCGTCCGCAAATTCAAAATGCAGTCCGCCGCCGCGCTGGTAGATCATTTTCAAGTCGCCCATCTCAAACCGGATGGTTTGCGCGTCCTCGCGAAGCGCCAGCAGCGGGGTGGCAAAATCGTCGTCCGGCGCCACCACATCCCACGAGCGGCGCGGTGCAAACTGGCCGCCGGGCGCCAGGCGCACGCGCGCCGTGTTCTGGCCCAGCGCAGAGATGCGCAGGTTCGCCTTTTCGAAGATCAGTTCCAGGTCGCGCCCACCCTGCCAGAAACGCAGCAGCGGGCCGGTGGTGATGGTGGTCGATTGTGTCATGCTTTCCTCGCGGAATTGGATGGGATGCTTTGATTCTATCACCGGAGCAAGAGTCGATGGTTCGCAAGATTGTTAAGATTCAGTTGTTTTTCCGGATGGCATGCGGGCCGGATTCAACCCGGAGGGAAACGAATTGGATAGCACCCACAGCATGGATTAATGCTATGATGATTCTATATCGCGACAAAAATTGTCATCGTTTATCCGGGAATAGTCTGGGATTGCAGATTGGGGATGCAATATGAATCTACAGGAGGTCCTTCAAACGGCCTTGACGGTGGCGGTCATGCTGGCAACCGCCGCGATTCCGTTGATCCTGATCTGGCGGCGTAAAACCCCGGGCGGCGGATTTTTTCGGCTGTGCGCGCTGGCTGTGCTCCTGATGGCAGCCGCCATCTGGCTTGCAAATCAAAACCCTGACCTCAACAATCTTCCAGGTTGGCAGAATGCCCTGGTTCTCTGGCTGG
Source organism: uncultured Longilinea sp. (assembly GCA_964536805.1). Classification (GTDB taxonomy): domain Bacteria; phylum Chloroflexota; class Anaerolineae; order Anaerolineales; family Anaerolineaceae; genus Longilinea. Next base: position 9,061 of record CAZHYQ010000039.1, read on the forward strand.
CCTTCGACCTGGCGCCAACCCTGGCGGTGCTGTGCACAGCGCGCCTGATCAGCCTGCCCGACGGCTTGCCGCGCACGCTGCTGAACTTCCTGCTCGCCGCCCTGCTGGCGGCGATGCTGGGCGTGCAGATGTTTTTTGCCAGCCTGTGGGACGTGTCCACGGACGGTCTCGACGGCCCTTACCTGACCATGATCGTATACCTGGCTGTGCTGCTTTCAACCCTGGCGATGCTCTTCCAGGCCAAAGGCGCGCGCAAGGCACTGGCGCTGGTAGTCCTGATTGGCGTTCCGCTGCTCATGTCCTCCTCCATCCGCCTGGCAGGCTACGGGTTGGCGCGCGAATGGGGGCGCATGCCCGCCATCCTGACGGAACGAGGCGCGGCCAGCATTCAGCATGCCATTTTGCGTTATCACGAGCGCGAGGGCAGCTACCCGGCCCGCCTGGGCGACCTGACCCCGCGCGAGCTGCTCATCCTGCCGCGCCAGTATATTCTGCCCGGCCGGGGATGGTGTTACGCCGGCGGTTCAAACGGTTACCGCCTGGGTTATGTTTACCGCGCGTTGTTTTCATCGCCGCAGTCGGTGAAGATAGCGGCCGAGGCCGGCAGGCCGCCCGCAGAGGCATGGAATTGCCCGCTGCAGGGGGTAAACAATGGCCTGGTTCCGTGAACACCGGTCGGCCATGCGCCTGTGCGTGCTGGCACTGTTGATCATCGCGCTGCTGGGACCCTGGGCTTACGACGCTGTCATGGTCCCGGATGAGTACGCCTGCGGCCCGTCGCTGGTGCGCCTTGGCCCCGGCTTCTGCGGCGACCCGATGACCGGCTGGTTTGTTATTGGCTCATACGGCCTCAATTTTTTCAGCGTGCTGTGGGCGCTGATCAGCGGAGCGCGTCCCTTCGCTGAGGCCGGCCGGGAATTGCTGACGGCGTTAGCCTTTCTGCCGCTGCTGCCGGTACTAAGCTCTGTGCTGCTCATCGCCCGGGGCGGGAAGCGCAGCTTCCAGGTGTTTCACTGGATCGCACTGGGGCTGTTGGCCAGTCTGATGGTCTGGTTCATTAGAGCGGAAGTGCCATCCGTCATCAGCCTGCGCACCTGGGGCCCCTGGCTGTACCTGGCCACCCTTGCGCTTGGCATCATCGGCGAGGGCTGGTTGCTGGTTTCGCGTTCGCGGTTCCGCGAAAGGGGTGAAAATGAACTGGTTGAAATCTCATAAACGCATCTGGCGGACCGCCATCCTGGCGGTGTTGATCGTGGCAGTGTTGGGGCCGTGGGCCTTCGACCTATTGAGCGTACCGGCTGAAAATGCGTGCCAGCCGCCGACCGTTCGCATCGACAGCCAATTCTGCGGCATTCCCGTGTCAGGGCTGACGGCTGTTTTTAACACGGTACCGCAAGGCTTTGCCTTTTTGTCGGCGCTGGTCACGGGCAATCTGAATGCCGCCCGCCTTGGTAACGCATGGCTGACGCTGTTGTTCTGGCTGCCGCTGCTGGCCTTGCTCAGCCTGGTACTGTTGGTAATTTGGCCAAAATTGCGCGGTTGGCTGGTATTTCACCTGGCCATTCTGGCGCTGACCGCGGTTGCGGCCGCCGTGTATACGTCCTTCATCCCGGCTGACCGGATCGGGATTGTGTGGGGACTGTGGCTCTTCCTGGCCGCATCCCTGGCCGCCCTGGCGTTGGAGCTTTCCAGCCTGGCTGGCAAGCAAAAGACGGCCTGAGGACCCCATTGGGTGCAGAGGAAACCCTGCCCACGCGGCTCGCCGGGCTGGGCGGGGATTACACTTTGACCTCCGTGCTGGCACGGGTCATTCTTTTTTCGCCTGCGCCCGTTTTGCCGGGCTGCCGCTATCCATCTCCAGGTGGAAGCGGTGCATAAAGCGGTGCAGGATCGGGGCGAACAACACGCCGGCGGCCAGTAGAAATACCAGGCCCGAATAGAGCGCGTACAGGCCGGCAAACAGCTTGCCGCCCTCGGTATGAATCGGGTTGACCGGCCCCATGCCGCCCAGGATCATGGCCGCGTTCAGAAACGCATCCATCCAGGCCAATCCCTCCAGGAAGTGATACCCGACCATGCCAATGGCGACCGACCCGAGGACGATCAGGAGAGCCGCGCCGCCAAAACGGCCAACCCGCCGCAGATAGGCGGAACGCGGAAGCAATGGCTCACGATGGTGTTCGAACATGGCATTCCTCACCTTTCAAATGGACCGATCCGGTTTTCCAACATCGGGCTGGCTAATGCACCGCCATGAATCCTTCACCAAACGCCAGCAGGAACAACCACAACTGACTGTACATTAACGCCCGCCGCGAGGACTCCAACGCGCCAAAGTCGACAGCAGCCACCACCAGGCCGATGGTAATGCGCACCAACCCGGGCAGGTTGAGCACATTGGAAGCCGGCAGAAACGGGAAAATCAGCGCGTTCAACAACAGCATCCACACCCCCGGCCCAAAACGGCCCTGCCAGAGCGCCCGCAGGCTGGCGATGATGGCCGCCGCGGAGGGCAGCAGCGCGATCAGCAGGACGACCAGCGATAGCAGCACGAACAGGCGCAAGTCGGCGGAGGGATGGCCCCACCAGCCGCGGTATGGGATGAGTTCAAAGCCAGATGCCTGGGCGCCGCCGGACTGCAGCCCCCATGCCCCCAACCACAGGCGCAGGGCGACCTGCCATAAGGCAAACGGCAGCAGCGCTGCCATCCCCCAGGCGGCCGCGCGCAGGCGGCTGCCGCGCATGAACAGCGCAATCGCGCAGCCGGCGGCAAACAAAAGCGTCAATTCGCGCGTCAGCGTCGCCAGGGCAAACAGCGGCAGGCTGCGCCACAGTTTGCCGCGCTCAAAATAGAGCACGCCCCACTGCACCAGCGCGAAAGCCAGCGGTTCGGTCAGGTCCAGCCGCAGCGCAAGCAGCATGCCGGCAAACGCGCCGTAGGCCAACCCGTACCAGCGCGAAAACCCGTGCGCTGTCAGGATCTTTTCGGTTGCCAGCGTACCCAGGGCCAGGCTGGCCAGGTTGATCAAAATCAGCATCCAGGGGATGGCGGCCGCACTGCCCAGAGCCAGCACGCGCGCCAGCAGCGGGTAAAGAATACGCTGGTAGCGGTAGGCTGGCACATCCAGGTAGGGCGCCGCCCCGGCCGGGTTTTGCGCGATCTGGTAGGCGAACTGGCCGTCATAGCCGGCTTCCAGGCTGCCGTGCTGCGGATCGTACTGTTTGCCAATTAACACGAACGCCATCGGATCCCAGGCATGCTGCGCCAGCGTCAAGCCGCAATACAGGCTGGTTAACGCCAGGATAAACAGCCACGGACGCAGCCAGGCTGGAGTACGGATGGACCGGATTTGTTCCAAAAACCTCGTTTTCATGCGGCGGATTGGGTTTCTGCTTTACAGGCCTGGTTGGGTGAATAAAACCATTGATCAGTTGGAATGCTTTCTATGTTAAATCGGCGGCGGTGAAAGCACAAGCCCAAAAGCGGCGCAAGATTAGCATCGGATTGGCAATTTGAGGGGAAAAACAAAACACCGCCATTTCTGGCGGCGTTCCATCTCCCGCTGGCCGGAGCCTGGGTCTATTTGCGGATGAGCGGTACGTAGGTTTTGCCGTCGTAAGCCGGGCAGAATATGGTGCTCGAGTTAAAGGCCGATGTGCCGTCGATCATGTAAGCGTTGGCCACCAGGGAATAGGAAAGTCCGTAATCGGGCCGCCCGCCGGCGTTCGGCCGGCCGCACTTCACCTTCAGGCCGCCTGGCAGCATGTCGTATGTGAGGGAGGCACTCGATTCGAAGAAGCCCGTCGCGATGGCCCGCAGTTTTCCGTTCACCAGCACCTCAACCCGCGAAAAACTCGTATCACTGCCGGATGCATACAGACTTGCAAATTGAATCGAGCAGGTACCGCTGGCTGGCAGCGCCTGGACGCAGACCGGGTTGCTCATGGTGAGCGAAATGGAAGCCGCCGGCGCCGGTGCCGCCTGAACGGGCTCGCCGCGCAGTTGTACCAGCAGCAGCAAGCCCAGGATTACCACAAACAGAGTCCGGATTCGCATCTTCAGTTCGCTGCGCTTCATGGGTTGAAAGCCGGGCATTTTACCAGGGACGAATTGAGAATCTGCCAGTTATCGGTAACATCATAGGCACCCAACCCAACGATATAGCCTTTGCCGTACAGGGTGCCATAGCCGCCTTCGTTAGGCAGGCCGCAGGCTACTTTCATCCCGCCGGGTACCATATCGTAGTTGTAGTAGATGCTGCTTTCAAAAAAGGTGCTGGCGCGGTAACGCAGTTTGCCGTCAATGGTCACCAGTGCGTATGACAGGGTATTTCCAACACCGTTATCATTGGCCTGCCAGTAACGGATGTTGATGTAGCACTGGTTGGCGTTTGGATCGGGCTGGTAGCAATAGGGGTTGGACATGGGCAGCGACGTGATGGTGTTGGGCACCTGGTCATTCACGCTGCGGCTGTCATCCCCCCGGGTTTCGCTCACGGGTGCATCCGGGCTTGAATCCTGGGCAGAAACGCGCTGCCCGGCCACTGCCACCCAGCCCAATACGATCAGAATCACGATTGCGGCGATCAAGGATTTGCGCATTTTCCCTCTTTTTGTTGGCTGCTGAATATACAAATATTATAGGATTAAATTTATCAAATTACTACTATTTTTGAACATCCAATTCATTAGAAATATTAGGTTTTACCAAACTGCGAATGCCTCAAACTGAAATAACATAAATAACGCCTTCCTGGCGTTTCAATCAGAAAACAGCGATCGAAAATCAGCAATTCTTCAGGCTCCTCGTCGATGACTCGAATCTGGTGAGCCCCTGTTTACGTTTTACCGGTTGATTGTTAGTATGAAAAATTACAACTTATTATGTAAATGGCGATGGTTTATATCGGGCAAATGTTCATGCTCATGTTCAATTTCGATATGTTCGTGCATATGAGAGTGCGATTGACCTTCGATATAAAAATTTACCACTCTATTATCGTGATTGTGGCTGTGATGCCGATCATCGTGGAAATGTGAATGTTCGTGAATTCTTGCGACGTGAAGGTGTTTGTGTGTATGTTTCTCAAACAGCAAAAATAAAGTTCCGATAACCATAAGCATGAG
>CAZHYQ010000040.1:0-13337 GCA_964536805.1 uncultured Longilinea sp.
CGTCCACGCCGTTCATGATGCCCTTGTTGTGCGTCGCCGCGCGGTAAGGGTCGGCCACGGCAAAAGCCCAGGCGGCAATCACGCCGTCGCGCACCTGCCCGGCGGGAAAATCGCCAAAAGCCAGTTCGCTCAAGGGAATGGTGCAGCTCACGCTGGCGGTGCGCCGGTCGGCCAGGTTGGAAAGGATGCGCAAATGCGCCCGCCCGCCGGTAATCTGTTCAACCGAAGTGGTCAGGCGCTCCATGGCGGTGTTGACGGCGTTGGCGCCCATGGCATCGCGCACGTCATAAATCAGGTGCAGCACCAAAAACGCGCCGATGGGCGACTCTTCAATCACGTGCACTTCCAAATCGCGCGGACCGCCGCCCAGGCGTTTGAGCACCGGGTCGATCTCGCCAGCCTCGGCCAGCAGGCGTTCGCGCTGCTCGAGCAGTTTCAGGCGCGCCGCCTGCGGATCCGCCAGATCAAGGATTTGCATCTGCCCGATCATTTCGGGCGCGCTGGCATGGGCCATAAAACCGCCCCCGGCGCGGACCAGTTTGGCCATGAAAGAGGCGCCTGCCACCACGGACGGTTCTTCCACCGCCATCGGCACCAGCACCTCGCGCCCGTTGACCACAAAGTTCTGCGCCACGCCCAGCGGCAGCCCGAATACGCCCACCGCGTTTTCGATCATGTGGTCGGCCTGTTCGGCGTTCAGCCCGCCGCGCAGCGCCGCCAGGTCGGCGGGTTCCAGCCCGGCCTTTTGGGCCAGCCATTCCAGCCGTTCAGGGATGGATAGATTGTAGAATTTGACCGGTTCCGCGGGCATGTTCGCTCCTGGTGATGCAATCTGTGCGAATCATACCCGCGCGGGTCTGGCAAAAGCTATCAAAAAGAGGGGGAAGGGTGAATGGTGAAGTGAAAAATGGCATTTGTTGATTGGCCAATCCTGAATCGATAATTCGGTAGAGGCGGGTCGCGACCCGCCATTACAATAATGGAAGAGACACCCTGCTACTTAAATCACCAATCGAATATAAAATAATTCGGTAAGTGGTGAATCCTACTTTCCCCCAACGAAAACGACATCGTTATCCCGGTTATGATTACTCACAACCTGGAGCATACTATTTCACAATAGTTTCCCATTCTCGAGATAAACTTTTCGGAAATATTGTGGACGGAAAATGTGAATATAACTCATTTGGAAAGATCGTCGTTACAACATGGCAAGGATTGGCGGAACGCTATCCCTATCTGCTACTGGATGAATCGGTACTTATGCCCAATCATTTCCATGGAATTTTATTTTATACGGAAACAAGAACAAATAACGGAGAACGCATAGTCGAAATAATAAAAGTCAAGCCGCTTGGCCAAATTATCGGTGCCTTTAAAACCACAACAGCGAAGCAGATTAATTTACTCCGTGGAACACCCGGGGCAAGCGTCTGGCAAGCCGATTTTTACGAACGCATTATTCGAAACGATTTTGAATTAGATTCCGTTCGCAATTACATTCAAGCTAATCCTGTCCGTTGGGAATCGGATTTGGATGACCTCGAAAACATGTAAATATGGTAGTGGCGGGTCGCGACCCGCCACTACATGAATTTAATGAAGAATCACTCCAGCGTGTAACTCTGCCCCGGGCGCAGCAGATGCACTTTGGCGCTGGTGGCCTGCTCCACCTGCGCCGCCCAGGCGACCGCGTCCTGCTGGATCACATCAAAGGTGTTGAAATGAATGGGGATGACGTTCTTCGGCCGCAGGAGTTTGACAGCGCGCAGCGCATCGGACGGACCCATGGTGTAATTGTCGCCGATGGGCAGCACCGCCAGGTCGAGCTCTTCCTCGCCAATCAGGGCCATGTCGCCAAACAGCCCGGTATCGCCGGCCAGGTAGATTTTCCGGCCGTCGAGGGTGGTCAGCAAAAAGCCGCCCGGGTTGCCGCCGTAACTGCCGTCCGGCAGACTTGAGCCGTGCAGCGCCATGGTCATCTTGAGGTAGCCGAAGGGATGCTGGAAACCGCCGCCCAGGTGTTGGCCGTGCGTGCGCGCGCCTTGTTTTTGCAGCCAGTTGCTGATCTCAGCGTTGCTGATGACCAGTGAGTCGCAGCGTTTGGCAATGGCCATGGTATCGCCGATGTGATCGTGGTGGCCGTGCGTCACCAGGATGAAATCCGCCTGCATGTTGGCAGCTTGATCACTGGCAGCCGGGTTGCCGCTGAAAAAAGGGTCCACCAGCAGCGAAAAGCCGCCGGTTTTCAATCCCAGGGTTGCGTGTCCGTACCAGGTCAGTTGGGTGCTCATGGCGTCAGTCCGGCTTGCGGAACGCGCGCAGCATCAGCAGCACGCCGCCCAGGATGAGCAGCACTGGTCCGCCGACTTTGAGCACCGGGCTGCCAAAGAGCGTGCCGAACAGGCCAAACACCAGCACGCTGATCGCCAGCATCCACTGCCCGACCGCCATCGAATCCTTGCCCCATTTACCGTACCAGGAGCCCAGCCACAATCCCAACCCGACTCCGCCCGGGATGAGCGTCCAGGCGTACGCCCAGGAAGCCCAGTCATGGGTGATGGTATTGTAGAAGAAAATGATGCCGAGCATCAGCAGGATGGAACCGGGTATGAACAGCCCCGCCAGGCCTTCGCGCGCCTGCGGCCACAACAGCGGCGGCGCAAAGAAGCCCACCGCCAGCACGATGAAAATCATCGGCCACAGGGCGCCGATGCTGAAGCCCGGAATGACGTTGAAAAGGAAAAACAATACGCCCAGCCCGATCAAGAGCAGGCCGACAACGAGTGAACCGCGGTTGGTGGGGTTCATGGTTGACTCCTTTCAGGGGATTACAAAAACGTTTTCAGGTAGTGGGGCAGATGGCCCGAATCATTATGCGAAACCAGTTGCGTGCGGCCGTTGGATTCGATGGTGAATTCGGTGATGCCGCAATTGTAGATCTCCAGGCTGGTCCAGCGTTCGGCGGGCAGGTCGAGGGCGCGGCAGACGAAATAGCGCAAGAGGTTGCCGTGTGTCACCAGGATTTCCTGCTCGTCGCGGCTGTCGGCGCGGTGGAAATAGCGCGCAAAGGCCCGTTCAGCCTGATTGAGCTGGCGGGTCACGTCGCCGGGATCGAGATCGGTGAAGTGATCGGCCTGCAGCGGCGGTATGACCGGAACGCACTCGCGCAGGTCGCGGTCGATATGCACCCGCAGATTCGGGAAGCTGCGGGCCAAGACTGCGGCGGTTTGTTGGGCGCGGCGCAGGTCGCTGGAGAAGATGGCCTGCACCGGCAGCCCTTGCAGCCGCCGGGCGGTCCAGTCAGCCTGCATCTCGCCGGCTGGCGTCAGCGCGCCTTCCAGATCATCACTGTTCGGGTTGGCGCGGTCGTGTTGGGCGTGACGGATGAGGTAAAGCGTGCGTATGGACATAGTGATTTTAGTTTAACACGCCCGGCGCAGATTGCACACCAATCAAAGGATCAGTTTTGGGAAAGAAAAGGGAAAAGATGGAAGCAAGAGCCAGGCGGAAGGCCGGAATGGATTCGTTATGAGATTATCGATGAAGAAGAACCCCTCCCGACCTGCGGTTGCAGGTGGTGGCCGAAGGCCGGAAGGGGTTCTTCACCATAACTGTAAACCTGTTGTAAAAGGCCTGCATTTATGGAAAATTACTTTGATCTCTAGTAGAGTCCTCACCGTGGAACCTTTAGGTTTCCTTTATTTCGATGGAAACCCCTCCCCGTCCCTCCCCATTTTCAGTGAAAATGGGGAGGGTGGCTGCAAGCCGGGTGGGGTTGCCTGGTGTGGTTCGACTTATCTAACTTCAGCCTCCAGAATCGCCTCAGCAATGATCAACAACACACGGTCAATATTGTTTATTACATCCCCATTCCAAAAACGCAGGACCCGAATTCCCTTTTCATCCAGATAAACCGTTCGCTGCGCGTCGTATTCTACTTGTTCCGAATGCTGAAATCCGTCAACTTCGACGACCAGCCTGGCTTTAGGTGCATAGAAATCAACAACATACGGGCCAATGGCATGTTGCCGCCGGAAGGCTGTATTTCCGACTTGCCTTCCCCGCAACCGCGACCACAATTGCAACTCCGCTGGCGTCATTTCTTTCCGCAATTGTCTGGCACGGAGCAACATCTGAGGGGTTGAGCGTTTTTGTCGCATGGTTAACGTGATTATCGCCGATTTTGAAAAATAGATTTTCAACCTGGGCTTCCCGGATTTTGGGATATTGACATTAACCCCTCCCCGGCCCTCCCCATTTTCCAAACAAAATGGGGACACCTTGCGGGTGCAGGTGGTGGCCGCAGGCCGGGTGGGGTTGGTCGGTTGTGGACACCTGTTGGGATGCAGGTGGTAGCTGCAGGCTGGGATAGATTCCTTAGAATCCCGCAATTTGATCGTACCATTTGCCCTTTTGCGGATTAAAATAGAATTTGAAAGCTGCCGCGCTCTCCTTCTGGCGAAAGTGACAGGGGACGCCGTTTTCCGTGACCTATGATACCTATGCAATTGAATGATGATGAGTTAACTTATCTATTTGGATAGAAAGATCGTTTTTGCGCGCATATCCGCGGGATGTGCGCAGCCTGAAAGTAAGTCATCCCATTTCGTGGAGTTTGTATTATGACCAAAAATATGATCACGATCGATGCTAACGAGGCGGTTGCCAACGTAGCATACCGCCTGAGCGAGGTGATCGCCATTTACCCGATCACCCCTTCCTCCGGCATGGGCGAATTCGCCGATGCCTGGGCTGCGCAAGGCGTGAAAAACCTATGGGACACCATTCCCTCGGTGGTTGAAATGCAGTCAGAAGGCGGCGCGGCTGGCGCAGTGCACGGCGCGCTGCAAACCGGTTCGCTGACCACCACCTTCACCGCTTCGCAGGGTCTGCTGCTGATGATCCCCAACATGTACAAGATCGCCGGCGAATTGACTGCCACTGTTTTTCACGTCACCGCCCGCTCGCTTGCCGCCCAGGGTCTCTCGATCTTTGGCGATCACAGCGACGTGATGGCCACTCGCCAAACCGGCTGGGCGCTGCTCTGCTCGCGCTCGGTGCAGGAAGCGCCTGATATGGCGCTCATTGCCCAGCGCGCCACCCTGGCCTCGCGTGTGCCTTTCCTGCACTTCTTCGACGGCTTCCGCACCTCGCACGAAGTCAACAAGATCGACCTTGTCGACGTTGAGGAAATGCGCGCCATGATCGACATGGATAAGGTCATGGAGATCCGCCAGCGCGCGCTCTCCCCCGAGCACCCCGTGCTGCGCGGTTCGGCCCAGAACCCCGATGTCTACTTCCAGGGTCGCGAGACGGTCAACCCGTTCTACGCTGTCACCCCGGACCTCGTTCAGGAAGCCATGGACAAGTTCGCCAAGGTCACCGGACGCCAGTATCACCTGTTTGATTACGTTGGCGCCCCGGATGCCGAGAACGTCATTGTCGTCATGGGTTCCGGCGCGGAGACGGTCGAAGAAACCGCCCTCTACCTGAACAGCAAGGGTGCCAAGCTGGGCGTCATCACCGTTCACCTTTACCGTCCATTCTCGGTCAAACACCTGCTGCAGGCGCTGCCCGCCACCGTCAAGAAGATCGCCGTACTCGACCGCACCAAGGAACCCGGCGGCGCCGGCGAGCCGCTCTACCAGGATGTGATCACCGCCATTGCCGAAGGTTTGGGCGAGGGCATTGCTCCCTTTAAGACCTTCCCGACCGTCATCGGCGGACGCTACGGCCTGGGTTCGAAGGAATTCACCCCGGCCATGGTCAAAGCCATCATCGAGGAACTCGAGAAGAGCCAGCCGAAGAACCACTTCACCATCGGCATCAACGACGACGTTTCGAACACCAGTCTGCCCTACGACCCGCACTTTTCCATCACCGATCCAAACACCAAGAGCTGCATGTTCTTCGGTCTGGGCTCCGATGGTACTGTCGGCGCCAACAAGAACTCCATCAAGATCATCGGCGAGGAAACCGATTTCGCCGCCCAGGGTTACTTCGTCTACGACTCGAAGAAATCCGGCTCCATCACCACCTCGCACCTGCGCTTCGGCCCCAAGGCCATCCGCGCGCCCTACCTGATCAGCGTCAACGACGCCGATTTCGTGGCCTGCCACGCCTTCAGCTTCCTCGAGCGCTACGACGTGCTCAAGTACTCGAAGCCCGGCAGCGTCTTCCTGCTCAACAGCATCTACGGCCCCGAAAAAGTGTGGGACGAGCTGCCCCGCGAGGATCAGGAAGTCATCATCAAGAAGAAACTGCGCTTCTATGTCATCGATGCCTACGAAGTAGCTCAGAAAACCGGCATGGGCGGCCGCATCAACACCATCATGCAGACCTGCTTCTTCGCCATCTCCGGCGTCCTGCCACGCGACGAGGCCATCGCCCAGATCAAGAAGAGCATCAAGAAAACCTACATCAAGCGCGGCGAAGCGGTTGTGCAGCGCAACTATGACGCGGTGGATGCCTCGCTGGCTTACCTGTTCGAGGTCAAAGTGCCCGCTGGTGTCACCAGCTCCATCACCCGCCGGCTGCCAGTGCCCGCGAATTCACCGCAGTTCGTTCACGATACCCTCGGCCTGATCATTGCCAACGATGGCGATCAGCTGCCCGTTTCCGGCATGCCCGTCGACGGCACCTTCCCGACCGGCTCGGCCGCCTACGAGAAACGCAACATCTCGCTCGAAATCCCGGTTTGGGAGCCCGAGTTGTGCATCCAGTGTGGCAAATGCGCCATGGTTTGCCCGCATGCCGTCATTCGCATGAAGGTCTATGATCCGGCGCTGCTTGCCAACGCCCCGGCCACTTTCAAATCGCTGGATGCCAAATTCAAGGAACTGCCCGACAGCAAGTTCACCATCCAGGTGGCTCCCGAAGACTGCACCGGCTGCGGCTTGTGCGTGGAAGCCTGCCCGGCCAAGGATAAGGCCCTGCCTTCCCGCAAGGCCATCAACATGGCCGACCAACCTCCGCTGCGCGATGCGGAAGTGGTCAACTGGAATTTCTTCCTCGACCTGCCCGAAGTCGACCGCACTGCCATTCCGCTGACCACGGTCAAGAATTCGCAGCTGCTGCAACCGCTGTTCGAGTTCTCCGGCGCTTGCGCTGGCTGCGGTGAAACCCCCTACCTGAAACTGGTATCGCAACTCTTCGGCGAGCGGGCTGTCATTGCCAACGCCACCGGCTGCTCCTCCATCTACGGCGGCAACCTGCCCACCACCCCGTGGGCGCACAACCGCGATGGACGCGGCCCGGCCTGGGCAAACTCGCTGTTTGAAGACAATGCCGAATTCGGCCTGGGCATGCGCCTGACGCTCGACAAGCAGGCTGAATTTGCCCGCGAGATGCTGCCGGCCTTTGCCGGAACCGTGGGCGAAAGCCTGGTCACTGAAATGCTCAATGCCGACCAGAGCAATGAAGCTGGCATCAAGGCGCAATGGGACCGCGTGGCGGTGCTCAAGCAGCGCCTGGCGGGTATGAAAGAACCGGCCGCCCGTATGCTCTTGAGCGTGGCTGACCAGTTGGTCAAGAAGAGCGTCTGGATCATCGGCGGCGATGGTTGGGCTTACGACATTGGCTACGGCGGCCTCGATCACGTGCTCGCCTCCGGGCGCAATGTCAACATCCTGGTGCTGGATACGGAAGTCTATTCCAACACCGGCGGCCAATCCTCCAAATCCACCCCACGCGCGGCAGTTGCCAAGTTCGCCGCCAATGGCAAGGGTCTGCCCAAGAAGGATCTGGGGATGATTGCCATGTCCTACGGCTACGTCTACGTGGCCAAGGTAGCCATGGGCGCCAACGACGCGCATACCCTCAAGGCTTTCCTCGAAGCGGATGCCTACAACGGTCCATCCCTGATCATCGCCTATAGCCACTGCATTGCCCACGGCATCGACATGCGCAAGGGCATGGAACAGCAAAAGCTGGCCGTTCAGGCCGGACATTGGCCGCTTTTCCGCTACAACCCGGCTCTGGCCGATGAGGGCATTAACCCGCTCCAGCTCGACAGCAAGGCGCCGTCCATCAAAATTGAGGATTACGTCTACAACGAAACCCGCTACCGTATGCTGGTGCAGAGTGACGAAGCCCGCGCCGAAAAGCTGATTGCCGAAGCCCGCGAAGATGTGGACCGCCGCTGGCAGACCTACAGCCAGATGGCCGCGGCCAGCTTCAAAAAAGAAGACGAGAAATAGCAGTATTCTTGTCGAACTAAACCGCCTGCGAAGGCCCAAACCGCCTTCGCAGGGGATCATCTCTGGTGATAGAGAGGAATGACTCCATGGTAGACCTGAGTACAAACTATCTCGGCTTGCAGCTGAAGAACCCGATCGTTGCCTCGGCCTCGCCGCTTTCCAAAAAAGTGGATTCCGTTCAACGCCTGGAAGACGCCGGCGCAGCCGCCGTGGTGATGTATTCGCTCTTTGAGGAGCAGATCACCCACGAAAGCAACGCCCTCGATCATTTTCTGAACAGCGGCACCGAAAGCTTTGCCGAAGCGCTGTCCTACTTCCCCGACCTTGAAAAATACAACGTCGGTCCGGATGATTACCTGGAACTGGTCGCCCGTTTGAAGAAGGCCGTCAGCATCCCGGTCATCGGCAGTCTGAACGGCTTTACCACCGGCGGCTGGGTTGACTATGCCAAAAAGATCGAACAGGCCGGCGCAGACGCGCTGGAATTGAACATCTACAGCATCCCCACCGACCCATTGATGACGGCGGCGGACCTGGAACAATCCTACATCGATCTGTTCACCGACATCCGCAAAAACCTCAACATCCCGGTGGCAGTCAAGCTCAGCCCGTTTTTCACCTCGCCGGCCAACCTGGCCGTGCGCCTGGCAAAAGCCGGCGCCAATGGCCTGGTGCTGTTCAACCGCTTCTACCAGCCCGATCTCGACACCGAGACGCTCGAAGTGGTGCCCAGCCTGCACCTCAGCACGTCAGCCGACCTGCTGCTGCCGCTGCGCTGGACAGCCATCCTCTACGGGCGCGTGCAGGCCGACCTGGCCTTGACCAGCGGCGTGCATACCAGCCAGGACGCCATCAAGGCTGTCATGGCCGGCGCAGCCGTGGCAATGATGGCCTCGGAGCTGATCGCTTACGGTGCCGGCCGCATTACAACGATCGTGGACGAGATGGGCAAGTGGATGGAAGAGTTCGAATACACCTCGGTCAAGCAGATGCGCGGCAGCATGAGCCAGAAAGCCGTGGCCGACCCGACCGCCTTCGAACGCGCCAACTACATGAAGGCCCTCACCAGTTTTGATAACAAGCTGGCGATCTAAGTAAAACCGATCAGACAGAAGAGCTGCCGCCACCATGGGGCAGCTTTTTATTTGGATGGTAGTGTCACTGGGTGGCATGAAAGGGCGGTTTTATGCGATAATTCAGCCATCGTTATCGGTTTTATCGAAAGGATCGCTTGATGAATCCCGAAGTCCAGGATTATTTCGACGCTCTGCCGCCGGAACGCAAAACTGTCCTGCTGCAGTTGCACGAATTCATTCTCAGCCTCGATCCAGAAGCCAGGGTGCTGCTCTGGTACCGCATGCCGACCTACCGCTCGCACAAGGGCTGGGTATCCATTGCCAACCAGCCGAAATTCATTTCGCTGTACACCGACAACGCCGATCACCTGGCGGCCTACAAAGCCAGGCACCCCAAGGTGAAGACGGGCGTCGGCAGCATCAATTTGAAGGTGGATGAGCCGCTGCCGTTCGACGACCTGAAAGAGATCATCCTGAGTGCCTGGCATGTCGAATCGGAGATCTAAGAAGCCGGGTAAACGGACCTGGAAGGTGGCTTGATGTTCATCTATAATGGTTTCCATGCCTGATATTGAAATCGCACAAAAGGCCGGTGGCACCGGCCTGCGCAGCCTGCTGGTGCGCTATAACCCCAACGCTCTCCTGCTGGCTGCGCAGCTGCTCCAGTTAATCCTCTATGCCGCCTTCGACGGAATGCACAGCCAACGCGCCGTGATCAGCGCAATCGGCGCAATGGCGCTCTTGTTGATCGTGTGGGTGGTCGATCGCAGTCCAGCCCACAACTGGGTGGCCTGGCTGCTGGCAGCACCGGCGCTGCTGCTGACGCTGACTTCAATTTTTATCGCTAATGATACGCTGATTGTCTGGGTGGCGCTGCTGGAAGGATTGCTGTATTTCTATGCGGCCGGCAGCCTGATCGTTTACATGCTCAACGACGATGAGGTGACGGTCGACGAGTTGTTTGCGGCCGGCGTTGCCTTTACCTTGTTTGCCTGGGGTTTTGCATATTTTTACCTGGTCTGCCAGGCCTGGATCCCGAATAGCTTTGTGTATGCCACCCATCCCGGGCAGCCGCTGACCTTCATTGAACTGCTGTTTCTCAGCTTCACCAACCTCTCGGCCACCGGCCTGGGCGATTTGGTGCCGGTCAGCGCGGCAGCGCGCGTGATTGCGATGATCGAGCAGTTTACCGGCGTGGGCTATGTGGCGGTGGTGGTTTCGCGTCTGGTCAGCCTGGCCAATACACGCCGCAAAGCCAGAGGGGCGTAAATAACCCTCCAGTACGGCGCATGGCGATCTCGCTCAATTAAAATCCACCAGACCGTAGCGCAGTGCAACTACCACAGCCTGCGTACGGTCGGAAACGTTTAACTTGGCAAAAATGGCGCTGGTGTAATTGCGAACCGTCCCCTCAGACAGGAACAGGCGCTGGGCGATGTCGGCGTTGGCAAGGCCCTGCGCCAGCAATTGCAGTACTTCAGTTTCGCGCTCGCTGAGAGAAATTTCGAGCGAAGGCTGGCGGGGCGGATTGTTCTGGGCAATTTGCCCGAGCAACTTGCCGGCCACGGATGGATCAACGAAGGAATTACCTTCGATGGTGCCCTTAATGGCGCGAATCAAGTCCGCCCGGGGACGGTCTTTCAGCAGATAGCCTTTCGCGCCGGCGCGCACCGCGTCAAACAGCCATTCGTCATCGTCATACGTGGTGAGCACCAACACGCGCACCTGCGGAAACTGCTCGGAGATCTTGCGCGTGGCCAGGATGCCATTCATGACCGGCATTTTTAAATCCATCAGCACCAGGTCGGGCTGTGAAAGCGGAATGCTTTCCAGCGCCTCGAGACCATTTTGCGCCAGCCCAACCACCCTGATTTCAGCATCCGATTCAAGAATACGCTGCAGCCCTTCACGCACAATATCCTGATCGTCGCAGATCAACACCTTAATCATGTTCGGGCTCCCAGCTGAAACAAATTTCGGTACCCTGTCCGGGCTGGCTGGTCAGGATCAGCTTTCCGCCCAAAATATCAGCACGCTCGCGCAGGCCGCGCAGGCCAAAGCGGTTTTCACGGCCCGGCGCAGTTGTGTCGAAGCCGGTGCCGTCGTCGCTGATGGTCAAAGTAACGCCGTCGCTTGCGCTTTTCAGGCGCACGGCTGCGTTGCTGGCGTTGGCGTGCAGGACGATGTTTTCGAGCGCTTCTTGCGTGATGCGGTAAAGGTTTTGTTCAACGTCCAGGGGCAGGGCCGGTACAGGTTGCGAACAATCGAACGCGATCTGGATGCCGATTCGCCCCGATGCATTTTCAACCAGGCTGCGCAGGGCCAGGCACAGGCCCAGATCTTCCAATGGCCCGGCACGCAACGCCTTTAAAGCCCGGCGGGTTTCGTCCAGGCCGCTGCGGGTGGTCAGCAGGGCGCGGTCGAGCATATCCTGCGCTTCGGGGTTATTCGACGATGCCACTGTCTTGATCGCTTCCAGGTTGACGGCCAATCCACTGAGGGTATGCGCCAAGGTATCATGCAGTTCGGTGGCCAGGCGGTTGCGTTCGCGGCTGGTGGCCAGTTGTTCCAGCGTGTTGGCGTACTGGCCCAGGCGTACATTGGCCAGAATCAATTTCCGGCGCTGGGCGCGCTGCATTTCCACTAGGTTAATGACGATGTGCCCGACCATGCCAAAGGCAAAAGCGCGAATAACCGGTACGCCCACCAGGGTCAGGGTTTCGAAGGTGATTTTATCCACCACAGCCAGCAGGATTATGAGATCCGGTAAATTTGTAAAAATTGTAAAAACCATTACCGAGCGAAAATTGTATTGCCAGGCGATCAGCACCAATGGAACAAAAAGCACCGGCAGCCATAACCAGCTGCGACTGATGACACTCAAGACGGCGTTTTGTCCCGGTGCAAGCTGGCTGAACAGGCTGGATGCCACCGGGAAGATGGTGGCCAATGCCAGCCCGATGGGCAGGTAGAGGTTTCGCAAACGGCGTTCAAGCCAATGCCAGGAAAGATAGCCCAACAGCAGCCCGTAGAAGGTGAAGCTGCTCCAGAACTGTACCTGAGTCCTCCACTGCCAACCGGTTGAAATAATGGCATAAATCCACAGGATCGAAAAATACACCACGGCCACGCCGCAGAAATAGCGAAACATGTACATGAGGGTGGGTTCGGTCTGCCGCTTCATTTTGTTAATCATAGCATGATCCTAAGGCATAAACCTGTAGACATGACTTGCGTCATCTCAACAAGTGGCTGGCGTCATGCCGGTTCATGTTGCACCGCATCTGTACCTTAATAAATGGTGCCGATATATTTCTAAAGGAGTCCTGCTCTGTCCGCTGGGCAGCTTCACGGGCTCGCAATGCGCCCCGCCAGGCAAGGGGGTCATGAACATCTCGATCACACTGGAGCGCCATGGAATTAATCATTGCAACTGATAACCTCTCCAAGCGTTATGGAAACCGGAATTCCACCCCGGCTGTTAACAACCTGAATCTGCGCGTACCGCGCGGCAACCTGTACGGACTGGTTGGGCCAGACGGCGCCGGGAAAACCAGCACGTTGCGAATGCTTTCAACGGTCATGCCTCCCAGCAGCGGGAGCATTCACATGTTGGGACAGGATATACGCTCTCACGCCGACCTCGTCCGTGAGCAAATTGGCTACATGCCGCAAAATTTTAGCCAATACCCCGACCTGACCCTGCTGGAAAATTTAACCTTCTTTGCCGACATCCAAAAAGTACCCAAGGCCCGCAAACAGGAGCGCATCGAAGAAATGCTGCGCTTTACCCACCTGAGCGATTTTCGCAACCGGCGTGCGGCCACCCTGTCTGGCGGGATGAAGAAGAAGTTGGCGCTGGCCTGCGCGTTAATCCACGAGCCGCAGGTATTGCTGCTGGATGAACCTTCCACAGGTGTCGATCCGGTTTCGCGGCGCGAGTTGTGGGTCATCCTGGGGCAGGTGGTGCAAGGCGGAGCCACGGTCGTGGTCAGCACGCCTTATATGGACGAAGCGGAACGCTGCCACCAGGTGGGTATCTTGTACCAGGGACAAATCT
>CAZHYQ010000041.1:0-7688 GCA_964536805.1 uncultured Longilinea sp.
ATGAACCTTTTCGGCATCATGATGGAGCTGCACAACCAGAACACTCAAAAAACAAATTGGACAGCCTTCATCTACGGCTGCATTGCCGGGATTGTGCCATGGATTGTGATCTTTCTCTACTTCCTGGGCGCGGTCAATTCTGGCGATGCCAAACCGCCGGCATTTGTCTACGCCATCGTCCCGACGCTGTTTGTCTTTTTCAATATCTTTGCCATCAACATGGTCTTGCAGTATAAGAAAATTGGGCCATGGAAGGATTACTTGTTTGGCGAACGCGTCTATATCATCTTGAGCCTGTTGGCAAAGACAGCGCTCTGCTGGCTGATCTGGACTGGCACCCTGGCACCTGTATAGGGCAAAGCCGTTCAGTTTCCTTTGTGAACAGAGTTGGATTCTTGAAAGGAGAAGGTGAGTTTTTATGAAAAAAACCGATCGCAATGCGCTCATTACTTTCCCGATTTTGGTTTTGATCGGCCTGCTGGTGGCGATTGCTGGCAGCCAGGGCGGCAGCCGCTTTGCAGGGCTGCCCGTCTTTGCCCTGCTGGTTGGCATGGCATTTCTCATTCAGTGGCTGGTTTTCATCCCGGCTTATTTGCGGCAAACAGAAAAATTCTTTGATTTGACGGGCAGCCTGACGTATATCTCCGTCAGCACGCTGGCGCTGCTTTTGAGCACCAATGTGGATAGCAGGGCAATCCTGATGTGGGCGCTGGTGGTCATCTGGGCCGCCCGCCTGGGCACCTTTCTCTTTGGCCGCATCAGAAAAGCGGGAAAAGACGACCGCTTTGATGAGATCAAGCCTTCCTTTGTCCGCTTTTTAAATGTTTGGACCATCCAGGGCTTGTGGGTGACTTTCACGATGGTTGCTGCGCTGGTCACAATTACAACGACAACCCGCAAAGAACTGGACCTGTTTGCCCTGATCGGCTTACTGGTTTGGGTCTTCGGATTTACGATGGAGGTAACAGCCGATTACCAAAAAAGCCGCTTCAATGCGGATAAGGCCAACCAGGGGAAGTTCATTCAATCCGGATTGTGGTCTCGATCCCGCCATCCCAATTACTTTGGTGAAATCACCTTGTGGATTGGGGTAATGATCATCGCATTGCCGGTTTTACATGGCTGGCAGTGGGTGGCGCTCATTTCTCCGGTGTTTGTGACCCTCCTCCTGACGCGGGTCAGCGGAATTCCTTTGCTTGAGAAGAAAGCTGATCAAAAATGGGGCGGTCAGGAAGCGTATGAAACCTATAAAAAACAAACGCCGGTCTTGATCCCGCGGATAAAGTAAAAGGTGCAACAAATGAATTACCGCCACCGCTTTCTGGTAAGCGCCTCACTGTCGCGAGTGAGTGATTTCCACAGCCAGGCTGCCAGCATGCCCGCCATCACGCCTCCGCCTTTGAGCGTTCGGCTGCATCATGCTCCCGACCTGTTGAGGGAGGGCGATGAAATGGATTTCAGCCTAGGTGTTGGCCCCATTGCCATCCGCTGGGTCGCCCATATTGAAGATGTATCACCCAATGGGTTCACCGACCGCCTGGTGCGTGGCCCCTTCAAAATGTGGGTACACCGCCACAGTTATAACGCGCTGGACGGCCAGACCACCGAAGTGGTGGATGAAATTACCCTGCGCCTCCGCCCTCAGCCTGGGTGGTGGTTGGTGGGCATGGGAATGTGGATCGGGTTGCCCATTCTGTTTGCTTTTCGGGCATGGAAAACGAGGAGATTGCTGCAATGATCCGCAATCAATGGTATGTGGTATTGGAAACCGCCGAAGTAGGAACCCATCCCATAGGGGTTACCCGTTTGGGCGAGAAACTTGTTTTCTGGCGCGATCAGACGGGTAGTGATCACCAGCAACCCAAAGGCAGCGGTTTGAAGATCGGCGAAATTCTCATCCAGGGCGATTTGCCGATTATTGATTATCGCCGGAAGCGCGCAGCCCTTCAAAACATGGCTGAAAGGGCATGACGGCTTTGCACCAAACAGGAATAAGGATGGCAGCGTGTTGCGAGCGGTTGTGATTGGAGCAGGCATTGGCGGGCTGACCACGGCTGACGTGTTGGCGCGTGCCGGCCTGGAAGTGACCGTGCTGGAGGCGCAAGTCTACCCTGGCGGCTGCGCAAGCACCTATTTCCACCAGGGTTACCGTTTCGACTCTGGCGCAACATTGGCGGCTGGTTTTTACCCTGGCGGCCCCATGGACTTGGTTGCCCAAGCCGCCGGGATTGACGCCTGGCCAGCAAAACCGGCTGCGGAAGCCATGCGTGTTCATTTGCCGGATGGAACCGCTGTTCCCCGGCGGGCCGGAGATGTTCGATGGAACGACATCCGCACCGCCTTTGGCCAGCCCGGGGTGGATTTCTTCCGCTGGCAGGAAAGGACTGCAGACGCGATGTGGTCCCTGGCATTGCGTTTGCCTCCCTGGCCTCCCCAATCAATTGCCGACCTGAGTGTTACCGCTGCGAAAGGGATTCCATGGATGCTCCGGCAGCGGATTGCCGGGTTGGCGGTGGATGCATTCAGCCCGGTTGCTGCACATCTACGCCAGGCTTCTGAGAACCTGCGCTTGTTTGTCGACGCGCAGTTGCTCATCTCGGCACAAGTCACCAGTGAGTGCGCCAACGCGCTCTATGGCGCAGCCGCTCTCGATTTACCTCGACGCGGGGTGAGCCAACTCAGCGGCGGGATCGGCGCCATTGCTGAAACATTGGTTGATGCAATTCGCAGTCACGGCAGCCGGGTGCTCTATCGCCATGAAGTTACCCGGATTCAAACCATTGGAAGCCGGGCTTATCTTGTGGAAACCAAACGGCACGGCTCGTTCACGGCTGATCTGGTAATTGCCAACCTGACGCCGTGGAACACCGTTGATTTGTTTGACGAAGACGTTCCTAAACCGCTTCGCAGGCTGTCCCCACGCCCCGAAAATGGTTGGGGCGCGTTTATGGTTTATGTCGGAGTAGATGGTGGCGCCATTCCTGCAGATACAGTCCTGCATCACCAAATAATCCTGCGCCGCCCATTGGGGGAGGGCAACACCGTTTTTGCCTCGCTCAGTCCGTCCTGGGATGCCACCCGGGCTCCTTCCGGTCAGCGTGCATTAACTTTAAGCACCCACACCAACCTGGATGAATGGTGGCGGCTTTTCCAGAACGATACCGCTGCATATGAATCGCGCAAGGCTGAAATGACCGAGAAAGTATTAACCGCCGCTGAAACTATCCTGCCGGGGATGCGCGCGGCTGCGCGGCTGGTGATGCCTGCCACGCCGGTTACCTTCCAACGTTTCACCGGCCGAAAATGGGGTTGGGTGGGCGGGTTTCCCCAAACCGGGCTGCTGCGCACGCTTGGACCGCGCCTGGGACACAACCTGTGGCTGGTCGGTGATTCGATCTTTCCCGGGCAATCCATTGCTGCAGTGGCCCTGGGCGGCCTGCGCGTAGCCCAGGCTGCGCTGCGCGGGATGGGTGTTCGTAATTCATATGCGCTGTTTCAGAGTCCAACGGAGGTCGGTTTATGAACTCAGCCCATGGATTAATCGGCAGCGGCCAGTAGAAAGCAGCAAGCTGAAAATACAATTCGAATTACTCAAATGAGGCAAGATGGATCCTTTTTCACAAAAACCTTGGCATAGCTTATCTGCAGCAGAAGTGGTTGCTCTGCAACAAACCTCGGCTGTTCAGGGACTCGAAGAAAGCGAGGTGAGGCTGCGGCGGCAGCGCTTTGGTTTGAATGTATTGACCCCCAAGAAGGGCAAGAGTCCCTTGGTCCGCTTTTTGTTGCAATTCAACAATCCGCTGGTCATCATCCTGCTGGTCGCCAGTGGCGTAACAGCCGTGTTGAAGGATCCGACAGACGCGCTTGTGATCTTCGGGGTTGTACTGGTCAACGCATTGATTGGATACATTCAAGAGGCGCGCGCCGAACAGGCCATCACGGCTCTATCGAAGACCATGACCACTGAAGCAACCGTCAAACGCGGCGGCCAGGTTCGCCGGTTGCCGGCGTCGGAACTAGTGCCGGGAGACCTGGTGCAACTCCAGGCTGGCGCGCGCGTGCCAGCCGATTTACGGCTCACCGCCAGCCGCGACCTGCAGGTGGCCGAGGCAGCTCTTACTGGCGAATCACTGCCGGTGGAAAAAGATGCGCAGACGGCGGCCCCTGTGGAAGCCGTGCTGGCAGACCGGCTGACAATGGTCTATGCCTCCACCCTGGTGACTTATGGTACAGCTGAGGGTGTGGTCATTGCCATCGGCGACGGCAGCGAAATTGGCCGGATTTCGCAATTGATCTCGAGTGCGTCCGAACTGCAAACCCCGCTGACTCGTAAGATCGCCAGTTTTAGCCGGGTACTGTTGGTGGCTATCCTGGTACTATCAGCACTTACGTTTGGGGTAGGCGTTTTACGCGGCCAACCGGTAGTGGATACACTCATGGCAGCCATCGCCCTGGCGGTTGGAGCTATCCCGGAAGGCCTGCCTGCTGCACTTACCGTGACGCTGGCAATTGGCGTATCGCGCATGGCACGGCGGCGTGCCATTATTCGCAACCTGCCAGCAGTAGAAACGCTTGGGTCCACCACTGTGATCTGCTCCGACAAAACAGGCACACTCACCCAGAACCAGATGACCGTGCAGGAAATCTTCACCCTGAAGGGCAGTTACATGGTGACTGGCGTTGGTTACGATCCTGAAGGGAGCGTGTCCAACAACGGCGTTGTGGATATTGCCTTGAGTGAGACGTTAAAGGCTGGTCTGTTGTGCAACGACAGCCAACTGGTGCAAATTGAGGACCGCTGGGTCGTGCAGGGCGACCCGACCGAAGGTGCGTTGATCTCCGCAGCCCGCAAGGCTGGTTTCAGTGAAGCTGACGCTTCCATGGATCGCCTGGACGCAATACCTTTTGACTCACAGCATCAGTACATGGCCACGCTGCATGCTGATGGTAGTGTTTACATTAAGGGCGCCGCCGAGGTTCTGCTGCAGCGCTGTGCTGGCGCAATGGGACCTGACGGACGAGTTAACCCCTGCGCAGTGGAAGCGTTTCAGCAGGCTGTTGAAAGTATGGCGTCTCAAGGGTTGCGCGTGCTGGCTTTTGCCCGTCTGGAAAAACCAGGTGCCCGTGCAATCGATTTTGAGGATATCAAGGGCTTGACTCTATTGGGCCTGCAGGGAATGATGGATCCCCCCCGTCCAGAAGCAATCAATGCAGTGCAGGCCAGCAAGCAGGCAGGCATCACAGTCAAAATGATCACCGGCGATCATGCCTTCACTGCCGCGGCCATTGGTCGACAAATCGGCCTTTGCCAGGATGATTGCGGTACGGTGTTGACGGGCGCAGATCTGGCCAGGCTAACCGATACGGAATTACGCGAACAGGTCGAACTGGTAAACGTGTTTGCTCGTGTGGCGCCGGAACAAAAACTGCGCCTTGTTGAGGCGCTGCAGGCGCGCGGCCACGTGGTTGCCATGACCGGTGACGGGGTAAACGATGCACCTGCCCTTAAGCAGGCCAACATTGGTGTGGCGATGGGCATCACCGGGACAGATGTATCGAAGGAAGCCGCGGATATGATCTTGACCGACGATAATTTTGCCACCATTGCAGCGGCAGTTGAAGAGGGACGCGGCGTGTTTGACAACCTGATCAAATTTATCGCCTGGACGCTGCCCACCAACCTGGGTGAAGGACTGGTGCTGTTGGCTGCAATTGTCGCCGGAGTTACCCTGCCTATTCTGCCCATCCAGATCCTATGGATCAACATGGTAACCGCGGCGGTGCTTGGCATGACATTGGCGTTGGAACCAAAGGAAGCCGATCTGATGATTCGCAAACCGCGCGATCCGGACGCACCTATCTTGAACATCACGCTCATCTGGCGCATTATTCTTGTCAGCTTGATCATCCTGGTGGGGGCGTTTGGGCTTTTTGAGTATGAGCTGTTGCAGGGCGCTTCAGTGGAAGAAGCCCGCACGGTTGCTGTCAATGTAGTGATCTTCGTACAGATCCTTTACCTATTCAACGCTCGTTCACTTACCCGCTCGCCCTTTCAGTTGGGCCTGTTCTCAAATCCGTGGGCTGTGGGCGGCTCGGTTCTGATGGTAGCCATCCAGATGATTTTTACTTACGTCCCCTTTATGAACCGCCTGTTTGGCAGCGCCCCCATAAGCGCGGTCCTCTGGTTGGATTTGTTGGCGGTGAGTCTGGTGGCCTTTATTGTCGTCGAAGTGGAAAAGTGGCTGCGCCGGCGTGCGGCAGAAAAACACTCCAGGAGCTGATTTGACGGGAAAGAGGCCAAATTCTTTGAAAAGGGCATCCTCTTAATTCCTATTGTCCTGCTGATCCTCATTGAGTTGAAATCCTGGCGGCGATGTTCATTACGGCACCGGTAAAACACGACAATTGAAATCGGGGTGGCGGAATAATGGGCGATAAACAAATGTTCCATTGGGTAATCGTGCCTAAGCCAGGCGTTGGGATTCTAAATCTCGGTTAGAATTAATCAGTAGAAACTCGATTATATTGATATGGGTGATATTAATTGATGCTTACCGTCAACGACACAATCAGCACCGTCATTGAACCGCTAACCGTCGAAAGAATCCGCCTCCTCTGGTCGAAAACATACAATCCCTTCGGGAAACCGGACTGGTCTCATATTTTTCCGTATTATCACGAGGATATCGTTTTTGAGGACAGCATCCAGAGGATCGAGGGCATCGCTGAATTTACCAAAATGTGCGACCGATTAACCAAACGGTGTGAACAATTGAACATGGAAATTCAATCCATCGTCATGGAATCAAATATTGTCTTTTTTCAGTGGAAAATGGAAATGAGTTTTAAGAAGTACCCTATTACGCCCATTTATGGCTGTACAAAACTAACCATTGGAAACGACAACCGCATCATCCATCAACGGGATTATTTTGATCTCTGGGGAGATATTTTTAACGCAATTCCGTGGTTCCATCGAATGTACCGCAAGTTTTTGCATGATAAATTTGGTTAATGGATTAACTCAAATTGAAATTGCCTGAGGAACTTCAATTCATCGCAAACGCGCGTTTACCCCAAAAGACCACCACTGCCCGCATGGATGGGAAGGTTTGCGTTGTCACGGGCTCGACTTCCGGTGTTGGGTACCAAGCGGTAAACCGTCTGGCGCAGGGCGGAGCGGACATTGTAATGGTATGCCGGAATGTGCAAAAGGCTGCTGCAGTTCAAGAAGCATTGCAGCGCCAATATTCAGTTAAAGTGGATATCATTCAAGCGGATTTTTCCAGGTTTTCGGATGTGCGCGCTGCTGCCGAAATAATCCGCGCTCAATACCCAAAACTGGATGTGCTCATCAACAATGCCGGCGTTCATTACACCCACCGTACGCTTAACGAAGACGGCATTGAAATGGTGTTCGCGGTAAACCACCTGGCACCCTTTCTTTTCACCCGGCTGCTGCTCGATAAAATGATTGAAAATGCTCCTGCCCGCATCATCCAGGTGAATTCGCAAGGCCACCGTTTTGGCGGTCTTGATCTGAATGATCTTAACTGGGAGCGGCGCCGGTATAAGGGCTTGCAGAGTTATGGCGCATCGAAAATCGCGCAGATGCTCACAGTCTGGGAATTTGCCGACAGGCTTAACGGAACCGGAGTAACGATCAATGCGGTGCACCCGGGAGAAGT
>CAZHYQ010000041.1:7788-12626 GCA_964536805.1 uncultured Longilinea sp.
CCGACAGGCTTAACGGAACCGGAGTAACGATCAATGCGGTGCACCCGGGAGAAGTGAAGACCAATATTGGCATGAACAACGAGTTAGCCTACCGGTTGTACAAGCGCTACTTCCTGTGGTGGATGTTGAAGGATTCAAAAATTTCCGGCGAGGCAATTTATTATCACGCTGCAGCGCCGGAAATGACGGAGGTGAGTGGAAGATTCTTCAACCTGACGATCGATGAAAAACCCGCTGCATATGCTCTGGATCGGTCTCTGGGTCCAAAGGTATGGGCGATCAGTGAAGAATTGACCGGATTAACCAAACCGCTATGAAATTGATTATTCCAGAATCATCGGTTGCCGATTGATTTGCCCAAAATGGCAGTGGAAGAACTGAATTTGGCGTATTACGGTTCGCCAAGGTAAGGAGAGCTTATGAAATATGATGCGATCATCGTCGGGGGTGGGATTTCTGGGTTGACGGCTGCAGCGTATTTAACGAAAGCCGGACGCAAAGTGTTGTTATGCGAAAAAGAAAAGGCCTGCGGCGGGCTTGTCAACTCCTTCGAACGCGATGGGTTTACCTATGATGGCGGTATTCGCGCGATGGAGAACTCCGGCGTGCTGTTTCCGATGCTGAAATCGCTTGGGATTGATATCGAGTTTGTTACAAACCACATTTCCCTTGGCATCGAAAATAAGGTCATCCGGGTAAATTCCGAAGAGAATATCGTTGAATATCAAACTCTGCTAAGTGATCTTTATCCCGAAAACTCGCAGGAAATAAACAATATCATCCGCGAAATCCGGACAATCATGCATTATATGGATGTCCAATACGGCATCGACAATCCCCTTTTCCTTGATTTTAAGAAAGATCAAGCCTATTTGGCCAGGGTCATCCTTCCCTGGGTAGTGAAATATGCCTTCACCGCCCCAAAAATTGCGGCCTTGAACGAACCCGTTGTCAACTTCTTGCGAAAGTTTACCCAAAAACAGGCCTTGTTGGATATCATCTCCCAGCATTTTTTCCATGATACGCCGGCTTTCTTTGCGCTCAGCTACCTGAAACTTTACATCGATTACCATTACCCATTGGGCGGAACCGGAAAATTGCCTCAACGTCTGGTTTCTTTTATTGAAAGCCATCATGGCGAGATAAAAACAAACACAGAGATCCGGAGCGTGGATTCGGAGCATAAGTCGATCACAGACGCGCAGGGAAATGTTTACGATTACGAGTGGTTGATTTGGGCGGCTGATCTTAATACGCTCTACCGAATGGTCAACCTTGAAAAGATCGCTGACCGCCAGCTGAACCAGGCCATTACCGCCCGGCAGGAAGAGCTCCGCGGGAAGACTGGCAACGATTCGGTCTATACAATGTTTCTGGGTTTGGATTTACCGAAGGAATATTTTTCCGGCATTGCCACCGAGCATTTCTTTTACACGCCCAGCCGGGTTGGTCAAACTCAGGCTGGTGAAATTCCGCTATCCGCCGACCGCGACAGCATTGAAAAATGGCTGGCAAAATTCTTTGCTTTTACCACCTACGAAATATCCTGCCCGGTCATGCGAGATGCGACGCTTGCGCCAGCCAATAAAACCGGTTTGATCATCAGCGTGTTGTTTGACTACAGCTTAACCAAGTCGATCGAACAGGCAGGATGGTATGAAGCTTTCAAGTCCTACTGCGAATCCCGCATAATTGAGACCCTGAATGCATCCATCTACCCGGGGATTGCCGGCAAAATCGTTCATCAGTTCTCCTCGACGCCGCTCACCCTGGAAAAATACTCCGGCAATTACCAGGGCGCCATAACTGGATGGGCACTCAACAACAAACCCATCCCGGCGGAAAGCCGCATCCCGAAGATCATGAATGCCGTCAAAACACCAATTCCGGGAATATTCCAGGCGGGTCAATGGACGTACAGCCCTGCAGGTTTACCCATTTCTCTCCTGACAGGCAAAATTGCCGCAGACCAGGTCATCAAGCAGCTCGGCAAACGGAAGACAAATCGCACCGCCTAGACAACTCGCGGGTTTATCTCTTTGCACAGTGATGCGATTAATAATGGTAGACATCAAAAAGCGATAATTAACAAGGTACAGGTAAGCCAGACATGCAAATTCGGACTGTGCTAAACCCGGGAAGCTACCACGGCTTGAATCAAAAACCGCCCTTTTTTGAAGGCTGGTACTTCAAACTGGTCAGCGCAGATGAAAAAAACAAAATTGCAATCATCC
This sequence comes from uncultured Longilinea sp., assembly GCA_964536805.1. Taxonomy (GTDB): domain Bacteria; phylum Chloroflexota; class Anaerolineae; order Anaerolineales; family Anaerolineaceae; genus Longilinea. Next base: position 10,023 of record CAZHYQ010000041.1, read on the forward strand.
CGGGAGTCATCCTGGGCATGGATGCACATGCTTTTGTGCAGGTAATTGATGGTTCAAATGGCGAAACGGAATATTTCAGATTCCCTTATGATCAATTCCAGGCGGATGTTCCACAATTTCGATTAAGAATCGGCACGAATCAATTTGATTCAACCCGTCTGCTGGTGGATATCAAGCAGCCTGAGGGAAAATTATTTGGCGAAATCAGTTTTGGCAGCTTGAATCCCTGGCCGGTGACCCTTTTTTCGCCGGGGGTGATGGGGTGGTATGCCTGGGTGCCAAAAATGGAATGCTACCACGGCGTCCTAAGTTTTGATCATTCCCTTCAAGGCAAGATCACCCTCAATGGAAAAGAGATGGATTTCAGTGGGGGGCGCGGGTATATTGAGAAGGATTGGGGAAAAAGCTTTCCCGCGGCATGGGTGTGGTTTCAAAGCAATCATTTCAAGAACCATTCCGCCTGCATCACGGCTTCCGAGGCTGTCATTCCGTGGGTTGGCAACAGCTTCAAGGGATTCATTGTTGGTTTTTGGCTGGATGGCATCCTACATCGATTTACCACGTACCTAAACAGCAAAATCGAGTCCCTTGAAATTTCGGACGATCATGTCACCTGGGTTTTGCGAAACGGTATCCACCGCCTGCGCTTGAATGCTTTCTGCGCTGAAGGCGGTTTGCTGCGCGGTCCCACGCACCTCGATATGGGCAAGCGGGTCATGGAAACTCTGAGCGCCTCCATCCATGTGAAGCTGGAAACCCTGCAAGGGAAAGTTCTATTTGACGGCATTGGCGAAAATGCCGGGTTGGAAGTGATCGGCGACCTGCCGCGATTATTAGCAGAAAAACCATAAGGGCCGGATGCCAAGTATTCAGGCAAAGATCGCGTTAAAGATGCTACAGCTCCGAGCTTTCAGCTGGGCAGAAGGATCGTTGGCAGAACAGAGAGCACGGCAGGAGAGATATACCCGGTTTTTTAAGATCCCGAAGGATGTTAACGTCAGTAAAGTAAATGCAAATGGAATTCCGGGCGAAATCATCGCTGTGAAAGGGTCAACAAAAGGGATCATTCTTTATTTGCACGGCGGTGCCTATGCGGTTGGGTCGGTCCACGTTCATCGGGAATTGCTCGCAAGGTTGGCCAAGGCCTGTCAAATCAAGGTGTTGGCAATCGATTACCGCCTTGCCCCCGAACATCCCTTCCCGGCAGCATTGGAAGATTCCTTATCGGCTTACCACTGGTTAATCTCCCGGGGTTACGATCCATCCAATATTGTGATTGCCGGAGATTCAGCCGGCGGCGGGTTGACCATTGCCACCCTAATTTCGCTGCGGGATAGCAGGATGCCCCTCCCCGCGTGCGCTGTGTGCATCTCACCCTGGCTAAACCTGGCTTACACTGGCGGGGAAGACAAGAACATCAACGATCCATTTCTAAATCCAAAACTTCTTGGCATTTACTCGCGCTATTATGTTGGTCAAAGCGATGCAAACAATCCGTTGATCTCGCCATTTTTCGCAGATACAAAGGGTCTACCTCCCATATTAATTCAGGCGGGCACGAATGAAATTTTGTTGGTGCAGATCAAACAATTTTACGAAAAAGCCCGCCAGGCAGGTAGTCAGATCAACCTGGATTGCTGGCCGGGATTATTTCACGTATTCCAGATTGTCCCGTTCATTCCGGAGACGACCCGCAGCCTCGAAAAAATTGCTGATTTCATCTCAGGAAAAATTGGCCAGAATCGCTGAAATTGATGGTGTAAAAAGACCTGCAGTGTGTAATTGTTTGGGATGTGGTGGGCTCATACTTTTATGTGTTGGTGGTGGAACCAAACCGAACATCCGTTGAACAGATAGATCAAATTTGAAAATTTTCTGGATTCACCCAACCAGGTGATAAAGTATCAATTGAATCAATCTATAACCACCGCCAAGTACCAGCCAACTGTGAATCCAATGGATGTTGCCCAGGCAGCAAGAATTTGAATGCATCCTTTGGACTGGGTATAATCGTGCCCATGCCCAAAAAACAGCTCTTGCTTATCTATCTATTCCTGGCTGGCCTTTTGAGTAATTGTTCTTCTGGGACCGTTGCCGTACAGGAACGAGCTGCATCAACGTTATTGGTTCCAACCCGGACTACCAGTACTCCCGCAGCTACACCAAGTCCAACCGCGCCCCGGCTCTCCACTTCCACGCCGTCTCCCGCCGGTTCGCCTGCGACGGTGGAAAATACTCCCACAGCCACCAGCCTGCCAGAAAGCCACAATATCGCCGACGTACCCAGCTTTCGGCAATCCTATTCCATCAGCTGTGAAGCGCGCTCGGCCGTGGATTGGGCCGCATATTTCGGAACGCAGATTTACGAGTCGGATTTTATTGCCGGACTGCCCTCTTCTGACAATCCAAATATAGGTTTTGTAGGAAATGTGACCGATCCCTGGGGTCAGGTGCCGCCTTATTCTTACGGCGTTTACGCTGAACCTGTGGCTGATTTATTGCGGGAATATGGACTGCCGGCAAAAGCGGCCTCCCATTTCACCCTTGATCAATTGAAACGTGAATTGGCGACCGACCAACCCGTGATCGCCTGGGTGATTGGCA
>CAZHYQ010000042.1:0-12223 GCA_964536805.1 uncultured Longilinea sp.
AGGCTTTCAACCAGTGTCGGCCCACGCCTTTGGCTTGTACGTAGGCCATGACCTGTTCGAAGTCGCCCGCTAAATTGATCTGAGGATGCGGAACAGGGACCAGCCCCAGCACGTGCCCGGCGACCGGCAGATAAATCCTTCGGGTTGGTTCTTCTGCTGCCCCACCGGCGATGAGCCAGGTGCAATAACGCTCCAACAGGCGCACATTCTCGGGTGGCCACAGAGTGGTTGGGCAGGGGCACGGTTCTTTGGTTTGGTTAAACTTGGGATTTTCCAGGGTTCCCATATCGCACTCCCCACGGAAATATGCCCACTCGTCACAGGTGCTGCCGTCAGGAAAAACACATACTCCCGATTGGCTGCCATCGGCGGCCGTGCGGATTTCAAGGGTGTTGCCTTTCTGCTCGCAATATACCGAAGCAGGATTTGGCATATTCGCCTGGGGTAAGTCCGTGGCTGCCGGAGTCGGGGCCACCTGTGTCTGAGTTACGGTACAGGCTGTGAGTGCCAACAATAACAGCGCGATGGTTAAGATCCTGTTCATTTTTTCCTTCTTTCTGTTGAACTTGGTTTTGTGCATTCTGTCCTTTGTGGCATGCGATGGGGGTCCCCTGGTAAACGGGTTATCTCACCTTGTAGGGGATTAAGACGTCCTTCAAAAGTCGCCAACAAAGCCTGCAACCAGCAATGAAATTCCTATGCGCTGGAAGTGTCGGTTAATAGACCATTGGAATTAATCTCACGGTCCGTTTTTGATATTTCAAGTAATCATCTCCCAGTTGATCAAGCATGAATCTTTCCTCAACTCTTATTCGGTAGAGAAATCCAATGGTTACCGGGATCATCATCAGTAGAATTGATAACCAATTTGAAATTGCGGTTGAAATTCCAAAGAAAATGATCAATTGACCAAGATAACCTGGATGCCTGATGAATTTGTACAGGCCGGTTTCAATGATTTTATGGTTCTCAATTTTTGCAACCGAATAGGTAAAGTATTTTCTCAGTGTCAGGATGGAATGAATTCTGATGATGAACCCTATGGCAACCAAGACCATTCCGATGGCGAAAAAAATATCCCAATCATAAATCCTGCCTATTTTTGTTGCACCGATTAAAAATGACAGCGCATATCCAACCGTAATGAGGCCGTATAACAACCGCAAACTTCCTTGATCCCTCGAAGTTGTAACCTTGCTTTTCCTTCGCTGTCTCAAATTCATGAATAATTCAAAAAATCCGTAAAGGTATGAAACGGCGATAAGGATGATAATTTTTACGTCCATGGTTTTCTCTTGTCTCTTGTGTGATTAACTTCGCTTATGTTAGTGCGCTGTCACCTGCCAGTAGACTCAATGGTGATGACGACTTTTCCTTTGGGATGTTGTTTCTCAAAATACCAGAATGCTTCAGTGGTTTTGGTTAATGGATAACACTTATCGATTACCGGCATTATTTTCCCTGACTCGATAAGCTCTTTCACGAAGGCTAGATCCTGCTGGTTTTGCTTAAGCGTTAAGACATAAATTTTCTGGGATCCGGCCTGGGAACCTTTTGTCGCATTGCTTGCCGCCTGGACGAGTTGGGCCATTGAGCCGCCAGAAACGACAAAGGTTCCTTCAGGTTGTAATGCACGCAGATAATCTGAAATTGGGTGATAACCGTTCACGGCCTGGATCAGGTCGTATTGCTGCCCGTTTCGGGTGAAGTTTTCTTTTTGGTAATCGATGACATGATCAGCACCCAGCGAACGCATCAGATCCAGGTTTCTCGTGCTGCACACGGCGGTCACCTCAGCCCCCAGGGCTTTGGCGATCTGCACGGCAAATGTTCCGACACCACCAGAGGCACCATTAATCAATACCTTTTGCCCTCGTTTAATGTTGCCTGTGTCACGCAAACCTTGCAAAGCGGTCATCGCCGCCAACGGTACCGCCGCGGACTGCTCGAATGTCAGGTTGGCAGGTTTGAGGGTGATGAGATCTTCCCTGGCGCAGACATATTCGGCGAAGGTGCCGCGACCGGTTGCGCTGGGCAAGTACCCAAACACCTCATCGCCAGGCTGAAACTGTTTGACGCTTCTACCGATCGCCTCGACCCGCCCGGCCAAATCAGCCCCGAGAATCTTGTTCTTAGGACGGAAAAGACCTCCAGGCTTCAGTCGCATAAAGAATGGATTTGCCCGCAGCATGCGTAAATCACGCGAATTGAGTGATGCTGCATGGATTTGGATCAACACCTCGTCTTCTTGCGGAACTGGTTTGGGCACCTCCCGAAGCTGAAGGACATCCGGTGAACCATACCTTGGGCAGATGATTGCTTTCATAATCAGGCCTTTCTGTTTTGCTTGTCAAAAAAACAGCCAATCACCAATCCAAGGGAAAGAAACCTGGGAACATTCATTCCCGTATCGAGCAGGAGGTAGACAGAGGCATGAGCCGGGTCTCCAAGGGCTGAAAGGACTTCAATAATGGCCATTGAACAAAAACTGAGAATCAATGTCTTGACAATGGGATTTTTACCGGGGAGCCTGCAAAAGAAACGAAGTAGGAAAAAACTGACGACGATTGCGATCACCAGACCGCCAATCAGCGCTTGAACCAGAGCCACAGGTAGAGATGTGTACGAGAACGCGGCTTTATAGACTGCGGCAACAGGGGATACTGCCACTACGAAATCAGTGACCCAGAATGCCGTTCCTCCCGCAACCGCTAACTTAATCAGTTCCTTTGAGAACTCACGGGAAGTCTCCTGATTGCGTAGACCTGTGACCCTGGTTTGCATGACTGTTTCCTTATTCCAGCCCGGCAAAGCTGGCTGCAACTGCGGTTGATTTGACGTCCCTTTGCTGCCTCTTACATCCATAACCTATCGCGATGCCCAGCGCGGTGATGCGGATCAGGTTAAATGCCGTGCCGATGATGAAGTACCGCAAGACATCATTTGTGGCAAAGAAACTTGCCGGACCGCCGAGTATGATCGTGACAATGACCAGCGCAAGTGAGCTCAGGAGGATTGATTTTAGGATCGGGTCTTTTGTCGGGATCCTGTCATAGAAACGCACCAGTGAAAAACTGACCCACAACCCGATGATCAAACCCCCGATCAAGGATTCCAACAGCATGGGGTAGTAAGAAATCGACATGGCAGCTCTGTAATCCGCGGCGATGGCCGTTCGCGAGATTGCGAAGTTACTCAGCCAGAATGCCAGTCCTCCCACCAGGGTCAGGACGAACACCTTTTTCAAGATTCCTTTTTTGTTTATCATTTCTACTCTTTTCCTTATATCGGATTAACTGCTGACCGGGGTTTTACCGATTTGATGGCAAGCCACAAAGCCAGAGAGACTTCGGCAATGAAACTGATCACCAGGCATGGATAAGCGATAACTGCGAGATCGGGAAGGATCAACCGCTGGCAGACATACACAAATTGACAAATGCCGTCCGCGAGTAATAGCATTCCAAGGATTTTTGGAAGAAAGCCGGATTTTAGAACCAGGTAACCGAGCGGGAAGAGCCAGACGCCATAAGGCACCTGGGCGATAACTACCCCGGTTCTGTACAAACCGAAGAAGAACACCGCCAGCGCCTGCAGTTGATCGGGCTGGAACGCCTGGACGGCTTCTGTCCCCTTCAAGATCACCAGGCTGCCAAACAGGCAAAGCGAGCTGAATAACCAGACAGCAAAACCGGCAACATTGAATAACAGGAAAAGCAGCGCCAGATCTTTATTCACCGGCTTCAAAAGCACGTATAAAGCCCAGGCTGCCAAAAGGAATAGAACGACCGAAAACAGGTTGATCACAAAACCAACACGAAATTGAACCGCATTGGTCAGGATGTGATTGATTGTGACTGGCGCTTCCACGAACACGAACTTTCCGAACAGGTTGGCGATGATTGAGGTGATGATGTAGAGCAAATATAACAGGCCTGCGGTTCGTGCGATTTTAGAGGTTGTATTCATTTTTAATCTCCTTTGATTTGAACAGGGCATAGCCCGACAGGCTGATGCCAACAAGGTATAAAACGCTCTGAACAACATTCACCTGCCAACGGCCATTGCCAATGGATGAGGAAGCGAGAAACGCCATCACCTCGATAAAGGCGATTATAGATACCAGCATCCAGAAGGCCGATTTATTACCGGCGACCAGGCTTTTACGGATAAGCGGCCAGGTCAATACTGAGACCACCAGCGAGCAGGAGTTATATAAGATTGTGAAACTGTTGAGCGCTGCAATGGTCCTGGCGCTCAGGCCGGCAATATCAGCTTCTGAAAAACCAGCCACCTGCAGAATAGGAGAATCCTTCCCGAGCACGATCACATAGCAAAGGATGATAAAGGCAAGCATGAAGTTGATGCCGCACCATATTGACAGGACCATCGAACCTTTTTTTAACATTTTTATATTCTCCTTAATTCGTATCTACTCACGCAGTCCTGAAAGCGCCCGCCGATGGTTTGAACCCTTTCGCGATCAGCCAGACAGCCAAGACCAGCTCCTGTGGGAGGATCGGCATAAGGAGAATAACCTGGATCGTTCCAAAAGGAGGAAGGAGATGGAACATCACCAACACAGCACTGATGATGGTCAATGAGATTCCAACAAGACCCCAAACGCTTAGCCATCGAGGAATGAGTCTGTGTTGATAGAAGATAACATAATACATCAGGGCACCGATGCCGAAAGTCAACAGGTTGGCCGCATCTCTAAACCAACCAATTGCTGCGTTGAGCACTTCATCTGCTATCTGAAAGTACGATGAAGCCGGCGCCCCTGCTTTCACAAATTCCTGGCTAAGTGCCAATAGAACGACATAGAGAAAAGCGCCAACAACCTGGAGCGCACCCTCGATCACCCTGAATCCCGCCGCGCCAATCGCCAGGCCCTCGTTGTATTTCCTCAGGATCGGATACAGCGCCAGGCCAATGCCGGCACAGGCAACACCCATGAAGAATTTAATCGCCGTGAAGAGGATCATCTGGCCTGCATTGGTGGAAATCGCAGTAAGGTGGTCCGGAGCACTTACAGTGTTTTGCATAAGGGGCAAGCTCAGCAAGGCCGGAACCGTCCCCAGGATGAATAGCACGCCCACGACTATTGCGGTCTTTCTGTTTGTCCCCTGCTGGCTACCTTTGGTTGAATTCATTCATTTTCTCCTTCTTTTGAACTACTTGAACGAGCCTCATAGGATGAGACCGGACAAACCGAAACCAGCGGCATTCCCAAATCGCGAACTCTTTTAAGAAGCCCATGCAATGCAGCCTGGTCGATGACCGGACCGGATATCAGGGTATTGCCGTCTTCTTCCATCGTGATTGTCAGTCCCTCAAACCAATCTGCCCAATGGCTGTCCAGTTGTCCATGAAGACGGATTTCATAATGCTGAGGCTGATTTTGTTTTTCGTCGGATCTTGTTTTGTCGCTCATATAAAGTCTCGCTTTTTTTCCTTTCTTCGTTTATCTGCCCAAAGGATACGACTTGATCATGTGAGGCGTCATCACAACATGATGTGATTGAGATGGTGATTTTGTTTATAAAATCAAAAAAAAAACCACCAGATGTTTTTGGACTCCTGGTGGGGCGGATTTGATTATTTATCTTGCAGTTAGAATAAATTGAGCTCTTCGGCACGCCGGATGGCTGCCAGGCGATCATTGACCCCAAGTTTGATGAAAATGTTTTTGGTATGGGTACGAAAAGTGTTAATCGACACGCTCAATTGTTGGGCTATTTCCGGTCCGCTAAAATCGCTTCGCAGCAGCTTGAGTACTTCCAGTTCGCGTTCACTCAATGGCTCAACAAGGAACTGGGTAGAGAGTGGATTAGGTTTGTCTGCGCTTTTAAGCTTCATAGATTCAAAGGCTGCAAGCAGCTTGCCTGCATAACCTGGCACAATCCCACGCGCAGCGGCTTCGAGAAGCAATTGCGCCATCGGTGAGCCTTCGTCCACAAACATGCGAATGTAGCCCTCCGGTTCGGCCAGCGTGAGAGCTTTTTTCAGCGGTTCAAGTGCAGCCGGGAGATCGCCTTGTGCGTGATAAGCAATCGCTTGCAATACCAGAATTTCGACCACACTTCCTTTTCCCCTGCGTTCTTCCGCTGCTTTCAGCAGACGCCCCAACAGTCCTTTTGCCTCTTGAATAGTGCGATCTGCGTAGTCATTCTGATACAGAGCCAGCAGCACCCTTGCCAAGGTGATGTGATCAAACTCGCGCAGGTAACTGAGTTCGTCCCCAACGGACAGCCCCTGCTCACGCGTCCATCTCAGGGCTTCAGCCATCCGACCCTGTTTCACCCACAACCGTGTAATGCGCGTTGCGATCGGATGCACATTCGGGGAAAAGTTCGCGATGTAAATGCGCTCAGCCTGGGCGAGCAGATCGAGCGCGCCATTCAGATCGCCTTGGGCTTCGCGTATGCGTGCCATTGCGGCGAACCAGCGATACGGGTTTTGCGGTAACCCTGCCAACTCGCCCAGTTCCTTGCTGGTGAATAGGCAATGCAAGGCAGTTTGCAGATCATTTCGTTCGCGGTGAAGGTTGCTCATACCCACATACATGTCGGCCGCTCCCCGCAAGACTGGCGCGGCGGGTGAGGTCGCCCATTGCAATGCATGCTGATAGGTCGACATTGCTTCGTGGAGACAGCCTTGCGCAATCTGGATATCCGCCAGGGTGATCGCATCGCCAATTGCGGGAGATATATAGCCGGCCCGACGCACATTCACCATGCCTTCGGTGATCATCTGGCGGGCACCGTCGAGATCCCCGCTCGCCCATGCGGCTAGTCCCAAAGTCGAGGCTGCGCCACCGAGCATCAGGTAGTCGTCCTCGGGTGCGAGATCGAGAACCCGGCGCGCGTTTTTCACGGTTTCGGGCATATCATCCCGGGCCAGAGCTTGCGCGGTACGAAGTAGAGCGATCATCCCCGGCAGACGGCGGAATCCATTTTCATCCACAACCACCATTCCTGCCGGCCGAGTTTGTGTTCCCTCATATGTGTCGGCCATCCTATCCAACCACCGCTCGGCGTCCAGCAATCGGGCCTCCACGCCCCCAATCTCGCCGCCGCCAAATAATGCAAAAGCATATGCAACGCTGAGCACCGGCCTAAAGCGGACCAGATCATCGGGCAGAGCCTTTAGCCAGCCAAGTTCTGTGACAGTGGCTCCCTGTCTATTCCTGCGCATTTCTGGAACTGCCAGCTCGATCAGGTTCGCAGCTCGCTCGAAATCTTTCGCTGCTAGCGCATGGTGAATCGAATCTGCCGCTGATCCATTGCACTCGTACCATTCACTGGCGCGCCGGTTCAACGCTTGAGCATCCATGAGTTCGGAGACTCCCTTTTCTTTATTCACCGTAGAAAGGGTGTTGCTTTGCAACAACCGGTGTCGCAGCAAATCGCCAAAGAGATGGTGATAGCGGTACCAGCACCGCTCCTTATCCAGCGGGATGATAAATAGGTTGGCGCGTTCGAGATATTCCAGAATTTCCTGACCTGAGCCAGCCGGGGTGCGTAAAACTGCCTCACAGAGCGGACCACACATCCGCTCAAGGATCGATGTTCGTAGCAGGAAAGTTTGGACAACCTTGGTTTGTTGACGCAGGACTTCTTCCACCAAATAATCCAACACGAAGTGATTGCTGCCGGTGAATGTCTGGATAAAACTGGTGGCGTCTGACCGTCCCTGCATCGAGAGTGCAGCCAGTTGCAGGCCGGCGATCCAGCCTTCCGTGCGGATGTCCAATTCGGCAACGTCTTCCGAGGAGAGACACAGACCCATCACCTGGTTGAGGAAATCAGCAGCTTCAGCGGGAGAAAAGCGCAGGTCCGCGGCACGCAGCTCAGTCAGTTGACCGCGTGCGCGCAAACGGGCAAGGGGCAGCGAGGGATCTTCCCGCGAGGCGATGAGCAGGTGCATTTGCGGTGGCAGATGCTCGATGAGAAAATTAACCGCCTGATCAATTTGTTTTGATTCTACTGAATGGTAATCATCAAGAACAATAATGAAATGATCAGGGATGGAGGTGATTTCGTTTATCAGATCTGTTAAAAGCGCTTCCATCGGCGGTGGTTCACGGGTTTGGAGCGCGCCTAACAGCCTATCACCGATACCTGTCTTGATCGGTTGTAACGCTGCAACCAGGTAAGAAAGGAAACGGACTGGATTGGTATCTCCCTCATCCAGCGACAACCATCCCACCGGGCAACCGCAGTCAGCGATCCATTCACTGACCAGTGTCGTCTTGCCAAATCCGGCAGGTGCTGAGATGAGGGTTAATTTGCGACCTGCTGCCAGTCCCTCATTCAATCGTGCAATCAGGCCCGGTCGCGGTACGATCGCCCTACGAATTGGAGGAATGTAGAGTTTCGTGAGAAGCAGGGAATCTGACATTCTGAAATTGATTATACATCTCACCCATTTTCAGGGGAGAAAAAATAAACATCATAGAGCAAAAAAGTACTTGATGAGCTCTCGCAGAATAGATTCTATACAAACGACAATTTGCTAAACCATCCGCTTGTTGGACCGCAGCATGCCCGGCAAACATGGACACTTTGCAGGGTGCTTTGCAACCGGAGTTCGTCAGGTTGGCTGACTCCTGCATTCCCGATGTCGTTCGGAAGAGCAGGAGAAATCCACTCTCCGCTACCGTAAACCTTAAAATATCCTTTATCACCCTTAAAAGTAAACAAATTACCTGCATTATATATTGACAAAACAATAACATTATATGTACAATATATATACAAAGTAATTTGATTGGTTAACCTCAACTGCCTGATTAGGTCCTTGCCAGGACGAAATGGAACGAGGTTTCCAATAACGGAATTGAAATGGACGAAAAACTGCCGGTCTACAATTTGAAAGCGGTCACAAAGGAAACGGGCCTTACCCCGGCAACTTTACGTGCCTGGGAGAGAAGGTATGAACTGTTCAAAACCACGCCGCTCGTCCGGCGGTCACCGCCTTTACAGTGAAGAAGAGATTAATTTACTCAAATGGCTGGTGGAGCGCCAAAAAGAGGGCCTGAGCATCAGCCGTGCGGTTGGTATGTGGCGTACGCAGGGTGCACAACCTCCAGTTACGAAGCAGACTCAACCCGTACCTCAAATGCTGGCCGCGATGGGTGAAGACACTTTGACCCAATTGCGGCGGTACTGGTGCGAGGCTTGCCTGGCTTTTAACGAACCGGAGGCCGAGCTGGCTTTGGCCAAGGCCATGGCGATTGCAGCGCCCGAAGCGGTTTGTACTCATGTGTTGCAAAAAGGACTGGCTGAATTTGGCCGGGGTTGGTACGCCGGAACGGTCACCGTTCAGCAGGAGCATTTTGCCTCCGCACTGGCTGCACGCCGCTTGAATACACTGTTTGCTGTTGCACCGCTTCCCAGCCGGCCGGGCCGGTTGCTGGCAGCCTGCCCTCCGGGTGAAGACCATGACCTGGCCTTGCTTATGCTGGCTTTCATCCTGCGCTGGCGCGGATGGGATGTGATCTACCTGGGTGCGGATGTCCCCCTGGATCGGTTGGACGCTACCTTACAGGCGACCTCGCCGGATTTGGTTCTCTCGGCTGCCCAAACCTTGCCGGGAGCTGCATCCTTGCTTGAACTGGCTGAATTCGTAAATGGACGGTCAATCCAGCTGGCTTATGGCGGCGGAATCTTCAATGAAATTGTCGGCCTATCCGAACGGATACCGGGGCATTATTTGGGACAAAATGTTGATGCTGCCCCCCAGGTAATTGAACGATTGCTCAGTCTCCGTCCTTCCGCGCCTGTTTCCGGACCGCTTCCACCTGCCTACAAGGTTGCGTTGGACGGAATCAAAGCGTATCAGGCTTTGATTGTCACCCGGGTTCGTCAGATCATGCTGCCCAGCCAGGTTGCTCAGCGTCATTTGGAATTGGCAAATATGAATTTTTGCCGCGCCATCACTGCAGCGCTGGCTCTGGGCGATATTCACCTGCTCGACCATTCCATTGGGTGGTTGAACGGGCTTTTGGAAAATTATGGCATGCCGGCAGCGTCTGCACATCAGTATTACCAGGCTTTTCTGCAGGCTGTGCACGAACAGCCTGGTTTTCAGGCCGGGCCGCTTTTGACCTGGTTGTCCAGGTTCGAAACATTATCCTGAGGGATGTCAAAAAAAGGTAAATGAAAGAGGTTATGTTATGAAGAATTCGCGCTTATTGACCATTTTCTTAATCGTTTTTGTTGATTTGTTGGGCTTCAGCCTGATCTTGCCGCAGCTAGCTTACTATGCCGAATCTTTCGGTGCAACGCAGGCGATTACCGGTTTGTTGGTGGCATCCTACGCTGCTGCACAGTTGATCGGTGCGCCGCTGCTTGGACGCCTTTCTGACCGGCTTGGCCGCCGTCCCGTACTGTTGCTTTCGGTCGGCGGTACCATCCTGGGCTTTTTGCTGTTGGGTTTCGCACCCGCGCTGGGAAAATCGCTTGCCCCGCTTCTGGGATTCGCGTCTGCCGGCCCGCTCATTATCGCCATCCTGTTTTTCAGCCGTCTACTGGCCGGGCTGACGGGCGGCAGTATCACGGTTGCCCAGGCGTATATATCCGATGTCACCGACGAACAGAATCGCGCCAAAGGCTTGGGATTACTCGGCGCCGCATTCGGATTGGGGTTCATTATCGGCCCGGCGGCTGGAGGCATCCTCAGCCAGTGGGGGTATAGCGTGCCAGCCTTTACGGCGGCTGGCGTGGCGACCCTGAACTTTATTGCGATCTATTTCTTGCTGCCCGAATCGCTCACCGCACAACGGCGCGAGGAGATTGACCAGCGGAAGCGTCTGCCTTTCACAATTAAAGCCCTGATTGATGTGCTGCGCCGCCCCATCGTGGGTCCGCTGCTGCATGTGCGCTTTTTCTACGGGTTGGGTTTCGCCACTTTTCAGGGGATCTTCTCGCTATACACCCAGGCAATCGGATTGAGTGCGCAAACCACCGGTTATATTCTGGGCTATGTGGGGTTGATCTCCGTGATTGTCCAGGGCGTGTTGATTGGACGATTAACAAAGCGTTTTCGAGAGAATTGGTTGATCATTACCGGCTTATGGGTGATGGCAATGGCTCTGCTGGCCTGGGGATTCACTACTAAGCTGTGGGTGTTACTGCTGGTGATCCTGCCGTTAGCGCTGGCAGGCGGCGTGCTCAACACGGTGCTTCAAAGCGCCATCAGTAAATCAGTCCATCGTGATGAAGTCGGCGGCATCCTGGGGATCGCTGGCTCTCTCGAGGCCTTGACCCGTGTTATTGGGCCATCCGCCGGCGGGCTGCTGCTGCAGAGCCTGGGTATATGGGCACCGGGCGTGTTCAGCGCGGTGATCATGGGCTGGGCTGTGACTTTTGCCTATCGCCGGATCATTTTGCCTTCCATTCGTCAACGGCGTTTAGCGGAAGCGGAGTCAACCTATGCGTAAGGGTTTGCGGCTTGCTCTGGTCGTTTTAGGCTTGATCATCGTCCTGGTCGCCGGGTTTGTCCTGTGGGGCGAAACCCCTGCCCAACCCATGCCAGAGGCATTGGCAGCCTTGCAGTCCGATGCCGAGGTGACCGTTGCTACGGGTCAATGGCTGGTCTTTTCACCAGCGACTTCGCAGCCAATCACGGGTTTCATCATTTATCCAGGCGGGCGGGTGGACTATCGCGCCTATGCGCCCGCCGCCCATCAAATTGCCAGTCAGGGCTACCTGGTGGTGATTGCACGGATGCCGCTTAACCTGGCGGTGCTCGGAATAAATATCGCTCAAGAAGTTCAAAACGCCTATCCTCAAATCCAACACTGGGCAATTGGCGGTCATTCGTTGGGCGGCGCCATGGCTGCGACCTTCGCCAAAATGCATCCAGATACGGTACAAGGTTTGGCGTTATGGGCGGCTTATCCGGCCTCTAGCGCCGATTTATCACAATCCACTTTGCGCGTCGTCTCAATCTTTGGATCGTTGGATGGATTGGCGACCGGTGAAAAAATTGATTCTTCCCGTCCTTTGTTGCCAGCGAATACCACCTGGGTGGCGATCTCAGGCGGCAACCATGCCCAGTTCGGTTGGTACGGTAAACAGGCTGGCGACAACCCAGCCAGTATTTCCCGTTCTGACCAGCAGGCTCAGGTGGTGGCGGCGACATTGGATATGTTGAAGGGCCTTTCAGGAAATGGAGATTGATCATGACAGAAACTCCGAAGTATTCTGTTATA
>CAZHYQ010000043.1:0-11685 GCA_964536805.1 uncultured Longilinea sp.
CTAACAGCTAAAAGCTAACCGCTAACAGCTAATAGCCAGTTTCTCAACCGTGCCCCACCCGGCGGTAGGAATATGCCGTCACAGCCAGCGACGCGAAATAGGTCGCCAGCGAAACCAGGCCGTAGCCCTTGCCGGTCAGAAAAGCATAGCCGATCAACGCCATCTGGCCGAGGTAAAAGAGCAGCAGGTACAGCCCCAGCCAGCGCGATTCGCGAAAATTCAGCTTGAGCAGCCCGTCCAGCACCCATTCGGCCAGCGCGTAAATGATCACCGGCAGCAGAAGCACCACCCACCACAGGCCGCGCTGCTGAAGTGCGTTGTAGATGGCCACGCCCGCCAGTGGAAGCGCCAGCGCCACCGCGGCCCAGCCGAAGCGGTTGCCGAAGGCGGCCTTTTTTTGCGCGCGCAGCCAAAACATCACCAGGCACAGCAGGTTGAACAGGTTGGCGCAGGCCACCGCCACCCAATCTGCCAGTTGAAGGTTTGGAAAGTATGTGTCCATCGCCGCCTCCCCATTCATCATAGCGCGGGCGATGGAAAGGACAACTATCCTTTGGCCAGTTCGCGGATACGGCCGGCCAGGGCCGGGTTGACCGGAAAATTCTGCTCCAGCCAGGCCAGCACCGCCAGCGCCGACTCGGGCGTGCGTTCGTAGCCGCCCAGCATGCCGGGCAGCAGCCGGGCGGTCATTGGGAAGCGTGCCTCAAAACGCCGTTCGCCGGAATATGGATCCTTGAGCGCGGACCCTTCCGATTCCACCAGGCTTGCCAGTTCGACCACGCGGTCGACAGCGTAGCCCTGGATGAAGCGCAACGCCGAAAGCCGCTCGCCGCGCCGGTAACGGCACAGCCCGACGTACAGGTTGGTGAGCGCCTCGCCCAACAGGAAATCCGGCGATTTCACCGCCGGCCCAGCGGATTTCACCGCGGGAACGGCGATGCTATCAGGCACATCCGGGCGCTTCCAGACGATTCGGCCGGGCGCAAATGGAATGCCCGCCAGTTCGGCCCGTTCGAAAACGGCAAATTCGCAGAAGATGCCGTCGGCGAAGAGCACTTTGAAGCCGTCGGGGGTGTTGCGGAAGGTGTAAACGAGCGGCGCAGCCTGCTCCAGCCAGCCCAGGTCGGCGATGTAATGGCCTTTCCAGCCGTCCTCGACCACGGCGAAGAAATCCAGGTCGGAGTACTCGTCCAGCCGCTCCAGTTCGAGGCCAACCGAGCCAAGGCCGATCAACGCCTCGGCGTGAGTGCTTCTTTCCAGCGATCGCCCAATGGCGTCCAGACGGGTCAGTAAGGCTTGTTTGTTTGGCATGGTTTATCCCCGGATGAAATAGTACACGGCCACCACCACGCCGATGCTCACCACCAGCCAGCGCAGCACGGCGGGCTGGATGCGCCCGGCTAGTTTGCCGCCCAGCATGCCGCCGATCAGCGCGCACACTGCCATCACGCCCGCCGCAGGCCAGTTGACCTTGCCGGAAAAAACGAAGAAGACCGCCGCCGCCACGTTGACCACCAGCGAGATGGACTGCTTGAGCGCGTTCAATTTGGTGAGCGAATCGGAGAGCACCAGTCCAAGCACCGCCAGCACGATCACGCTCAGGCCGGCGCCGAAATAACCGCCGTAGACCGCCGCCAGCGCCACGGGGATGACGCCCCAGGCTTCCATTTTGGTCACGTCCGCGCCCGCTTTGGCCGCGCGCCCCAGCACCCAGTTGCGCAGCGGATCGGAGACGGCCAGCAGCAATGCCGCGCCAAGGATGAGGAATGGCACTACATCGCGGAACAGGCGTTCGCCGGTGTTAAGTAATAACAGCGCGCCGGCGATGCCGCCAATCACGGCCGCGGGCAGGAAAAGAAGCGCGCGCTGCTTTTGTTCACGGATCTCTTTCCACTGTGCCAACGTGGCGCCCAGGTAGCCAGGGCACAGCGCCACCGTGTTGGTGACGTTGGCCGCCACCGCCGGGATGCCGACCGCGGTCAGCATGGGAAAGGTGATCAGCGTGCCGCCGCCGGCCAGCGCGTTGACCGCGCCGGCGGCCAGGGCGGCCAGACCGATGAGAATGTAACTGGTAAGGTAGAGGGTCAAATTGAATGCTCTCAGGATGGATTTTTATCGGGGTAAGTATAACGAAGAATTGAAGATTTTCGATTGGAGATTTTAGCTTATTCAGAAAACGCGAGAGGTAGGGTGGGTTGAGCCTTTTTCGCATATTCTCCTTGGGATAATGCAACCTGGCCATTCCGCGCCTGGCGAAAACCCAACGATTTTCATTATCGTTGGGTTTCGAGGCCTGGCAAATTTTACGCTACCGTTGAGCAGATTGCCTTGTAACCCTACCTACAAAACTGAGAAATATGTGCGATCTGCCCACTCCGAGAATGGCGGAATGGCGCCATCGGAGTTTCAGGTGTCTACGCCGATAGGTTTTTTACTGGTTCCCTTAAAGTAAAAAATTGACCCGTTGTAATGAATACATTGTCTGGATCACCAAAGTTGCAGCGACCATGAAAAAGAGTATGTTATTTTTGATCGACCTGGCCATAAAAAGAGCTGCCGGAACTTGGAAGAACACAGCCAGATAGATCCACAGCCGGGTTATTTCACCACGGTTAATGCCTACCATGAGGACCGTAAGGAAACTTAGGACGATTCCAAAAAGATAAAACACTTCTACCGACCAGCACTCGGCACCCTTTCCGAGTTCTTTCCATTGCGCGATCATTTGAATTGCGGAATAGAACAACAGCATGATGACTGGTAACCCGACAGCATAAAAGAATTCTTTGGTGTTTTCTCGAAGCCAGATCGAATAGCCGCGTTTTTCGCGGGCATTAAAACCGGAAGCGTCCTTTACCAGATGTTGAAAAGTTTTCCATAAATCAAAAGAAAAGAGGACCTTAAACAGTAAATATGTCGCTCCGAAAGCGAGAATGGTGAAAAATGTGATGTCGATCAGGTGCCGAGGTGATATCTTCCTCTGTACCAGGGCGTACGCCAGCAGACTGATAAAGAGTATGCCCATGACGAGCGGAGTTGGTTCGAAAAGAATAAGAAAATAGAGCGACACGCCTAATAGAAGCAGAAACCTGCGTTTTTTTGAGTCAAGGTAGATCAGGAAGAGATATAAACACAACAAAATAAATACAGGTGTGACTGTGTTGAGAATTGGCATGAATTCTTGTTTACTTGGAATCAACGCATACAAAACGAACGAATAAAACGAAACTGTGCGATCATGAAACAGGCGGTTTGTTATTCCATAAAGAAGCAGTCCTCCCAGTGTTGAGATGGCGATGATCATGTACCCCATGATTTGTGGATCTTTGGTAAATACAGTCAACAGGTGAAAAAAGAGGATTTTCCCTGGCATGTTGGTTTTCGCATGAATAGGAAGCTGCGGGGTGAAGAACGGGAATCGAGCCAGAATCTCAGTGGGAGAATATTGTAGTGCCGGAGTCAAAAATGAATTTGCACCATCACTTCGAACGATTTCGTCCATCGGGAAAGGGTAAATTAATTGTAGAAGCACCTGGATTGCTACCGCCAGTAAAAAACCTGTCATCAGCGTGGTTTTTTCAAACTTGTGGATCCACTTGCTGCCAATCAACACTAAAATTCCAACCAGGGCAAGGACAGTTACAGGGATCCAGGGGGGAATTAAATTCTTGTTCTCAAAATACGCAAACGTCCAGTTCCCCGGCTCTGAGCCAAATACCAGGTTTTTCGAGGCAATCAGGTAAATGAACACACCACTTATCAAACAAATGGTTAGGATTAACGAGATTCCCTGAGAAGAAGGTAATTTAACATCTGATCGCTGTTGCTTCATGAAAGATTCCCTGTTTTCTGTATATTTTTTCCGACCAAGCGAAATAATTACTTCTCGTCCAGCTTTCGGATTAATTCCGGTAGCAGGCCGACATGTTCCAACTGGTAAAACCGGTCATTCCCCAGCGGCGCTTCGCCGTTCTCGTGCGCCCAGGTGAGCGGGTGCGGCACGTAGACCGCCGTACCGCCCAGTGCCAGCACCGGCAGGATATCGGAGCGCAGCGAGTTGCCCACCATTAAAAAGCGCTGCGGCGCGATGTGGTGCTGGTCCAAAAGATCGGCGTAGTGTTTCTCGGTTTTGTCGCTGACGATCTCGACGTGCTGGAAGTAATCGGCCAGCCCGGAACGCGCCACCTTGGACTCCTGGTCAAGCAGGTCGCCCTTGGTGATCAGCATCAACGGCACCTGCTGCGCCAACAAAGGAATGGTTTCCGCGACATGCGGCAGCAGTTCGATCGGCGCGGTCAGCATGCCCTTGATGGCATCAATGATGACCTTGATTTCGGTGCCGCTCACGCGTCCTTCGGTCAACTCGATGGCCGTTTCGATCATCGACAGCCCGAAGGGTTTGATGCCGTAGCCGAAGTGCTGCATGTTGTGCATCTCGGTCTGGAAGAGGCGCTCCTCGATCCAGGCCGGGTCGTGATAGGGGGTCAGCAGATCCTTGAAGATTTGCTCGGTGCGGCGGTAGTTGACCTCGTTCTCCCACAGCGTGTCGTCGGCGTCGAAGGCCAGGATGTCGAAGCGTTTCACAGCGTTCACTCTCGCAGCGCCCAGTCCACGGCTGCTTCAGCGTGCATGCGCACGGTATCGAAAAGCGGGGTAGTGCTGTCTTCGGGCTTGACCAGCAGGCCGATCTCGGTGCAACCCAGGATGATGCCCTGCGCGCCTTGATTTACCAGACCGTCAATGATGCCCAGGTAAGCCGCCTTCGATTCAGGCACGATCTTGCCCAGCACCAGTTCCTCGAAGATGACCCGGTGAATCAGCTCGCGCTCGGCAGCACCCGGGATGATGACCGGTAATCCAAACCGCGCGCTCAGGCGGTCCTTGAGAAAGCCTTCTTCCATGGTGTAGCGCGTGCCCAGCAGCGCGACCGTCTTCAGCCCGGCGGCCCGCACGCGTTCGCCGGCGGCATCGGCAATGTGCAGCAGCGGAATTTTGACCGCGGCCTCGATGGCCGGCGCAACCTTGTGCATGGTGTTGGCGCAAATCAGAACGCACTCCGCGCCGGCAAGTTCGAGCTGCCGGGCAGCCTGTGCCAGGTCGCCGGCGGCCGCGTTCCATTGTCCGCTGGTCTGCTGCGCCTCGAGGCGCGCGAAATCGATCGAAACCATCACGCATTTGGCCGAATGCAGCCCGCCCAGGCGCCGAGCGACCTCTTCGTTCAGGATGCGGTAATATTCGAGCGACGATTCCCAACTCATTCCGGCAAGCAAGCCTATGGTGCGCATCGGATTCCTCCTGGGACAAATTATAGCACTGCCGCCGGGGTGAAAGACCAGCCGCACGTGCGGGAAGGCTGGTTAAAACGCTATAATGAATTCGACGTTTATTGACAAGGATTTGCCATGTCCGATTGCGATGTACTGGTACTGGCCGATTATTTTTGCGACATCATCATCACCGGGCTGCCAGAACCGCCGCGCCTGGGGGCCGACCTGTTCGGCGATGCCATGGAAATTGTGCCTGGCGGACCTTACATCCTGGCGTCCGCTTTTCACCGTCTGGGCGTCAAAGCGCGCTGGATGGCGCGCCTGGGCAACGACCTGTTCAGCCGTTTCATCCTGGAAGCTGCCCAGCGGGAAGGACTGGATACTTCCCTATTCCGATTCTTTGACTACCCGCTGCGCAGCGTCAGCGTGGCATTCTCCTTTGTGCACGACCGCGGTTTCATCAGTTTCATGGATCCCTTCCCGCTGACGCCCGCCGAGGGCATCATCGCCGCGCAGAGACCGCGCTGGGTGATTAACGCGCCCTTCGACGGCTCGCCGCAATCGCGTCAATTCGTCGAATTCATACACCAGAACGGCGGCAAGGTCTATTCGGACTGCCAGTTTCAGACCGTCACGCTGGAAGAACCCGGTTTGATCGAACTGCTGCGCGCGGTGGATGTGTTTGCGCCCAACCAGAGCGAGGCCTGCCAGTTGACCGGCGAGGGCGACCCGGAACGGGCGGCGGCGTGCCTGGCGGAATACTGTCCGTTGGTGATCGTCAAAGCCGGCAAGGAGGGGGCCTTTGCCCGCGCCGGGCAGCTCAGCTGGCATTCGCCCGCACTGGAGGTGGAAGTGGTAGATACCACCGGGGCCGGTGATTCGTTCAATGCCGGCTTCCTGGCGGCACAGCTGTGCGGCGAGCCGATCGAAACCTGCCTGCGGTACGGCAACATCTGCGGCGGGCTGTGCACCACGCAGCGCGGCGGAGCGACGGCCGCGCCGACCCTGGCGGAGTTGAAAGAATTTTTAAGATAACCACAGAGACACAGAGAGCACAGAGTTTGAAAATAAATTGGAGGAAGAATTGTCACAAATTGATCAATCCTTTTCTCCTTTTCTCCTTTTCTCCTTCTCTATTCTTTATTATCTTCTCCGTGTACTCTGTGTCTCTGTGGTTAATCCCCTCTTTGGAGTTTGATTTATGAAACTGACCCTTATTGGCGGTGGCGGCGTGCGCTCGCCGTTGTTCGTGATGACCTTATTGCGCTGGCAAAAGCGCATCGGCGTGACGGAATTGTGCCTGATGGATATCGACGAGCGCAAGCTGGCGCTGTTCAGCGCCCTGTGCCGCGAACTGGTGATGCGCGCCGGCAACCCGTTCACGCTCACGGCCACGGCCGATGCGCGCGTGGCCTTGAGCGGTGCCGATCACGTGGTCACCACCATACGGGCGGGCTTTGAGCAGGGCCGCGCCACCGACGAACGCATTGCGCTGCGGCTCGGCGTGCTGGGCCAGGAAACGACCGGCCCGGGCGGTTTTGCCATGGCGCTGCGCAGCATCCCAGCCATCCTGAGTTATGCCAGACTGCTGCGCGAGGTCAGCCCGCAGGCCTGGATGTACAACTTTACCAACCCGGCCGGGCTGGTCACACAGGCGCTGCGCGAAGCCGGCTTCGAACGCACCATTGGCATCTGCGACGGCGCCAACGCCGGGCAGGGCGCGGTTGCTCGTTGGGCAGGCGTGCAACCCCAGCAGGTGCGGGCCGAGGTGTTCGGCCTCAACCATCTGTCGTGGTGCCGGCGTGTCTGGCTGGAGGACGAAGATCTGCTGCCGCGTGCCATTGCCGACAGCCACTTTTTACGGGAAGAGCAGGGAGTGTTCGAGCCGGCCCTGGTGCGCCAGGTGGGCATGCACCTGAACGAGTATCTCTACTATTATTATTACGCCGAACAGGCCCTGGCCGCCATCCGCGCCGAGCGCATGACGCGCGGCGAGGAGATCGTCGAGCTCAACCAGCGTTTAATCGAGCAGCTGGAGGAGACCGGCGTGGAGCGCAATCCGGAACGCGCCCTGCGGGTGTTTTTCGGCTATGAAAAACGGCGCAGCGCCACCTACATGCATTATGCCCGCTCTGCCGGCGCAGGCGGCGGCCTGAGCATTGAAGAAGCCAACCGGGAACTGGTTTTTGACGCCGACATCCCGGCTGAAGCGGGCGAAGGCTACGCCGGGGTGGCGCTGTCGATCATCGAGGCGCTGGAGAAGGACAGGCCGCTTTACACCGCATTTAACGTGCCCAACGAGGGCGCGATTGATGGCATGGCGGCGGACGACGTGGTGGAGGTGGGCTGCCGGGTGGATAGCAGCGGCGTGCACGTCCTGCCGGTGGGCGAAATCCCTGCATCGCAGCTTGAATTGATGCGGGCAGTCAAGCTGTACGAACGGCTCAGCGTCCAGGCCATCCGCCAGCGCTCGCGCCGGCTGGCGGTGGAGGCGCTCATGGCGCACCCGCTGGTGCTTTCGTATTCGCGCGCCAAACCGCTGGTGGATGAATTTCTACTGGCGCATCGCGCTTATGTCGGCGACTGGCCGGAGTCTGGATGAGCAATTCCCGCCTTCAGGCCGCGAATATGTCATTTTAATAAGTGAATCACATCAGATTACTCACAAATAACACTTTGAAATACTGCCCTGGAGAAGGTATGCTTATTTGCGGGAGGGGTCATCCCCTGTTTGTCCGTTTAATTGCCTGCCCTCGACCTGTTCCGCAAGATTATTTTTGATGTCTGGTGCTTGAGGAAGGGAGTTGACCATGGCTATGGATGATATTCTGGCCGTCATTTTAGGTGGCGGGCGCGGAACGCGGATGTTTCCATTGACCAAGATGCGCTCCAAACCAGCCGTGCCTATGGCCGGCAAATACCGTTTGATCGATATACCGATCAGCAACTGCATCAATTCGGGCATTTACCGCATCGCCGTGCTGACGCAATTCAACTCGGTCAGCCTGCACCGCCACATCAGCCGCACCTACCAGTTCGATGCCTTCCATGCCGGCTGGGTGCAGGTTTGGGCGGCCGAGCAGACCATGAACAATGCCGATTGGTACCAGGGCACCGCGGACGCCGTGCGCAAGCAGCTCAATGAGATCCGCTCCTCCGGCGCGGCCTACACCCTGATTCTGGCAGGCGACCATCTCTACCGCATGGATTACGCTGCCATGGCCAAATTCCATTTTGACCTGGATGCCGACATCACGGTGGCCGTGCAGCCGGTGCCGCGCGCCGAAGCCTCGCGCCTGGGCATTCTTAAGCGCGGCGCCAATTTCCGCATCACCCGCTTTGCCGAAAAGCCCAAAGATCCCGCCCTGCTGGATGCCATGGTCAGTTTGAAGGATAAAGAGCACCCCTTCCTGGGTTCCATGGGCATCTACCTCTTCAAAACGGATGTGCTGTTCAAACTTTTACAGGGCACGGCTTTTACCGATTTTGGCGGCGAGATCATCCCGGACTCCATCGATAAATACAAAGTGGTTGGATATGACTTTGACGATTACTGGGCGGATATCGGGACAATTCGTTCCTTTTACGATACCAACCTGGCGCTGGCATCGCCCAACCCGCCCTTTGATTTCTATGATCCCAACCGTCCCATTTATTCGCACCCGCGCTTTTTACCCGGCACCATCATTTACAACAGCAAGCTGGAAGACGTCCTGCTGGCGGAAGGCTGCTGCATCAAAGACGCCGAACTGCGCCGCTGCGTGGTCGGCGTACGCAGCCAGATCCGCGCCGGGGTGAAGCTGACGAACACCATTTTGATGGGGGCCGATTACTACGATGATAAAAGCTGCGCTGAAAGCCCGGAGGACGGCCGCGTGCCGATCGGCATTGGCGAAGGCTCGATTATCGAAGGCGCCATCATCGACAAGAATACCCGCATCGGCCGCGGCGTAACCATCCGGCCCTTCCCGGCCGACTGCGAGGATGTGGACGGCGACAACTGGTTTGTACGCGACGGCGTGGTCATCGTTCCAAAGAGCGCCACCCTGCCGCCGGGCACATCCATCGGGCCCGAATTATTGGAACACATAGATTAACCATCGGAATCACCGGGCAGGCTGGATAACCCCGCCCGTAATCATCGAGAAGAGGAGAAACCGCGTATGACACAAGCATCCAAAGAAGCCCCCGTGGCAGCCGCACCTGACATGGAGGTAAGCTGGCATGCCATGAGTGCGGAAGAGGCGGTTGAACAGCTCAAGACGCCGGTCCAGGACGGATTGAGCTCTGAAGAAGCTGCCCGCCGCCTGGCAAAGTTCGGTCCGAACGAGTTAAAGGAAGCTCCCCATCGAAGTTTTCTGGCACTGGTTTTCGACCAATTAAAAAGCCTGGTCATCATCCTGTTGATTGTTGCTTCGGTTGTTTCCGCCCTGTTGGGCGAAACGGTTGATGCCATCGCCATCATTTCGATTGTTGTCCTCAACGCCGTGTTGGGCGTCATCCAGGAGAGCCGCGCCGAGCAGGCGCTGGCGGCACTTAAAAAGCTGGCCGCGCCTGAAGCCCAGGTGCTGCGCGACGGTCACCGTACCTCGGTGCCGGCGCGCGAACTGGTGCCCGGCGATGTGGTCTTCCTGGAAGCCGGCAACTTCATTCCCGCCGACATCCGCCTGCTGGAAGCGGTCAACCTGAAGATTGAAGAAGCCGCCCTGACCGGTGAATCGACCGCCGTGCAGAAAAATGCGGCAGCCGTGCTGCTGCCGGATGCGCCGCTGGGCGACCGCAAGAACACCGCCTTTATGGGCACGGTCGTTTCCTACGGGCGCGGCAACGGCGTGGTCGCTTCCACCGGCATGCACACCCAGCTTGGCCTGATTGCCACGATGCTGGCGACCGTTGAATCGGAAGAAACCCCGCTGCAACGGCGCCTGGATGACCTGGGCAAAATCCTGGTCTGGGGTTCGCTGGCGGTTTGTGGCCTGGTGTTTTTGGTGGGCTTCATCCGCGCCATCGGCACATTGGGCGGTTTTGCAAATCTCTTCACCGAAGCCGGGTTGCAGGAGATCGTGGATCTGTTCATGATCGCGGTCAGCCTGGCGATTGCCGCTGTGCCGGAAGGTCTGCCCGCTGTGGTGACCATCAGCCTGGCGCTGGGCATGCAGGAAATGGTTCGCCGCCACGCGCTTATCCGCCGGCTTTCATCGGTGGAAACGCTCGGCTCTGCCACCGTCATTTGCTCGGATAAAACCGGTACGCTCACGCAAAACGCCATGACCGTCACCCGCTTATGGGTGGACGGCCACTTCATTGATATCAGCGGCACCGGGTATAAGCCCGAAGGCGAGTTCTTCCACGACGGCAAGAAGATCGATCTGCGCGACTACCCGGCCGCGTTGACCGCGCTGTGGATCGGCACGTTGAACAACGATGCCCAGTTGGACCAATTGACCTCCGAAACTGGCGAAATCACCCACCGCATTGTCGGCGACCCCACCGAAGGCTCTATCCTGGTGGCGGCGGCCAAAGCTGGCCTGGTGACTGAAACCATGCACTCGGCTTTCCCGCGTTCGGGTGAAATTCCCTTCGACTCGGTACGCAAACGCATGGTCACCGTGCACAGCCTGGTGGATCCGCGCATGGAAATTGCCCCCTCCGCGGTGGCCGGCCGGACCGAACAGTACGCCATCGCCGTCAAAGGCGCACCGGACGTGGTGCTCGGCCTGTGCACGCACTACCTGGATATCGACGACCGCTCGATCAAGCCGCTGGATGAAACAGCCAAGCAACGGATCCTGGCCGCCAATGATGATTTGACCAAGGACGCCCTGCGCGTGTTGGGCGTGGCTTACCGCGTCATTTCGGCCATGCCGGAACAGGAAGACAACGACGCACTGGAAAAAGACCTGATTTACGCCGGCCTGATCGGTATGATCGACCCGGCCCGCACCGAGGTCAAACCGGCCTTGTTGAACGCGCGCGGCGCAGGCATCCGCACCATCATGATCACCGGCGACTACCCAAATACTGCCCGGGCCATCGCCCAATCGATCAGCCTGCTGCGTCCGGGGCATAACGTGCTCACCGGCGCCCAGTTGAATGAGTTGAGCGATGCCCAACTGCAGGAAGCCGTTCGCACCACCGACGTGTTCGCCCGGGTTTCGCCCGAGCACAAGATGCGCATCGTCGACGCGCTGCGCGCCAATGATGAAGTGGTGGCCATGACCGGCGACGGCGTCAACGACGCCCCGGCCATCAAGCGTGCCGACATCGGCGTGGCCATGGGCATCACCGGCACCGACGTGGCCAAGGAAACTGCCGACATGGTGCTGACGGATGACAACTACGCCACCATCGTCTCGGCGGTCGAGCAGGGGCGCGTCATTTACGCCAACATCCGCAAGTTCGTCTTCTTCCTGCTCTC
>CAZHYQ010000044.1:0-11512 GCA_964536805.1 uncultured Longilinea sp.
CCGTCCGCGCTGACGATCTCGGCTGCCAGCAGGTTGTCGATGGTCAGGCCGTATTTGCGCGAAAGGTAGCCGACCCCGCCGCCCAGGGTGAGGCCGCCGATGCCGACCGAGGGGGTATCGCCAAAACCGGTGGCCAGCGAATAAACCCCGGCCGCGGCGGTGTATTCGCCGGCTGTCAGGCCCGTTTCGGCCCAGGCGGTGCGTTTTTCAGCGTCAATGGTCATGGCGTGCAGGTCGCGCAGATCGATCACGATGCCGTCGCTCAGGCTGTGCCCGGCCGGGCTGTGGCCGCCGGAGCGCACGGCCACCTCGACGCCCGATTGGCGTGCCAGCGTGATCACGCGCGCCACATCGGCGGCGTCGGCCACGCGCGCAATGGCAGCCGGGCGGCGGTCACTGACGCTGTAGGCTAACGTGCGGGCATGTTCGTAAACCGGGTCGCCGGGCGTAATCACCCGGCCCTTAAGCTGGCGGCGCAATTCGGCAATGACGCGTGAATCGACAGCAGGGGGTTGGTGACCATTCGAGTTCATTTTGAGACTTTCCTTCTTTCCAGTCAAATGTTTATAAATTAGATATATATAGTACAGATATTCTATAACTATAATCCAACTTGCGGGCGGGGTCAAGAAAAATTTAAATATTCTAAGATTTGCACAGCGAATGTTCGAGACGCGGCCTGGCGGCATATAATTTTAGGTAAAGCCGGAATATGGGAGATTGTTAAGACCCGTCATCCTGAGCGAGCGGTTTTTGCGCCGCGAAGGATCTATACTTAGATTTTTGAGATGCTTCGGGCCAAAAATCAACCCTCAGCATGACAACTGATGTGTCCCGCTTTTAGGCCATGCCGCAATCCAAATCGGAAAGGCTCTCATGTCAAAAGACGACCCGGAAATGACTGCGCAGGATGTGATTGCCTTTGTGCGCCTGCTCAAGCGTCACGGCATCCGGGTTTTCCTTGACGGCGGATGGGCAGTGGAGGCGCTGGTGGCAACCGATCCCGAAGGTTTCCGGCCGACGCGCCGCCACGCTGACCTGGATATCGCCGTGCAGCACAGCGACACCGCGCGCATCCGCGCACTGCTGGCCGGGCGCGGTTACCGCGAGGTACCGCTTGATGACTCGTGGGAGTGCAATTTCGTGCTGGGCGATGCGGCGGGGCATCGAATCGATGTCCATTCCTACAGCTTCGACGCGGACGGCAACCTCATCCGCGGCGTGCCTTATCCGCCCGAGTCGTTAAGCGGGCACGGCAGCATCGCCGGATTTTCGGTCGAATGCATCGCGCCGGAATGGCTGGTGCGGTTTCACTGTGGCTATGCGGTGGACGAAAACGACTACCGCGATGTGCTAGCGCTCTGCATGCGCTTTGGCATCGACCTGCCGGAGGAATATCGAAAATTCCTGGCAAAGGATGGGGAGGCTTAGTCACCAACTAATCCTCTCCATCTGGCCGCGGAATGCCCGGCTTTCTGTCGGGCAAAAATCTCAGGGTATGGGATAATTCATTTTTCAGCATCAATCTTCCCAGCCAAATTCCGCCCATGCCCGATCAGAAAACGCGCCTTCTAAAATTGACAGCCCTTGTGCTGCTGCTGATTCCCTATCTGCTGTATCTGGGATTTATCATCCAGCATGACCAGGGTCCGGTAGATTACGAGACCTTCATGGCCATTGGCGCTCGTTTGCTGGCGGGCGGACAGGTGTACGGCGAGAACAGCTATTACCCCATGCCGTTCGTGATGCTGTTCGCTCTGTTCAGCTGGCTGCCGCGCCCGTTCAGCATGGCGCTGTGGCTGCTCGGGCCGGTGCTTGCGGCCCTGGCGATCACGCGCGGGAATCCGCTTGTTTTGTTGTTTGCACCCCTTTTTGGCCATTTTGCCGGCGGGCAGTCGGCGGTGTTTGGCATGTTGGGGCTATGGGGTTACCGGAAATACGCACAGACGGACAGATCCGCCGGCGGCATCTTTTTGGCGCTCACCCTGCTTAAACCGCAGTTGGGCATCATCCCGCTGGCATACGCCGCCTGGCAATGGTGGAAAGCGCTGTTTACACAGCGCAAAATCCCGCGCCAAGCGCTGGCCTGGGCCGGCACAATGCTGGCGATCTTCCTGCCGGGTTTCCTTGTGATGCCCGACTGGCCTACACGCTGGCTGGGTTTGCCGCGCCCATTATTTGAACGGGCCCTCTCCGGTTTCGTTCCGCGCACGCTGCTCTACCTTGTTTCCCCGGGCCAGGCGGCTTTCTGGTTCATCCTGGCTGGCATCGCCGCGCTGCTTCTATTTGCCGTGTGGCGCCTGAATCGCAAAACCATCACGCTCGATCTGGCGGTGGTGTGGAGCTTTGTCATCAGCCCGCTGGTGCACGATTACGACTTGATTCAACTGATTCCGCTGCTGGATAAACCGAAGTTGATGAAGGCGGCGGTGCTCCTGTCACTGCCCGGCTGGCTGGTCATCCTGTTCGCCTATGCCAATAACGCCGCCTGGTATGCTTTTACGATTATTGCGCCTGGATTGCTGGCAGTCCTGTTGTATCAAAAGCAGCGTGAGAAAACGGCGCAAGGACCTCCCGCAGGTTGAGTTTTCTTCTTACCTGCCAGGGAGTGGAAAAACGGTTTTGGTTGTAAGATAAAAGAAACGCCTTAACCCTTGCGGGGAAAGGGTACCTTCATGGGCAAGAGAGATATTCTGACCAAAGTCCTGGCCATCGCTGGCACTGTGCTGACGGCGTTTCCACTGCTGGCGCCGTTGATCATCGCCGGATTGCGTTTTAATGCAGAACGCGGTCTGAGGGTCGACTGGTTCATCCCGGCGGAACTTTTCCCGGTGGTGCTGCTGGGAGGACTTTTTCTGCTGTGGGCGGCGCTGCGCGCCCGCTTGCAGCGCGCCTGGGTCGCCTGGAGCCTGGGGCTGGCCCTATTCTTCTTATTCGGCGGGCAGGCTCTTGCCATGCTCACCGGGCTGAATACGGGGAAAATCCCGGCCCAGGGGGTGTGGTGGATC
Organism: uncultured Longilinea sp.; assembly: GCA_964536805.1. Lineage (GTDB taxonomy): Bacteria > Chloroflexota > Anaerolineae > Anaerolineales > Anaerolineaceae > Longilinea. The sequence continues at coordinate 3,009 of CAZHYQ010000044.1, forward strand.
GCGGTCCTGGCAACCATCGCAATCTACGTGATTTGCGTGGCGGCGTTGGCGTTGAACGGCATCCTGATGCTGCGGGGTTTGTTCCGCCGTGCCGACGCTGGATGATTTTTTCCGCGGTCAACCGCGCCTGTGCATTGGTTGTATACTAATATTGAAAGCAATCGCGGCGGAATTGCGGTTTTCCCGATTTTCCTTCGGGATGCCGTGAATTAAGAACATAAACAGATTGCAGGTTGGACCAGTCGGTTTGCAAGCTGGCAGGTTTACGAACCATTTTGGAGGTGCTATGGCTACTTTACGGCGCATTTTAGGCGTGTTTGTAATGATCGCCGGCATCATCGGCCTGCTGCTCAGCCTGGCCGGCCTGGTGGGGTTGGTTGCCGTGCGGCCGGTGCTGACCAGCACGCTCACCACCACCGTCGATACCCTGGCTACCAGCGTGGACGTCAGCCAGAAGGCCATGACCATCACCGGCGATGCGCTGGGGGCCACCGTGGACAGCGTGGATGCGCTGGCCGAGGTGCTGAGCACCACTGCCGCCACCGTGACGGATACTCAGCCGGTCATCACCCAGGTCAACACGGTGATGGGTACGACGCTGCCCGACACGCTGAAGGCGGCCACCGACTCGCTGACGGCTGCGCAGGCGGCGGCGCAATCGCTGGAGGGGGCGATCAAGTCGTTTGAGTCTTTCCAGACCGTGATCGCCGCGGTACCCTTACTCGGTTCGGTCATGCCGGCTGCCACTCCGGCCTATAATCCAAAAAAACCGCTGGCAACCTCGTTGGGCGAGCTTTCCGCCAGCATCAAGAATATGCCGGCGACCTTCACTGAAATGTCCACCAGCATGGACAAAGCCGATAACAACCTGGATTTGATCAAAACCAACCTGACCAGCATGTCGACCAGCGTGGCGCTGATTTCGACCAACCTGAAGCAATATCAGACCATGATCGGCGAATCCAAAACGTCGATGGAGAATATCAAATCCATCCTGACCAACCTCCAGGCCAATATGGGCAGAATCCTCGCCATCGCGACGGTGGTGCTGGGGCTGTTCTTCCTGTGGCTGCTGGCCGCGCAGGCGGTCATTTTCAGCCAGGGCTGGGAGTTGTTCCAGGGGACGGCTAACCGCATGGAAGGTCCTGCGCCAGCGCCCGTGCCTGTTGTTACGGCCGCGGAGGAAACCAAAGTCGAATAAGCCAGTTTGAAACTGTGCTTGCGAATTAGATTGTCAATCACCCGTACGAAATCCACTTATGCACCAGGAGGACACGATGCAATTCACGCTCGATACCCCGTTTGGAACTTTGTTGGATGATCCCCAGGCGAAAGCCGTCCTCGATCAGTACCTGCCAGGCGTTTCCGCCAACCCCATGATGGCCATGGCCAAGGGCATGACCATCAACATGCTGCTGGCAATGCCGATGGCAGCCCAGCTCGGCATTACCAAGGAAAAAGCCGAGGCGATGCTGGCCGAAATCAACAAGCGCATCCCCTAGATCAACCCAGTACCCTGAGAACGGCAAACTGCCCGGAGGCGATTTCCCCACCGCCTCCGGGTAATTTTTTTTCCAAAGGGCGGCTGTAAGGATGCGCGCGGGCGCCTTTGGCCTGAAAATGTGCGTAAAAATATGACCTTTTCGCTCCATACCTGTGACCTGCGCACTTGAAAATATTTTTTGCTTTTCATATCATGGTAGTAGGGTCAAGTTTTGATTCTGGATCTGCTTGATGGCTGCATCCGTTTACGGGCCGCCCGGCCATCCACCAACCGTCACAGCCGCTTTATGCATCGAACACGCCTATTATTCTTTTTCAGACTGGAGAGATAATAAAATGAACCCCAAGGATGCCAGCATACAGAAAATCGCGGACATGCTCGATGCGGCACTGCACGAAGGGCATGCCATCGACCCGGTGGTGATGCTCGACCCGGCCCTGGATGTCAATGACGCCTATGCCATCCAGATGAAGAATATCGCCCGCGAGGTGCAGCGCGGCGCCTGCGTCAGCGGCAAAAAGGTCGGTCTGACTTCGCAGGCCATGCAGAATATGCTGGGGGTGCACGAACCGGATTACGGCCACCTGCTGGACAGTATGAATATGAGCGGTAAACCGGTTGCCACCTCCCGCCTGCTGCAGCCCAGGGCGGAAGGCGAAATTGCGTTTGTGATGAAAGAAGACCTGGCAGGGCCGAACGCCAGCGTGGAAGATGTGCTGACGGCGACCGATTACGTGGTGGGCGCCATCGAAATCGTCGACAGCCGCGTGCGCGACTGGAAGATCGGGCTGATCGACACGGTAGCCGACAACGGTTCCAGCGGCTTGTATGTGTTGGGCGAAAAGCGGCTGCGCCCGGATGAGTTTTCGCTGGCGGATGAATGCATGCAGCTCTTCAAAAACGACGACTGGCTCAACGCCGGCTGCGGCGCGGATGTGTTGGGAAACCCGGCGTTGTGCGTGGCCTGGCTGGCCAACAAGCTGCACCGCTACGGCGCGGTGCTCAGGAAGGGCGAGGTGGTGCTTTCCGGCGCGCTCTCGGCAGCCACCCCGGTCAAGCCCGGCGACCGCGTGCGGGCGATATTCAACCAGTTGGGCACGGTGACCGCCAATTTTGAATAGCGGCATCCGGCAGCCGCCTTAAATAAAACCAGCTAATCTATCCATGCCAGGTAAACGCTGGTATATTGGCAGCATGCCCGTCAAACCCTTTGAATCAAAACGGCGGGGCGCGTGAAGAATATCCTGCGCCACCTCAGCTCGTTGATCGCGCCGCTGGTGATGGGGTTTGTGCTGCCCTATTTGATTGTGCGCTACGAAAGCTGGGGTTTTACCCGCCCGTTAATCGTTCCGCCGCTGGGGCTGCGCATTTTTGGCGGTCTGGCCGCCCTGGGCGGGTTGGTGTTGTTGGCGGCGGTCATCCGGCTGTTCATCCGCACCGGCCAGGGCACCATCATGCCGTGGGACCCGAGCCGCCGCATCGTCACGGCCGGGTTGTACGCGCACGTGCGCAACCCGATGATCTCGAGCGTGCTGCTGATGCAGGCCGGCGCGGCGCTGCTGTTTGCTTCCGGCGGCATTGCGCTGCTGGCGCTGCTATTTTTTGCGGTTAACTGGCTGTATTTCATCTTTTCAGAAGAACCCGGGCTGGAAAAGCGTTTTGGCGAAGCCTACCGCGAGTATAAGAAAAACGTTCCGCGCTGGATCCCGCGGCTCAAGCCGTGGCGGCCGTCCGGGGGGCAGGCAGATCAGGATCAAAGCGGGTAGCATTCATGACAGGCAGGGGGTGATGCATAAATCACCTTTGTATTCAAACAATAAATGTCTATACTGTAAGTCACTAAATAAAAAATCAAATCAGGTCTTTCCGTGGAGGTTGGTCCAACGCCATGCCGACGGTTAAATTTACCAAAAATCTAATGCGCTTCTACCCGGCTCTGCAAACCACCGCGGTCGAGGGCGAGAGCGTGGCGGCGGTCATCCAGGCGCTGGAGCAGCGTTTTCCGGGGTTGAGCGGCTACTTCGTCGACGACCAGGGGCAGCTGCGCGAACACGTCAACATTTTTGTGGGCAACCAGCTCATTCGCGACCGGATCAGGTTGTCCGATGCGGTTCAGGCGGAAGATTTGATCTATATCATGCAGGCGCTTTCAGGAGGTTGAGCCAATGGGCACTACATCCGCATCTTTGCTGCTTGGAACGCACAAGGGTTTATTGATTCTGGAACGCAACGGGCGCGCCTGGCAGGTGACCAGGCATGCCTTCCCCGGTGTAGGCGTTTCCTACGCCTTCAAGGATGCGCGCACCGGCACGCTGTGGGCCGGGCTGGACACCGACCATTGGGGCTCGAAACTGCAGCGCTCGCTGGACGGCGGCGCCACCTGGCAGGAAGTGCCTCTACCGAAATTCCCCGAAGGAGCCCAGCTTGGCAACGGTCAGCCGGCTGCCCTGAGCTACATCTGGCTGGTGGCGCCCGGCGGGTTGGACCAGCCGCAGCGCCTCTACCTGGGCACCGAGCCGGGCGGCCTGTTTGTGAGCGATGACGGCGGGCAGAGCTTTGAACTGGTGCAGGGGTTGTGGAACCATCCTTCGCGCCTGACGGACTGGTTTGGCGGCGGGCGGTCGCAGCCGGGCATCCATTCGCTGTTGATCGATCCGCACGACAGCAACCACCTGTGGGCGGGCATCAGCGTGGCGGGCGTGTTCGAAAGCCGCGACGGCGGCCAAAACTGGGTTCCGCGCAACAGCGGCCTGGTGGCCGAATGGCTGCCCGACCCGGCGGCCGAGGTGGGGCACGACCCGCACCTGCTGGCGGCCAGCCCGGCCAACCCGCAGGTGTTGATGCAGCAGAATCACAGCGGTATTTACCGTAGCGAGGACGGCGGATTGAGCTGGCGGGCAGTCATGGAAGAAAATGGTCCAGCCAACTTCGGTTTTCCAATTCTGATGGACGAGTCCGACCCGGACACAGCCTGGGTGTTCCCGGCGGTCAGCGACGAGCAGCGCATCGCCATCAACGGCGCCCTGTGCGTGTGCCGCACGCGCGACGGCGGCCGCAGCTGGCAGGCGCTTCGCAACGGGCTGCCGCAGCACAATTGCTACGACTACGCCCTGCGCCATGCCGCCGACCGGCACGGCAGCACGCTGGCCTTTGGCACCACATCGGGCAACTTGTATTTATCGGAGGATTACGGCGAGAACTGGGAGTGCCTGGGGATGAGCTTCCCGATGTTTTATTCGTTGCGATTCGCGCTTTAATCTTTACCGGTCTGGACAGGCAACCGGGGCGCAGTTTTGGTGGTCATTACCTACGCAGGAGAGCGTCTGCAACCTGAATGACTGGCAAAACCCAAATTCTGATCGTTAAACGGGTCTGAAAAACAACCCCTCGGGTTGTTTTTCTTTTTTTGAAACCCAACCAACAATAAATGAGCAGAAATCCGTTCGACAAAATAAATAGTCATGATATACTCATTGAGTGGGTATATCATGACAAAGTCCACTTCTCCCGCCAGCGAACTCTCCCCAAAATATGCCGTCCTGGGATTTTTGTATATCCGTCCCATGCACGGCTACGACCTGCATAAAAGCCTTGACGCCGAGCTGCACGAATTATGGCATATCAGTCAAAGCCAGGCTTACAACACCATCAAGAATCTTGAAAAAACTGGCTGGATAACAGCCACGCTCCAGCAGCAGGAAAAAAGACCTGACCGGGAATTACTCGCATTGACGTACGTGGGAAAAACCGAGTTCGAAACCTGGCTTTACGCACCAACACCGGGCAGCGCACGGGCAATCCGGGTGGAATTTATAACGCGCTTGTTTTTCGCTTCGAATATCAATGAAAACCTGTGCTCCCGCCTCATCCAGGAACAGGCGGCTGCCATTCGTTCGCAGATTGAACTGCTTAACCAGCGGCTGGATGCGATACCACCGCATCAAATATTTAATCGCATGGGCGTTGAACTGCGCCTGCGCCAACTGATTACTGTTTTGACCTGGGTGGAAAACGCCATGGACTATTTTGTTGAAGGAGCAAGGTAAACAAGCGCTATGAAACCCATACGGACGGCGTTGGCTATCCTTCTTTCGATTATCCTTTCCGGTTGCCAGACCTTCGCGGCATTCAACCTGAAACCATCTTTCACTTCGCCAGTTGAGGAAATTACGGTTGCCGCCGCTGCGGACCTGCAATTTGCCTTTACCGATATCGCCAATCTCTATCAGCAGCAGACAGGCCGGAAGGTGACCCTGGTGTTTGGCTCCACCGGACAATTGGTACAACAAATTGAGAACGGCGCCCCGTTCGATCTGATTGCGGCTGCAAACATGTCTTATATTGACCAGTTGGTCAGCCAGGGTTTAGCCATGCCAGAGAGCGCGGCTCTTTATGCCAGGGGGCGGATTGTCCTGGCCGTCAACCGGAAATCGGGCGTGCAGGCTGAAAAGCTGGAAGATTTATTATCCGATCAGATCCAGCACATCGCGATCGCCAACCCGGAGCACGCGCCGTATGGGCTGGCCGCCAAACAGGCCCTTCAAACGTTGGGATTGTGGGACAAGGTGCAACCCAAGCTGGTTTTTGCAGAAAATGTGCGCCAGGCGCTGCAGTTCGTTCAAACCGGCGATGCCGAAGCCGGGATTATTTCACTTTCCGTCGCAAATGTTCCTGAAATCACCTATACGATTATCGACCAATCCCTGCATCAGCCGCTCGACCAGGCTCTGGCGATTTTGACCGCGAGCAAATATCCGGATTTTGCCGGTGATTTTATTGCATTCATCAATGGCGATTACGGCCGCCCAATTATGCGGCAGTACGGTTTTCTCCTGCCGGGTGAAATTCCGAACCCGGCCAGCCCATCACCCACATCCACGCCATGACCTTGTCGCCGTTGACTTTGTCTCTTTGGGTGTCGGCATGGGCGGGCCTGTTTGCCCTGTTGGGCGGTATTGGCATTTCCTGGATTCTGGTGAAAAGCAAGTTCCGCTTCAAATGGGCATTGGAGGGGATAACCTTGCTGGCGTTGGTCCTCCCGCCCACTGTTGTCGGATATTATTTGCTGCTCTTTTTCGGCCGGCAGGGCATTGGACCGTTGTTGGAGCGGATCGGGCTGCGGGTTGTTTTTTCCTGGCAGGGGGCGGTCATCGCTGCCACGGTGGCGGCCATTCCGCTGGTGGTTCAAATGGTGCGTACCAGCCTGGCTGAGGTGAGCGCGGAAATTGAGGATGCGGGCCGGGTGGATGGCTGCACGCGCTGGCAATTGTTCTGGCATATTGATCTGGGGATCGCCTGGCGGGGCATCATCGCTGGCGGGCTGCTGGGATTTCTGCGCGCCATGGGTGATTTTGGCGCCACCCTGATGGTGGCGGGAAACATCCCCGGCCGGACGCAAACTCTTTCAATGGCCCTGTACGATGCAGTGCAAACCAATAACACGCAAATGGCCAATGGACTGGTATTGCTGCTCTCAGCCATTGCTTTCGGGGTCCTGATTATTGCTTTAAGCCTGTCCCGAACCATTTCACAATCGCGCTAGGAATTGTCATTAGAACCCAAACGGGGTTTAATTTACTGCGGAAGCCCACAGACAGGGCGGCGTCAGTCAGTAAGGCTCTTTTGGCCTCAATTGGATAGGATCGGCTGGAGAGTCCCTGCCCAGGCGCGGATGGCATCCCAGTCGCGGTAATCGCCTTCTTTCAACTTCAGATAGGAAAGAAAGATGCGCAGTCCCAGGCCTTCAAAAAACGGATACTGGCGCGGGATAAGCGCGCCGGTAAATCGCCCTTCGGCCACCGGCTGCACCAACTGCCGCACCGGCTCCAGGTAGCCCGCCACGAAATTGCGGTTTTGCTCATCCGTTTTGACCGCCATCATGCACACCAGGAAGAAAGCGGTCGGCAGCTGGTTGAGTTGACTCTGGTTTTTCCTGACAAATTCCACGGTTTCGGGCATCCAGGCGCCGCCATGAATGGCGCTGCCAATCACGGCCGCCCGGTAGCCGTCCAGGCTCGCCACGTCCTTGACCTGGCGCAGATCCACAGCGGCGCCGGCCGCGGCCAATTGCTGGCTGATGGCCTCCGCCACTCCAGCGGTCGACCCGGCCTGGCTGGCATAAGCGACCAATATTCTGTCATTCGGCATTGTCGTTTCTCCAACGGTTGATTCAACGAATTCGAATTTCGACGGCGCGGGCTGCCCCGAGGCGGTGAGGGCCAGCGGCAGACCAACGCAGGTCAGGCAGGCAGACTTGGCTCAGCATACGCTATTCATTTTTGCGGGTGGGGGTTGAACAAAAATAGTATACAGGCATTGGGGAAAGGTGACAATAATAAATTGATCTCCCCTGAGACCCAGGGGAGGTTCTTAATTACATCCATAACCGGCGCTGGTTTAGGTTTTATTAAGACAAAACCTTGCCAGGGTTGCCTGTTCCTACGGTTTATTCTTCCACAACGTTGAGCTGGGGATGAACAGCGACTGGCCGAGTTCGGCCTTCTTGAAGTCCAAAATCTTCTGCTGCACCGGCACGGAGATCAGCCAGTCGATGAACTGGTTGGCCAGGTCGTTCTGGATCTTGGCGTTCTTGGCTGGGTTGACGGCGATCACGCCGTAGGGGTTGAGCAGCAGCTTGTCGCCTTCCACCAGGATTTTCAGCTTGAGACCGTTCTGGGTCTGCGCCAGGAAAGTCGCGCGGTCACTCAGGGTGTAAGCCAGTTTTTCGGCGGACATGGTCAACACGGCGCCCATGCCCTGCCCGGCAGAGATGTACCAATCGCCGGCGGGTTCAATGGCAGCGGCTTTCCAGACGGCCTTTTCCTTGTTGTGCGTGCCGGAGTCATCGCCGCGCGAGACAAAGAAGGACTTGGTGTTGGCAATGGCGGTAAAGGCTTCGACCGCGGTCTTCATGCCGGCGATCTTGGCGGGGTCCGAATCGGGGCCGACGATGACGAAGTCGTTGTACATCACGTCTTCGCGGCGCACGCCGTCGCCGTCG
>CAZHYQ010000045.1:0-11469 GCA_964536805.1 uncultured Longilinea sp.
AACCAATGGCTTAAAAGGCCACTGCTCTACCATTGAGCTACACGCCCAGCGGGGATGATTTTATCACGCACCGCAACAGGCGTCAATTATTCGCCCGGAATTCGCGGTAAAATCAATCAACCCTGAAGGAGTTGCGCATGACCGAGCTGCTCTATCAAACCGATAGTTATCTGAAGGATTTTCAGGCAAGCGTGACCGCGGTGGATGAAGAGAACCACGCCCTGCTGCTCGAACGCACCGCATTCTACCCCGGCGGCGGCGGACAACCGGCAGATTCCGGCCTGCTGGAGTGGCAAACCGCTCATTTGCCGGTGGAGCGTGCCCGCAAGGATACCGAAGGCATTTGGCATGTGGTTTCAGGCGATACGCCTTTGCCGCCCGTGGGTGCCTTGGTGCGCGGGCAAATCGACTGGGCGCGCCGCTACGCCCTGATGCGCACGCATACCGCCATGCACATCCTGTGCGGCGTGGTTTTCCGCGACTTCGGCGCGCTGGTCACCGGCGGTGACATGGAGCCGCTGCACGGCCGCATGGATTTCGAATTTGAATCCCTCACAAAGGACCTGGTCAGCGTGATCGAAGCGGCGGTAAACCGCGAAGTCGAAGCCGCCCGCCCGGTCAGGGTTGCCATCCTGCCGCGGGCCGAGGCTTTTGAGATCCCCGATCTGATTCGTACCAAAATCAACCTGCTGCCGCCGGAAATCAGCCACATCCGTACCATTGAATTAGCCGGGCTGGATTTACAGGCTGACGGCGGTACCCATGTTCACAATACCGCCGAAGTGGGGCGCATGCGTATCGTCGATTATAAGAGCAAGGGACGCGTCAACAAGCGCATCTATGTCGAACTGGATTAGAACCCTCGGCCGGCTTGTACCCGGTTTGCTTTTATTGACCCTGCTGCTCAGTAGCTGCCAGGCTGCCCAAAGCGGCACAGTGACGCCCGCCCCGCAGATATTGACCGTGACCAACGGGGCATTATGGCAAAATGGCCAGTTGATCCCCGACGGCGTGCTGGTCGTAATGGCCGGGCGCATCGAAGCCGCCGGATCGGCAGCAGAAATTGCCATTCCAGCCGGATCGCAGCGCATCGACGCCGGCGGCGGGACGATTCTGCCGGGGTTGATCGACGATCACGTACACAACGCTGCCGAGCCGGAAATCCGGCGTAAATTCCTCGAGGCTGGCGTGACCACCGTGTGTGACACTGGAGCCGGCGCAAATCAACTGCGTTTATTCCAGGCAAAGAAACCGGCCGCAGAATTGATCGCGCGGGCCTTTTACGCCGGGCCTTTTATCAGCGCTCCCGACGGTTATCCGGCCGACACGGATGCCAGCGCACGCCTGGGCGTTGGCACGCCAGATGAAGCCCGCCAGGCGGTGCAAAAACTGGCCAGTGAAGGCGTTTCTTATATCAAAGTTGCCCTGGATGACGGGCGTGGTGAAGAACCGCTGCCGGTGCTTTCCAGCGAGGTTTTGCAGGTCGTGGTCGCTGAAGCCCACCGCCTGGGTTTGACCGTACGCGCCCATGTGCTGGATGCGAGATATCTCGACCTGGCATTAGATGCCGGCGTGGATGCTATCGAACATCTCCCGGCACCGGATTTCTCGCGCCAGGTGTTTGAACTCTGGATGCGCAGCGATCGTGTACTAACCCTGCCCCAGGCCTACCTGGCGCAATTGCAACGGCTGGCTAGTTCGGGGCTGCCGCTCACGCCGACCCTGGAGGTGCTGGAACGGCGCACCTGCAACACCACGGCCCAGAGCCAAACCGAACGGGACGCCTGCGTGCGAGTTTACGTCGAATCACTGCGCCAATTCCACCTTATGGGCGGCGTGACAGCGTTCGGTAATGATTTTGGCAGCGCGGGCATGTCCGCCGGGCTGCCCTGGCGCGAAATGGAATTGCTGCAGCAGGCCGGCCTGAGCAATGTTGAAATCATTACCGCAGCCACCGCAACCGCCGCACGCGTATGCGGGCACACAAATGAAATCGGCACCCTTCAGCCAGGTTACCTGGCAGACGTGCTTATCGTGAATGGCAACCCGCTGGAAGATCTGACCGCCCTGCAGCGCGTGCAGACAGTGATCCTGGCCGGCCAGGTTGTGTTAGAAAAATAACTAACCACAGAGTCACAGAGGACACAGAGAGCTAAGAAAATTGAGACCAGAGGATTTACAGGTTTTCCTCTTCTTCTCCAAATCAAGCTCTTCTCCGTGTTCTCTGTGTCTCTGTGGTGAATCTTTTATCTTATTCTTCTTCCTGTGGTGCCGCGCCGAAGTCGCCGTAAGCCACCATCAACGCAAACTGGCTAATGGCATCGTAGGCATCTTCCAGCTCGCCTTTCACCGTCAGGTTGGTGGGCAGTTCTGGCTCGCCCAGGCGCTGCAATTGCGGCACGTGAATGGCCGGCGCTTTGACCTGTACCGAAAAAGACTGCAAACCGGAGCCCATTTCCCAGAAATGCTCCAGGTCCGCTTCCAGGGCGGGCACATAATCTGTTCTTGTGTCAGCCATTAATTCGGGCTCCATTTCAGAAGACCCGGACCGGCGTTGCCGTAAAGCATTAAGAATGGTCTCCTGCGTGCGGCCGCGCAGGCGGAACAGCAGGAAGGGATCCTCGTCGAAGCGTTCGCCGAGAATGTAATGGGTGGCAGCCACATGCTTGCACGGGTTGGCCCAGTCGGGACAGTTGCATTCGGTCATCAAGTCGCCAGCAATATTAGGGAATAGGCTGACGCCAGCTGCCGCAAAAGCATCCTCAATGTTAGCCGGCATTTCTCCGGCCAAAAGCTGTGCGGCGAAGATGGCGCGGTCGGCCAGAACGTCCAGCACTTTTTTCCACTGCTCATTATTCAGCGGGCGCATACGGATGGTCACCAGGTACGGCTTGGCGCGCGAACCCTGTACGCGGGCAGCCACGCCGTTCTTGATTTCATCCACCGATAACACCTGCCCTTCGCGGGCATAATACCGGCCGCGTTCCAGGCGTGCCACGGGAACCAGGCGCTCCATGGCTTCAATCCAGCGCCGGGCCCACCAGTTTTTGGCGAAGGCGCCGCGTTCGCTGCGCGCTTTGAGGCCGCCGCGGGCCTTGCGTGGATTCATGCCCCAGCTGTTGCCGTTGCCGTTTCCATTGCCGCCGTTTCCGCCGTTGCCGTGAGGTGGATTCTTACCCATGCCAGCTCCTAGCGCCGCAGCGCTACCAGTTCCTTCAACTCATCGGTCGAAAGCTCGGTCAGCCACTGTTCGCCGCCGCCGATGATGGCATCCGCCAAGCCTTTTTTCGACTCGATCATTTCGTCAATGCGCTCTTCCAGCGTCCCGGTGGTGATGAATTTGTGTACCTGCACGTTGTGCATCTGCCCGATCCGGTACGTCCGGTCAGTGGCCTGGTCCTCAACAGCCGGGTTCCACCAGCGGTCAAAATGGAAAACGTGTGTGGCGCGGGTCAGGTTAAGCCCTGTTCCGCCCGCTTTAAGAGATAGGATGAACACCTTGGGTGCAATTTCATCTTCCTGGAACCGCCGGACCATCTGGTCGCGGACCTTGGGCGGCGTGCCGCCGTGCAGGAAGAGCACCGGGCTGCCAATCATTTGCGGCAGCACTTCAGCCAGCAACTTGCCCATCTCGGCGAACTGGGTAAAGATCAAGGCGTGATCGCCGGCAGCGATAATTTCTTCCAGCAGCTCGCCCAGCCGGACCAGCTTGCCGCTGCGCCGTACGATCTCGCGGCCATCCCCGCTCGGGATTGGGAGGGCGGTACGTTCCATGGCAAAATCGGCGTCATCCGGAGAATCAATTTCGGGAGAGACAACCTTCGGCGGCGAGATTTGATGCAAATATTGCGCTGGATGGTTGCAAACCTGCTTCAATTGCATCAACATGGTCAACACCTGGCCGCGGCGTTCGATGCCGTCGCTTTCGGCTACTTTCTTGAGGGTATCTTTGACCACGGCTTCATACAGGGTGGCCTGTTCTTCGGTCAGCCCGCAGTAATCCTTCATTTCAATCTTTTCCGGCAGATCCTGGATGACGCGCGGGTCGCTCTTCAAACGGCGCAGAATAAACGGGCTCACCAGGTGGCGCAACCGTTCGGTGGCATCAGGATCGCCAAATCGCTCGATCGGCACTGAAAACTCGCGTCTAAAGGCTTCCTGCCCGCCCAAAAAGCCGGGATTCAAGAATTGCATGATCGACCAGAGTTCGGACAGCCGGTTTTCCACCGGCGTGCCGGTCAGGGCAAAACGGAAGGTCGCATCCAGTTTGCGGGCAGCCTGAGTTTGTTTGGCCGCGGGATTCTTGATATTCTGGGCTTCATCCAGGATGGCGCCGTACCAGTGAAGCGACTGAAGTAATTCAGCATCCATACGCAGCAGTGCATAGCTGGTCACCACCAGGTCAGCGGCAGCCGCAGCATTCTTGAATTCAGAATTGCGCAGCCGCTCCGGACCCTGATGGACCAGCACCTTCAGTCCAGGGGTAAAGCGTTTAGTCTCGCGCTCCCAATTGGTTACCACCGAGGTCGGGCAGACCAGTAACACCGGCCCGGGCAGTTTGCCCAGCGATTCTTTTTCATAAGCCAACAGTGAAAGCGCCTGGACGGTTTTGCCCAGACCCATATCGTCCGCCAGCACCGCGCCCAGGCCAAAGCGGCGGAAGAAGGCCAGCCAGGAGAAGCCGTAGCGCTGATAGGGGCGCAGTTCGCCCTTCAGAGTGGCCGGCTGGCTGAGTTCGCTGAGCGTTTCCTGATCCTGTAACTGGTCCAGCCAGTCATCCACCCAGCCCTCGGCGCTGACGTCGTCAACCTCCAGGCCTTCGGCAGACGATTTGCCGCCCAATGCGAGTTGGGCAGCTTCAACCAGGCTCATTTCGCCGGTCTGGCGCTGCTTATCCCAGAAGTGAATGGCTGCTTCCACCTGCTCGCTGTCAAGTTGAACCCATTGCCCGCGCACCTGAACCAGCGGCATTTTTAAGGCAGCCAGCGCCTCGAACTCTTCGCGTGTCAGCGTGGTATCGCCCAGTGACAACTTCCACTCGAAGCGTACCAGCGTATCCAGCCCAAGTTTCCCGGCAGAAGTGCGCGGCGATTTGCCTGGTTTCAGGTGGAGGCTGACCCCCAGGCGTGCATCGCGCTGATTCCACCAGGGCGGCGCCAGCAAACCGAAACCGGCCTGCTCCAACAAGGGGGCAGCTTCCCGCAGAAAAGCATAGGCAGTTTTGGTATCCAGTTTCAAGCTCACCGGTTGGCGGGCCTGCAAACTGGACAGAATGGGCGGAAAAATCCGCGCCGTATAGCCCAGACCCGCCAGCAATTTTTCCTGCGGTTGTTCAAACCGGCGGCCTAATTGCACCAGGGCTGAACTGCCCGTGCGCCAGACCTCGTCAGCCGGCAGCAGCAGGCTCGGGTCGTCGCGTGATTGCAGCAGGTAATGCAGCTCCCAGGCGGGTTCGTTCGGGTCGGCGGGTTGAATTTCAGGCGCCTCGAGGCGGTAGGCGATGCGGTAGGTGCGCGTTCCAGCCGCTTCCAGGTTTCGCCGCCATGTGCGTAATGACCTTTCCAATGCTTCGAGCTGTGCCGGCGAGGCATTGACGCGCGCATCTTCCTGGAAGAGCGCGTGCAACCAACGTTCCAGCAAATCATCGCTGTTGGGTTGAATCTGGCGGGCTTTGGCGGCGCCCCATGAACGCGCCAACATATCGGTCATGGTATTCAGGAAACTTTCCAGCAATTCGCGCGGGGCGATGCGCGTCGTTTCCGAACCCGGGGTTTCCATCAGTTCAGCTTCGGCCCGGCAAATCGGCGGCATGGCGCCGGCCAATTGAGCCAGGCGCTGGCCGTCGCGCGGCCCGTCCAACACTGGCTGCCAGCGAGCGTGGTAGATATTGCGGCGCTCATCCACCTCCACCAGCGTTGGCAGAAATTTCTGTTCGGCCAGGATTTCCATCACCAGGTTGGTCACGGTGCGCCAGTAGCGGGTATCCTGTCCAAGCACGTAGCCGTCGACCAGATTCTCCACCGGCAGGTTGGCCAGCACACCAAACGCTTTGTTGAGCGGCAGCCAGAGGCCGGCGACCGTCCAAGCAAGCAGGGTTGGACGCTGTTCAAGATCAAGCTCCCAATCCTGATTCAGTTCAGGTGAAGGCAGCGGCCGGTGGCGGTTGGTGGGCAGTTTCAGGAAAACCGTCCGCGCCGGCGCATCTTCCAGCGGCGTGCCTGATCCGACCCGTGCGCGAATCATGGCCGGCGGCAAGGAATAGGGATGTTCGCGGACTTTTATCCGCGCTGAGGTGCGACGTTGTTGTGCCGGCGGCAATTCCTCGGAGGTCTCAGCCCAAAAAATCAGGCCCCCCGGGTCAGCCGAGCGTTGTGGCGGCTGCCAGTGTGCGTGTAAAACCCACATAAATTGTTAGCGGTCGGTTTCCTGAGGCATCAATATATGAATGTCCGGCTGGGAAAATACCCAACGCAGGCGACGAATAAAGTTGAAATAATGGCAAGGATCAGCCACTTACGGCTGGATTTTGTAAAACAACATAGCTATTATACCTGATCTTTTAAATTCCAACAGAATATCCAATCTGTCAATGCTTGCGAAAACGGATAATTTCGTTTACGAGTGTCGCCAACATTTTGACCGTTTGTTCAATGGCGGCCGGATCGCCCTGAAAAGGGTCGCGTTCGGTGGCGTCGGGTTGGCGGCGCACGACCCGCAAGTAGGCATTTAATTCAATTTGCGCGGCCGGGACGTGCAGCTTTTGCGAGACAAAACTGGTGATCGTTTCCTGGTTATCGATGCCGGATGCTGAAAAGGTATCATCCAGATCGAGACGGCTCAACCATGAGGCATCCTCCTGAAACCCGAAGCGTTTCATCACCGATAAAATGAGCGGGCGCTCATTCGGGCAGCTGCGGCCGTACAGGGTGCCCAATGCCAAGCCAAAATCGCGGTATGCAGCCGCGCCATGCAAATCAAGGACAAAACGGATGCGGTAGCGCGTGATGATTTTCTGTAGGTATTGCTTATAAGGTACGCCAGTGTGAAAGTTGGCGTCCGTCCCGGACCTGTAACGCAAGTAAAGAGCATGCGCTCCGGTCATCTCAGCCACCATCCGCACCAGAGCCGCGGTGTAATCATCCTCCTGCTTGAGAACGCCGCTGCGCAAATGGGCTGCCCCATGCGGCGCTGAAATCACAATTGGGCGGCGGCCAAAATCATGGGCAAATTCCGGCTCGTCATCGGGCGGAGCTGTTTTGTAATGAATATCGGCTTCGAGCTCCACCAATCGCTTGAGCAAGTCGGTCATTATGATCGTTTACAGTTCGCGCGGTTCGCAGATCTTAGCCCGTGGGCTTTGGACACGGGTAACTGTGCCCGTGGGGCTTCATACACGAGTACCTGTGCCCGTGGGGTTTCATACACGGGTACCTTGTGCCCGTGGGGATTTATACACGGGTACCTTGTGCCCGTGGGGATTTATACACGGGTATAGTTTTCCACCACGCGGTAACTTGTGCGTTCAGGCGTGCTGCCGGCATCGCAAAACATCTGCACGCAGGCATCGGTCAATTTTTCGCTGTGAGCCTGCTCGTAAGCCTCGCGATTCCGCCAGATGGAAATAATCTGCCATTGCTGCGGTTCTTCATGCCCCTGAATGAGAAATGTCTGCAGCAAACCCAGCGGCGTATGGCGCAATTCCCTGGCAAACCGTTCCTTCAGAATTTCGTCATTTTCCGCGGATACCTGACCGGTGAGGATGGTGATCAACATGGCACACCTCCTTTCAGGTTTGTGGAGCGCAGCTTTCCGGTGCGCTGCTGCCTATTTCATTGTACTGCTAATCGAGCTTGCCCGTCTGAATCGCCCTTTTTACTTCGCCGATCGCCTGGGTAATTTTGATCTCCCGCGGGCAGGCTTCTGTACAATTGAAGGCTGTTCGGCAGCGCCAAACGCCCATTTGCTCGTTGAGAATTTTCAGGCGCTGCTCGGCACCCTGGTCGCGTGAATCATAAATAAAGCGGTGCGCATTGACAATGGCAGCCGGCCCCACGTACTCGCCGTTTGCCCAATAGGATGGGCATGAGGTGGTACAGGCCGCGCACAGGATGCATTTGGTGGTGTCATCGAACCGCTCGCGGTCATCCGGACTCTGCAGGCGTTCCCTGCCGTCAGCCGGGAGAGGGTCGTCATTGATCAAGTAGGGCAATATGGACTTGTAGTGATTAAAGAACGGTTCCATATCCACAATCAGGTCTTTGATCACCCGCAGCCCCAACAGGGGTTCAACCGTGATCTCGGTCGCGACCAGGTCGCGTAGAAGCACCTTGCAGGCCAGGTAATTGCGGCCATTGATGCGCATGGCATCCGAGCCGCACACGCCGTGCGCACAAGAACGCCTGAATGCCAGGGTGCCATCCTGTTCGCCGCGGATTTGCTCCAGAACATCCAGCACACGGTCCGTCGGATCGGCTTCTACCTCAAAGGCGGCGTAATGCGGTTTGGTATCCTGTTCCGGTTGAAAACGGTAAATTTTCAATTTGTAATGCATGGCCGACTCCTTGGCTCAGTACACGCGTTCTTTGGGAACATAGCTGGTGATGACCACCGGTTTGTAGCCCAACCGGACCTCTTGACCATCCAACCATGCCAGGCTGTGTTTCAACCAGTTCACATCGTCGCGCTGCGGAAAATCTTCACGGGCATGCCCGCCGCGACTCTCGGTACGGGCTTCCGCCGCCAGAGCGGTTACCAGCGCCAGGTCGAGCATGTTGCTTAATTCCCAGGTATTCAGCAAGTCCATGTTGAAGATCTTGCCGCTGTCAGTCACGCGCACATGCTTGAAGCGCTCGCCTAATTCCTTCACTTTTTCAACCGCAGCGTGCAATCCCTCGGCCGTACGAAACACGCCCACATCGTCGAACATCACTTTTTTCAACTCGCGACCAATCGTGACGGCTTTCTCGCTGCCATCGCCGCTGGTCAACTTTTCGATCTGCTGGCGAGCCAGGCCGGTCGGGTCTTGCGGCAGCGATTGAAAATCGACGCCGGCGGCATATTCAGCCGCCTGGATGCCGGCGTGTTTGCCGAAGACAATCAGGTCCACCAGCGAATTGGTACCCAGGCGGTTGGCACCGTGCACCGAAACACAGGCACACTCGCCGGCGGCATACAGACCGGGCAAAACCGTGCCCTGATCGTCAATCACCACCTCGCCCAATTTGTTGGTGGGGATGCCGCCCATGGCGTAGTGCGCGGTGGGTTGAATGGGGATTGGCTGCTTGACCGGATCGACGCCCAGGTAGGTTACGCAAAAATCGGTGATATCCGGAATTTTGCTTAGAATTTCTTGCGCGGTCACCCGGTAAGGAGTGCCATCCGGGCGGGTGCGTCCGTCCAGTTCGGCGTATTTATTGACCGTCTCAGGGCGCACATCCAGCAGCATGTAACTGTCATTGACGCCCTTGCCGGCTTTCATTTCCAAATAGATCGAACGGCTGATCACATCGCGCGACGCCAGGTCTTTGATGTGCGGGGCATAGCGCTCCATAAATCGCTCGCCGTCCTTGTTTAGGAGAATTCCGCCTTCGCCGCGCACGGCTTCGGTGATGAGAATGCCCAATTTGTAAATGCCGGTCGGATGAAATTGAAAAAACTCCATGTCTTCGGCCGGGATGCCCCGCCGCATGGTCACTGCCACGCCGTCGCCAGTGTAGGAATAGGCATTGGAGGTGATTTCCCACACCCGTCCATGCCCGCCGGTGGCAAACACGACGGCCTTAGCCTGGAAGACATGCATTTCACCGGTAGCGATTTCCACCGCCACCACGCCTGCCGTGTGCCCGTTCTCGATCAGCAGATCCAGCACTTGATATTCGTCGAAAAACAGCGTGTTGTTCTTGATACACTGCTGGAAGAGCGTTTGCAAAATCATGTGGCCGGTGCGGTCAGCCGCGTAGCATGAGCGGCGCACCGGCTTGCCGGTGACGTTATTGGTATGCCCGCCAAACGGCCGCTGGGCGATGCGTCCATCGGCCGTGCGTGAAAACGGCAAGCCGAAATGTTCCAGGTCGTATACCGATTGGACTGCCTCGCGACACATGAATTCAATGGCATCCTGGTCGCCCAGATAATCGGAACCCTTGACCGTATCGAAAGCATGCCACTCCCAGTGGTCCTCCTCCAGGTTGCCCAACGCCGCGCCAATGCCGCCCTGGGCTGCCCCGGTGTGAGAGCGAATCGGGTAGAGTTTGCTCAAAACCGCGGTTTTGGCATTGCGTGATGCATACAATGCGGCCATCAGCCCGGCGCCGCCGGCGCCGACAATGACCACATCGAAGGTATGCGTTTGCGTCATGGTTGTCTCCTGTGGCTTTCTACAACGGGAATTGCTGGTTGACGCCGGCGATCAGCGCGATGAAACCGATCACGGTGATTGTAAGCCAGAAAATGAACAGGCCCCAGTTCAAAATCATGCGGCCGGTCGGCTTATGAATAAAATCGTTCAACACTTGCCGCAGGCCGTTCACGCCGTGCGCGAAGGCGAATGCTAAAAGCAACCCATCATAAATACGCCATCCGATATTGGCCCACCGTTCGGCCACATAAGCAATATCCATATTGTGCACGCCGACGATTACATCCTGTAATAATACGTGCCCCCACACCAATGGAATGAGCAAAAAAGCGCTGTAGCGCATCCACTTCCAGGCGATGGTTTCATAATTGGCGGGAGTTTTAACGCTGCGAATTGTGCGAGTTGTGGCAGTCATGTTTGCCTCCTATCCGCCAAAAAGCCCAAAATTATGGATCAACAGGTTGCGCACCATGATGAAGGTGGCCGGCAGCCACAAAATCAAAGCAATGGTCAACGTGGTGCGTGTCCAGTTGCGCTGTTTGGCAATCGTCCAGGCAGCCGGCTTGAACATATCGATATAGGCGATGCGCAACCCATTTACGCCGTGGAAAAAGACGCAAAACACCAGGCCGATTTCGCCTATCCCGAAAAGCGTGGATTGGTAGAGTTTAATGGCATCCATGAAGAGGCCCGGTGCCAGGTAAACAAAGGCAATATCTATAATGTGAATCGTCAGGAAGAGACCGGTGCCCAACCCGGTGATGCGGTGCAGGAGAAAGCTCCAATGTCCTTCTCTCCCGCGGTAACCGACGTAGCCGGTCAGGGTCGTTTTGAGGGCAGCCATATGGATCACCTCCGTTGTGATTGGGAATTGAATTAGGTTGATCAATATTGTAGCATTCATATCCGATATTGGGAAATCAATTCGAGGTGGAACCGGATGCGACAGGCAGCCACACAAAGGTTCATCCAATACAATTGGAATGAAGAGACTTTACTTGGGTAAACGGCAAGAAGCTCATAATTTTTTTGGAAAGGGTTGACGCGGTAAAAATCGCGTGCTATACTTCGGGCACACTGGAAACAGTGATGCGGGCGTGGTTCAGTTGGTA
>CAZHYQ010000046.1:0-11280 GCA_964536805.1 uncultured Longilinea sp.
CCCATAACCTACCACTTACAAGGCGGTTGCTCTGCCGATTGAGCTACGTCGGCAAGTCAATTGTTAAGTTGCACAGCGGGCAGAATTATAACAACAACCGGCTTTTTAGACAAGGGCCTGGTGATGAAACGCAGGTCTTCCGGTTTTGATTATTCTATTGCTGCTGGCGACCAGGGAGTCTATCAAATAACCCTGGATGAGTCAATGCTTCGCACAATTACAGCCATCCGGAGGCAGCGCTGTCCTCCGGGAAGGCCGGTATTTATCCAGCACTCCTAGCCCTGGTTCGTCCGCCCGGCGCACTGCTCCGCCAGTTTCTGGCGTTCCTCCGGCGAAAAAAAGGCGGCGGTCAGCGCATTGCGCTGCGCCTGGCGGATCATTTGATCATCCAATCCGGCTGCCGGCGCGGCGACCTCGTATTCATGCTGCAGCGTGATGCGACTGATGCCCGGATCGTCGCTGTTGAGTGTGGCGCACAGCCCGCGCTGAAGGAACAGGCGCAGCGGATGGCTGGCGTAATCCGGCACAGTGGTGGTTTGCACGTTGCTGGTCAGGCTCACCTCGATGCCGGTCTGGCGTTCCGCCAGCGTATCCATCAGAACTTCATCCTCCGGCGCATGCACGGCATGGCCGATGCGTTCTGCGCCCAGTCCATTCAATGCCTGCCAGACGCTGTGCGGCCCATCGGCTTCGCCGGCATGCACGGTGATGTGCCAGCCGGCTTCGCGCGCGCGTTTAAAATGCGGCTCAAACCATTCGCCCGGGAAGTGCGCCTCGTCGCCGGCCAGATCCAGGCCACGAATATGTTCCCGTTGGCTGAGCAGCGCCTCCAGTTCCTGCCAGGCAATCTGCGGGCCGTAGGTGCGGCTGAGGATGCCAATCAGCCCGCAAGGCAGGTCGAAATCCCGGCTGCCGGCCTTCACCCCATCAACCACCGCCTCCACCACCGCAGCCGGGTTCAAATGGTGCGGCTCGGCCATAAACAGCGGGCTGAAGCGCAATTCGATGTAATCGATGCCCTCTTTGCGGGCATCTTCCACGCATTCATAAGCCACCCGGCGGCAAGCGTCTGCATCAACCAGCACGCCGGTCATCCATTCAAACCGGGCGATGAATGCCATGATGCCTGGCTGCGGCTCGAGCACCTGGACGTAAGGGCGCAATCCCTCCACATCCCAGGCTGGCAGCGGCAAATTGTGTTTGCGTCCCAGATCCAGGATGGTTTCCAGCCGCAGGCTGCCGTCGAGGTGGCGGTGCAAATCGATGAGCGGTAAAGATGAGTCGATCATAGGCTGAGTATAGAGCAGATGCGGTTTTAATGTATAATCGAATCGAACTACGGAGGTTGCATGGAGATTACCTGGTACGGACATTCGTGCTTTCGCATCACCGAACGCGGACTGGCGACGGTGGTTACCGACCCTTACGATCATCGTCAGGTCGGTTATGAGCCGCTGAAACTGAAGGCGGATATTGTGACCATCAGCCATGACTCGCCCGGCCATAACAATCTAGCCGCCATCAAAGGCGATCCTTATCAAATTACCGGTCCGGGTGAATTCGAAATCGGCGGGGTCTTCATTACCGGCATTCAAACCAACGGCCACCGCAGCCCGAATGAATCGCGCAACACGCTCTATATGATCGACTACAACGGCATCACCATCGTCCACCTGGGCGATGTGAACCGTGTGCCCACCCAAACCGAAGTGGAAGCGCTGGGCAATATCAATATTGCACTGGTGCCGGTGGGCAGCAGCGGCGGCCTGAACGCCTCCAAAGCCGTGGAAGTGATCAGCGTGTTCGAACCGAATATCGTCATCCCCATGCACTATGCCACCGAAGGCGCTACGGTCAAACTGGAACCTTTAGCCCGTTTCCTGCAGGAAATGGGTCAGGCGGAAGTGAAATCGCAGCCCTCGTTGAAAATCGTCTCGGCCAACAATCTGCCGGACGAGACTCAGGTGATTGTGCTCGATTACCAACGCAGTTAAAACCAGAGGCGCCGTGGCGGTAAAAGTAATCATGACATGGGATATCACCCCGGACCGCGAACAGGAATATTTCGAGTTCGTGATCCGCGAATTTATTCCCGGCGTTCAGCGGCTCGGGTTCGAATTAAGCGATGCCTGGGCAACCGTCTACGGCGGCCAACCTCAGATTATGGTCGGCGCGGTGCTGCCTTCCTTTGACCGTGCCCAGGAGATCATGCTGTCCGACGAATGGCACAGCCTGGAAAACCAGCTCCTCGATTACGTTCAAAACTTCACGCAAAAGATTGTCGAGGCCCGCGGCGGATTTCAATTCTGACCGGCGGGAGGAAACATGAACCCTGAAATTGCGCGGCGGCTGCTGGACTGGTATGCCCGCCACGCCCGGTCGCTGCCCTGGCGCGTAGCGGAACCCGACCCCTACGCGGTGTGGGTATCCGAAGCAATGCTCCAGCAAACCCGCGTCGAAACGGTCATTTCCTATTATGAACGCTGGATGGCGCGCTTCCCCACCCTGGCAGCGCTGGCCGCCGCCAGTGAACAGGACGTATTGCAGGTATGGGAAGGCCTGGGCTACTATTCGCGCGCGCGCAACCTGCAGCGCGCCGCCCGCCAGGTGATGGCTGATTTTGACGGCCGCTTGCCGGCCAGCCGCGCTGAACTGGAAAAATTGTCCGGCGTTGGACGCTATACCGCCGGAGCCGTCGCTTCCATCGCCTTTGGGCAGGATGAGCCGGCCCTGGATGGCAACATCCGGCGCGTGTACGCGCGCCTGTTCAACGTCGATATCCCCGCACGCTCGCCGGAAGGCGAAAAACGGCTGTGGGCGCTGGCCGCCGAGCATCTGCCGCCCGGCCGGGCCGGCGACTTTAACCAGGCCTTGATGGACCTGGGCGCCACCGTTTGCACGCCGCGCAATCCATCCTGTTTGTTGTGCCCATTAAATGAGATCTGTGAGGCGCGAGCGTTGGGCGTGCAGGAAGAGCGTCCCATCCTGACCGCCCGCGCACCCATCCCCCATTACACCGTCACGGCCGCGGTGCTTCAGCGCAACGGCAGCGTGCTCATCGCCCGCCGCCCCAGCCGCGGACTGCTGGGCGGGTTGTGGGAGTTCCCCGGCGGCAAACTGGAACTCGGCGAGAGCCTGGCAGAGGGTCTGGCGCGCGAGATCCGCGAGGAACTGGGCGCGCAGATAGAAGTCGGTCAGCCGGTTGGCGTTTACCAGCACGCTTTCACCCACTTCCGCATCACCCTGCACGCCTTCCACTGCCAGCTCACCGGCGGCGAACCTCAGCCGCTGGAAGCCTCCGAACTGCGCTGGGTGCCGACCGCCGAACTCGGGCAATTCCCGATGGGCAAGGTGGATCGGCAGATTAGTAAGGAACTGGTGAAGCGTGAGGCGTGAACCGGCCATCCGGTATTCGTCAATTCGTTGCCTCGGTATCCGGTAAGCATCAATTCGTTCCATTCTCTCGGCCCGCATCTACAAACAAGAGTTATTTTCCGGTTCACGCTTCACCCAATACCGAATACCTGATCAACGAATACCCCTTTTCACCCTATGACCGAACCTGATTTCTCCTCCCTCCGCGATAGCATGGTACGCTGGCAAATCGAGCGGCGCGGCATCCTCACGCCGCGCGTGTTGGAAGCCTTCCGCCGCCTGCCACGCCATCAATTCTTGCGCGAGGAGGATTGGCCCTCCGCCTACGAAGACCGCCCGCTGCCGATTGGTCTGGGTCAGACCATTTCGCAGCCCTACATCGTGGCACTGATGACCGATCTGCTGCAATTAAATGGTGACGAAAACGTGCTGGAGGTTGGCACCGGCTCCGGTTACCAGGCCGGCATTCTGGGGCTGCTGGCCAGGCAGGTTCACACAATTGAACGCCATCCCGCCCTGGCGGAGAGAGCCAGCCAGATTTTATCCAGGCTGCAACTGAATAATGTCACGGTGCACTGCGCCGACGGCTCTTCCGGCTGGCCGGAGGCTGCCCCCTACCAGGGCATCCTGGTCACCGCCGCCGCGCCGTGCGCGCCGCAGCCGCTGCTCGAGCAGCTCGCTGAAGACGGGCGGCTGGTGCTGCCGGTGGGCAGTCCGGGTTTCCAGGTGCTGCAAATCTGGCAGCACGAGGGCTCTAACTGGCGGCATGAGGATGATCTCCCGGTGGCCTTCGTGCCGCTGCGCGGCCAATACGGCTGGAAAGAGGAAGAATGCGAATGAGAAAAAACCTGCTGGCACTGCTGGTTCTTTTCCTTATCCTTTCCGGCTGCATGACTGAAAAATCCAGCATCGTGCCGACTCTTTTGCCCACAAGAATGCCTGCACCCACCGCCAGCCTTACGCCCCTGCCACCCTCAGGCACTTCCGCGGTCACAGAACTCCCGACCGGGACGCTGACGTCCACCCCCCTGCCGCCGGTGCCGGACTTTCGCCATATCATCATTCTTATTTTCGAAAACCACGAGTTTGATTTTGTCATCGGCAACCGCGCCATGCCCAACTACAACGCCTACGCCGAAAAGTATGCGCTGCTCACGCAATACTACGCGGTCGCCCACCCCAGCCTGCCCAATTATCTCGCCCTGATCGGCGGCGACACCTTCGGCATTGAGCGCAACTGTGAGGATTGCTACATCAACGCGCCCAGCCTGCCCGACCTGATCGAAGCCAGCGGGCGTACCTGGAAAACCTACCAGCAATCCATGCGCGAGCCTTGCGGCACAAGCAGCACGCTGCGCTATGCCGTCAAGCACAACCCGTTCGTCTATTTCGACGCCATTCGATTGAATAAAACACGCTGCCAGAACAGCGTGGTGCCGCTGGAGCAGCTCGAGGTTGATTTGCAAAACAACCCGCTGCCCGATTTCGTCTTTATCACGCCCGACCTGTGCAGCTCCGGGCACGACTGCGGCCTGGACGTGGTGGATGCCTTTGCCGGTGAATGGTTGGGCAAGCTGCTGGCTTACCCGGGCATGCTGGAGGACGGGCTGATCGTGCTTACCTGGGATGAAGGCCAGGGTGAGCACACCTGCTGCGGGCTGGAAACCGGCGGCGGGCGCGTGGCGACCGTGCTGATCTCCAACCGGGTGATTCCCGGCCTGCAAGACGATACGCCCTACACGCACTATTCGCTGCTCAAGACCATCGCCAGCGCCTGGAGTCTGCCCGAACTGGGCCGCGCCGCCGACGCGCCGTTGATTGAGAAACCGTGGAAGAGATAGAACACTGGGCCAATTCCGGACCAGCGCGCAGCATATCATAATAAGCCAAAAAACGAGTAAATTTTCGATATATTAGCAATTTATGACAGATGATTAGTTGACAATTGGTTGTTGATTTGTATAATTATAGTTAGATTATATGTATAAAGAGTTTTCGAGGCAATTCAAAAATTAAGCGCTTATCAAGAATTTATTTGTGGTTCGGATTTTAATCAACTATATTTTTCAAAAATTAATGGCGGTTTCTTTTTTAAAAGTGCAGGCGGATTTTCTGTTAGCCTTCTCACAAATTTGCATTGATTGAAACGAGGAAGGTAAATGAAAAGCCCAAGAATGATAATAAACTGTATTATTATTGCCACAATAATCACGTTTCAAAATCCGCGTTCAGATGTTTCTGGGCATGAAGATTTTCAAGATATGCGATGCGCTTCTCAGTCGGAAACATATATTTTGCCGACTGACAATAGTTGGATGAGTATCTGCTTGACAGACTCAAGTGCGCCGGAAGCTTCCAAAATTTCTGAAACAAGTTTTAAGCTGGTAATAGATCACCCTGATCCAGGTACATTAGAAATTCAAATTTCAAGAACTAATTCTGCCATCATAAAGTCAGTGCCATCAAATATAATAACCAATGACGGTTTCGGTATGCTTACCCAAATTCATGATTTTGATGGATTGCCTTCCGCTGAGAATTGGATTATTCAAATCCGCAATACAGTTCCCGGATTGGGTGGAAGTATTCAGGATATATCAATCTCCACGCTGTATGCTTCTTTTTCAAAAATGTCACCTCTAAATTTCGCCAGTGATGGGAAACCAACATCCAAGCGAATCGCTGATGACGCAATAAGAATTTCTTCAAATAATCTGGCCGATAGAAAAAGTGATATGGGTATTACCTCAAACGCACAATTAACCGGAGATTATTCGGTGAATATCATGCAACAAACCTTTGAGGGCCCATTTCCGCCATCTACAGGTTGGGAAATCTGGGATGCGAATCCGGCTGATAATCTGGAATATTATTGGGATGATGACAATCTGCGAGCATTTGGCGGGTCTATGTGGGCTGCCTGGCCAGCGCGAGGAGGAAGCAATGGGATCGACCCCACTTTTTCCACCACATATCCAAATAATACGAGAACGTGGATGATCTATGGCCCATTTGATTTAAGCAATGCAAAATCGGCCCAAATTTCTTTTATGCTTTGGCGTCATATTGAAATTAATTTTGATTCATTGTTTTTTGGAGTTTCTGGCGATAGAAACACGTTTGATGGGTGGGATTGGGATGGTGATGTAGGTTGGGAAAGTATTTCGATTGGTCTCGATAATTACCTGGGGGACTCTGACGTTTGGATAGCCTGGCAATTTGAAAGCGATGGGTCTATCCAATATGATGGCCCTTGGATTGATAATCTTGTCCTGGATTTTGAACCTGGTGATGTTGCTATTCACGGTCGGTTTTCGTATGCTGATCGTTGGACAAACATGCAAGGAGCAAACGCGGTCAAGGTTCAATTATGGGATTGGGATCCGGAAGTTGATGGAAATGACCTGCTCGCTGAAGCATTTGCGGACTATAACGGATACTATAGCTTCCCTGCTGTTTTGAATTGGGATGAAGATGATACAGATCCAATGCTGAATAACCGCCGAATCGATCCGATAATCCGCTGGGAGCTGGAAAACGATCACTCTGTTGTATCAAACCTATCAAATTATCCTTACGCCTGGGTTAGTACTATCCATACCAATATTCCAATGGGGACCACAATTATCTCAGCTTCATTGCCATTCAACTGGATCAGTCTTGAGGCAATGTGGATTTTCCAGGATATCCAACGTGCCAGGGAATATTTCCTCAACCATACTTACCCACAACGCGATCCAGGTTTTTTGGCAGCCCATTGGGAAAAAGATCAATACTCAGAAAACGGAGTGCCAGGATCGCACTTTTGGGCGCTGATAAATCCCCATGTTTATATTGCACATGATTCTAGACTCTCTTTAGACACCGTCGTACACGAACTAGGTCACCACATAATGTGGAATCAAACTGGTCAATGGCTATGGTATGATTTTGGCTGTTTTCAACACGATTTATTTACTCAGGAATCGGTAGAATGCGCCTGGTCGGAAGGGTTGGCAGATTATTTTGCTATCACAGTTAACGGGGATGCCTGTTATGATTTAGACCAGTTTACTTGTTCTGGTCATAATCTTGAAAATCATACTCGTAACGATCCGAACATCGAAGGATCTTGGTGGGGAGATAATGTGGAAGGCCGTGTGGCAGGCACATTGTATGATCTGATGGATTCGAGCAATGAAGATCCCTGGTACGATACGGCTTATTGGGGATTCAATCCAATCATCGCCGTAGCGCTCGATGAATATGGAAAAGAGAACTTACAGGAATTTTGGAACGCGTACTTTGGCGGCGATAATCACAACGGCGTTCGTGCGATCTATCAAAATACCATCGACTATGATCAGGCGCCGATCATTATCCCAATCCCGGATCGAAGCATCCTCCAGAATTTTACGAGCGAGCATTTTCTGAATTTGAGCGACTATGTATATGATTATGAAAGTTCGGCACAGCAATTGACATACCAAATCATCAGCGTTTCCGATTCGCGCTGCGGGGTCAGCTTGGATTCGCATTGGGTTAATGCCAATCCTCAGATGAATTGGATCGGATCATGCTACGTGACAGTCCGTGTAAGTGATTCGATCAAAACTACCACCACCGGTTTTTGGTTACAAGTCCTGCAAATCAACAGCCGGATTTCCTTGCCGGTCATTGTGAATGATTGACCAAGAAAGGAAACAATCCATGAAACGTGTGTTCTGGTCCTCATTGCTCCTTATATTATTACTGTCGGCTTGCAGTACCAGCAGTTCTGACGTTGAATGCTTAGAGGGAATATGCGTCAGTCTCGAGGTCGATGGACCAATTCAAGCTTTACAACCTATTCCTTTCGTTATCTCCTTCAGCACAGAGAAAGATATCACTGGTCTGGAAATATCCATGTATGGCGACACCAATATAAACATAATCGATATCGATAAAAAACCTAATGAGGCCAAAATCACTTTCCAAAAAGAGAGTAGTATGCATTGGCAAATTGATACAAAAGGGGGAGAGGAATACGTGATCACCGGCCATTTCAAATTACCAAAACCTACCGTGTCTTATGGCATTTTTAGCTATGGGTTAATCGCTTCCGCTGGCCATCCATCCATCGCTCGAGTGACCGATTCCGTCTCCATTTATCTGGATGCCGAAGGAAACCAGATTGAAAACAGTAAAGCCATCCTGGAAATGCAAACCGATTGGCCGGCCCCGACCCCACCGCCGGATCTGACCATCATCCCCCCCACGCCCTGGCCCACCATCGTCTGGCCAACCGAGACGCCGCAGCCCAGCGCCACGCCGCCCGGCTATCCGGCGCCAGGTGAAGAGGGCGCCGCCGGGCAACAAATTTTACCTACAATGCCGGGTTATCCCAATCCTTAGAAACCCTGATTGACAATGGGTAGTGAAATAAACAAAGACCGGGAATTTCCACCCGGTCTTTGTTTACACAGAATTTACGCTTCCACCACCCTTGATGATGTTGCGGATGTGCTTTTAATTCCCATTGGAGTCCGGGATATCCGTCCCCGGGCCGTACTCGTACACCGCCCGCCAGGGCTGGTAGTGGGTATTGAAATAATCCTGGAAATACACCGCCCCGTCGCGGTACACCGTGCGCGTCACATTCACGTCCGCGCCTTCGGCTTCCCAGTCCACCTGGTTGATCTTGCCCTCGGGCAGGTCGGAGTTCTCGATGTACTGCGGCTCCGGCGGCGGGGTGCGGTTGATCGGCCCGGTGGTGTCCCATTCCACCGTGCGCCCATCGCTGGTCGAGTAGAACTTCCACGTGATGCTGGCGTTGGAGGGGTTAACGTAGGTCTCCATCAGCAGCCAGTAGGGCGTGTCATTGGTGAACTTGAAATCGACCAGCGGCACGTAGACGGTCGCGTCCAACCCGGCCAGGTTGGTATCGATGTGGTTGCCGGCCACTTTTTCATAATAGTAGACCCGGTAGGCATGCGCGTGGCGCTCGGCGACCGGGTAGCCCCCAAAGAAAGCCGTGCGGAACAGTGTGGTGCTCACCTGGCACACGCCGCCGCCCACACCCTTCACCGTACGCCCGCCGACGATGATCATCGCCTCGGCGTAGCCGTTCTCCAGGCTGATGTTGGTCAGCTGGCTGGCCATCGAGAAGGTTTCGCCCGGCGCGATCAGCAAGCCATGAAAGCTGGCGGCTGCCGCCTTGATGTTCTGCACACGGTCGGGGCTGGAGCCATAGAAATAGGAGGTTTCAGAGCTTACCAGTTCGGTAACACCCAGTTCGGCGCCGGTCTTGTCATCGGTCACCGGCGGATTGGTGTAATCAAACACCAGCTGCACAGTATGCTCGCCCGCGCCGACTTTTTCCTGCACGGCCTTCAGGCTGGCGGCCACGTCCAGCGTGCGCCCGATGACGGCGTGTTCGATCACTTCCAACTGATCGGTATCGTCGTTGAAGATAAAGCGGGCATTTTGCGGGTAGGTTTGCAGCGAGGGTCCCAGACCGGTAAGAAAAGCGATCAGTTGATCGGTGTTCAGACCGACGCGGTATTCAGCGCTCTGCCCGTCCACCACGCGTTGAAAGCTCAGCATCGAAGCCAGCTTTTGCTGGTCGAATTCCCAGGGTCCGCCGCTCTCGCCTTCCGGCATGGTCAGAGTTAACGGCGCACTCAAAATGCGCCGCGCCAGTTCGGCCTGGGCGTTGGCGTCCAAGATGGTGGGCGGCGATTCGCGCACCACCAGGGGGACGATGCCGTCTGTCAGTGTCTGAACCTGCGTCGAAACAGCCGCCAGGCTGGCATTGACATCCACCGTCCGTCCGGTCTGGCCGTTGTTGACCACCACATCCGTGCCCTGGATGGCCAGGCTGGCCTCCACAATGGGCTTATCGATTTGCTTGGCTAGCCCCTGCAACACTTGATGCGCCACGCGCTGATCAAAGATCAAAGCCGGGGGCAGAGAATCGCCGCTGGCATAGGCGCCGTACTGGTCGCGCAAGCGCCGGAAAATGCCGCCCGAGCGCCCGACATGGTAGGCATTCAAAGCCGAGGTTTCCGGATCCAGGTATAGGCCCAGTTGTCCAGGCGATACCAGCCAGGTTTGACCGCCGTCCTGCAGCAGAATTTTGCCGCTTTGCGGGAAGGAAAACTCCTGGGTGATGGTCGCGGCCGCAACTGCCGGTGTTAGGCCGCCCACCGCCACCCCGTTGACGGTCACGCCGGGAAAGATCCGCCCGCCGTACCAGACCTGGAAGGCGGTATAAATTGCGACGACGGCAACAATAAATAGTATGAACCCCAGCACCATCGCCACAGCGACCTGTTCCAGGGTTGAACGGGATTTCATGGAAGAAGGATAAGTGGTTGCGCTCATTGTCAGTTTATTATACCAAACCAGTCCTAATTAGAAGGTTGAGTGATCATCCAATGCCTAAGACGAAATGCCGCTGCGGAAGTTCCACAAATCAAGGGTGCAAGCTTTCTGCCAACAGCAAAACCGCGATTCCTATACGAATATTTTTGAATTGCTTGACAGGTTTCTCAAACGTCGTATAATAGCCAGCGCCGTTCGAAAGCCGAACGGCGGTTTCGCCCTTCAGGGCAAATCATAAAACCGAAAAGCGAAACTCGCGAGGATGATCTCGATCGAAAATCAACCTTGACAAGCCGAAACGAAGGGACTAAAATATGAGTCCCGATCTTGTGAAAAGGTCTTGCTGAATGGCAGACCATTGACAACAGAATAGTGTCGGCACGAAGGGGTCGAGAGCATCGCCAAGAGAGCCGGTGTGAGCCGTGGTAAGTTCCGGGCAGCATCGGTATTTTCTTTCGTCAGAGCCTTGACAGGTGAGATGAAGGCGGTTAGAATCTGGCCCTCGTGAGCAGAACCTTAACAACTGAAGAGTGATAGGAAAGCGAGCCCTTGAGAGAAAGA
>CAZHYQ010000047.1:0-6351 GCA_964536805.1 uncultured Longilinea sp.
TGAATGCGCTCAATCCCACCCAGAAGATCATCCGCCTGATCGAGGATGTCATTCTCGCGCACAACCCCAAGGCGGATAAAAAGGAAATCTACGACCTCGCCGTTGAACGGTTTGAGGTTCTTGGGTTGCCGGCATCCGTATTACAGAGATACCCGGTGGAACTCTCGGGCGGTATGAAACAACGCACGGTCATCGCGGTCTCCGTGATCCTCTCGCCGAAGATCTTGATTGCAGATGAACCTTCGTCTGCGCTGGACGTGACCAGCCAGAAGATGGTCATCAAGATGCTGCTGGATTTGATGGAACACGGTTTCATCAAATCGATGATTTTCATCACCCATGAACTCCCCTTGCTTTTCAATGTTACGGATGACATCATGGTCATGTATGCCGGCCAGATTGTCGAAAAAGGTACGGCGCAGCAAACGGTTTTCGATCCAATCCATCCTTACGCCAAGGGCCTGATGGGATCGATTATCGTCCCGGAACATGGCCTCAGGAATGTCAAGCTGACAGCCATTCCAGGCGTCCCGCCCAACCTAAAAAGACCTCCCGAAGGCTGCCGGTTCGCTGAACGGTGCAAATATGTAAAGCCCGAATGTAAGTTCCATCCCGTTGATATGGTCGAGGTTGAAGGCAACCGCGCTTACCGCTGCATCTTTACAGAAGAAGAATTGAGAAAGGCATATCAAAATGGTTGATGAACGGAAATCATGCCTGAAAGGGGTTAAGCTCACCAAAATATTCGGGCTTGGCCGTCATCAAACGGTGGCAGTCGACCATGTTGATTTTAATTTTTACGAAGGCGAGATAGTATCCATCGTGGGCGAATCCGGCAGCGGCAAAACCACCCTGGCAAAAATGCTGCTGGGGCTGATCAGCATCACCGAAGGCCAGGTCTTTTTTCAGGAAAAGCTGCGGGATATTAGTTCCGCCGCCAAGAGAAAAGAATACTGGAAAAACATCCAGGCAATTTTTCAGGATCCTTATTCATCCTACAATATCTTTAACAAGATTGATACCGTGCTGCTGGATTGCATCAACATGCGCGGCGGACGGCATCTTCCGCATGATAAAAAAGTGGCATTAATGACCGAAGCCTGCAGCTTTGTTAACCTGAAGTTCGAAGAATTGACCAACAAATATCCCTTCGAACTCTCCGGCGGACAGATGCAACGGCTCATGATCGCCCGCATTTTCCTGCTGAAACCAAAGATCCTGTTGGCTGATGAACCCACTTCGATGATCGATGCCAGTTCGCGTGCCACCATCCTGGACATGTTAATGAAACTGCGCGATGAAACCGGGATGACGCTCATTTTTATCACCCATGATATCGGCCTGGCATATTTTATTTCCGATACGGTCTACATCATGGAACATGGCAAATTAATCGAAAGCGGCTCTGCGGATGATGTGATCCTCCATCCAAAACAAGCCTATACCAAACGGTTGATCAGCGATGTCCCCAAAATCCATGAGGAATGGGACCTCTCGACGGTGGATTACTCCTGCGTTTGGGATCAAGCGAAATAAATTCGCGCATTCCATTCCAGATATGCCTTAGGGTACGTTTTCGCGGTTCAAGGGATGGTCCCCATTGGGAGCAAGATCATCCCATAAAATGCTGGCTACAGGAAAAGAACGAGTGAAAATCTGGCAGAAAATCAAGCATTATCCAAAAATAAGCATGGTGATTCTGGCTTATATCGCTTTCATTGCCCTTGGAATGCCGGATGGCTTGCTGGGCGTGGCCTGGCCTTCGGTCCGCAGCAGCTTCGGTATCCCATTGGACGCAATCGGCATGTTGCTAACGGCTTCCGTGGCTGGTTATTTAACCTCCAGTTTTCTAAACGGACCGCTGATTGCGCGCTGGGGCATCGGTCGCGTGCTGGCGGCCAGCTGCGACATGACCGGGACCGCGCTGATTGGCTATACCCTTGTCCCAGTCTGGTGGATGATGGTTTTGCTGGGGGTGCTGGCAGGTTTGGGGGCTGGCGCCATTGATGCCGGTCTGAATACCTACGTGGCCGCCCATTTTAGCGAAGGGCTGATGCAATGGCTGCACGCCAGTTATGGCATCGGCGTTACACTGGGTCCAATTATCATGACCATGGCGCTGACCACCTTGAATTCCTGGCGGGTAGGTTACCGCATCGTGGGCGGTTTTCAAATCCTTCTGGCGATATGTTTTGTCCTGACCTTATCGAGGTGGAATCAAAAAGAAACACCCGCCGGCGGAGAACAACCCAAGCGCCTGACCGATTACAAAACGCCCATGACACAGACCCTGCGCCAACCTCGCGTATGGTTCAGCGCGCTGCTGTTCTTCCTGTATTGCGGCGCTGAAGTTTCCCTCGGAACCTGGACCTACAGCCTGTTGGTCGAATCACGCGGGGTCGGAACAACGGCAGCGGGGTTAATCACCGGCAGTTATTGGGCCACCTTTACGCTTGGCCGTATTCTGGCTGGCGTATATGCCAAACGGATTGGAATCCACCGTCTGGTATTGGGCAGCCTGGTGGGGGCATTTTTCGGCGCTGTATTGCTGCTCTGGAATCCCTCAGGCGCAACCAATCTACTGGCGGTAGCTGTGATGGGTTATGCCATTGCGCCCATCTTCGCGGCATTGATGTCGGGAACCAGCGCTCGAGTCGGGGCACAAAATGCCGCCAATACCATCGGCCTGCAGATGGCTGCCACCGGCTTGGGAACCGTGGTCATCCCCAGCCTGTTGGGAATTTTGGCGCGCCAATTTTCACTAGAAATTATTCCTGTTTGTCTGATCGTTGTGTTCCTGGTTTTGTTTGGGTTGTACCGCTTATCTTTGGTCAAAAATAATGCTATCCAGGAAGAGACAATATGAGTAAGAAATCCTTGACCGGTGCTTGGGAATTCCGCCAGGCAGGTAAGCAGGAATGGCTACCCGCCAGTGTCCCGGGCGGCGTGCATACCGATTTGCTGGCACTGGGCCTGATTCCGGATCCATTTGTGGGCGACAATGAAAAGCGCGTCCAATGGGTGGCTGAAGCCGTTTGGGAATACCGCCGCCGGTTTTCCTTAACACCTGAACTATTGCAACAGCCGCGGATCGAGCTGGTCTGCGACGGTTTGGATACGCTGGCAACACTCAGCCTGAATGGCCAGGAATTAGGCCACACGGCAAACATGTTCCGGCAGTACCGTTTTGATGTAAAACCGCTGCTCAAAGCCGGTGAAAATGAACTGGTTATTAAATTCGATTCCCCCGTCCGCTATTGCGGTGCCCAACAAAAGGTGCGGTCTTTGCCGGGAGTTTCGCAAGCCATTCCAGGCGGCCCGCACCTGCGCAAAGCGCCCTGCCAGTTCGGCTGGGATTGGGGTCCGCAGTTGCCGCCCATCGGCATCTGGAAGGATATCCGTCTGGAAGCTTATGCAGAGGCGCGCATCGCTGACGTCCGCCTCAACCAGAGGCACACCAATGGCCAGGTGACCGTCGAGGCTCAGATAACCATCCAAAACCCCGATGACACCTCTTGCCTGGCAGACTTGCGCATTACTGCGCCGGATGGTCAGGTTTTTGAAACCAATGCAGCCGTTCAGCCGGAAAACGCGAGCACGTTGCAGGTCATCATTCCCAATCCGCAACTCTGGTGGCCGAATGGGTACGGATCACAGCCGTTGTACCAGGTTAACATCGAATTGCGACAGGCAGACAGTTTGTTGGACCAGCGCGAATACAGTATCGGCCTGCGAACCATCGCACTGCGCCAGGAACCGGACGAATGGGGGCGTTCCTTTACGTTTGTTGTCAACGGGCTGCCCATTTTTGCCAAAGGCTCCAATTGGATCCCGGCGGATACATTCCCCACCCGCCTGACGGACGCCTGGCTGGAAGGTCTGATCCGCTCGGCAGTGCAGACTCACCAGAATATGCTGCGTGTGTGGGGCGGCGGTTTTTACGAAGAAGAGCGTTTTTACGACCTGTGCGACCGTTACGGCATTCTTGTCTGGCAGGAATTCATTTTCTCCTGCAGCGTTTATCCACTGGATGACCCGGAATTCCTCGAAAACGTCCACGTTGAGGTGTCGGAAAACATCCGCCGGCTGCGCCACCGCGCCAGCCTGGCTTTATGGTGCGGCAATAACGAGATGGAGTGGGGCTGGGTGGATTGGGGTTGGAAAGGCGCGGAGTATGCCGCGCTCAAGGCGGCCTACGACCAGTTCTTCCATCACACCCTGCCCGAATGGTGCGCTGCTGAGGACCCTGAGCATGCCTACTGGCCAAGCTCGCCTTCTTCCGATACGCCTTTCGAGAATCCGAACGGCCAGCAGCAGGGCGACGCCCATTATTGGGATGTCTGGCACGGCCGCAAACCCTTCACGGCGTACCGCAACCAGTATCCGCGCTTTATGAGCGAGTTCGGCTTTCAGGCACTGCCGCCTCTGGCAACCATACGTACCTATGCACAGCCAGCCGACTGGAACATGACTTCCTACATCATGGAGCGGCACCAGAAAAACGACAGCGGAAACCAGTTGATGGTTTCCCAGATGCTGGATACCTTCCGGCTGCCGGTGAATTTTGAATCGCTGGTTTACCTGAGTTTGGTACTGCAGGCGGAAGGCATCCGCTACGGTGTGGAACACTGGCGGCGCTATCCCGGGCGCGTTTCCGGCATACTGTACTGGCAACTCAATGATTGCTGGCCGGTGGCGTCCTGGTCAAGTCTGGATTATTTTGGCCGCTGGAAGGCGCTGCATTATGCTGCGCGCCGTTTCTTTGCACCGCTGCTATTATCGATTGAGGATAAGCCGACCTCGCAGGACGTTTTCATCACCAATGAATCGCGTTTACCCTGGGAAGGGTCGCTGCGCTGGTCGCTGGAAACGCTGGACGGCCAGGTGCTGGATTCGAACGAACTCAAAGCGCAGGTTGCTCCATTCGAGGTGACCCCGGTTTGCCGCCTCGACTTTTCCAGCCGCCTCACGGATGATCTAGCCCGCCAAACTGTTTTTATCGCCGAACTCTGGCAGGCAGGGCAAAGATTGAGCCGTCAAACAGCCTTCTTCGTCCCCACCAAACACCTAAATCTGGTTGATCCGGCTATACAGGCAAATCTTCACATTACCGGGGGAGAAATTCAAATCGAATTGACTTCCCAATCACTGGCGCGCCTGGTGGAATGCACCCTGGAAGGTGCGGATATCGTCTTTAGCGATAATTATTTCGATCTGCCGGCCGGCCGGACAACCGTCATCTCGGCCCCCCTGCCCGCCGGTTGGACGGCATCCCGTTTACAGGCTGCTTTACGAATCCGTTCAATCTATGATTCATTTGAGCATCCGGAAAAATAATCCTTAGAGAAGCCCCCAAGGAGCGTCCCATGTCAGCGAAAATCAAGGCAATTATCGAAAAAATGACCCTGGAAGAAAAAGCAGCCCTTTGCACCGGCGCTTCCATGTGGACCACCACCCCGGTGGAACGCCTGGGTGTACCCGAGTTGATTGTTTCAGATGGGCCGCATGGTCTTCGGCGCGTGGCGGATATCAATTCAATTTCACAGCAAAGCCAGCCCGCCACCTGTTTTCCCACCGCCTCCTGTACGGCTTCGACCTGGGATGTGGAGTTAATCCACAAAATGGGCGAGGCGCTGGCGGAGGAATGCATCGCACTGAATGTCGATGTCGTCCTGGGACCGGGTGCGAACATGAAGCGCTCACCCTTGTGCGGGCGCAATTTTGAGTATTTCTCCGAGGATCCCTACCTGGCCGGCGAGATGGCTGCCAGTCTGATCAACGGCATTCAGAGCCGCGGTGTGGGTACATCGCTCAAACATTATGCTGTAAATAACCAGGAATTCCAACGCCTCAGCATCAATGCCGAAGTGGATGAACGTACCCTGCGCGAAATTTACCTGACCGCTTTTGAAAAAGCTGTCAAACAGGCCAAACCCTGGACGGTGATGTGCTCCTACAACAAATTGAACGGCACGCTCGCCTCAGAGAATCACCACCTGCTGACCGAAATCCTCAAAGACGAATGGGGCTTTGAGGGCCTGATTGTTTCCGATTGGGGCGCGGTGCGCGACCGCGTCGCCGCCCTCAAGGGAGGCCTAGATCTGGAAATGCCCGGCCCCCGTGACTGGCGCGTCAAGGCCGTGGTGGAGGCTGTTCGCTCCGGCAATCTGGATGAGGCCCTGCTGGATGATTCGGTACGCCGCATCCTCGGCATCGTGTTCAAAGCCAAAGAAACGCCCAAGGTCGGTACCCTGGATGTTGACGGGCACCACGAACTGGCACGAAAAATTGCCGCTGAAGGCATGGTGCTGCTCAAGAACAATGGATTGCTGCCGCTCAAAAACCAGCAGC
>CAZHYQ010000047.1:6451-7731 GCA_964536805.1 uncultured Longilinea sp.
GAAGGCATGGTGCTGCTCAAGAACAATGGATTGCTGCCGCTCAAAAACCAGCAGCACGTCGCCGTCATTGGCCGGTCAGCCGAGCATGCCCATTTTCAGGGCGGTGGCAGTTCGCACATTAACACCACCAGGGTTGCCATCCCCTTCAAGGAACTGCAGGATCGGGCTGGCAATGCCGAATTGACCTACGCCGAGGGTTACCCGAGCGATGATTCATTCCGCCAGGATTTGATTGACGAGGCTGTAGTCCTGGCTCAATCCGCTGATGTAGCATTGCTTTACATTGCGCTGCCCACCTTTAAAGAGTCCGAAGGATACGACCGCGTCGACCTCGACCTGACCGGGCAGCAGATCGCCCTGATCCAGGCCATCTCCGCAGTCCAACCAAACACAGTGGTGGTGCTAAATAACGGCGCGCCGGTGGCGATGGACGCCTGGATTGGCGGCGTGGCAGCCGTGCTGGAAGGCTGGATGGCAGGACAGGCCGGCGGCGCGGCCATTGCCGATGTGCTGTACGGCAAGGTCAACCCGTGCGGAAAATTGGCGGAGACTTTTCCGGTAAAGCTCTCGGATACGCCAGCCTATCTCAACTGGCCGGGCGGCGCTGGCGTGGTGCGTTATGGCGAAGGGCTTTTCATCGGTTATCGCTACTACGATGCCAGGCAGATACCTGTGCTCTTCTCCTTTGGTTTCGGGTTAAGCTATACCACCTTCGCCTTCAGCAACGCCAGCATATCGAAAAAGACCTTCAAGGATGCGGACGGCGTGACGGTTAGCGTGGATGTGACTAATACCGGCAAGATAGCCGGCAAGGAAATCGTCCAGGTGTATGTTCACGACCAGAAATCCAATTTGGTGCGTCCCGAAAAAGAACTCAAGGGCTTTGCCAAAGTGGAACTTCAGCCGGGCGAGACCAAAACGGTTTCCATTCCGCTCGACTTCCGCGCCTTTGCATACTACCACCCCGATTACGGGCAGTGGATTACAGAAAATGGCGATTTCGACCTGCTGATCGGGGCGTCCGCGGCAGATATTCGCCAGACCCTCACCGTGACGCTTGAATCCACTCTCGATCTGCCCTGTGTTCTCGATATTGATTCGACCATTCGCGAATGGCTGGAAGACCCGCGCGGAAAAGCGGCGTTTGCGCCGCTCTTTGGCCGGATTGATGCCATTGGTCGGCAGGCATTCGCCGGCAGCAGCGAAGCTTCTGTCAATGAAAGCACCATGGGCATGGACTTCATGGCCATGTTTGCCGATATGCCCTTAATTGGCATTCT
>CAZHYQ010000047.1:7831-10944 GCA_964536805.1 uncultured Longilinea sp.
GCAATTTGCCGAAATCGCCCGCAGGGAATATCTGGCGGTTGGCATCCGCGTGGCACTCCACCCGCAAATCGACCTTGCCACCGAACCGCGCTGGCCGCGCATCAGCGGCACCTTCGGCGAGGATGCGCATGTGGCCGCGCGGCTGGTAAAAGCCTACATCGCTGGTTTTCAAGGCCAAGCCCTCGGTAAACACAGCGTGGCCTGCATGACCAAACATTTCCCCGGCGGCGGGCCGCAATTCGAAGGATTGGACCCGCATTTCGAGTTCCAAAAGGGCCAGGTTTACCCGGGCCGCAACTTCGATTATCACCTGATTCCGTTCGAAGCCGCCTTCGAAGCCGGCACAGGGGCAATCATGCCTTATTACGGCGTTCCCATGGATCAAACCGATGAGAACGTGGCCATGTCATTCAACAAAGCCATCATCACCGGCCTGCTGCGCCAAAAGTACCGCTTCGATGGCGTGATTTGCACCGATTGGGGTCTGATCACGGATGCCCAACTGCCGGATGCCGTCTGGCCGGCGCGCGCCTGGGGCGTCGAAAGCTTGAGCCAGCCGGAACGGGTTCTCAAGGCGCTTGAAGCAGGCGTCGATCAGTTTGGCGGCGAAAGCTGCCCTGAATATGTGATTGATTTGGTCAAAACGGGACGCCTGTCTGAAACCCGCATCGATCAATCCGTGCGGCGTTTGCTACGCCTCAAGTTCCAGTTGGGTTTGTTCGATAATCCTTTCGTGGATGAAGATTTGGTGCCGCAGGTTTTAGGGGATCCAGCTTCCGTGGCTGCCGGCCTTGCTTCACAACAACGCGCCATGACCCTGCTTAAAAATGAAGGACAGGTTCTGCCGCTGCGGGGCCAACCGAAGATTTTCGTCAAGAATATCGATCCGGCTGTGGCAGCGCGCTATGCCGAGGTGGTTCCGGCTCCCGAAAAGGCTGATTTTGCCATCCTGCGGCTGGACACGCCCTGGGTGCCGGTCGAAACCAGGAACACCTTTGCCCGCGGTTTTCATCACGGCGACCTGGATTTCAAGAGCCCGGCCAAGGAGGAAATTCTCGGCCTGCTGGCCGCCGTTCCAACGATTGTTGTCCTTTATCTGGACCGCCCGGCGGTGATTCCCGAAATCAGCAGCGCGGCCAGGGGACTTCTGGGCGAGTACGGCGCCGATGATGCGGCCGTGATGAACGTCGTCTTTGGCAAGGCATCTCCCGAAGGTAAACTACCCTTCGAGTTGCCCCGTTCGATGG
Organism: uncultured Longilinea sp.; assembly: GCA_964536805.1. Lineage (GTDB taxonomy): Bacteria > Chloroflexota > Anaerolineae > Anaerolineales > Anaerolineaceae > Longilinea. Next base: position 9,079 of record CAZHYQ010000047.1, read on the forward strand.
AAGCAGTGCGCAATCAAAGAGCGGATCTACCGTATGATTCGGAAAATCCGCTTTATCCGTTTGGCTTTGGATTGTCCTATTGATTTTTCCGCACAGAATTTGCCAGATTGTCTTGTTTAGGAGGGTGCCGTGCCGTTAACTTTCGATCTTCCCCTTGAACAATTAAAAACTTACCGCGGCATCACGCCTCGGCCGGCGGATTTTGATGCCTATTGGGACAGAGCCCTAGCCGAAATGAATTCGATCGATCCGCGGGTGGAACGGATCCCCGCCGAATTCCAGGTGCCTGGCGTCAAATGCGATCATCTTTACTTTACCGGCGTGGGCGGGGCGCGCATCCATGTAAAATTCTTGCAACCTGAAAGAATCACTGCCCCCAGTCCGGCCGTGTTGATGTTTCACGGTTATGCCTGCGATTCCAATGATTGGTCCGAAAAGCTGAATTATGTATCGCAGGGTTTCATAGTCGCCGCCCTCGACAGCCGCGGGCAGGGAGGTTTGTCGGAAGACAAAGGCGGGGTCATCGGCAATACGCTCCACGGACACATTATCCGCGGGTTGGATGATGCTTTAGTCGGCCGGCCGGAGAAACTCCTGTTCCGGCAAAACTACCTGGATACGGCCCAACTGGCAAGGATCTTATTGGACATGCCGGAGGTGGATGAGCAAAGAGTTTTCGCCACCGGCTGGAGCCAGGGCGGCGGTCTCACCGTGGCCTGTGCAGCCTTGGAGCCACGCATCAAAAAAGCGGCGCCTGTTTATCCCTTCCTGAGCGACTTTAAACGGGTCTGGGATATGGATCAGGCCAGGGATGCCTACGCGGAACTCAAGGAATACTTCCGCCGTTTCGATCCCCAGCACACCCGCGAGCATGCCATTTTTGAACAGCTTGGCTACATTGACATTCAGAACCTGGCACCTCGTATGCGGGCAGAAGTCATTTGGGGCACTGGCCTCATGGATACCATCTGTCCGCCGTCCAGCCAGTTCGCGGCATTCAATAAGGTGGTCTCGCCGAAAAAGATGGCGGTTTTCCCGGATTTTGGCCACGAAGAATTGCCCGGTTTGAAGGATCAGATCTTTCAATTCTTCCTGGCAAAATAATCACCTTCGGATTTTATTCCTTCTCCAAATTTCAAATGGAACTGAATGAAGAAATCCACTCAGAAACCAACTCCACCCGGAATTGGTAGATTTCCTGTCTGCATAACAAGCCTTTGAAGGAGTCCAGATGAACCCCATAACCAACCCGATCTATATTGGCGAAACAGAGCTGCAAACCCAGGATCAGGCCGTGCATGGGGAATATGTCAGTCTGCTAAACGAAACCTTTTATAAAATCAGCCATTTCGATTCCATAGACCCGTTTTTTATGAGCCTGGTCAGCAGTTCCAACCACTGGCAGTTCATCGCCTCCACCGGCGGGCTTTCGGCTGGGCGGATCGACGCGAACCACGCCCTCTTTCCTTACTATACCGTCGATAAACTGACTGAGAATCAAGAAAATACAGGCGCAAAGGCCATCTTCCTGGTCATGCGAGGCGGCAAAAAATTCCTTTGGGAGCCATTTTCCGTCCGCCAGCAGGGTATTTATGCAGTTGAACGTAACCTGTATAAGAATATTCCCGGCAACGTGCTCGTTTTTGAAGAGATCAATTCAAAACTGGGTCTCACCTACCGTTATGCCTGGCGCACCAGTGATGCATTCGGCTTTGTCAAAACCAGCTGGCTCATCAATAACGCCGCCCTGCCTTGCCGAGTGGAAATTCTGGACGGCCTGCAAAACCTGCTGCCAGCCAATGCGACAGACCAGACTCAAAATACCATGAGCGTCCTGCTGGATGCCTACAAGAGAAACGGATTGGA
>CAZHYQ010000048.1:0-10792 GCA_964536805.1 uncultured Longilinea sp.
CCCACCCTGCCGCCGACGCTTGCCGCCCCAACCGCCAGCCCGACGCCGGCCAGCGCCTCCCTGCCGGATATTGGCGCCACGACCTACCTGGATGACCGCAGCACCCCGGCCGCCGTCATGCTCTCCTACTTCAACGCCATCAACCGCCATGAGTACCTGCGCGCCTATTCCTACTACGCCGACTACACCGCCCTGGGCAGCCTGGACGAATTCAGCAACGGCTACAGCGCTACCCAGGCGGTCGCGGTGGTGTTTGGCGCGATTGCCAGCGAAGGCGCGGCTGGCAGCATCTACCACACCGTGCCGATGGTCCTGAATGTCACCACCACCGCTTCGGCCCAGCAAAAGTTCGCCGCCTGCTACATCGTGCGCCTGCCGCAGCCCGGCAATTACGGCGAGCCGCCCATCACGCCCATGCATATCGAGCGCGGCACCGCCAAAGCGGTCGCGGCCGCCACCAGCGATGCCGACGCGCTGGCTTCTGCCTGCTCGCCCGCCGATTATCAGGTCGGCCCCGGTTCGGCCCCGGCCAGCGTGGAGCAGCTCGTCGACCAGAGCAGCGCCAATTACATCGACAACCGCAGCGATCCGGTGGCCGTGATCAGTTCGCTGGTCAATGCCGTCAACCGCAGCGAGTACGTCCGCGCCTATTCCTACTGGCAGAATCCAACGGCAACCTATGATTCCTTTGCCGCAGGCTATGCCAGCACAGCTTCCATCAGTGCGCAATTTGGCACGGTCACGCCCGATGCCGGCGCCGGCCAGCTGTTTTTCACCCTGCCGGCTGTGCTGAAAACGACCCGAACCGACGGTACACTCCAGACCGAAACGGCCTGTTTCACACTGCACCTTTCCCAGCCGGGCATCCAGGGCACGCTGCCCTTCCAGCCGTTGGGCATCCGCAGCGCCGTTTATACGCCCGCCGGCAACGACGCCGACCCCGCCGCCCTGCTGGTAGCCGCCTGCCCGTAACCCGCGCCCGCCGGCTCCTTGGCGTTTTTGCCTTTTCTTCCATTCAGCATTCAACCTTCTCCCTTCAGCATTCATAGGAGCCTAATGCTTAAAAAGCCCGCCCCCCAACCCGCGGCCGCCCAACCGGTTGTCACCCCGCTCGTACTCAAACTGCGCTACCAGAACCGCCTGCACGCCGGGGCTAACTGGTTTTTCTGGATTGCGGCTCTCGCGCTGGTCAACCTGATATTGCTGGCCAGGCAATCTGCCATTCATTTCATCTTCGGGCTGGCCGCCACCCGGATCATCGACGCGCTGACTGGTATTTTTGGCCGGCAGGTGCTGCTTGGATCGCTCAACACACTGCGCATCATAGGCTGGGTGCTCAATCTGTTGGTCGTTGGCGTCTTCGTGTTGTTCGGCGTGTTCGCCCACAAGGGCAAGAAATGGGCATTCTTTGCGGGCATGCTGCTTTACCTGCTGGATGCGGTCGCCATCTTGTATATCGGGGATAAACCCGACCTGCTCAGCTTCGCCTTCCACCTGATCGTCATCTGGGCCCTGGCGGACGGTCTGCGCGCGCTCTCCCAGCTCGATCGGCTCAATGAGACCCTGCGCCTGGCCGGCCTGCTGCCCGTCGAGCCGCCGCCCTCGGCCATCCGGCCGATGTAGGAGGAATATGGTATTGGGTATTGGGTATTGGGTATTCGGTAATCCTATTTGTTTAGCTCAAAGGAGATTAAACACTTGATCATGTAATTTGAACTAAAATACACATTACCATCACGAAAACTTCCATTGCGGATTTTAATTATACGAATCAACGAACTTACGAATACCGAATTGACGAATACCGAATACCGAATCAACGAATACCGAATCAACGGTTCACGTTTCACGCTTCACCTTCCCCCATGAACTACTCAGCTCGCCCCTATTCCGGCAAAAAAGACTACCTGGCTATGCGCAAATTGCTGCAGTCGGCTTACGCCATCAACGGACCGCTGGTCTATGCCACCGTTGGCGACCTGGATTGGTGGCGCGGCGATCGCGATAACCCCAGAGACTGGTCTTTTTTGCGCCTGTGGTGGGATGAAAAGGATGAACTGGGCGGTTTCGCCTGGCAGGGCGTCAACCAGGTTGATTTGTTCGCGCACCCCACCCGCCGCCGTGTCGAAGCCGACATGCTGGCCTGGTCCGAGCAGCAGCGCCGCGAGCAGCTCGAAAAAGAGGGCGGCAGCCGCACCTGGCGCGCCTGGGCGCTCACCAGCGACTCCTCCCGCCAGACGCTGCTGGGCCGCAACGGCTACCAGCGCGCTACTGACGCCTTTATCCTCTTCACCTACCCGCTGGAAAATGAAGTCCCCCCTTCCGTGCTGCCGGAAGGCTTCAAAATCCGGCCCGTGGCGGGCAAAGAGGAATATAAAGCCCGCGTCGAGCTGCACCGCCAGGCTTTCGATCCTTCCCGCTTCACCCCCACCAAATACCGCGCCGTGCGTGCCACCCCCACCTACCGCCCCGACCTTGACCTGGTGGTGGCTGCCCCCGATGGATCCCTGGCTGCCTATTGCATCCTGTGGTTCGACGAGTCTAACCGCATCGGCGAGTTCGAACCGGTCGGCTGCGCCCCGCAGTTCCGCCGCAAAGGCCTCACCCGCGCCCTGCTGCTGGAGGGTCTGCGCCGCCTGCGCCGCCTCGGCGGCCGCGTTGGCCACCTCTATACCTCGGTGGATGAAGCCCCCGCCCTCAGCCTCTACCGCACCACCGGCTTCAAGGAAGTCGACCGCGTGCTGGCCTGGGAAAAAGAATTGTAGGGGCCAAGCAGGTCGGCATGGCTCGCTGACTACGCAACGGTCATCATTCCGACCCGCTTCGCCCGCCACCCCAGTAATCTTCGTAGTAGCGACGTCAGTCGCTTCTTCTACCGCAATCTCGCCAACCATTTGGATGCGCCGTTTACGGGCACGGTGGCAACACAACGAATGATCTTTGGCAATCCAGTCTTAGCCGTGCCCCCGTCCACATCCTGAATTGTTGTGTAATATGGCATAATTAAATTGTTTGAGATCTCAATTCACAACCATGACATTATTTGTATTGGAGTGGGAACGAAAATGAACTTCAAACGCACCGCTGCCTGGATGTATGCCATCTTTTCCGCCGTGGTTGTTGCCTTTCAAATTGCCCTGGCTGGCGGTGCGCCTTGGGGCGCTTATGCCATGGGCGGAGCCAACCCGGGCCAGTTCCCGCCCCCGCTCCGCCTGGCCGCCCTGGTCCAGGCCGTTCTGCTCGCTGGGATGGCCCTGGTTGTCCTGTCCCGCGCCGGCCTGATCCTTCCGGGTTGGAACCGTGCCTCCCGTTGGCTCATCTGGCTCGTCGTGGCATTTACCGCCGTCAGCCTGGTCCTCAATCTGCTCACGCCAAGCGCCGGCGAGCGGGCCATCTGGACACCAGTTGTCCTGCTTCTGCTCCTCAGCAGTGCCGTCGTGGCTTTCAGTAAAGGCTTCGCACCGGCCAAACGATAATCAACAATACTCACATCCGCCTGGCACAGCTTTAGGGTGGGTGCAGGGGACATTTCGCCACCCTGCCGCAACGGTGTCCGCATCCCCGCAACCCACCTCCTCGTCCGTCATTTTTATCGTAGTAGTGACGTCAGTCGCTTCTTCAGCCATTTTGATCCTACACCAACAACCCAGGTACGGGCACGGCGGCAAAATCTCCCATGACCTGCCTCATCCAAGGTTTAGCCGTGCTCCCTCCATAACACTGCAGGTTGGCTTGCTCCTTCTCCCAGGCTGCCTAAAACCCATATGAACAAGCGCCATCCCATGCCTGGTAAAACCCGATAAATAATATCTATGCCTATACGCAATAACATAAATTACTATACGCAATTATTCTCAATTTCCCCGACTGCCAACCCTTTATTCCTCCCACCCCATACCTCGGAACCCTGAACCCATCCCTATGCCAAATTTTTCAGCACCGCCTCCACTTCGTCCATGTGCGCGTTGCGGTGCAGGTAGCGGTCGACCCAGCGCGGGTTATACACATACACCCGCTCCAGCAGCTTTTCCGGGAATTCCGCCAGCCGCCGGTCGGCTTCCTCGGCCGTCTCCAGCGCCAGGCGCGCCGCCTCGCGCCCCGGGATGACCGCCCAAAACGGCAGCAGCAGATCGTTTAGATCCCCGTGCAGCTCCAGTTGGTACACCCTCCCCTCCCGGGCAGTCCCCTCCAGCACAAAGATCACCCGCCGTTCCCAAAAGGCCAGGTGCGCCAGCGCCATCGCCACCGTCCAATGTTCCCCCACCCGCCTGGCCATCTGCGCCTCGCTCAACTGCCCCATCGGCCGCAAGCGCTCGGTAGCCTTGCGGTTGAGTTCGATGAAATCGCGTTCAATTGCCATTTGTTCTCCTTTAATGGGCTGACGCCGGAAAATAGCCGCCTGATTTGCACAATTTCTATAAATTCTCTAATGCCTGCTGAATAAAAAAATTATATACTATTTAGATAGAAAAATAATCGAAATATCGCAAATGCTTCAAACGTGCCCATTCATCCGTTCTTAAGGGTACTGCCCTTATCGTTAGCCTGCACTCAAAAGGAAAGGAAGGAACGATGTCTCGCAAACCTGTCTTCAACCGGATCTGGAGCGCCCTCTTTTTGCTCAGCCTGGTCTTTATGGCCCTGCCCTCTCGCACAGTTTCGGCCGCTTCCGGCCCCGCCAAGCTGGATCAGCTGGATAAGATCTTTTCAGCCCAGGTCAAAGAGCTGGCCTACCAGAAGGATCTGCTGAATTCCGTCCTGACCAGGCTCGACGAAGTCAAAGATATCCAGGGCGGCTATAAGAAAACGGATTTTTCTTACAATTCGATTCAATGGAATATGAACCACGCCCTGTGGGATATCGCCGCCGCCAAGGATGCCATTGCCCAGGCCGATAAACTGCTGGGCACCCACCGTGGCTACGAATTCTCCGGCAGCGGTCTGACCAGCATCTCCAATAAATATGTGGCCGAGGTCAGCATCAATGCCCTGGCCAGTCAGGTGTCCGCCTCCGGCACCAACCTGCGCCGCGCCATGCGTATCCTGAATATGCTGGTCCAGGATTACGGGAATTAGCCCGCAACTGTTTTTCCGCTAAGCCCTTCGGTCTCCCCCGACCGATAATCCACGCTGCGGATTTGTAGTAACGACGTCAGTCGTTTCTTCGGCCGCAATTCTTTCAGCATGGTGAATTTATTGGATTGCGAATCACGCAAAAACAACATTTACCGCCAGAATGGATTTGAGTCTGTGTACGGGCACGGCGGCAAAATCACCCTTTTCCTGCCGGGTCAGGCTTAGCCGTGCCCCATTCAAACATTGCGGTCTTTGCTCCGGTCTCGACCCCTTCTACCCGGCCAGGCTTTATGCGTTCTGCCATACCGCTCCGTAGGTCGGTTCGCAGGGGCTTTGAAAATAAGTTCTGTTAGAATTATTTTTGCCCCTGCGAACCGACGTCCAGGTTCGTTGAATGGCTGCTTCGGTTTGGTCAATCACTGTTGAGGCCAGATGGCGTCTGATCTCCTACAATCCCTGCCACTTCTCCACCCAGTAAACTCGCCGCTCCGTAGGTCGGTTCGGAGGGGCAATGGAAACGAATTGGAAAAGGGTCTTTTTAACCCCGGAGAACCGACGTCGATGACCGCTGATTGGACGCTTCCCGTAGGGTGCGGCCGAATCTTGGCCGCACCATTCTCATCCCAATTCTCAATCCTCCGGTAGGCCGGCCAATTGCCGCATTCGCGCAATTCACTGCGGTCCTGATCGACTTTGGCGGTCACGCTTTTGCTCCTGCCAGGGGCGATGCAATCCTATCCTTTAAAATTTCTTCATTGCCTGGTACAGCGGCTTGAGCCGGTCGTACATCTTCAGGTAAATTTTGTTGTACAGCTCGTCGTAAATATCGTGTACTTTCGCGTCCGGCTCAAAGGTGCGTGCCACGCGCGTCATTTCACGCACGGCGCTGGCAAAATCGGGATGCAGCCCGATGCCCACCGCCGCGTCGATGGCCGCGCCCAGCCCGGAGGCTTCGTAGACATGCGGCCGTGACGCCGGCAGTCCGAACACGTCCGCCGTCAACTGCATGGCCGCGTCGCTCTGGCTGCCGCCGCCCGCCACCCGCAGCGCTTCGATCTTTACGCCGGTGCGTTTGGCGGTGCGTTCGGCGCCTTCGCGCAGGCCGTATGCCAGTCCTTCCAGGATGGCGCGGTATAGGTGCGCGCGCGTGTGCACGTCGCCGAACCCGATGATCGAGCCGCGCGCCTCCGGCCCCGGTTTGCGCAGCCCCGGCGACCAGTACGGCTGCAGCACCAGCCCCTGCGAGCCGGGCGGCACCTGGCGCACCAGTTCGTCGAAGAAGACCTCGGCTTCCACGCCTTGCTCGGCGGCGCGCCGCCGTTCTTCGTGCCCGAACTCCTCCTTGAACCAGCTCACCATCCAGTAGCCGCGGAAAATTTGCAGCTCCAGGTTATAGGCGCCCGGCACGGCCGACGGGTACGGCGGAATGAGCGGGATGATCTCGATGTAGCGCTTGTGCGTGGTGTTGATGGTGGCGGTGGTGCCGTAGCTCAGGCAGGCGATCTCCGGCTCGAGCGCTCCAGACCCGATCACTTCGCAGGCTTTGTCGGCCGCGGCCGCGATCAGCTTCAGCCCGGCCGGGATGCCGGTGGCCGCTGCCGCCTCGGGTGTAATTTCGCCCAGCACGCCGCCCGGCGGCACCAGGTCCGGCAGGATGGCCGCATCCATCGGCACGGCCTGCCACTTCCAGTCCAGTTTGCCGGCCCATTTTTGCGCCTTGTAATCAAAGGGAATATAGGCCACCTGCGCCCCCACCGAATCGACGAAGCGCCCGGTCAGGTGATGAATCAGGTAGCCCGATAGCTGCAAATATTTGTAGGTGTTGGCCCAAATATCCGGTTGGTTGACCCGGATCCAGTTGCACTCTGCTTCCCCCTGCAGATACGCCACCGTTTCGCTGGCGCCTGCCAGCGCGAATGCCAGCCCCCACAGCCCGCTCACCGGTTTGAGCCCTTCCGTGCGGCGCTGATCCAGCCAGTGAATGGCCGGGCGCAGCGGCTTCCCGTCGCGGTCGACGTTGATCATTGTCGAGCGCTGCGTGGTCAGCGCCACCGCCGCGATGCTGCCCCGCTCGACCCCCGGCTGCTGCCACAATCCCTGGCATGCTAAACAGACCGCGTCCCAGAACACTTGCGGGTCCTGTTCGGCCAACCCGGGCGCGCTGGAAAAATAAGCCTGGATGGGAACGCGCTGCTTGGCCAGCAAATTTCCGCGCGGATCGAACAGCAGGGCGCGCACGCTTTGCGTGCCGTTGTCAATCGCCAGTAGGTTTTCAGCGGGCATGGAGATTCCTCAAAGGGAGAAAATTCTTAGGTTGTAATTACTCACTGGTGTCGAATAAACCACCCATGAAAGGTCAATTATTTGAACCAGGGAAAAAAATAGCGACGTCATATATAGGAATTAATTATTACATATATATTTCAACAAGCAAGCTTATTAATCTTCATAGTCACCACTAAATCCATTATAAGCTGCCTGGAGAAGCTCCTTAATCAGCGCTTCATCCTTGCGTAGTTCTTCTTTCGATAATCGAATTTTATACCGCTTGTTTCGGTTTGAATACTCTAATACCTCAAGTCCAGCTTGATTGATTTTCTCTTCAATTTCGGTTGATCTTTCCAATTTCAATTCCATTCGAATGGCTGACTTTTGAGGTTTAATAACCACAAAGTTAAATGCTTGCCCATCTCGTGAAATCCCAATATAGAATTTATTATATTTCAGCTCAAATTTTGGATCGAAATTTTTTACCAGTGTCAAAATCTCATCTGTCATGCCCAACGTAATTTTTGTCCCTCGTTTCTCCCAATATGTTCTATCTGTGGCTTCTTGAAGGCTCTCTTCTTCTTCTAGACCTCCAATTTCTCGTCGATCCAACACGGTAGTAAATATTAGCGAAATTTGATCTCCGACTTTATAAGCTCTCATTTGTATTGCGATTAGAGGTATTACACCATTAAATAGATTTATGACATTTAAGAATCTACTGGTAATATCTTCGGCAATAATCACTGCAATGTGATCATAATTTGGATACCGTCGTCTTTCGATATCCCAATATTCAATTGTCCTAATTATGTGGCTTTCATCGGTTTTCCCAAGTTGGATTTCCACCTCATACCTTACATTTTCTTCCGCATCCTGAAATAGCAGATCAAGGCGACCTGCTCCTGGTTGAATTCTCTCTTTATCTTTTAGAATTAATTCGCCTAATCCAAGTATGGAGGGATCATCCCCGATTCGATCTTGTACCCATTTTTCACTAAGTTCCGGATTCTTCCGAAGACTAATATTTTCAAGTTTTACGTATTTTGAAGATAGCATTTTTTCCTCTCATATAAAATGTATATAGCTAAAAATCAATCATCACTACATTAAACCAATTTTCAAAAAAAAGCAATCGGGTCTTGGTCGAGACCAACCCTTATTAATTTTACACATAATTCATTTGTGGTTGGTTTCTAGTGTGCACATGACAGAAGTAGTTTGTAAATAGTAAGTTCGATTCAAGGAGTACCAAAAACTCTTCCAATCACCAATCAATAATCTGGAATTCTTCATTTCCCATGCCTACCTCATCAACTCATACCCTTCTTCACACCGAATAATACAACTCGTGGATGCGCGAGTAGCGCGCCGTTTCCCACTGCCAGCGGATGTTATCCCAGCCCAGTTCGGGTTGGATGAAGGGCCGCAGATCGTCGATCTCGTTCAACCCGCCGCGTTTGACCATCAATCCCAGCCGCAGGCGCCGCAACAACAAATCATCCAGGTGCACCACCGCCCCGTCGCGCGCCGCCCAGCGCAGTTCAGCCCACATGCCCGGCAGCTGCGGATAAATCGGCTGCAATTCCTCCGCCGCCGTATCCGCCAGCAGGGTGGGCAGTTCACGCCCGTACCGTCCGGCCAGGTAGGCCCAACCCGCCGGGTCGAGTCTGGTACTGTAGGGCATTTCTCCCATCCGTTCAAATACCTGCCGGTTGGGGTCGAACGGCCGCAGCCCGGGCAGCCGTGCGCGCAGCAGGTTCAGGGTTTGTGACGCTGCCAGCCGGAACATGCACAATTTGCCGGCGGTGGCAGTCACCAGTCCGTTTTCTTGCAGCAAAATCCCGCCATCTCCTGCCGTTATGCCAGCATCCTCCCTCAGCACGGGCTGTGCGCCGGCGTGGCAGGCGGTTACGTCGCGCAGGCCCAAATCCAACCCAGGGAAGGCGAAACGCATGCCCTCCAGCAGGTATTCGATCTCCTGCGCGCTCACGGCCGGTTCGGCCACGTCCGCCGGCAGGAAATAGTCCATGTCCTTGCCGCCGACGGCCACCACCCCTTCCCAGGGTGTAAAATACAGCGGCAGCCCGTCATCCGGGTGCATCACCGTCAGGCAATCCTGCAGCGGCAGCCGTGCCGCCGGCAGGTACAAATGCGAGCCAATTTTCTGCTGCAGCAGCGCCTTGCCGCCGGCCTTGGCGCGCAAATCGTCGCTCCAAGAGCCCGTGGCATTGATTACCACCCGCGCCAGCGCCTCGACTGTCCGGCCGTCTTCGCCCTGCGCCCGGTCGCGCAGCACCGCCCCGCACACCTGCCCGTTCAGAGTAAACAGCAACTGCGCGGCTCGCACATAATTGATTGCCACCCCGCCGAAGCTTACCCCCTCGCGGATCAGTCGCAGCACCAGCCGTGCATCATCGACCGTGGCGCCGACATAGCGCTGGCCGCCGCGCAGCCCTTCTTCGCGCAGCGCCGGAAATTCATGCCGGAAATCGCGCCCCGGCAGCGGGTTGAATTGCCGCCACGCGCCAGCCTCGCCGCGGTAGGCTGCCCGGTACAGGGTTGCGCCTTTCACCAGGTAAGGCGCTTCATCCAGCAGCTTTTCGCGCTCCCGCGGCAGCTCAACCGGCGCGCCAACCCGCCCGTGCAGGTGCTTACCGGTGCGTCCGGATGCACCGAAGGCAAAGTCGTTTCCATCCACCAGCAGCACGCGCAGACCGGCGCGCGCGGCATAATTGAAAATGCCCGCCCCGCAGCCTCCCCCGCCAATGACGATCACATCCCAGGGAAGATCGATGCTGTTCCAGATGCTGTCGCGGCTGTCTTTGCCCCACATGGAAGTGCCCTTTGAACCGGACCCGCCAACCACGGAAAATATTCCGGTCAGCGTCATCCGGCCTCTAAAAGAGTATATCGGAGAAATTCAATAAGAAAGTATCGATTCCCGTCTCAAATTTGATAGTTGTGAAATCTGTAATCTTAGCTTAACTTTCTCCCTCTACTGCCTTCATTTTTTATCTCCCCCGCATAGACAGTGTCATCGATGATGTGGTTATTTTTTCGGCCGCCAGCCTGCTTGGAATAACGTCTCCGTTAATTTTCCTCTCTGATGCTCCTTTTAACTCTTCTTCTCCGTGTCCTCCGTGCCTCCGTGGTTATCTTCTCTGTGATCTCTGTGGCTCAGTGGTTATCTTCTCTTTAGTTATCCTCTCATTCTCCCCATCACCCGCCATGCCGCCAGCGTCAGCCAGCGCGAGGGTTCCTTCTTCTGACCGAATTCCCAATCCTTCCATGCAGTCCAGACCGATTCGACCGTAAAGCGCCCCTCACTATCGGCCTTCTCCTCCATTATATGCACCATCTCCAGCAGGCGCGGGTCATCCCGCAGCCACTCGCAGCGGCTCAGCACATCCAGGACGTGCATCAGGTCGTACCACACAAAGGGTAC
>CAZHYQ010000049.1:0-10364 GCA_964536805.1 uncultured Longilinea sp.
CCGCCGTAGGCGGCCACCTGCTCTTCGGTGGCGATGGCCTGCGCGATGCCCGTGCGGGCGATGCGCTCGGCTTCGGCCTGGGCCAGCGTGCGGATCTGGGCAGCCTGCTGTTGGGCGCGGGCGAATTCGGCCTTGCCCTGGTTCGACTGCACCGTGATGCTCAACTCGGATTCGGTGATGTTGCGCTGCTGTTCCGAGCGGGCCTGCGCCTCGCGCAGCTCGCGTTCCTTCAGCGCCGCCACCTGCTGGCGCTGGAAGGTCTCGATCTGCTCCACCGCGATCTGGCGCGAGCGCAATTGGTTGAGGATGATCTCGATCTGCTTATCCTCGCCGGTAGTGGTCGGCGTGCCGATCAGCACTTCCTCCAGTTCCAGGTTGTAATGCTCGAACTTTTCCTTCATTTCCTCGCTGGAAAGGCGCTGGATATCGTTGCGCTCCTGGATGAGCTGGATGAGCGTGCGCATCTGGCCGACGTTCTTGAAATAGGCCGAGACCATCGGGTCCAACGTCTGCTCGACCAGTTTCTTCACGTCGCCGAAGCGCTGGATCACCAGCGGGGCCTTGTGATAGTCGATGTGCATGACCACCGAAAGCGGCAGCGACGGCTCGAAGGCGTCCTTGGTGATCAGCGAAACTTCCGAGAGGTTCTCATCCAGGTGGTGCGAGCCGATGTCGCTCTTGATCCACTTGAGGATGATGTTGGTGGTCGGCACGGCCACCACCTTGCCGGCGTAGGTGTTGAAGGCATACTTGCCGGGCAGTAAGGGTTCGCTCCACACGCCGCGGCTGCCCATGCTCACCAGCTCGCCGTGACGGTATTCACTGCCGGAAAGGTCCGCGCTGGAACCGCCGGTGTAGGAAACGACCACGCCCACGAAACCCACTTCGATGATGGTCTTGGGGATCATCTCGACCGTGGCAAACAGGCGGTTGAGGTAATAGGTGCCTTCCACCAGCACCTGCAGTTGCCGCCCGCGCAGGCCGTTGGCGTTGATGAAGCGGTCCGGCATCTGGAAGTTGTTGTGATAGGTCAGCGGGTCGCTGGCGTCGCCGCCCACCACCGGCGCGATGATCTCGCCCGAGGGCAGCGAGGGGCCGTCATGCAAGGTGACAATGCCGATCGAGTCGTCCGAATCTTTGATCACCACCGGCGTGAAGCCTTTGCGTTGGCCGATTACTTCGGCCATGCTCTGGATGACGGTCTGGTCGTCGCGGCTGAGCGGCAGGTAGTAGACGCGCTCTTCGGTGATGACCACGAACTGCGCCAGGTTGATGGCGTAAGTACCTTCGCGTAGGATCTGACGCTGCGGGCCGCGCTGCCCGCCGTGGGTTAGGAAGTGCGCCACGTCCTGAAAGTCGTTGGCGGTGGTGTTGGTGGCCAGCACCTGCATGGCGCTGAGCGGCTCGCCATCGCGGGCAAACAGGTAGCCGATCTTGCCCTGGGCAATCGTCACCAGCGGCGCGATGTGCACCACGTATTGGATTGGAACCAGGAAATGCAGGCCGCCGCGCAGCACGTCCGGCTGGTAGCCGGCCTCGCCGTGCAATGCGATGAAGCCGCCCTTGACCGAGCGCTGGCCGAAGCGTTTTTCAACGATGCCAATGCGGTTGTTGGGGATGAAGCGGATGCCGGATAACAGGATCAGAACCACGATGATCCCGAGGGCAATAAAGAAAAGGGTGGGCAAACTGAAATTCATTTGAACTCCCTGGCGCGCGGAAAGGTCGTGCCATCATGGAGTATACCCTTTTCCGATATTTGTACAGACCAGTCCCGGGGAGTTGTCATCGGGAATGCAATTGAGGAGCTGTTGTCTATGCGGAGTCGGCCCCACCCCACCACCAGCCTACCCCACCCCAACCCTCCCCATTTTCGGAGAAAATGGGGAGGGTGCCTACAACAATCACAGTGATTTCAAGCCTGGGAGGGGCTTCGTTTTAGCAACTACAAAGAATCTCCTTCTTTTTCTTCTCCGTGCCCTCTGTGTCTCCGTGGTTATCTTATCCCCTCACCGCCTTTGCAAAGGTGGCAAAATCCAGCCCGGTTGGCTCCTGGAAGACGCGCAGATCGAAGGACCCCGCCGCCGCCAGCAGGTGGTTGAATATCTCGCCCTGGATGCCTTCGTAGGTGGCCCATTCGGTCGTCCTGGCAAAGATATACACCTCCACTGGCAGCCCGGTGGGGCTGGGAGACAGCACCCGTACCAGGAAGGGCATATCGCCGCCGCTGTGAATATTCGGGTTGGTTTTCAGGTAGGCTGTGATGTAGGCGCGGAACACTTCGATATTGGTAACCTGCGGTCCATCCAGCGGCGAATCGTAGTGGTCGGCGTGTTCGCGCTGGTAAGCTTCGATGTGGGCAATTTTTTCGTCCACATAATCGCCCAACAGATCGATTTTGCGCAGCCGGTCGAGCATCTCGCGGTCGCAAAATTTGATGCTGACCATGTCGACCGTCAGCGAGCGCTGGATGCGCCGCCCGCCGCTCTCCTTCATACCGCGCCAGTTGCGGTAGGCCACGTCCACCATCTTGTAGGTGGGGATGACGCTGTAGGTCATGTCGAAGTTGCGGATTTTGATGGTATGCAGGTTGATGTTGACCACGTCGCCGTCAGCGTCATAGCTGGGCACTTCCACCCAGTCGCCCTCTTTGAGCAGGTCGTTGGCCGCAATCTGGATGCTGGCCACCAGCGAGAGGATGGTGTTCTGGAAGATCAGCATGATGACCGCCGCCAGCGCGCCCAGCCCGGTCAGCAGCACCACCGGCGATTGGCCGGTGATCAGGGTGATGCTGAGAATCAGCCCGACCACCACGAACAGGATCTTGGCGATATCCAGGTAGCTCTGGATGCTGACGCCGTTGTAGCTGGGTCGGCTTTCGTAGATTTCGTTGATGGCGCTGAGCAGCCCGAGCAGCGTCAGCACCGTCAGCCACAGGATGACAAAAAGGGCGGCTTTGCCAAGGATGGGTTGGTAGTCCGGGAAAAGGAAGGCGTTGGTATAAAGCACAACCAAGGGCGCAAACCAGGCCATACGGTTGGGGTGCAGGTTACGCAGGAGGATGTCGTCGTATTTTGATTTGGTGCGCGCCGCCAGCCCGGTGAGCGCGCGTGCGATGACATAGCGCGCCAGTACGAATAATAGCAAGCCCAGCGCGATGACCGCGCCAGCCGCCATGAGCGGGTTGTTTTGCAACCGGGTGATGAAATCGGCGTTCATGAATTTCTCTCCTGGCCAATTTAATTGGATAATATTGATGTATTATATCGTATATTAAAGTCCATTTGTCAATTTTTTTTGGGAGATGAGAAGATCATTTTGCCTAAGATGCCTCCAGTCACCCTCCCTGGAATTGGGTCAGCGTAGCACTTCTTATTACGGTCTCCAGTCCATCATGATCTTACCGGCCTACTTTGAGTAAGAAACGGAATGGGTCCTTAACTGCATGCCTCATCCGTTTTCTGCTTTGATCCAGATTCCAGTCCGCCGGAAAAGCCCTTGGTGGCGGCCAATGGTTTGATACAATCCGGTTTTTGTCCTCCGGCTGCGCGTATAATGAAGGCAATCCCCAATTTCTCCAGAGGCTTTCATGCGCAGCGAACAGGAAATGTTCGACCTGATCCTCACTGTGGCGCGCGCCGACGAGCGCATCCGCGCCGTGGTGCTCAACGGTTCGCGTGCCAACCCCAATGCCGTGCGCGATCCCTTCCAGGATTTTGATGTGATCTACCTGGTACACGGCTCCAGCGCGCCCTTTCGCGCCAACCTCGATTGGATCCGGCAGTTCGGCGAGCTGAGGATTTTGCAGTTGCCCGAAGAGATTGGCGATCCTCCGCCCTCGGGCAATTACGACGCGATCTATCTGGCGCAGTTCATGGACGGCAACCGCATCGACCTGAGCGTTTACCCGCTGGAGCGCTGGCCCGAACTGAAAAACGACAGCCTGAGCGTGCTGCTGCTGGATAAGGACGGCGCCATCGGTTTACTGCCGCCCGCCAGCGAGGCTTCCTATCTCCCGCAGCCGCCGGATGCCAAAGCCTTCGCCGACTGCTGCAACGAGTTCTGGTGGGTCAGCCCCTACGCCGCCAAGGGGCTGTGGCGGCGCGAGCTGCCCTACGCCAAAGCCATGCTGGATGAGTACGTGCGCGCGCAATTGACAAAGATGCTGCGCTGGCAGATCGGCATCCAGACCGGTTTTCAGGTCAACCCTGGCAAGGAGGGCAAATACTTCGAGCGTTACCTGCCGCCGGAGCAGTGGTCGCTGCTGCTGCGCACCTACTCCGACAGCGATTACGCCCATACCTGGGATGCGCTGGAGGCGATGGGGGCGCTCTTCCGCCAGGCGGCGCGCTTTGTGGCGAATCACTACGGTTTTGATTACCCCGCCGGTGAGGACGAGCGCGTCAGCGCCTTCCTGCGCCGCATCCGCGCCTTGCCGCCGGATGCGAAAGAGATCTAGCAAGGAGAAAACGCCTTATGTCCAAAATCCTGATCTTGGGTGGGTACGGGCAAACCGGCAAACCGCTGGCGCGTCATTTGTTGAGCCAATCGGATGTCGAACTCGTGATTGCCGGGCGCAGCCTGGAAAAGGCTGAGGCCTTTGCCGGCCAGCTCAACCTGGCTTTCCCCGGCAGGCGAGCCAGTGCGCTGCAGGTGGACGCAGCTTCGGCTGACAGCCTGCGCGCAGCGCTGCAAGGCGTGGACATGCTGGTGGTGGCCGCCCCCACCACGCGGTATGCGCAAACCGTGGCGCGGGCTGCGCTGGACGCTGGCGTGGATTACCTCGACGTGCAGTTGGACGCCAACAAGTTGAAAATTCTCCAGTCCCTGGCGCCGGAGATCGAGCGCGCCGGGCGGTGTTTCATTACCGAAGCCGGCTTTCACCCCGGGCTGCCTTCGGCCATGGTACGCTGGGCTGCCGCGCGCCTCGACCGGCTGGATTCGGCCGTCACCGCCGG
The DNA here is from genome assembly GCA_964536805.1 of uncultured Longilinea sp. Lineage (GTDB taxonomy): Bacteria > Chloroflexota > Anaerolineae > Anaerolineales > Anaerolineaceae > Longilinea. Next base: position 4,959 of record CAZHYQ010000049.1, read on the forward strand.
CTATTTGAACATGGGCCAGGCGCTGCCGTATACCGAAGCGGTGGATGAGCTGATGCAGATCTTTCAGAATTACCAGGCGCAGGTCTTCCGGAACGGCGCGTGGACGAAGGTTGGTTCGCATGAACTGCGTAAGATCGATTTTGGCGGCGAAATCGGACAGCGCGGCTGTTATTCGATGTTTTTTGAGGAACTGCGCGACCTGCCGAGTCAGATCCCTGCGCTGCGCGAGCTGGGCTTCTACATGGCCGGCTCGAACTGGCTGACCGATTGGGTCATCACGCCCATTGTCATGCTCGGACTCAAACTGGCGCCCAAACGCGGTATTCGCCCGATGGGCAAACTGATGTGGTGGGGCATGCAGAACCTCAGCCGGCCGCCGTATGCCGTTTTGCTCCAGGTGGAAGCCAGCGGCGAGGTGGATGGCCAATCCGCCCGTTTACGGCTGGCAGTTTCGCACCCCGACGGCTACGAAATGACCGCCGTCCCGGTGGCGGCCTGCCTGCTGCAGTGGCTGGACGGCTCGGCACGCAAACCGGGATTGTGGATGATGGGCCACCTGGCCGAGCCACTGCGCCTGTTCGAGGATATGCAGCGCATGGGGGTAAAGGTGGAGGATATTCCCATCGTTTGAAAGCGTGTAATTGACTCGCACCGTCACGTCCTAGCCGGCCGGGAAGGTCATCGCGAAGCACGCCCAGGCGCTTTGCTGTGTGGGGTCGTCCACGTCGGGCGCCCGCACCTGTTTGGTCGCGCTTGGTTCCCCGTCCACCCACACCTTGAAGTCGCTGGCAATGGTATCGGGCCAATACGGCAGCATGCCGGGGTAGCCCAGGGAGGCAGCCAGCGGGAACCATACGTCAAAGGATTCATCGGAAGCCCCCAGGTTGCGCATCTGGAACACGGCCTCGGCCAGCGCGCGTATGCGAAAAGCGGGCGAATCTTCCTTGTTCTTTGGCACCGCCCGTTCGAAGGCCTCAATGGTCAGGTTGACCTCTACGCTGACCTGGCGTACCTGGGTATTCACGCCCTGGCGTGCCTCCAGCGACGATCCGCCCGGGCTGAGCGGCGGCCAGCCGATGTCGGCCCTGGCCGAGGATTGCGGTAAAACCATCAACATCATCACCGCGGCTGTAAAAAGCTGCAAATGCGCTCTGGATTTCATGGCTTGCTCCTGACGAAGTCCCCTTGTGGGACAAAGTCCCAGTATGGGACGGAGTCCCCTCGCGGGACGACGTCCCCTGACAGGCATGCACGCTATCATTGATGTCATAAACATGAGACGTTGTCAACGGCCATTTGTTCAGTCTCCGTTGTATAACAAACCAGGCCGGGATATCCCGGCCTGGTCGTTGTTCTTTGATCGGATGGTTCTTAGTTGCTGCCCGCGCCTTTGGCAAGCGCCTGCAGGAAGGAATTGACCACAATTTGCGTGGACTGCTGGCGGTATGGTGAATTGCCCATGCCGCTGGCGGCCATAAAGGCCTGTACCAGCGCTGTCATGGTGTTGCCGCCGCTCTGCTTGGCCTGCATATAGGTCATGGCGCCGTTGAGCAAATCGCCCAGGTCCATGCCGGATTGCTGGCCGGATTGCTGATTGGAGGAATTGCTGCCGCCCGCGTTGCCGGTCAAACCGCCCAACAGCGAGCCGAGCAAATCGCCTGTGCCGCTTTGCTGTGAAGACTGGCCAGAACTACCGCTGCCGCCGCCCATTCCGCCCAGCAGTGCGCCCAGCAAATCGCCGCTGCCGCCCTGGGGTGAGGATTGGGAAGCTGTATCGCCGCCTGTCAGACCGCCCAGCAATGAGCCAAGCAGATCGCCCGTGCCGCCTTGCGGGGAGGATTGGACCTGGGTATTGCCGCCGGACATACCGCCAAGCAGCGAACCGAGCAGATCGGCGCCGCCGGAGGATTGGCCGGACTGGGCTGACTGCCCGCCGCCGATGAGCGTCTGGAGCAATTCCATGGCGCCGCGCGAGTCAACTGTTTTGCCCTGCAATTTCGTGGCGGCCTGACTCAGGTTCTGCGCGTAAAGCTGGCTTGAACCGCTGGCGGTGTTTTTGGAGAGCTGCTTGGCCGCGTAAGCCAACGCCGAACTGGGCGAACTGCTTTTCTTTTGCTCCAGCGCGCCGGTGATGGTCTGGAAGGTACGCACCATGTTATCGCCATGGTCACTGTTATACTCATCCGCCTGGTTCAAGTTTTGCTGGTTTTCGGCCAGCGCCTGCGTGACTGATGCAAAAAGTCCAGCCAGGTCAACATTATTCTCGGCCATTTCGTCTTCTTTCTACTTATTCTTTAATTCATCGGGGAGGGGCGGAATCTCGATTTCGAGGCCGTTGCGGATATCATTGGGGTGGTTGCCGATGATGGCTTTGTTGTGTTCGTAAATCAGGCGCCAGTAGGGTTCCTTGAAGGAGCCGTAGTACTTCTGCGCCAGGCTGGCATAGGTATCTTCCTTGGTCCAGACGTGCTTGATGATCTTGGCCTTTTCCAATGCATCCACCTTGGCCGCAAATTCAGCCTTGGCTTTATCGGCCATGGCAGCCATATCCTTGGCAGCCTGTTCCTTCTTGGCGGCAAGCTCTGCAGCCAGGCGGGCCTGTTCGGCGGCAGCCTTCTTGGCCAGCTCAGAGTCCATGGCGGCTTTCTTGATTCGGTCAGCTTCGGCCTGGGCAGCCGCCGCTTTGGCAGCCATCTGCTTGGCAAGCTCGTCCTTGGCTGCGGCGGCCTTGGCGGCAGCATCCTTCGCGGCTGCTTCTGCAGCTGCTTTTTCGTCGCGGTTGGTCAAAGCATCGATCGCTTGATCAAAAATACTCTTCTTTTTCTTGTCTTCAGCCATCTTGTTTTCTCCCTGAAACATAGAATTCGGTGAAAGTACTGATCTCATTATAACCGAAAGCGGAGGGCTAAAAAACACCATTCGCCGGGAACGGACCATCCGCTGGTTTGCATGCGGCCCATTCATAGGGTATCATGAAGAGCATAATTATGGGCAAGCGATCAAACCCTCATCTGCCCGGGGACAGGACCGCAAGCGTCTTCTTCCGGCCGAGCAAAGGAAATACCCATGAAAATTTTGGAAACTGAACGGCTGCTGCTGCGCCGCCTGGAATGGCCCGACCTGGACGACCTTTACTGCATGTACAGCGACCCGGTTGGAAGGCGTTACTTTCCCGAGGGCACCCTAACCCTGGCGGAAACCCGCGAGGAGCTGGAGTGGTTCCTCAATGGGCACCCGCGCCACCCCGAATTGGGTCTATGGGCTACGGTATTAAAAGAGGACAGCCGTTTCATCGGCCGGTGCGGGCTGCTGCCGTGGACCATCGACGGCGTGGACGAGGTCGAGGTGGCTTACGCCCTCAGCCGGGAATTCTGGGGGCGCGGACTGGCCACCGAAGCGGCGCGCGGCATTGTCGACTACGCCTGGCAGCAGTTGGGGCTGACCCGCCTGGTTTGCCTGATCGACCGCGAAAACCAGGCCTCGCTGCGGGTGGCTGAGAAGACCGGCATGCGATTCGAAAAAGAGGGCCGCGACGACAAAGGTCCGTTTTTGCTCTATTCGATGAAAAAAGACACTCCTGCTTTGGTTTGACAGCCGGGCGTCCGCCTCTATAATCTTTCTATGTCCCATGATCAATTTCAATCGCATATCGACGTGCTGGATGTTTCTAGCTGCACTTATGCAGAGCGCATCTGCGCGGCGGCGCTGCAGGGGCTGGTCAACCGCACCGCGCCGCGTCTCTACCTGGATTACGGCATCTACGATGACCCGGCTGCCCGCCGTACCAACGAAGTCTTCATGCCCGATGAAATGTGGTACGGGCGGTTCCGCGGGATGCTGGGGGCGCAGGACCGGCGCAACCTGGACTATTACCGCCAGGAGCACGGCGCAAGCCTGCACGAGGCTGCTGACCTGCCGGACCTGGTGCAAAAATATGCCTGCGAGCTGAAGGGCTGCGTTGTCTGGGATGCGGCCGTGCCCGACACGGTCAACCTGGCGCTGATGATGGCCGGTCAGCAAAATTTGCTGCCGGTGGAGGCAGCGCTGCTGCCGCTGGCCGCGGCTTGCGGACTGGCAGTCCGCGAGGACCTGCGCGGCCGCTTCAGCGAGCGCGTGGCGCTGTACCGCTGGGCGTTCGAGCACCTGATGCCCGGCTGCGCGTCCGGTCTGCTGGCCTGCATCGAGCCGGACTGGCAGCGCCCGGAATTTGTCGATTATTTGGTGCAGAATAAGGTTTTCATCTACAACCTCTCCAGCCAGCACAAAGGGCTAGGGGGCAATTTGCTCCTGCTGCTGGCGTTTGGCCCGCCCTGGCTGCGCGAGGCGCTCTTTACGCTGCACCTCGACCGGCCGCTGCGCTGGCTGGCGCTGCGCTGGCTGGGCAGCCATTCCCCCGAAGTGGGGCTCAACATCCAGATTCAACGCAGCGCCAAATCCGATACATACCCGACCCTGTTCGGCTGGCACACCCGCCGCGACGACGAGCTGAGCATGATGCTGCTGCTCTCGGCCACCGGGCTGCGCCTGGCGCCGGCCCACCTGGCCAGCAACTTCTCGTTCCACGCCGGGGTAAAGCCGCTTGGAAGCACGGACGCATCGCCGGCGGAAAATGCGACACTGGATGAAAAAGGCGTCTATCTGACCTTCACCCTCTCGGACGGCGACCAGTTGATGATGATGAGCACCGCCGAACTGGGCAACTGGTACAGCCCGCAGCGCGGCAGCGTGCCTTTCAACTGGGAAGTGCAGCCGCTGCTGGCCGAGCTGGCTCCAGCGCTGCTGGAAAAGTATCAACGCTCCGCCAGCAGCGCCGACTGCCTGATCGCCGGGCCGTCTGGCGCGGGCTATATCGTCCCGCCACTGGCTCCCGACCTGCCGCGCTACCTGCGCGACACGGCGCGCCTGTGCCGCGCGGCGGGCATCCGCGCCGCCACCACCTACGTGGCCGACCCGCCCTGGCGTGTGCTGCGCCAGTTGGCCCGGCATGGAGAGGGGTTGGACTATCTGGCCGGTTACGCCGTCATCAGCCGCGCACCGCAAACGCTGGTCGACGGCGGCGTGGTGATCGCCAATGAAATCCCCACCGTCAGCCACATCTGGGACAGCGCCGAAGAAACGCTGGCCGCCGTGCGCAGCCTGATCGAAGCACCCGGCCCGCGTCCGCGCTTTATTGGCGCACATTTGTTTGCCTACCGCACCACGCTGGCGGATGTGGCCTATTTCGCCGAGTCCATCCAGGATGAGCACGTCCACATCGTCCCCGCGGACACCTTTCTATCCCTAGCCAGGCAGCACATGCAGCGCTGACCCGCACCAGGAGAGACCCGATGAATATCAAATTAGCCAACCGTACCAAGGTTTTCTACGGCATCGCCGACCTGGGCATATCGATGCTGACCGCGTCGG
>CAZHYQ010000050.1:0-5194 GCA_964536805.1 uncultured Longilinea sp.
TGTGTGTATGTTTCTCAAACAGCAAAAATAAAGTTCCGATAACCATAAGCATGAGCGCCATCACAAACCATAAATTAGGTGATTCGTGCAAGAGCACAATGGATAATACGATGCCAGCCAGCGGTGACGTTCCGAACAAGGTGCTGGCCCGTGCTGCTCCAAGTCCGCGCATCGCTCGAATGAATAGAATAATACTCACGCCATAACTAAGACTGCCGAGCAACATTGCAAGGAAAATAATCCGGATTTGGGGCAGATCATTCCCCAGGATTAATGCAAGAATTAAGGAGAAACTTCCAGCAGCCAAACCCTTTATCATTACAATGGTGGTCGGGTTTTTCGATGAAATATTGCGTGTGAAATTGTTATCAATCCCCCACAAAACACTGGCGAAAATAATGCCCAGGGCGCCAAAAGAGAATCCCCAATTACCGGTGGCGTTCATTGTTAATAAGATGCTTGCGGAAGTTATTAAGATAATGGATAGCCAGGTGCGTTTGCTTACGTGTTCGTGAAATGCCAGGGCTGCGATTAAAGTGGTTGCAATGCCTTCAAAATTAAGCAGCAGCGATGCTGTTGATCCTGGTGTGTCCCGCAATCCAAACAGTAAAGCAATGGGAGCAACAACACCGCCAGCAATAATCGCTCCAAAAAGCCAACCGATATCTTCTTTTTTAATTTTGGCTTCTAAAGCGTTCTGTTTATTTATGAATTTTTGAGTAATTTTAATGATGAGCAAACCAAAACCGCAACCCAGATATAAAAGTCCTGCCAGGGTTATGGGATTGATATCCCCTAAAAACAACTTGGCGATGGGAGCACTGGCGCCAAACAGGACGGCTGCAATGATTGCTTGAATTATTGGATAAATGTGGTTTCGATTCATTCGTGAATTATAACGCTTGTGATAATTCGAATTTATCGAATGTAACCTTAATTCTAAAAACATATTCCTTGCGGGGATCTGTACATCTATTTAACCGGAATCATCTATACTATTCCTATCCATATTTCGCACTTGGTGAAATCCTTCACAGGGGGCAGCCCGGATGAAACACAACCGATCGGTTCGACAGTTTTCCCGGCTGGTGTTACGCCTGTTCTTGCTGGGGTTGATTTTTCTTTCAACCACCGCCAGTTCATCTTTTCCCCAGACGACCCACTGGTGGGGAAAACTTTACCTGGACCTAACCCGTGACCCCAATGCGCAGAATGTTTGCGTGGGGGATTCAGTCCCGCTGGACTTTTTAGTTCTGAATAATGTGGATATTCCGGATGTACCGCCCCCTGTCAATTGGGCCATGGTGGAAGTGAAGGACGACCAGGGGAACGTTCGAGCCCAGGTGACGAACGCCGCGGGGAACTCAACCGTGTACTGGCCGGTGACCAAAGCGGGCTACATCTCGCTCACCGCCCAGGCAACCAAAACGGACTATACCGCCAGCCAGCCAATCCGCCTCGCCTTGGACGCAACCGAATGCCGCTGGTACCTGAAGATCGAATTTCAAGAAGAGTACCCCATCATCCCGGAATGGAATATGGTGGTGGGGGCGACCACCGAATGGTACGGGCAGTTGAAAGTGGATAAACCGCATGCAGACAGCACAAGTACCAAAGTCGAGTTGCTGGGCGGGAGCGGTGAGTTCAACTCCTACGCCGCCGATCAGATTCCCGCCCCGTTCCATTTCACCCTCACGGATCCGATCTCGGGCGATTTTCCATTGCAGGTGGAGGGCTACCTTTCGGACGGCCAGCTCAAGCTGAACATGGGCGTAAACCCGCTCCAATATGCCAAACTTGTGCACCTTGAGCTAAAAGATTACAGCGAATACAACATCCAGGTTAAATATGTTCCCGTCCTGCCGACCGCCGAAGGAAATGGGATGTTTCTCGAACTCAATCACCTGGATAATGTGACCCTGCCTGCCGAGGGCGGTTCCATCCACCTGGACCACGGAATGTCTTGTTACTTCAACCTGGGTGACCACTCGCTCTACTCACTGACGATCACGCTGATGCCGATTCGCGGAAATCAATACTAAGGAGGATGCAATGATCAAACTGCTCCTCAAAGTACTGCACGGCCTGATCGCAATAACCCTCCTGAGCGGCTGCGCGTCCATCCCAACGAGGTCTTCGTCCGTTTCTCCCGCGGCTGCCACTGCCGCCGCCCAAGATCAAAACACCCAACCTGGCGCAGGCGCGATTGAAACGATCGCATTCCAGGACCCAACCAAAGGCCTGGCCAGCCTCAGCGCCTACCATGCCATCCTGACCGAACAATTCGAAAGCAAGGACCTGAACTGGTCGCAGCGCTTTGAGCTGAGCGCCGACAACAGCCGCCAGCTGCGCGCCTTGAGTTATGCTCAGACCGGCCTGGAAGGGTCTGCTCCTTTCCCAGGGTGGGAGGCGACCCTGGGCGACGCGCATTATTTGCGCACCCAGGAAGGACAGCCCTGTACCGCCAATTATCCCGCCCAGGATGACACCCCTTACAACCTGGTCGAGCCGGCCAGTAAACTGCCAAAATTGATAGCCCTCACCGACAGCGGGAAGAGCGAGACTGTGGATGGGATAACCGCCCAAGTCTTTGACTTGCCTGTCAGTGGGAGCAGGACAAAAACGAACGGGATTTTCACGGGAAAAGTCTGGATCGCGGCGTCCGGCGGATATATCCTCAAAGCGCAGCTCAGCCTTGAAGGAGGCGAAGAGGTCTTTGGCCCGGGCGTCTCCGGAAAACTGACCTGGGAATACCAGGTTGAGACACTCGATCCTCAAGGGTCAGACATCCTCCCGGCTGACTGCCCTATCCCCCTCCCGGAGGTTCCTCAAACGGCTGACGCCACCGATATGCTGCGCATTCCCGGCATGATCTCCTATACCACCGCCCAATCGCTGGACGATGTCGAGAACTTCTACCTGGATGAGATGGAAAAAGCCGGGTTCGCGGCAGAAAACAGCGGCTCCTTTGGCGCCACCTCGGCGCTGCTTTCCTACAACAAGGATGGAAACCGCCTGCAGGTCCGGATACGCGCGGGCGATAAAACTCAGGTGATGATCAACAGTGCAGGCCCGGTCCCGCTCGTCACGCCCACCCCTAAACCCACCGCCACCCTGTCACCCGCGGCTGGCGCGACTCAATCGATCGCCAATTCACTGAACCTGCTGCTCGGCACCGACACCACGCCTCCCGTCCTACAATCCTACCACCTGGAGACGTACGACCAGTCGCCGGCCTGGGTCAATGGAAAAGCCGGGCAAAAGACCATAAAGTACAGTGCGGACGCGGCCGGGAATAATTTGCACTTCACCAGCAATTCCGACGGACAAATCTACGAGTACTACGTGATCGACGGCGTGGATTACCAAGTAATGGATGGCAAAGTGGAACAGGTCGACGGAGCAGCGCTTGCCTGGGCGCTCTGGCCGCTCAACCCCGCCATGGTCTTGGGGGTGGGATCTCTTAAAGCAGAGGCGGTCGGAATGGAAACGCTCGAAGGACGGACGGCCGATGTGTATGTCCTCAAAGGCATCCAGTCAGACGACACGACCGGTATGTTGGCCATGTTCGGGCAGACGATCCTGAAGAACGACGGCAAGATTTGGATCGACCACGAAACCGGGGCTTTGTTGAAACTGGTCTCCGATTACCAGGCCGAGATCAAGGACAACAGCGGCAAGGTGGTGGGAGAGGGTTCTGGTCACCTGGAGGTGGTCGTGACAAAGGTTAACCAGGTCAGCGTGTCCCTGCCCTGATTGTCCTCGCCCTACGGAGAGAAATTTTAGGGCGCGTTATCTTGCGCTGCTTTAATTAACCATCCATCGGAAGAAATAAAGAAACAGAAATCAGCAATCGATAATCAACAATTCTGTCTGGTCTCCTCGTCGCACGCTGTGCGCAACCAACGCGAGGCCTTGGAAAGCACTCGGTGGGTGTTACACCCCCCCGTGGGTGCGTCGAACGTAAACAAAAAAAACCGCTGATTTCAGCGGTAATTCTTCAGGCTCCCCGACCAGGACTCGAACCTGGAACCTAGCGGTTAACAGCCGCCCGCTCTGCCAATTGAGCTATCGAGGAAGGCGAGTGTTATTATATGCGATTCAGCCGGGTTGTCAAGGTGAGGTCACGCCAAAAACGCCCTGCCGCCAGGCTCAAAACGGTGACATTTACCCCTCAAACAGGTGACATTCGCAACCCGCCGCAATGTTGACATGGATTGTCTGATTGTGCTATTCTTGCGGCAGTTAATCGCTTTCACAGGTTTCCAGAAAGGACTTATAAAACCATGGCTTATCAGATTGACGCGAATGAATGCATCGCTTGCGGCGCTTGCGAACCCGAATGCGCTGAAGGCGCCATCTCCGAAAATGGCGGCACCTATGTGATCGATGCAGCCAAATGCCAGGATTGCGGCAACTGCGCAGACGTCTGCCCGGTGGGCGCGCCTAAGAAGATGTAATTTCAAGTCAACCATTTTTATTCACAAGAAGAGCAGCCTGTTTTACGCAGGCTGCTTTTTTGTTTGCGCAGTATATTTGACAGGCAATTTTTGAAAGGATATAATTCATTCTATACCGTTTTGGTAATCTATCATCAAAGGAGCTTCCATGCTGCAAACCGTCCTGATTACTTTACACAACATCACTCGCTGGCTGGTGCTGATCTTCGGCATCCTGGCTGCGGTACGCGCCTTCTCCGGCTGGCTGGGCAAGAAGGAATGGGTCAAAGCCGACGACCGCGCCGGCATGCTGTTCACCTCCATGCTCGACCTGCAATTGCTGCTCGGCCTGCTGCTGTATTTCACCAGCCCGTTCATGCAGCCCATCCTCAAGAACTTCGGCGCGGCCATGGGCAACAGCGGCTCGCGTTTCTTTGCCGTCGAACATATCGGCGTGATGGTGCTGGCCATCGTCATTGCGCACGTCGCCCGTTCGCTTTCGCGCAAGACCGCCAGCGCCGCTGGCAAACATAAACGCGCGGCCATCGGTTTCGGGTTGGCGCTGGTGATGGTGCTGGCCGCCATCCCGTGGGCCCGCCCGCTGCTGCAATTCTTCGGGCTGTTTACGTTGTAAGAGAAGAATAACCACAGCACCCTTCGGGTGCAGGCGACTCAGAGAACACAGAGCAAAAAGAGAATGAAAGAAGAGAGATCTTGTTTAGATCTCTCTTTTTGCTAGTTATTTTTCTTCTCTG
>CAZHYQ010000050.1:5294-10173 GCA_964536805.1 uncultured Longilinea sp.
AAAGAAGAGAGATCTTGTTTAGATCTCTCTTTTTGCTAGTTATTTTTCTTCTCTGTGTACTCTGCGACTCTGTGGTTATCCTAATGCTTGCGCTTTTTGGCTGCGCCCTTCTTGTGCAGCTCTTTCTCGCTGCCGATCCAGATGCCGAAAGCCGGCAGGATGCGGCGGTGAACCAGTAGCACCAGCAGCGTGGCGACGGCAGCGATGGCAAAGACAATCATTGAATCGCCCAGGTCGCTCATCAGCGCCGGTTTGATCAGCATGACGGCCGCCAGCGTCAGCATCAACATGCCGCCGATTAGCTTGAGGATGCGGCCGTGTTTCTCTTCCAGCTTGCTGGCCTTGAGCGAAAAGACCGCCGTGCCAAAAATGACCATCTCATCCAGCTGGTAGATGACCATGTAGAGCAGCAGCAGCCCCGCGAAAACCAGCGGCGTCACCGCCTGCGCCGTCAGCAGGTTGGTCCACAGCACCGGGAAACCTGCCGTGCAGGAAAATTCCACAAGCGAAACGCCAGCCGCCAGAACCACTGTGGCGCCCGCCATGCTCCAGAAGGATTCGCTTGCGTCCATCACCCGGCGCATGCTGCGGAAAATGCCGGGTTTCTTGCTGTCGTCGATGGTAAAGGAAACGCCTTCCTTGTACCAGAAATAATCCTTGATGTTGACGATGGCAAAGAACAGCGAAAACAGCGCCACCACCACCTGGATCCACTTGGTGAAGCTGGCGATCTTCAATATGGTGAACAGCCCGGTGATGAAGAGCGCGTAAACGGCGGCCGTGACGGTCAGGAAGATCAGGCCGATCACCAGCACCTTTTTGCGCGAGCCGGTGTGCAGCGTCAGCGCCAGCAGCATCGTCAGCACCCACACCGAGCAGGGGTTGACCCCATCTACAAAGGAGATCAGCAGCGTGCTCACCAGCAGCGACTGCCCCTTGAGGCTGACGTTGCCGATCAGCGGCAGCTTGATCACGTCGCCTTCAGGTTGAATGACGGTGGAAGTGCCGCCAGCGGAGGCGCTTTTAATGGTGTCTTCGATTTCCTTGCCGATCTCGTCGGTCCAACCCACCCAGTACTTGTCGCCGATGAAAATGGTGGGCACGCCGCTGGCCTTGAAGCCGTGCTGCTGGGCCATGTCGTCCATCATTTTCAGGTTGGCGTCGTTGTACCAGACCTCGTATAACTTCAACTCCAGGTTGGGGTATTTTTTCTGCAGTTCCTGAAGATACGGCTTGGCCTCGGCGCAGTGCGGGCAGCCGTCGCCCCAAAACATGGTCAGAACCACCGGCGGCGCGCTGGATTGCGCCTGCGCCATGGTGGTGCCGGCGAGGTTCAACAGCAAGGCCGCCAGCAGAATAACCAGCAAGGTTCGTTGCAAACGAACGGCGTTCAAATGCATTCTGTCCTCCAGGGGGTATCGGGCGCGAACGGCAATTTGGATTTACGATTACTTTGCTCCAAAAGCGTTCGAGGGACATTTTACCATTGACCCGCGTTCCTCCCTAGCCCTGCGCGCCATTATTTTCAAATCCTCATCCTGCTTTAATCCAGTTGTCACAACGCGGGCTATGTATACCCCGGGCTTGCCTTTAACCCGTCACGGCGCTACAGTATGAGTAGAAGAATCCGGTTCTGAAAAAATGGAGGTCACATGTCAAAGTATCCCATTATGGCAGGAGCTGAACCCTTCTACATGGAAGGCAGCGAAATCGGCGTGCTGGTTTCGCACGGTTTCACCGGCACAACCCAAAGCATGTTCTTCCTGGGCCAATACCTGGCCGAAAAAGGCGGTTTCACGGTCATTGGACCGCGTTTGAAAGGGCACGGCACCGACCCGGCCGACATGGCGGAATCGACCGCCGAAGACTGGGTGCGTTCGGTGGAACACGCCATGGAGCGCCTGCAAAAGCGCTGCCAGAAGATCTTCATCACCGGTCTCTCGATGGGCGGCACCCTGACGCTCTACATGGCGGCCATGTACCCCAAGGTCTTCGCCGGGGCCGCCCCTATCAACGCCGCCGTATTCCTCAACAACCCCGGCATGGCCGGGCTGGCGTTCGGTCTCGGCCTGCCCGATACCGTCCCGGGTGTGGGTTCCGACATCAAGAAGCCAGGCATCACCGAACTGGCTTACCCGGTGGTGCCGGTGCCCTCGGTGCGCCAGATTTACGCGCTGATGGGCGTCACCCGCGACCTTCTGCCCAACGTCGTCTGTCCGCTGCTGGCCTTCCAATCCCGCGAAGACCACGTGGTGAATCCCGCCAACGCGGCCTTCATTTTTGACAATGTCTCGTCGGTCGATCGGGCGCAGGTGTGGCTGGAGAACTCCTATCACGTGGCCACCATGGACAACGACAAGGAAGTGATCGCCGAACGGCTGCTCGAATTCATCCACCGCCTGGCGGTGTAATAAAACCTGAGCTAAAAAGTGCCGGGGAGGGTCGCCCGCACCCAAAAGGGTGGAAACCCTCCCCTGACGTTGTTTTATCCGTCAATAAATCCTATTTTCCAAACCCGGCACCTGCACGGCCAGCTTGTTGGCGGTTGCAACGTCGGGCGCCACCACCCACACCACCTGCCCGGCAGCGTCGCGCTGCAGCAGCACGGCTCCGTCCGCGGTACCGGACCATTCCAGCCGGTCGGCGCTGCTTTGCGCCGCCTGGCCCCAACGCTTGCCGGCATACTGCTGGAATGCCTGCCAGAATTCATTGCTGTCGCTGCCCGTATCCCACTGTGAAAGATAAACCAGTGCCACGTCCGTTGTCTGCGGGCCGGAATAGACCACATAGGTATCGCCGCCCCAGCCTTCGGCCGCCTTTAGCGCCACGTCATCGGCCAGGCGCGTGCTTTCCTGGTTGCCGAGCGCCAGAATCAGGTAGGTGTACCACTCGCCCACGTTGTTGCGGTCGATCTCTTCCCAACCCTGCCCCAGCGTGCTGGTCAGATCGGGCATGTCCAGCTTGACCGGTTTGTCAGCCGGGTAGCGCTCCGGGTGCAGAATCTGTTCGGTTGAAACCGGCGGATCTTTAAAGAGCTTGTCCACGGCCGGGTAGCCGCCGTCCTGGTAAAACTTGAGCACAAAATTCAGGCCCTGGTCATAAGGAAAGAGAAAATCCTTTTGCATGAAGGCCGGCGCGCTGTCGTAAACCGGCGACTGGTAGGTGCTGTAGAACTTGTCCAACTGGTCGCGGTCGGTCTGGCTGGCCGAGTTATACAGCCAGAGTTGCTCGCTCAGGGTGGCATCGCCCTCCACCAGCGATTGCACCGCGGCGCAATATTCGCTGTCCTTGCGGCAGGTTTCCTCATCAGTTTTGAGGCCGTTGGTGAGATCGTAAGCTTCATCCTGCAGTGCGTGGGTGAATTCATGGGCATAGGTCGCCTTCTCGGGACCTTCAAAACCCTCGCCCTGCACCACCACCATCTCGTTGGTCTTATCGTCATAAAAACCAGCGATCTGTTCGCTGTACAGGTCGGTATAAAACGTCTTAAGGTCAAAATCGCGCGGCAGCAGGCCAAAAACGCTCAACACCTTCTGGTCGACGGCCATATCCGCGGGCGTGTAATCCTTGAGAAATTCATCCATCACGCGCTGGCGCAACTGGTCGGGGGTGAGCAGCTTGCGTTGGATCTCTCCGCTCAGGCTCAGGCCGCGGTTGGCTTCCGTCTGCTGCTCGATTTTCTTCATAGCCAACAGCTCGTCAGGTGAAATCCCGTCCGCCGCCGCGGCGGTGGCTTGCGGCGTGGTCTGCAATTCAACCTGCGGGGTCGGGGCGGCCTCCGTTCGCACGGTGGTGGCCGCCGGATTGATGCGCAGGAAGGATATGACGCCAACCACCGCCAGCAGGCTCATCACCAGGCAGGCAGCTACGATCAGCACGATCACCGAAATAATGACGCGTTTGCTCATGAGGTTCAGTTGTTGTAAACGTAATTGATGGCGTAGAGTGCGTCGCCGTAATTGGGATGCGCATCCAACGCCGCCTGAAACGAAGCCAGCGCTTCGTCGCGTTTGCCCTGCCGGAAGAGCGCCCAGCCTTTCCACAACAGGGCTTCTTCCGAGTTGGGCGTAATTTCCAGGGCGTAGTCGGCCAGGGCCGAGAGGTCGTCGATGCGCCCCATGTTGAAGTAGGCAATGAACGGTCCGAACTGGTAGCGCAGCATGCGCTGCGGCAGTCCCAGGTCGCGCGCCTTATCGTAGGCTGCCACCGATTCATCGTAACGGCCGAAATACATCAGGTTGGTGCCCAGGTTGAACCAGGCATAGGCATTGGTCGGATCGCTGACCGTCACCGCTTTGGCCTGGTCGAGGGCGTACTGGCGGTTGGTATTGTAATCAAATTGCGCGCCGAGCAGGTTGAGCACGTTGTTTTGCTTGTCGGGCGGGTAGATCAGGATGTAAACATGATTAAAGGACTGCCAGTCCTTTTCCAGCGTGTCATAAGCGATGAAACGGTTGGGGCCGCGTTCCGAATCCTGGGCAATGAACTGCTGCGCGCTGTCATCGTAGCCGGTGATCAGCAGGTAGTGGCCCGCCCAGCGGTCGTCGCCAACGCGGAAGTTCTTGTCCAGCATGAACGATTCTTCAATCATCACCGGCATGCCGTCCGCCAAAAAGCGGCGCAGCAGCTCCAGGTCGCCGCCCACGCGGAATTCGGCGCTCATGCCGGGGACGAAATTGTCGACGTAGTACTTCAGTTCCTCCACGTTGACGTTGCGGTCGGCGCGGATCTGCTTGATCTCTTTCGAGATGGTGAACTGGTCGCCTTCCCAGCCCCAGAAGCGCAGCGCCATGGCCAGCGTGGCCGGACCGCAGGCGTTCAGGTCTTCCATCTCGTGCTTGGGCGCGGGCAGAATCACCTGCTCGGGCAGCGGCGGCGG
>CAZHYQ010000051.1:0-9530 GCA_964536805.1 uncultured Longilinea sp.
CGGGTCGCGCGCGCCGTCGGGCACGCCCCAGCGCATGCGCTTCTCCGGGCCGGGCAGCAGGGTGAACTGGCAGCCCTCGGCCTGGCGCAGGAACAACGCACCCAGGTCGCCGGCGTCGCGCGGCTCCTTCCAACGCCCGGCATCCGCCAGGGCGGTGAAATCCCAGCCCAGCTTCGATTTGCTGGCACCGCTGAAGGTGAAGGCATGCACCCGCCCCGGCAGGCTGCGCTCGAGGAAGGCTGCCAGCCCGGCGCCCACCCCGGTGGCATCCACCACCAGCCAGCGTGCCCGCCAGTGCTCGGCCTGGGCGCGCACCTCGCGGTACAGCCGGTCGTGACCCGCCCCCTGCCAGATCTGGCGCGCCACGCAGCGGTAGGTTGGCGCGTGGATCATGGCATCCGCGCAGCTGGAGAGATCCACTTCCACCACCGTCAGCGCGGTGGCATCCCGTCCCGGGTTGGCAAGGCTGTCGCTGCTTTGCAGCCCGGCGTCCTCGCCGCCCACGTCCAGCAGCATTGCGTAGCTTTGCCCGGCGCGCGGGCAATTCAAGGCGGCGTGATCGCCCTGCATCAGTGCCCGGCGCGCTGCCGGGAACAGACCGCCGTTCTCGTTGATTTCCTGCGAGAAGAACTGGCTCTGCACGGCCGGGTGGTCGCGCCCCAGCGAGGCGATCTGCCCTGCCACGAAGGCGTGGTAGGCCGGAACCTCCTCGCCCACCTGGTTGGCGTTGGCGACAAAGGCGCGCTTATACTTATCTTTTGGATCCAGCGCATCCAGCGCCTGCGCGGCGCGCAGTTCGCGTGCCAGCAAGGTGTGCGCCGTCCAGGCTGTGCCCCAGAAGATGCGCGTGGCGTTGGTCGAGGCCGCCATCGGGGCAATTTCCCGGTCAAACTTGTCGATCTGCACGTCCTGCGCCTCGTCCACCTCCAGCAGCGTCGAGGCGGTGGCGCCGACGATGTTGGCCTCCGGCGCGCCGGAGAGAAAGGCGATGCGCGCGCGGTTGATGCGGAAGATATAGCCGCTTTCCTTGCTGTAGTGATTACGGGTCAGATCGTTGCGCCGCAGCACGCGCTCAAGGCGGCGCATAGCGTTCAGGCTTTGCGGTTTCCAGGTTGGCGAAACCTTGACCATCTCGGCGTCGGTATCCTGCAGTTTAGCCAGCAGGAAGGCCTCCAGTAGCGCCTGCAGTTCGTTTTTACCGGCCTGGCGCGGGAACATCACCACCAGACTGCGTCCCAGGTGCGCCATTACCGAATGCACCGCGGCAGCCAGCGCGGCTTTTTGATATTCGCGCAGCCGGATATGCGAGAATGTCCGCGTAAAAACCTCCCACTCCGTAAGGGCCAGCAGCACATCGTCCTTGTTCACCTCGCGCCCAACCGATTTTTCGCTCATTCCATCTCCACGCCGTGCTCGCGGCGGTAGGCATCCAGCTCATCCAGCGCCTCGCGCAGCGCCAGGTCCAGTTCGGCGTTGGCGTCGCGCAGCGCCCCCAGCGCCCGTTCGGTTTTGAGCAGCCCCGAAAGCTGCCCGGCAGCCCGTCCGGCCGCGCCCCACAGCCGCACCAGGTCCATCACCGCGCGGTCCTCCTCGGCCATGGCCGCCGCGCGCTGAATGATCTCACGCAGCAGCTGGATCTCGTCCTCCAGCCCGGGCACCGCGCGCCCGCGCTTTGGCTTGCGGCGGCCCGTCGAAGTTGCGCCCATATCCCTCCCGTTGGCCGGGCAAGGGCGCTTTGGGCGGCGCGTTGGCCCCCGTGCGCTTTGGATGTTCGCTGCGTCCGTGCCCGGCATTCAAAATAGATATTTTGTTCTATTTATGAAGACAGCATACGACCTTAAAGAGGAAATGCGCAACCTGTCAAAAGAGGAAATTTTGGATTAAAAAGGGAAATGGGGCGAAGAAAGGGCGGTATTCGTTGATACGGTATTCGTGAATGGTGAAGCGTAAACCGCCTGCCCTGTGAGGGCGACAGCATCCGGGGAATCTTCACTGCCGGGGAAAAAAGTTACGACTTCCCGGATGCTGTCGCCCGCAACGGTACCATGCTGGGCGAAGCAGGTCGGAATCAAGGCCCGTTCTTCATCTGCCCAACTTCCCGACCTGCTATCGCCTTTACGGAAATGCGCGGGATTCGACCATTTTGACCCCTGTACCGCCTGTCCTGTAAGGGCGAGGCGAGATAATTCCGGTAAATCTTATACGGCGTCGGAAGCCTCGCCCCACCGTGCGCGGACAAGGGCTATCGCCCATTCATTTCGTCAAAGACCTGTAAGAGCGACAGAATGCTTTGGCTATCCAAGGACGGGTGGATGCACAACGGTATACATAAAGTCACCGCTTATTTTCCCGCCAAAGTGGCGCTCATTTCGCTGCCGTTGCAGAATAACCGCGGGCAGTGTAGAATGATTTAGGCAAGTCAGGTGCTATCCAAGGGGCAAACGCAATGGAGGGATAGCCTTGCGGGTAACTTTCGGGCAGGTTTTGGAATTAATTGGCGAAGTGAACGGCATTTTGCAGTTAAAAAACTCCGTCACAAAATGCGGCTTAGCGATCGATCCAGGCGCAAAAAATGATGTCCGGTATCCAGCAAAGAATTAAGCAGATTTTTCTCCCCGTTTTGCTATTTGCCATTCTTTTGGTTGTAGGCCTGACCATCTACCGGGACTATGGCATCTCCTGGGATGAGCCAATCCAAAGGGATGTCGGGGTTGCCAACGTTCAATACATCAAGGGTTTACCCAATTCATTGGCCGTCATGAACGACCGCTTTTATGGCCCAATCTACGAAGTCTTCCTGATCGGGGTGGAAAAAATTGCCTCGCCCGCCACCTTGCGGGATGTTTTCTTCCTCCGGCATCTTTGCACATTTTTAACCTTCTTCATCGGGGCGGTTTTCTTTTATCTCCTCTCCAAAAACATCTTCAAACATTCTTCCACCGCGCTGCTTTGTTCGGTGGCGTTGATCCTCAGCCCGCGCATATTTGATAACGCTTTTTATAATTCGAAAGATATTCCGCTGCTCGTTTTTTTTATTTTGAGCTTTACCCTGCTCATCCGGTTTGTCGAAACCCGCAGAATGTCTCTTTTGATCTTGCTTGCCGTGTTTTCCGCCATCACCACCACCATCCGGCTGGCCGGGATCCTGATTCCGGTTCTCGTCATCCTTATCATGGCGGAAGAACTCCTTCGCCCAGCCACAAATTTCAAAGAAAGAATTTCTCACTTCCTGCCAAAATTCGCCCTATTTCTCCTGTTGTTTCTTTTCTTAACAATCCTTTTCTGGCCGATCCTTTGGTCCAATCCGGTTGGTCATTTTCTGCAGGCTCTGAAAGAGATGAGCCGTTTCAACTGGGATCATCCGGTCTTGTTCATGGGCAGTCTTCAGCCTGCCAGCCAACTGCCGTGGTATTACCCTATCGTTTGGATCTTGATTTCGACGCCCATCGCATATTCCTGTCTTTTCCTGATTGGTCTTATCCAGCTGGTCGCCGGAATCGGCGCGTCTGCTGGCCGTTTCTTCGAAAAGCAGCAGCTGAAATTGTTCCTGATCGCGGCCTGGTTCTTCATTCCACTGACCATGGTCTTCATTCTCAAATCGGTGCTGTACGACTCGTGGCGGCACCTGTTTTTCATCTATCCCGCCTTTCTGCTGCTGGCTTTCTGGGGTTTTGAAAAAACCATTTTAAAGTTGAAAAATATATTCGGCCGGATTAACCTTGCTTCGGCTGCCTTGATCCTGGTTTTAGGGGTCTCCTTTATTTCCACCGCCCTCTTCATGATCCAGGCGCATCCCTACGAGCAGCTGTATTTCAACCGCCTGGCTGGAAAAAACCTGAGCGAAATTCAAGATCGCTTTGACATGGATTATTGGGGATTGGCCTACCGCAGCGGATTGGAATTCATCAGCCTCGATAAGAGCCCTGTGATTAAGTACGTTTCGGAAACCTCGCCAGGCAGCTATACCTTCATCCTTCCGCAAGAGGATGCGAAGCGGTTGAACTGGATTGAAAATGAGCAGGAAGCCAGCTATTTAATCACCAACTACCGCTGGAAAAAATCCTACCCGTCCTATCAGGAAGTGTATTCCGTCCAGGTGGAAGGCGTTAAGATTTTATCTGTATTCAAGCTCAAATAGCGCGTCCCCCTCACGAATTCCCCAGGATTTCCTCTTCGCCGCAACAGTCATCCGCCAGGCTGGCGGCTTTCTCAAAGGCTTCTTTGCCCTCGTTCACCGAAAAATAGATCAGACCAAGCGCGCCCAGGCTGTCGATAAAGCCAAAACCGGTGAACTGGTAGATCAGGCTGGCGATCAATAAAACCACCGACATATAGATGCACACCATGGTGCAATTGGCATCCGCCAGAATGGGCGCCGAAGCCAGCCGGCGGCCAACCCGGCGCTTGCCCGCCACCAGCAGCCCCATGACGGCAATCGAGATCAAAGAGATGATCAGACCCGGCAAGGTGGTGGCAGGTTTGTGAACCGTGAAAAGGTTGTAGAGCGCGGTCGCGCCAAGCCCGGCCGCCAGGATAAAGAAGGAAACGCCGGTAATGCGCAAGGCTGTCTGTTCGAATTGCGAGCGCGGCGTGCCGGGATTTTTGCGGATGCGCAGCACCATGGCGAGAATGCCCAGTCCGGACATGACCTCAATAAACGAGTCGATTCCGAAACCAAATAGCGTCAGGGTCTCATCCTGGGCACCGAAATAAATGGAGACCGCACCCTCGGCCAGGTTGTAGAAAATGGTAAAGAGCGCCAACCACAGCGCAATCGACCAGTATTTTTGATTATCATCCTGCGCGTTACCGTCCATGAACTCACACTCATTTCTCCAATACCGTTAATTGGGCCATCACGGACAAACTCTGAAAAAAATTTTCGGGATCAAAACTCAATCCAATCGATGGCGTCATTGTACTGTGTTCAACCCCGCCCATCAACACAAGCTTTGGCCTGCCCACCTGTCCGCTTCACGCAGCCCGAATTGCCTGTCAATGCGGTAAAATAAGACTCTTATGGTTGACTTTGACCGCAAAGTGGAAGACTGGAATAAAGCCCGCGCCGTCACGCCGGAGATGCTGGAGATGGCGCGCCTGGTGCTGGAAGAAATGCGCACTTCGGGCGACGTGTTCAAAACCCTGCGCAAACACCCGCTTCCCGGCGGCGGCTATCTGGCCAAGCATGTGCTGGTGGCAGCCTATCGCGAGCTGGTGGACAGCGGCCAATGGCCCGCCGACCCGTCCCTGCTAGCGCGCATCCGCATGAAACCGGTGCGCACGCTCTCCGGCGTCACCACCGTAACCGTGCTCACCAAGCCGTACCCGTGCCCGGGCAAGTGCATCTTCTGCCCCACCGACGTGCGCATGCCCAAGAGCTACCTGCCGGATGAACCCGGCGCGGCGCGCGCCTTTCAGAATGCCTTCGATCCCTTCGACCAGGTGCGCTCGCGCCTGGATTCGTACGACGCCGTCGGCCATCCCTCCGACAAGGTGGAGCTGCTCATCCTGGGCGGCACGTGGAGTTCCTACAAGCGCGACTACCAGGAATGGTTCGTGCGGCGCTGCTTCGACGCGCTCAACGGTGCCGATTCAGCCACGCTCGACGAAGCCCAGGCGCGCAACGAAACCGCCGCCCACCGCAATGTGGGCCTGGTGATCGAGACCCGCCCGGATGAGATCACGCCGGCCGAGCTGGCCTGGCTGCGCCGCCTGGGCGTGACCAAGGTGCAGATGGGCGCGCAGTCGCTGGATGACCGCGTGCTGGAACTGAACAAGCGCGGGCACACCGCCGCCCGCACCCTGCAGGCTGCCGTCATGCTGCGCGCCGCCGGCTTCAAAATTGTGCTGCATTGGATGCCCAATCTGCTGGGCGCCACGGTCGACAGCGACCGGGCCGACTTCGCCCGTTTGTGGGACGACGGCTACGCGCCCGACGAGATCAAGATCTATCCCACCCAGCTGCTGGCCAACGCCGATTTATATGCCTACTGGCAGCGCGGTGAGTACATCCCCTACACCACCGCTGAACTGGTGAATTTAATTGCCGACGTCAAGCCCGGCATTCCACCCTACTGCCGCGTCAACCGCGTCATCCGCGACATCCCCTCCACGCACGTGGTGGACGGCAACCGCCGCACCAGCCTGCGCCAGGATGTGCTGGCCGAACTGGAACGCCGCGGGCAGCACTGCAACTGCGTCCGCTGCCGCGAGGTGCGCGGGCAGGCTGTTTCGCCCGATACCCTGACCTTGCAGGATTTTATCTATCATCCAGCCTCAGCCGAAGAGCACTTCCTGCAGTTTGTCACCCCCGAAGACCGCATCGCCGGCTATTTGCGCCTGTCGCTGCCGGAGGCCGATGCCCCCGCATTGAATATGCCCGACCTGACCGGCGCGGCGCTCATCCGCGAGGTGCATGTTTATGGGCAGGCGCTGGCGGTGGGTGCCGAAGCCGAAGGCGCCGCCCAGCATATCGGCCTGGGCACCGCCCTGCTCGAACGCGCCTCTGACCTGGCCCGCGCGGCCGGTTTTAAGCACCTGGCGGTCATCGCCGCCGTGGGCACGCGCCGCTATTACGAAGCGCGCGGTTTCCAGCGCGGCGAGTTGTATATGGTGAAGGAATTGTAAGAACGGCTAACTTACGCAACTGGCTTGACACACCCTTTGCTGATGATCCTGAATTTGGTAGTGGCGGGTCGCGACCCGCCGCTACAGGATGGATACTTCGCTTGGAATCCATCCTGACGGTTTCCACAATTAAAAAATCGTGAGCCGTCAAATTGACGGCTCACGACCTGCAAATCACGAATTACGATCCGTTGACTTTTACGGCTGGCTGATTGCCACCCAATCGTATCCGACTGTCACCTTGCCCGATTGGAAGGACGAGGCTGAAAGACCCACCTGGCCTTCATCGTAATAATTATCCGTGACGGTCTTCAGCAGCACGTTGTTCACGTACGCGCTCAGCTTATTGCCCGAGCAGACGAAGGTAAACACATTGGATTGCCCGCGCCCCATGTTGATGGAGCCGGAGCCGCCGTTATACAGGTTGACGAAATTGCTGTCAGCTTCGTCGTAGCGCATGATCGACCACAATCCACCGCTGGTGATGTTCATCTCGTACCAGCCTTTGGTGTCCGTGTAGCGGCAGAACAGGCTGAGGGCGTTATCGTTGACACCCTGGTTCTCCACCTGGGCATCCACGCGCACGTCGGTATAGGTGTAAGGATCGTAGCTCAGGTAAACATACGTGTCGGCAGCCTTGATGTCCATCAGCAGCTGGCTGCTGTCGGTGTACAGGTCAAAGTTATCCTCGTTGCCGAAGTAGAAGTAGCTCCAGTTGGGCAGGTCACCGTCAAATTCCTCGGTGAAGTACGCCGGGGCTTCAGTCGACGGGGTGCTGGTGTTACCGCCAGTGGAACTGCCGCTGCTGCTGCCATCCAGGTAGCCGGTCGTCTTCAGTTCGCGGCCGTTCACCTGGCCGTCCATGATTTCA
Organism: uncultured Longilinea sp.; assembly: GCA_964536805.1. Classification (GTDB taxonomy): domain Bacteria; phylum Chloroflexota; class Anaerolineae; order Anaerolineales; family Anaerolineaceae; genus Longilinea. The sequence continues at coordinate 7,499 of CAZHYQ010000051.1, forward strand.
CCGCTGCCGAAACGGATCAGCTCGACGCTCAGGGTGTCCGTGGCGCTGTGCGAACGCAGCACATCGCAGTAGTCGGTCACCGTGCCGTCGCGGCCCAGTTGGATGCCTTCCAGCGAGGTCAAAAAGTCGCCAGCCTTGATGCCCGATTTGTCGGCGGGCGAGCCGGAATCGACCGAGTAGACCCACAGCCCCGAGTAGGAGCCATCATCCGCCACCAGGGCTTCGCCGTTGATGCCAAGTGAGTCCACGTCCTTGCCGGTGCGCAGGTCGGCTACCACGCTCTTGGCCGCAGCAGCCGGGATCGAGAAATACTGGTCGAATTGCGCGGCGCCGGCGTAGTTGACGCCCACAACTTTGGCGTCATCGGTCACCAGCGGTCCGCCCGAATTGCCGGGGTTGATGATGGCATCGTGTTCCAGCACTTCGGTCACGGCCGTCCAGCTGGTATTGCCGGAGGTCTTTTCCTTTGAAATTTCGCCCTTGTGGCGGGTGAAGTTCGGATCGCCCAGCGGGTAGCCCAGCGAATAGACCGTCAGCCCGATTTCGGGCTTCTCGCTGTACCAGTCCAGGTAGGGGTAGCCGTCGCCTTCAATGTCGATCACGGCCAGGTCGGAGCATTCCGAAACACCCAAAACGCGCGCGCTGTAGGCTTTTTCGCTGTCGCTGAAGTAGACCTTGATGCGCGCCGCGCCGGTGACGACGTGGTTGTTGGTGACGGCGATGCCGCTCGGATCGATGATGAAGCCGGAGCCCGAACCCAACTGCGTGTACTGGGTGAAATCGGGATACTGGTAAGTGCCCTCGGCCACAATGCGGATGACTGCCTTTTCAGCGTCTTTAACATTATCTATTGCCCCGCTTTTTGGTTCGGCGGTCGGTTCAGCGGTCGGGGCGACCGTTGGTGCAACCGTGGGCGCCTCGGTTGGCGCAGGAGTCGATGTCTCCTTGGCAGGAGAACAGGCCGCCAGCATGAGGGTCAAAATCAGGCCGGCCACCAGCAAAACATTGAGCGGCTTGTGTACCATGGACTTCTCCTTTGAATATGGATAAAAATAATGTGATATTAAACAGGAGGCGCTTCTCCTGCAATCTTTCGGGTTGTATTAGAGAAGCGCCGAACAATACCAAGACGGTAATAATTTAGCAAATTGGTATAGAATTGTCAAGTAAATTGGTTATTCAAATCGTTTGCTGTCAAAACTGTAATTTTATATTTTTTCAACCACCCAGAAATGCGACAGCCCAAAAAAACGCAGCGGGGTGCCTTCCAGCGTTTGCAGCACGGCACGCAAAGCCCGCCCCAGCGTTGGCGCGCGCGCGATGATGTTGTCATAAGCGCCAAACAGCACCGTCCGCTGGATAAAGCGCACCGGCAGCCCGGCGAAAAGCTTTTCCAGGTCGCCGCGCGAATAGACCTTCACGTGCGGGGCCAGGCGGTCGCGCCAGCGCCGCGGCAGCCAGTTGACCAGCGGTATGTTGCCGAAATGGTAACGGCCGCGCCAGTAAATGCCGTGTGTTTCAAAGGGGTAACCGCGGTTGGGGCAGAACAGCGCCAGCCGTCCGCCCGGTCGCAAGACCCGTACGATCTCGCGGATGGTTTCGGCGTCGTTCTGCACATGTTCCAGCACTTCGTGGCTCAGCACCAGGTCGAAACTGGCGTCCGGCAAGGGCAGATGCTCGCCGGCCCCACACACCAACCAGGCTACCGGCGACTTGGCGCGCGCCTCGAGCGTGCGCTCGTGCTCGATGTCCAACCCCACGCAGCAGGCTGCCTCCTGCGCCAGGCGGGATAGGTATGCTCCCACCCCGCAGCCGTCCACCAGCACGCTGCCATGGGCGCGTTCGCCGGCAGCCGCCCGCAGCATACCCAGGCGGCGTTCCTGTCCGGCACGCCAGACGTAGGAGGGTTCGCCGCGCAGCGCGGCCTTGTCGGAGGGTTGGTGGGAAGTCATGGGGCCTATTGTAACAGGAAAGGGAGCGTGTGTCGTCCTGATATATATTTACAGGTAGAGGAAGGAAAACAGGATGACAG
>CAZHYQ010000052.1:0-8383 GCA_964536805.1 uncultured Longilinea sp.
TTCGGGATCCAGCTCGTCGTCGTTGCCAAAGCCTTCCAGTTCGGCCAGCGCGCCCAGCCCGCCGGTGACGAACATGCGGCGCGTCACCATGTGCTGCCACGCAGCCTCCAGCGCGGGCAGCAACGACCCGTCGCCTGTCAACCGCGCGATCCAGGCCGCCGCGGTGTTGAGGTAGCCGAAACGCACGGCATGCCCCACTGGCACGCTCTGCCGGCGGATGGGCGCGTGCTGCTGGAAATACTTGCCGCCCAGCGCCGAGAGGTACCAGCGCTGCCGGGCATTGCGCGGCGCGCGCGCCAGGTTGCCGGCCGGGAATTGGACCGGCTTGAATTCAGGGTGCAGCTGCTGGTAAGTTTGAATCTGCTGCCTGACGGTCGCCCCGCGCCGGTTGGAATCGTCGAATTGCCGCAGGATCGAGAGCGCGAAGAGCGGGTTGCGCCCGCGCTGCTCGACGAACTGGCGTGCCAGCTCGAAGTAGGCCGTCTGGCCGGTGACTTCATGCAGGCGCAGCAGCGCGATCTCGATCTCCTCGTGCCCGGGGGTAAAATCGGTGCCATGACCGCGGAAGTCGCTCACGATGCGGTCAGCGGCTTTGATCGCGATCTCCAGCAGGTCGCTGCGCCCGCTGGCCTGGTAATGCGAGATGCCGGCCTCGATCAGGTGGCCGTGACAATACAGCTCATGCTCGATCTGCAGATTGTGCCAGCGCACACCCGGAAAATGCACCTGGTTGTAGGTGAAGATATAGCCGTCCGGCATTTGCGCTTTGGCCAGCAGTGCGATGAATTCGTCCACCAGCTGGGCCAGGCGCGGGTCGGGGAAGTCGCGCTGGATGCGCGCAGCCGCGTCCAGCCATTTGTAAGCGTCGGAATCGGCGAAGAACTGGCCCTCGCGCGGCCGGCTGCTCAGCCCGGCGGCGATGCGGAAGTTTTCGATGCAGCCGTAGGTCTCAAGCTGCTGCCACTGGTGAAAGATGGCCCTCCGTGCGTTGATCCGCTGGCGCTCAAACCAGAAATCACGCCGGATGGTTGCGCGCATCGGCATTCCTCAGGAAGAACAGCGGGATCAGCCCCAGCAGGGCCACCAGCGAGCCGACCTGGAAAATGATCGGCACCGGGATGAAACCGGCCTCGCCGTTGAGCGTGGTGGGGATGCCGAAGGCCTGGATCAGCGCCGAGCCGATGGCCGGCCCGATGACCATTGGGATGGCGATCCAGAAGATCATGCGAATGCCCAGGAATTTGCCGCGGTTTTGCTCGGGCAGCAGATCCTTCAACAAGGCCACCGACGGCACCGAAACCGCCACGGCGAAGCCCTGCCACAGGAAGCCGGCCAGCGCCAGTAACGGCAGGCTCTTGAACAGCGAGAGCAGGATGCCGCCCAGGCTGCTGATCACCAGCGCAATCGCCATCATGGCGCGCTTGTTCCAGCGGTCGGCCAGGATGCCAAATGGAATGGCCAGGATGGCGCTGCCCACCATGACCGCGCCGCCGATGATGCTGAACTCGGTCTTGCTCACGCCGACGTAGTTATTCAGGTAGACGATCATGTAGGGAAAGGATACCTGCATGCCGATGCTGGTAATCATAATGAAGAGCAGCAGGATGAACAGCTGGCGGTTTTGCCTGAGCACATCCAGGCTGAACAGCTCTTTGAACTCGTCCCAAAACGGCAGGCGCACCTGCGGGAATTCCGATTGGGCTGGCTCCTGCAGCAGGCTGCCGGCCACCAACCCCGCCACCAGAACAATGGCGCCCAGGGCATAGAAGAAAATGAAGTAGCCGATGCTGTCGATGAGGATGCCCGCCGCCACCAATGCCACAATCTGCGCGATGAACACGCTCAAATTGAGCACGCCTTCCACCCGCCCGCGCTGGCTGCTGGGGGCGATGTCGGCCGTCCAGGCGTTGAAGGCCGCGTCGTTGGCGGTGGAGCCAAAAAAGGTCATGACCGAATCGGCCAGCACCACCATGATCACTGCCAGGCTGGTCACTTTAATGTAGGCCACCGTGGGGAAGAGAATGGTGGAGATGCCCCAGCAAATGTAGCCAAACAGGATGAACGGACGGCGGCGGCCCCAACGCGTGCGCGCGCGGTCGCTGAGCGTGCCCATCAGCAGCGTGGTCAGCGTGGCGGTGATGGCGCTGGCAGCCACCATCCAAGCCACCGGGCGCGGATCGGGGGTAATGGTATCGTAGATGAAGGTGTTGAACCACGAGTTCTCGACCGCCCAGGCAATTTGCCCGGTGATTGCCAGCGCGGCCATGACGAACCAGGCGCGCGGCGAAATACGCGTGAGGGAGGATAGGGAAATGGACATGAGGATATCTTACAGCAAAATGAGAATGCCGGGAGAAAAAGAAACGCTGAATTTTGATGACCCACCGATGACCCTCATTGAAGACCTTGTACGGATGGGTGTTCAATCAGTGGTAATAATATGCTAAGATCATTTCAGGGTATGGCGCTAGCTGGCAGGAATGTCCCGTGGTTGAGGGGACCGACTCTCCACATTTGTTCCCAACTGAGCCTGCCTTTACCCGGTGGAAAAACCTCGGAAATGGCGCGGTTCTCTTACCTACCGTCGACAGCGCCCTGAGGAACAACAGCGCGAACTCTTGCGCCAGGAACCGCCTATGCGGATGCCGAGGGATCCTAATGAAGATGGATATTTGAGGATTAATCAGGAGATTCAATTGTGAATACCTCCCTGAATCGCAAAACTGCCTACATCGTGTCCGCCTTTTCAATCGTCGTTCCAATCCTGCTGATGTTCTGGAATGTTAAAATTGGCGTGCCTCTCCTGCTGCTGGGGACGTTTACCGCCTATCGCATGATCCGCATGGCCAGTTATAACGAGTCGCGCTGGCGGCATGATGAATTCGAGGCGCAGCGCATCAAACGCCAGCAGAATGAAGCCGGGCGTACCATCCTGGTGCAACTGGTGGACGACAACGGAGGTCCGTTGCCGGTGGAGATCGAGCGGAAATTGATTGCGGCAGCCGAAGCGCGCGCCAACCCGCGCGACACGGTGACGGGCGTGCATTATGTGCTGCCCAAGGAATAGCGGTAATTTCGTGGCGGCGAGGCTGTGCCAGGCCATGGTCCGCATTTTGGCATTGCTCCTGCCGTGCCCGGGTAATCCACCAGAAACGGATTCCCTTCACGCAATGGCGCTTGTTTCTTGACCGTGCGCCAATGTCAAGGCGCGGCTGTGGACCTGCCAACACCCTGGGGCAGCGATCAAAAAGGTCTTCCCCGTCCACTTTCTTAAACCTCTTGCATTATCGAAAATATATTCTATAATAGATAAAAATTATCAAAATTATCCCAATGAGGTGCTGCGATGTGTAAGGTGATTTTCCAAAACATGCTCACGCTGGACGGTTTCTTTGAAGGACCCAACCAGGAAATTGACTGGCACGCGGTGGATGCTGAATTCAATGAAGTGGCCCTGGCGCTTGAGGATGAAGTCGATACGCTGCTGTTCGGCCGCATCACCTACCAACTGATGGCGGCCTACTGGCCTTCACCAGAGGGCAAACGCGATGATCCGTTGGTGGCGGGCATGATGAACCGCCTGCAAAAGGTGGTATTTTCGCGCACGCTGAACCAGGTCGATTGGGAGAATTCGCGCCTGGTGAAAAGCGACCCGGCCGCCGAGGTGGCGCAGCTGAAAGCGCTGCCCGGCAAGCACATGGCCATCTTTGGCAGCGCCGACCTTTCGACCGTGCTCATCCAGCACCGGCTGGTCGACGAATACCGCCTCTTCATCAACCCCATCATCCTGGGAAGCGGCCACCCGGCCTTTAAAGGCTTGCTGCAGCGTATCCCGCTTCGATTGGTTTCATCGCGCATTTTCAAGAACGGCCTGGTGCTGTTGACTTACCGCCCAGCGTGAAGCTTTGCATCGAAGACATTCAGACGAATTGTGAAAGTGGTTTTTTGGGAAAGGAGGCGCGATGTTTAGCCGGTTATTCGTCAATTTACCCGTACGGGACCTCGAGCGGTCCATGGCGTTCTTTCGCCGGCTCAACTTCCGCTTTGATGCGTGCCTCAGCGAAGCGCGGGCTGCCTGCATGGCGGTCAGTAAAAATGTGTATATCGTCCTGCTGGGCAAGGAAAATGCCCGTTTCCCCCTGCGTACTGAGAACGGGCAGCCAGCCAGAATGGACACAGATGGCCAGGTCATCGTGACGCTGCCGGTGGAAAGCCGGGCCGAGGTGGACGACCTGGTGGAGCGGGCCCTGGCTGCCGGCGGTACCCCTGCCTCCGGTACGCTGGATTTTGACTGCCTGTACGGCCGCAGCTTTTTCGATCCGGACGGGAACGTCTGGGAAATTCAGTGGTTGAGCCCGCCTGCCGCTGCGGGATCATCGGCGCAATAAATAAAACAAAGGATGACCGATTCATGTGCCGCAACATCAAAGTCCTCTACCATTTTGAGCCGCCGGCCAGCGAGGATGAAATCCGCGCGGCCGCACTGCAATACGTGCGCAAGATCAGCGGCTTTAGCAAACCCTCGCAAGCCAACCAGGCTGCCTTTGATGCCGCCGTGCAGGCGGTCGCGGCCGCCTCGCGCAGCCTGATCGATTCGCTGGAAACGTCCGCCCCGCCGCGCGATCGTGCGCTGGAAGCGGCCCGCGCCCATCTGCGCGGCCAGCGCCGTTTTGGCATACAGGAGTAGTAAGGAAAGAATACTGGTTTTATGCACCGGAATAAATCGGAATATTCTCCGCACAGGGTACTGGCCTGCCTGCCCTGCGGCAGCAAAAAAGCGCTCTCCGTTGTGATGATGGAGAGCGCTTCACGCCTTTCGGCAGCATAATCCGCAGGCCAACCCTCTCCGAGGGCAGTTGCCTCCTTTACAGGACCATAAAGGATAGGTTAAACAACGGTCAAAAAGCCCCTCCCGAGCCAGATTCTCCGCGATTGTTGCCTGTACCCTCCCCATTTTCGGAGAAAATGGGGAGGGTAGGGTGGGGCTGACTTCGAGGGACAGACATTCACCCGTTTAGCGCTCCCAGCCCTATAGGGTGGGCTGCGGTTCTCCCCATCCTGCCCATCCTGTTAAATCTTCTCCGCGTGCATCGCCGGCTTGAGCCGGTTGACCATCCAGATGCCGGCCAGGGTCACCGCGCCGCCGAGCAGCGAAGCCCAGGTCAGCCGCTCGCCCAGCACAGCCCAGGCCACCGCCACCGTCACCAGCGGCTCGATATAGAGGAACACGCCCACCTGCGAGGCCGGGATGGATTTCAGCGCGTCGTACCAGAAGATATACGCCAGCCCCGAGCAGAACACGCCCAGGAAAATCACGGCGATCCAACCGTCCCAGGACATGTGGCGCATGGCCTCAAACTGCGGGTTGAACAGGAACAGCAGCGTGGTGAAGCCCCAGCCGAAGGCCATCACATAGAACATCATGCGCGCCGCCGGGTGCTGCCTCAGCCCGCGCCGCGAAAGGATCGAGAACACCGCCCAGTTGGGCGCGCTGATCATCACCAGGATGTCGCCGCGTGTCACCGCCCCGCCGCCCACCAGCGCGCCCAAGTCGCCGCGCGACACCACCAGCAGCACGCCCAGCACCGCCACCGCGATGCCCAGCACCTGCAACGCGCTCAGCCTTTCCTTCAGCGCCAGCCAGCCCAGCAGCGCGATGAAGATGGGCGAAGTCGCCACGATCCAGGCAGTGGTGGTGGCCTGCGCCGTGACCAGCCCGTTGGACTGCAGCCACTGGTGAAAGGTTATGCCGATCAGCCCGAGCAAGGCAAAATAGGCCAGGTCGTTGCGCCTGGGCAGCTCGAACTGCCCGCGCGCCAGCATGGCAGCTGCCAGAATGACCAGTCCCATGGCGAAGCGCAGCCAGACCAGCGCGTCCGGCGCCAGGGAACGCAGCGCCACCTTGGTGGCCACGAAGGATGCGCCCCACAGCACCACCGCGAAGGTCGCCTGGAGGTAGGGAACAAGCCGCGAGCGATTCATGGCGTTGATTGTATCAGGCAAGTCGGTAAGGCGCGTTCGGCCTGTGCCACGAAGTGGCATTTTGAACGCACCCTATTCCAAACCATTCTATAATCACATATGCCCAATGATCGCCGGACCTACAGTACAAACGCCTATTCTCACAAGCGACCCAGGGGCTGGTGAAGATGGCGCGGGACTGGCCGTGGTGGCGTTTCCACCGGTCCGTGCGCGGAGTGGTGGGGGAATGAGGGGTTGGGGGAGTGAGAAATGGTTTGTTGGGTGGTACGTCGTTGGGCGGTGCGTTCAACCCTCTTCGAGGGCTGGCAAACGAACGCACCCTTGGTGCCTGCGGCTCAAAATATGTCTCACACATAGTGAGATTGTCTTAGACGAAGACAAACTTGTAGCCTTTCCGAATAACCTTGAGGCACAAGGTTGCGTAGCCTACAATCATCTCTATGATGAAAAGATCCTCCAGAGCGTTTTGTCGGGAGATTTCATTTGTAATCGTTCAGCTAAAACCTGTAATAATGAAGGTTTCGCTTGCAGGAAAATTCACAAGTGGGCATATAATAAACTGTAAGGAAATGTCATAAGTTTTCATAGTACTTGTTGTTCGGTAAAGTGTTAGCGCAGAAATGAACAAGAAAGGATTGATGAGATGAAAAATATCAGTCTCGTCGCAATAATCGTTCTTGTGATGTTAATTTTCATTGGCTGCCAACCTACCACTCCCACGTCTACTCCTACTAGAATCCCCATACAATTGGAAACCAAAAACCCTCATATACGGGGTCAAATTATCAATGTCTATACATCTGGCGGCAAAATCACTGGGATACTGATCGAGGGGGATAAAGAACCAGATACAGTTTACGATAAAGCCATTGTTGGCATCAATAGTGAAACACATATTTATATTAATACAGATGGAAATTTTATGGATGCCGATTCAAGCCTGCTCGAAGAAGGCCAAACTGTTGAAGTGCTTTTTACCGGTCCAATTCAAACATCGGATCCAGTACAGGCAAGCGCTATAGAAATCATAATACTCAAATAGGGAAGGGAGATTAAGATGGCGCGCTCAAGTATCCGAAAGGCGTTGTTTCACCTTACGATGCTTGTATTTGCTTGTTTGCTGGCCTTCCTTGTTGCCGGATTTGGTAAAAGTGGTACAACTACATTTGCATATCCACCTCCACAAACCGATGTCGCTCCGTTTATTCCTCTCGATATGCCTTATCCTCCACCTGAATCAAGCTTGCTAACCCAAGGTTCTTCGAGTGGGGATTCGGCATACCCACCACCTGAAAGTGAGCAAACAAACAGCGACATATTGCCTACTTTAGTCCCTATACCAAAAGATCGCGTCGTAGCAGTATATAGTGATGGACACTTTGTCGATTTCAACCAAGTTGCGCCTCAATATTCAGACAATGTTTCAATCATTGAAAATTCAATGTTTGTACCGCCTACATATCCTGAAATTTCATCTAGCCCTACACTATTGCGAATAATTGGTGATGAAAATCGCTTCCAGATACAAGACACAAAAGTGTTTCCCTGGACAACTGTTGTGAAAATTGAAGGCCAATGGGATGCAAACAACTCTTTTGCATGTACAGGCTGGATGTTAGGACCCAGCACAGTAGTAACGGCCGGTCACTGTGTTTACAATTTTATCGGAACGAAAACATTTGCCTATAATGTAACCATTACTCCAGCAGTAAATACAGATGATGCTAATTCTATACCATTTGGCAGTTGTCGCACACTTAACGAGTCAGTTCTCACACCCTGGTTTGATAATGGCGACGGAGGGTATGATTATGGAGTTTATAAACTGGCATGTGGAATTGGACAACGAACGGGAAATCTTGGCTTTAAGACAGTTTCAGGAGATGGGGTAGGAACAACCACGGCTCTTACTGGTTATCCTGGAGATAAAGGTGGAACCACAATGTGGGCATCATTGGGAAGTATTACATCGTCAACACCAACGCTGTTCTTTTACGATAACGATATGATGCCAGGTCAGAGCGGTGGCCCCGTGTGGGATTATTCCGACCCCAATTGCCATGTGTGTGTTGTAGCAGTGAATGCTCAAGAGTACGATCCGCCAACAATGAACAGTGGGCCAAGAATCAATGAAACAGCTTTCAATTATTTCCTTACCGAACAGCAATTCGTGGCACAGATGATATTTCTTCCTCTCGTTGTGAGTGATTATTAATGAATGAGTGGAGCAAGTAAGGCGCGTTCGTTTCCGCCCTGTAAGGGTTGAACGCACCGCAACCACAATTTTGTCACTCACCAAATTTCACCTCTCCCCAATATTCGCTCGCCAGTCTCCATCCTGCATCATCATACCTCTCACGTTCATACCGGTGAAAACGCCACCACAGCCGGAACGCACCCT
>CAZHYQ010000053.1:0-8335 GCA_964536805.1 uncultured Longilinea sp.
GGGATGGGGGTCGATTGTGGGATGGGGGTCGTTCGTGGGGCCGGGGTCGCGCAACGCATTCGAAGAGGGTGAGGGGTAATGGATGAGGGGCAAAAGATTGGAACCACAGAGACACAGAGGCACAGAGAAAAACCAATCAACCGGTAGGGGCAAGGTTCATACCTGCCCCCGAGCGCGCAGCGCCGGATAGTTCACACCCTAAGGGTCTTGAAGACCCTTAGGGTGTGATTGTAAATGTTGAAAAACCCCCATCTTTTTATACAAGGTTATTTACATTCCTCAACCCGCCCGGTGAGACACCCCTCCCCAACAAGGGGCTTAAGCCCCTTGTTCGGGCAGGAGACGGCACCCGGGCTGCCCCGCAGGCTGAAGCGGGCGTTACAGGCCAAACACCTGCCCCAGCAGGGCCTGGAACAACCCCTCCGCCTGGCGTTGCGCTTCAGTTTGTTTCCTGAATATTTTGCCAAAATCATTCGACATTGTCTTGAATTCTTCTTGAAGATTCAAAGGAGGTAGAGGTATGTGTAAGTCTCGAATGATTTGTTGGGTAATATTAGGTTGCGCTCCACCAATGCGCCTATCAAGCAAATATGTATTTATTACTTTAAGTAATTGTACAAGATAGAATGTATTTAACCCAACTTTCGGAATAATGCTACAGATAGCCTGATTAGTTGCAGCATCAATACCTAGAATAGATACTTCTCCAGCTGTTGCCCCATACATCGCAATTACAATGGTTCCCTTTGGCATTATTTTTGCAGAACTGTTATTAATTGCTATTTCAGTTATTTTTTCTTCGGTAATTGTTATCAAGTCGGTATGTAATTCCCCTGATTTTACCCACGGAATAGTCCCATTGTAATATTCGGGTCTGTTCCTATCAGGGGTTCCTCCACTTGTTGTGAAAGCATAATCCTCTAATACCACTACATCCCACTTCTTCGGATTGATGATAGGATCCCCAAACATCTCCAAAAACACGGACTGTAAAAACGTCTCGCTCATTTGCAGGGCGTAGCGGCGCAGCCGGCGCAGGCGGTCGGCCCGGGCCAGCAGGTCCGCAATCCGCCGCTGCTCCTCCAGCGGGGGAAGGGGAAGAAATACTTTTTCAATAAATTCTTGAGAAATTCCACCAACTGTTGCACCTCTAAAATCGTGAAGTATTTGCTGATTTCCAAACGGACTATAAAGAAAATAAAAAACATAATGTGGGTTTGCTTGCAATGGATCCACTGCTAAGCGAAAAACATGTTCATTTATTGCACAAGGAAGACGTGAGAAATTTTCAGAGACATAAGATGTTTTCCCAGTTGTTGCTCCATCTTTAACTATTAAAATGTCATGGGGCTTTATTTTCCCTCTCTTCATTGCTTTGTAAAACGAAAAGGGAATCATTTTTTTACTAGAAAAATCAAAGCTACCATCATCAGCGAGATGCTCGCCTCCTATACTAAAAATATCACCAAGATCATTCACTCCACCTGATGGTCGTCCACCGCTTTCAAGTTCGGTTGTAATTTCAGATAATTGGATTATAGGACGATGCATTCTTATATCAACCTTTGCAGCAATTTTAATTCCTCCGCCATCACCTGCTCCAACCGCGCCATCCGCTCCAGTGTCACCTCCGGCGTTTCGTAATACGCCTCATCCGTCTCCACTTTGCGGTAGCGGCTCGCGCTCAGGTCATATTTGTTGGCCTTCACCTGCTCCTTGCTCACCCAAAACTGGCGGGTGAGCTGGTTGGTTTCGGCGCGCAGCGGGGCCAGGCGGGCATGCAGCTCCTCCAGGCGGCGCTTGGCCGCTGCCAATGCTGCGCCAATCGGCCCGTCTGCGCTGCTGGAAAAGGCCTGCTCAAAGGTCAGGCGGTTCACCTCCGCCTCCAGGCCCAGGCGCTCGGCATTCAGCGGCTCCAGTTGGGCGCGCAGTTCGGCCAGGCGCTGCTCGCGGCGCTGCTGGAAGGCGGCCTCCCCGCGCTGCCGCCAGCAGGCCAGTAGGTCCGGAATGTCATTCTCAGGCACCGCCAGGCGCTTGTCATCCAGCGAAAAGCCGTCGGCTTCCATATCATAAAACCAGATCTTTTCCGTGCGCGCCCCGCGGGTGAAAAGCAGCACCGCCGTGCTCACCCCGGCATAGGGTTTGAAGACCCCGCCCGGCATCGAAATGACTCCATCCAGGCGGTTTTCCTCCACCAGTTTGCGCCGCAGCTCCACGTGGGCGCGGCTGCTGCCAAAGAGCACCCCGTCCGGCACGATCACCGCGCAGCGCCCGCCCATCTCCAGGGCGCGCAGGATCAGGTGCAGGAAGAGCAGCTCGCTCTTGCCGGTGCCGGCCGGTTGCAGGCTGTCGTGCAGGTCGTTCTTGTCCACCGCGCCCTTGAAGGGCGGGTTCATCAGGATCACATCGTAATCGCGATCATCCGTGAAGGCCTTGGAGAGCGTATCGCGGTAGAAGAACTGCGGCGATTCGATCCCGTGCAGCATCAGGTTCATCGAACCGATGCGCAGCATGGTCATGCCCGAGTCGTTGTCAAAACCGCGCAGCGCCCTGGCATCCCCCAGCGCCTGGCGCTCTTTTTCGCTCAAGCGGTCGCCCACCAGGTAGTGCGGCCAGCCCTGCTCATCGTATTGCAAAATGCCCTCAGAGGTGTGCGTTTCCAGCATGTACTGGTAGGCGTTGACCAGGAAGCCGGCCGTCCCCGCTGCCAGGTCGCCGATGCGCTCGCCGGGTTTGGGGGCCACCATTTGCACCATCATGCGGATGATGTGGCGTGGTGTGCGGAACTGGCCGTTGCGCCCGGCCGTGTTCAGCTTGGCCAGCAGGTATTCGTACAGGTCGCCCTGCACATCCTGCTGCTGTTGCGAGATTTCCATCTCGTCGATTAGGCGGCAAGCCTCGATCAGCAGGGCGGGCTTGTTGATCTTACATTCGGCGTTCTGCATGTAGAGCTGGAACGAGCTGCCCGATCCGCCCAGGCCGCGCAGCCAGGGGAAGATGACCTCCTTCAGCGAGCGCAGCGCCTCGGCCGCCTCCAGGCGGGTCCAAAAATTCCAGCGCATCGCCGCCGGGACGGCGGACTGGTAGGCCTTGCCCAGCCGCTCCGCCTGGCGCTGCTTGCGGTTCTCCTCGTCATCCAGGCGTTTGAGGAAGAGCAGGTAGGAGAACTGCTCGATGGCGTCCATCGGGTTGGTCAGCCCGCCCGTCCAGAATTTATCCCACAGTTGGTCCACCTGGCTGCGCAGTTTGGGGTCGGTTAGCAATGCTTACTCCTTGTATTTTGCAATATCTCGAAAATTATAAAACAGTCAGGGTTGATTTACCTATGTAAAGATTATCTGAATAAGGCAGCGCCTAAAATCAGGTAAAAAATCCCGATCACAACACCGATCACTAGAGCAACAGGAATGGACGCAATGATCCATCTAAACATAAAACTAATCATGGAACGGATTGACATATTAATATCAATCACTTCAGTGCGGGTGTGGAAAGTGGAACCGCTTTGGCCAACAACTTCATAGATCGGGTTGTTGATATCTTCCAGCATAATATCAAGCTTTTTATTTTGCTCTTCCAGTAATTCGATGATGCGTTGTTCATTGGTGACCGAATCCGGATTGGTCTGCTGATCCATTTATACTCCTCCATAATTATTTGGTGAATTAAGCAAGACAGTCGAATGTAAAAAATACCGCCGGCGGTGGTGATGGCCGGACTTTAGTTGTAAATATTATAAAATTTGTTAGGAGTTCATTAAAGCAATGAAGGAAAAAATTGCCCAGTAGATTAAGCCCAACACAATCCCAACCGGTATGGATGCCAGAAGCCACTTAAAGGAGAAGGCTACCATGGAACCAATAGACATTTCGAAATCTTTCACGCGTGCCCAAATATGTTGATTGGGCTCCCTGTTTGAATCCTGGTTGGAAGTCAGGCTGGATAGGGTTGCCGAAAGTTCTTTGAGAGTTCTGTTTTGTTCTTCCAACAATGCAATGATATGTTGCTCGTTTGTATAATTGGCAGCCGAAACAGAGTTGAATTGTTGTTCCATCGATGCATCCTCCATGATTTGAATTTTCCCCTCTTCGCTCCCAGGGTTCCCCGCTGACCGAAAAAGGGATCGCACAACCATTATAGAATGGATTGTGCGATCACGGGTGGAAAATGTGAGCTTTGACAGTCGAAATCAGGCCAAAATGCGTTCCCCTGCTGCATAGCCTCAAATCATGGTTGACAATTGGCAATAATTCACTATAATAAAAATACCAGTGGACAAAATTCGGCTCCATGCCGTGTGGTTTGTAGACTGAGGTCTGTAAACCCTATATCCCTGGTTTTTTATTTAAAATTTTCCAGAATTTTGCGGTCACGAATTGCCAGGGAATTTAAAACACGTTTTTTGTTGTAGTAAGTTCCATAGGTGGCAAAACGCCGATCGTCAACATCGATAATCAACCGAAATGTGGGCCAAAGTAGAGAAACGTACCGATCTTCGCCGCGTTCAAACAAACGTTGCAGCGCCCAAAGGTAATAATCTACTGCTTGTAAACAAGGGACATCCTTCGAATAGGCCGGAATAACATCCAGGGTGTTGTTTGCAGGTTCCTGGTGAAATCGATGTGCAAACCGTTCCCTTGCAGCCTGCAGCGCTATTTTAAGGGATTGAGTCCGATTTGAACTCCCTCGCCGTGCAAAATAAATTCGATATTGTTCATAAAGATGTAACCGGTCACGGAACAACCGCCTGATCATGAAGTCATATAACTCATCTGGTTTATAGTGATAACCGGCATCAAAACTATTTCTGCTCTTGACATAGGAAAGAACGCTGGCCTTATCTCTCACAATGGCAAAGAAACGTAAATCCTTGCGATTCATCAAAAGGCTGAATACTTCTCGTCGCACCTCGGGCAGATCGTCCTTGGCATGGAAAGCCAGAGCAGTTTTTCGTTCATTGGGCTGCATGGAAGGCACATTCGCGAAGTAAGGATCAGCTAATAGTCTGGCTTGTATCGCTTTTAATTCACTGGTCAGGCTGTCCGGACCATCAACTTGCAATAGACCAAGAATAAAATACCGCGAGCAGCCATTGGAACCTATTAAAACCTTGCCTTTTCCATCAAACAAGGTTGGATCCCCCGCCTCATCTACAAAATAATGGCAGCTTTGTTGTTTGGGTTTCATAAATCGCTCTATATCGCCAGGTTGTTCACAAACTTCAGCAGTTCATCCACCTGCCTGCGGTCAAACCAACGCTCCACTGCATCCGCTCCAAAATTAGTAAGCGGGGCCTCGTAGAGATCGGCCAGTGCCAGGCTGCGCTTTTGCAGGAATACACTCTGTACCGCCCGCAGGAAGCGGATTTGATCCGCATTGAACTGGTGGCCGGTGATGTATTCCTTGAATTGATCCGCCACTACGTCCTCGTAACCCGGAATGGCATCCATATCCAGCACCACCCGCAGCAAGTCCAGGAAACTATCAATGTGCACACCGAAAGCCTTGCGCAGGTTAGTCGGGGTGGCTTCCAGTTCGCCCAGGGCCAGCTCGTTCTGCAGGGTGCGCTCCAGGGCAATCAATTGCCCCTCGTCCACCACCTCGCCGTGGGCAATCGCCTTCAGCGTCGGGTGGTTTTCCACGATCTGAAGAATCCGCTCCTCCACCCGCCGGCGATACTCGGCGACATAAACCTGCTCGCCCCGACCGGTCAGCAGGATATAGCCGGAGAGGGCAATCATATCCTCCAGGTCGATGAAGATCGTGTCGCGCCCCTTGCGCTTGAATTTCATCTGTTTGGCAAGCCGGTCGCGCAGCAGGTTCAATTTGCCCTGGCTTGGGTGTGCCAGTTGCTCGGGGGAGCAAACCTGCAAGGCTTCTCCCGCCTGGGGATCATTGATCACAAAGTCCGGCAGTTGGGCAATATCTTCCATGATCGACTGGATCAAGGGCTGCGGGTCACCGCCCTTCCGCAGGCTCAACTTCAGGCGCTCAATCTTGTGGTTGAAAGTTTCCTCCGCCACGTCCACATCCCCGGCCAGGCGCAGCAGCGGGCCCACCTTCAGGCGCAGGAATTCGATCTTGCCCGGCACCAGGTACTTCCAGTAGGCGTCTCCCCAGACTTCATCAATTTCCGGCATGGCCCGCCGGACGGTGAACGAGCGGGTGGGGATGCGCTGGATCATCCCGCGCAAGTCGGCCACCACCTGCCGGCATTCCTCGCTTTGCGGCTCGGCCAGGTAGGTTTCCAGCAGCTTCAGGCGGGTGTTGAACAGGGAGACCAGCACCGGAATTTCCTGGGCTGCCGCTTCCTCAGCCGTGCGGTTGAAAGCGTTATCCCAGAAATCGATGACCAGGAAATCCTTCTTTTCCCCATTAGGCAGCAAGTGATACAGCCGTGGCCGGCAGGCGGCATGGCTGCGCGTGCCGCGTCCGATCATCTGCTCCAGCTTGATGCGCGATTGGACCTGCTTCATGAAAACCAGGTTCACCGCTTCCGGCACATCCACACCGGTATCCAGCATATCCACGGAAATCGCAATCCGCGGGAATTCCTGGTTCTTGAACTGATCCATCAACTGCCCGCGGTATTCGGATTGATAAGTGATCACCCGGCTCAGGTGCGGCCACTGCGGGTACATCTCATCAAAGACTTCCTGCAGGCGCAGGGCATGCTCCTGGGTCATCGCGAAGACGATGGTCTTTCCCGGCAATTGGCCGGACTGATCTTTGAGGCAAACCTCCAGGATTTCCTCCCACTGCTTGCGCAGGGTGTCCTTGTTGGAAACATCTTTCTCCAACTGGGTGCCCTCATAATCCAGATCATCCGGGTCAATGCCCTGCTCAATCAGGCTGTTGCGCTGCTCCTCGGTCAGCTCCAACCCATGGATGCCAAGGTTCTGGTACCTGGTCCTTGCCGCGTAGAGCGAATAATCAACCAGGTAGCCTTCTTCAATGGCCTTGGAGTACGGGTAAAGATAGGTCGGAATACCGTCATCACATTCAAAGGTGCGGAAGGTGTCCCGGTCGATGAAATTGGCCGGAGTGGCGGTCAGGCCGATCATGCAGGCATCGAAGTATTGAATGACCTCGTTGTACTTGTTGAAAATTGAACGGTGGACCTCGTCAAAGATGATCAAATCAAAGAACGCTGGCCCGAACTGCTCAAAACAGTTGTTCAAGGTCTGCAAGGTCGCAGCATATAACCGATTTGTTTTCTGAAGATCATTGCTGTAAATGCGGGTGCAGGGTTCATTCGGAAGGAATTTTTCAAATCCGTCGGTCTTGGCCTGCCTTACCAACTCATCCCGATCAGCCACGAAGAGGATGTTCCGCGCCTGGTTGGCGCGCAGGAAGACATCGATCAAGGACATGGTGGTGCGGGTTTTACCGGTGCCGGTGGCCATCACGATCAGGGCTTTACGCTTGCCGTTGGCAAAAGCCTCGCTCACCCGGCGAATGGCCTCGTGCTGATAGGCGCGGTCGGTGATGATGTTGTTAATCGGGATAGCCGCCAGTGGTTTCCGGTTTTGTTTCAGCCACAGCAGGCGCTCCAGGTCGTCTGGAGAAAAAAAGCCGTACACCAGCCGCCGGGCCGCCGTCTCGGAATCCAGGAAATAAATGTCAACCCCATCGGTCAGGAAGATGAACGGTTTGAAACCCTGGTTGGGGCGTTTGGCAATTTCAACGGCGTAATGCTCCGCCTGCTGCTGGGCCAGGCGCGGGTCATGGGTAGCCCGCTTGGCCTCCACTACGGCAATCACCTCTCCGTTTTCACGGTACAGGCAGTAATCCGTCACCCCGTTCCACGGCTCGGCGTCATAGCCGTCCACCGGGATCTCAATTCCTACCCGCTTATGATCCCGCAAGTACCAGCCGGCCAATTCCAGGGCCGGATCGATTAATTTTTTCCGAGTTGTAGCTTCATTGATTCTTCTCACAGGTAACCCCGCTTGATAGGTTCCAATGGATCAGCTTAACTATTGTATATCAAATTTCAATCGAGGCAAATATTTCCTTGAAATAAGGATGAGTGACTTAAGCTTTCCATCTTGCCACCACTTCAAAAAAACGTCCATCCACCCGGTAAGGGCGTCCAGCTCCCTGCAGGATTGCTTCGCGACCGGGACGCCCTTACCAAAACGCCAACCCGCCCCAAAGATTATAAAAAGATAAAATCTGCACCAAAAAAGATGGGGTTGTTTTCAAGGCCCAACACCCTAAGGGTCTTCAAGACCCTTAGGGTGTTTTCAAAGGTTAATAAACGGCTCTAACTGCGCCAAAAAAGATGGAAAATAATTATCTGATCCGTGATTATCCGTTCTTATCCGTTCCC
>CAZHYQ010000054.1:0-8296 GCA_964536805.1 uncultured Longilinea sp.
CCGTCGCGGATTTCGAGCATGGGTTTGACCTTCAATGCCGAACCCAGCAGCCGTTTGGCCGAATTGATGCGCCCGCCAGCGGCGAGATATTTAAGGGTGTCGACGGTAAAATACACGCCGATCTGCCCGTAAGCCTGTTCGGCGGCCTGTTTGCATTCCGCCAGGGTCGCGCCGGCGGCGGCTTTGCGGGCAGCCGCCAACACCATAAAGCCCAATGCCATCGAGACCAGTTTCGTGTCGATCAGCGCGACCCGTTCGGGCGGATACGCAGCCGCCACGCTGGCGGCGGTGGCGTAGGTGCTGGAAATGCCGCTCGAGATGGGCAGCATGAGAACATCATAGCCCTCGGCCAGCAGTCCGTTTAACGCGCTTTCAAAATCGCCCACCGGAATCTGGCTGGTGGTCGGCAGCGTGGCCGAATGCGACAGCCTGCGATAGAATTCCTCGGCGCCGAAATCGATGCCGTCGCGGTAAGTTTTCCCATCCCAGTTAAGATAAAGCGGCAGCACGCGGATGGGGTAGGCGGCAACCAGATCGGCTGGCAGGTAGGCAGTACTGTCAGACAGGATAATAACTGGATTCATCGGTGTAATCCCTTCGGATTGTGTCAGTGTATGGATAATTTCAAACGAATATGAATAATTCCGTCGTTAAGAACAGTGTGTTTATACCATAACTAAGATGAAATTGAAAACGCGCGCTTATGATACACTCGGAGCAAGAAACCAACGAGGAAAAAGCCATGGAAAACGAAGGCATGCGTGCCAACCGCCGTTTATGGGATGAATGGGCTCATGTTAACGCCCAATCTGAAATGTACGCCCATGAAGATTTCAAGCTCGGGCGAAATTCGCTCAACGCGCTGGAAATGGGCGAGGTCGGCGACGTGGCAGGCAAGCGCCTGCTGCACCTGCAGTGCCATTTTGGCCAGGATACCCTCTCCTGGGCGCGCCTGGGCGCAGCCGTGACCGGCATGGATTTCTCGCCGGAAGCGATTCAAATTGCGCAGCAGACCAGCGCCGAAATGCAGCTGCCGGCGCGTTTCCTCTGCTGCAACCTGTATGACCTGCCGCAGCACCTGGATGAGACCTTCGATGTGGTTTTCACCTCTTACGGCGCACTGACCTGGCTGCCGGATCTGCCCGAGTGGGCGCGCGTCGCAGCCCGTTACGTCCGGCCGGGCGGCGCCTTCTACATCGCCGAGTTTCACCCTTTCGTCATGGTTTTCGACGATGAAGCCGACCATATCGAACAGCGCTACCCTTATTTCAACGAGGGGCCGATCGTCCTGCCGGTGCACGGCTCCTATGCGGACCGCGACGCCGCCGTGCAGCAGGGTTACTCATACGAGTGGTCCTACCCGCTGGGCGAGGTGATCACGGCGCTCATTGGCGCCGGGCTGCGCATCGAATTCGTGCACGAGTTCCCCTTCACCATCTACCAGGCCTACCCCTGGGTGGAAAAGCACGCCGACGGCTACTATTATCCCAAAGCTGGCATTCCATCCCTGCCGTTGATTTTTTCAATCCGGGCGGTGAAGGACTAACAGATTGCCACGCTGATCGCCGATGCACCGGCGATGCGTAAATGGCCGATCCAGGTCGCCATCTAGGGCACGCGGTACTTGCGGCCCTCGAAAAATTCCACCAGCCCGTACCAGATCATCATAAACGCCGCGCCTTCATCCAGGTTGCCGATGATCGGCAGGTTGTCGGGCAGCAGTTCGATAAAACCTGCGCCGGGGTTGAGGATGTAAACCAGTCCAAGCAGCGCCACCAGGTAAACCAGCCACTTCGGCCAGCCGCGAAGCGACAGCGGCGAGGTGAGCACGTTCAATTTGTCTTTCAAAGGAGGAATGTCCATCAGGTCTCCAGATTGTCAGGGAATGAGTCGATTATAAGCGCAGATTCGGTAATCGTTGATTCGGTATACGTTGATTCGGTATCGGAGGTTTCAGTATTCGTTGATGAGGTATGCATTGATGAGGTATGAGTTGATGGGGGATGAGTTGAGGTAAAATAGCAACTTTCCGGTTACCTCATACCACATCACACATAAATCATTCACAAGAATCTCTCTCCAACTTCAACAAACTTTCCTTGCGCCACAGCCCGCCGCCGTAACCGGTCAGCGAGCCGTCCGAACCGACCAAGCGGTGGCAGGGGACCAGAATGGCGATGGGGTTGTCGCCGTTGGTTTTGCCCAGCGCACGCACCGCCGCCGGTTTACCGATCCATTCAGCCTGTTCGCGGTAGGAGCGCGTTTGTCCGTAGGGAATGGTCTGCAGTGCCGCCCACGCCAGAATTTGAAACGGCGTCCCGCCCAGCACCAGGGGCAGCCTGAACTGGCGGCGCTGCCCGGCGAAGTATTCGTCGAGCTGCGCCCGTAGGGCGTCAAAAAATGGGCTGTGGCCGGCGGCGGGTATGCATGCCAAACGCTTCGCCAGCCGCCGCAGCTGATTCTCCACGCGCGGGGTGTCATCAAACTCCAGCAGGCACAACCCCTCCCCCATTGCGCCGGCCAGCA
Organism: uncultured Longilinea sp.; assembly: GCA_964536805.1. Lineage (GTDB taxonomy): Bacteria > Chloroflexota > Anaerolineae > Anaerolineales > Anaerolineaceae > Longilinea. The sequence continues at coordinate 2,527 of CAZHYQ010000054.1, forward strand.
TGCTGCCCAACGGCGTTTGGATGCGGGCGGTGATGATCTGATTTTCCTTGGGCATGGGCACCCGCTCCGACCAGAGAGTACTGTCAATGAGGTCCATTCTAGCATGACCAGTAACTGGGGAACCATCCATTCGGCGGTAAAAATGCTGTTTTGCTAAATGAATAAATCCCAGCTTGAAACGTAAGGTACGAATCACCCTCACCCCGGCAGCGGACGCTATTTCTTCAAAACTGTTTGCCCTCTCCTAAAATTTGGGAGAGGGGCATGAGGTCATGTTCATTCCTAATAAATAATGGGGTGAGGGTCTTGTGTCCTTTGTTCTATCCCCAGCCTAACGAGATCCGGCCGCGGTCGGCTTCCACCTTCAAAATCTGCACTTCGATCACCTGCCCCACCGCCAGCGCTTCGCCGCGCGGGATCTGGCTGCGGTGCAGCAGACCGTCCTGCTTGACGCCGATGTCGACAAACGCGCCGAAATCGACTACGTTGCGTACCGTTCCCTTCAGGTGCATACCCGGGTTCAGGTCTTCCATCTTGAGCACGTCCGAACGCAGCACCGGCGGCGGTGCGTCGGCGCGCGGGTCGCGGCCGGGCAGCGCCAGCTGATCGAGGATGTCGGTCAGGGTCAGCTCGCCCACCCCCAACCCGGTGGCCAGCTGCGCCAGTTTCACATCGCGGCGCAAAAAGGCCAGCTTGCGCCGGATCTCTTCCGGCCGGTCGCCGGCCATCACGCCGGCGCGCTGCAGCACAGCGGTTGCAGCGAGGTAGGATTCGGGGTGGATGGCGCTGGCATCCAGCGGGTTTGATCCGCCTGGAATGCGCAGGAAACCGGCGGACTGCTCGAAGGCCTTGGGACCCAGCGTAGGCACCTTCTTGAGAGCTTCGCGGGTCGCGAAGGCGCCATGCTCATCGCGGTAGGCTACGATCTTATCCGCCAGGCGGGGGCCGATGCCGGCCACATGGGCCAGCAGCGCCGCCGAGGCAGTGTTCACGTCCACCCCCACCTGGTTAACCACGTCCTCCACCACGCCCTGCAGGGAGCTGGCCAGGGCAGCCTGGTCGACATCGTGCTGGTAGAGCCCGACCCCGATCGAGCGCGGCTCGATCTTGACCAGTTCGGCCAGCGGATCCTGCACCCGGCGGGCAATCGAGACCGCCCCGCGCAGCGAGACGTCCAGCTGCGGAAACTCAGCGCGCGCCAGCGGACTGGCAGAATAGACCGACGCGCCGGCTTCGTTGGCGATGATGTATTTCAGCCCTTTAATCTCGCGGCACAGGCGGGCGGCCAGCATTTCGGTTTCGCGCGAGGCAGTGCCGTTGCCGATGGAAATCAGGGTGACCTTGAATGTATCGATCAACCGCTTGAGCGCCGCCAGCGCTTCATCAAAGCGTTTCTGTGGCTCGTGCGGATAAATGGTAGCCGTATCCAGCAATTTGCCGGTGGCGTCCACCACCGCCACTTTGCAGCCGGTGCGGAAGCCGGGATCCAAACCCAGCACCACCTGCCCGGCGATGGGCGGTACCAGCAGCAGCCCGCGCAAATTGTCGGCAAAAACGCGAATGGCATGCGCCCCGGCAATTTCGCTCAGGTTGCGGCGGACGTCGCGCTCGATGGCCGGGATCAGCAGCCGTTCTGCAGCATCTTCGATGGCCTGACGGAGCTCGTTCGCAAAAGGCGAGCGTTCATCCGCTTTGAAATGGACGGCCACCGCGCCGCGCCAGGCTGCTTCGGGCAGTGAAAAACGCACCCGCAGCACTTTTTCCGCTTCGCCGCGGTCAATGGCCAGCACCTGGTGCGGCCGCAACCGCCCTGCCAGCGCTTCAAACTGGTAATACAGCTCGTAGACATTTTTCTCATCCGGCGCGCCGTCGATCTTTTCCACCGCCAGCAGCGCCTGCTGCATGGCAGCTGTGCGGGTACGCTGGCGTACATCGGCATGTTCAGCGATGGTCTCGGCGGCGATATCGCGCGCGCCGGCCAGCGCCTCCTCCACCGAGGTCACCTGCTCGTTCAGGTAACCCTGCGCCGTGCGGGCGGCATCCTGCGGGGTGCGCGCCTGGCTGAGGATCAGGTCCGCCAGACCCTGCAGCCCCTTCTCGCGCGCGATGCTGGCGCGCGTGCGCCGTTTGGGCTTGTAAGGCAGGTAGAGGTCCTCCAGGACGGTCATGGTCGCGGCCGCCTGAATCTGGGCTTCCAACTCGGGCGTCAGTTTGCCCTGCTCGCCAATTGAAGCCAGCACGGCCGCCCGGCGTTCGTCCAGCGCGCGCAGGCGCTCCAGCTCGGCCTGCACCTGGCGCAGTTGTTCCTCGTCCAGCGTGCCGGTCATTTCCTTGCGGTAGCGCGCGATGAATGGAATGGTGTTGCCTTCATCGAATAGCTGAACTGCGGCAGCCACCTGGGTGGGTTTGAGCGTCAGCGCGGCAGCAATGCGGTCAATATGGGTCATAATCACCTGTGAAAAATGGAGTTGGGTGAACGCGGGCAATTCTAACACGTTTACCATCAAATCCGCTGCACCGGCCGGCTGCAACGGCTTCGGGCAGCTGAATTATCGCAGTATTCGAAAAGTTAATTCTGCCTCCAGAAACGAACGCGGGATCCTGCAATTCCACATATGCGGGGTCGTATTTATATCATCCCTACAGGTATGGGTTGGCCATAACATTTTCCGTTTTTTCTACCCATTGGGGCCATTTTTGAGCCAAAACGGCCGCTTTATTTCTACCCGAAACTACCGAGTTTTTTCTGTCCGCTATCCGGCGGCTGTCAACAATTGGCTACACGAAAATTTGCAATTATTCGCACTCAGCGCCTGGCAATTGCCGTAAATAAAATGCATTGGGGGGTGATCGAAACAGATCAGCCCGGAACAGGATTATTCGTAAATACCGGGTCGTTATAATTCCAACCCATCCAGACAACCGCCCCGGGCAACTCTCCGGTATAATGAGAGCATTCAGGGAGGCGCGACATGGCAAAACTCGATCTGCGCAAGCAGTATAAGGATCTCTACAAAGCTGGACCCGAGCCGTCCTTGCTTACCATCCCGCCGCTTCAATACCTGTGCCTGGATGGGCGCGGCGATCCCAACCGTTCGCCGGATTTCGGGGCAGCCATGCAGGCGCTCTACGCATTGGCGTACGGCATCAAGTTTGCAGCCAAAAAACAGAATCCGCCGCTTGATTTCACCGTGATGGCTTTGGAGGCATTATGGTGGGCCGAGGATATGGACGCCTTCAGCCTGGACAAGCGCGACGATTGGCTGTGGCGCTCCGTGATCCTGCAGCCCGACTTTGTCATCCCCGCCATGCTGGACGCCGTTCGCGCGGAGGCGTTGAAAAAGAAACCTGAAATTGCCGCCGCACTCAATAAGACCAATCTGATCACCGTCGAGGAAGGGTTGTGCGCGCAAATCATGCACACCGGCCCCTACTCGACTGAAGGACCGACTGTGGCGGCGCTGCATGCCTTCATTGACGCCCAGGGATTGCACAAACGCGGCAAACACCACGAAATTTACCTCTCCGACCCGCGGCGCTCCTCGCCGGAACGCATGCAGACCATCATCAGGCAGCCGGTGGAAAACCGGGAAACGTGATGCCTGAAGCGTGAGGCGTGAACCGGAATGGATACTCGTTCATGGTTCGCCTAATAAAATTCTCAATTCACGATTTACTATCCACGATTTGCGATCAGGATCCCAGCCTGCCCTGTAAGGGTTCTCTTCACCCGGGTCACCTTTCACGGCTCACGACTCACGTCTTTCCCGGGTATAATCTCCCCCATGCTACCCTTCTGGAAAACAAAAACGCTCGACCAGATGTCGCACGAAGAATGGGAAAGCTTGTGCGACGGCTGCGGGCGCTGCTGCCTGTTTAAGTTTCAGGATGAAGACACCGAAGAAGTCTTTTATACCAGCGTAGCCTGCAAGCTGTTCAACCGCCACACCGCGCGCTGCACACGTTACGCCGAACGCAGCGTACTGGTGCCCACCTGCCTGACGCTTGATACCGATTTGGTGAAAAAACTCAACTGGATGCCCGAGACCTGCGCCTACCGCCTGCTGGCCGAGGGCAAGGACCTGCCGGACTGGCACCCGCTGGTTTCAGGCGACCCGGCCAGTGTGATCCGCGCCGGCATCAGCATGCGCGGGCGCGTCATCCTGGAGAGCGAAATCGACATGGATATGCTGGAAGACTACGTCATCGAAACACTTGACGGCCAGCCGCCAACACCGGCCCGCCGCAGGCACAAACGATGAGCTCCCCGCGCGTTTCCGCCCGGGCGCTGATCATCCAAAACGAGGCCGTATTGACCATTCGTGCGTCGGGTTCAAACGGCGATTTCTACGTCCTGCCGGGCGGCGGACAAAACCGCGGCGAGTCGCTGCGCGAAGCCGTGCAGCGTGAATGCCGCGAGGAGTTGGGCGTTGTGGTGGAAGTGGGCGAGTTGCGGTTTGTGCACGATTACATCGCCGCGCGCGACGAATTCACCATCGACGGCAGCGATGTTCACCAGCTGGACGTGATTTTTCACGCACGCATCCTCAGCGGCGACCCGGGCAACGGTCCTGAACCGGACACCATCCAGCAAGGCATCCAATGGCTGCCGCTGGATCGGCTGGAGGAATACCGCCTCTACCCAAAGGCGCTGCGCCGCCTGCTCACGCGGCCCGACCCGCCCATTTACCTGGAATTCGAAGCGGGATTATAAGAATTCATCCCGCCATTATTTACTTCCGGCAAAACCTCACTCGCCGATGGCTTCCGTCTCCACCACCATGCCCCCGCGCAGGTATAACCTGGCCACGCGCGGCAGCAAGCCGGTGGTAATTTCGTAATTGATCGTTCCGGCCAGCTGCGCCACTTCCTCCGCGCGGATATGCGCCTCCCCCTGCCGCCCCACCAGCACCACCTCGTCATCAAGCTGCACGCCGGGGATATCGGTGACATCGACCACGAACTGGTCCATGCACACCCGACCAATCAACGGCGCGCGCTGGCCGCGCACCAGCACCTGAGCCTGGTTGGAGAGTACGCGGTGAAAACCGTCGCCGTAGCCCACCGGCACCAATGCCGCAATCGTTTCGCGCTTTGTGACGAAGGTGCGCCCGTAGCTCACCCCCGCCCCCACCGGCAGGCTGCGCACCCGGCAGACCCGGCTCTTGAGCGTCAGGGCCGGCTGAATCTCGAAGGTTGGCGACCACTCGCTGCTGGGGTCCATGCCGTAAAAAGAAATGCCGGGTCGCACAGCTTTGAAGCGCGCCTCGGGCAGCCGCATGATGGCGGCAGAATTGGAAGCGTGCGGCAGCGGAATATCGATACCGGCCTCATGCAGAGAGGCAAGCACTTCGTTAAAAACCGACAACTGCCGGCGCACATGGGTCTGATCCAAGCTGTCGGCGGTGGCAAAATGGGTGAAAATGCCTTCCAGCTTCACATTGGGCAGTTGAATCAGTGCACGGGCGAACGCCAGCACCTCGCCGGGCAGCAAACCGTAGCGGCTCATGCCGGTATCGACCTTGATGTGCACCGGCAGTTTGCGTCCCAGGCTGCCGGCGGCGGCCGAGAGTGCCTGCGCGAATTCGATTGTCATCAGGCTGGCGGTCAATGCCTGCTGCGCCACCAGAACCGCCCCCTCCGGCGGGGTATAGCCCATCACCAGCACGGGCGCAGTAATGCCTGCCAGGCGCAGTTCGCTGCCTTCGATGGCGCGGTGCACCGCCAGGCGGGTGGCGCCAGCCTGCAGAGCGGCCTTTGAAACCGGCAC
>CAZHYQ010000055.1:0-7193 GCA_964536805.1 uncultured Longilinea sp.
GCTGGGCCGACCTGGCGCGGGCCAAAATCGGGATCGCGTTCAGGATTGACGCCCATTTCCTCTTTAAGCGCCTCGAACTGACCGTGGCGAATGTTTTCAAGATTTTGCCGTTCCGGACGGGTGGCGGCTTCTTCGTATAAATAAACCGGTATGTTGAGCTCATCGCCTACGCGTTTTCCCAACCGCCGGGCCATTTCAACGCATTCCTGCATGCTGATGTCGCTGATAGGGACGAAGGGCACCACGTCGGTTGCTCCCAGACGCGGGTGTGCGCCTGTGTGCAAATTGAGGTCGATCAGTTGAGCGGCCCGGGCAATGCTTTGAAAAGCGGCTTCTTCCACTGCCTGGGGCGAGCCGAGAAAGGTCACCACCGTCCGGTTGTGGTCCAGGTCGGAATGGCGGTCGAGGACGTGTACGCCTGGAACGGCGGTGATGGCAGCCAGAATCGCTTCAACGACTTCGGGACGGCGGGCGTCTGAAAAATTGGGGATACATTCAACCAGTGGAGAAGCCATGCAAACCTCGCGATCTTGAGATAAGATAATTATAATCTTAACCGTAGGATCGTATTGAAAGGAGCAGCCATGTGCGGAAGATTTACGCTATTCCTGGAAGCCGATGACTTGAGTGAAGAACTGGATTTGCACGCCATCCCGCCTGAATGGACGCCGCGTTACAATGTGGCCCCCACCCAACCGATATTAACCGTAACCGACGCAATAGCCCGCGATGCCCATTGGATGCGCTGGGGACTGGTGCCTTCCTGGGCGAAGGATCTTTCCATCGGCAGCCGCATGATCAACGCCCGGGCTGAGACTCTGGCTGAAAAACCATCCTTTCGCTCTGCGTTTGCCCGTCGGCGCTGCCTGATCCCGGCTTCCGGGTTTTATGAATGGCAAAAGACAGCCGGCGGAAAAGGTCCATCACAACCTTACTTCATCTCTTTGAGAGATAAGAAAGCCTTTGCATTCGCAGGGTTGTGGGAGATCTGGCACTCGCCCGAAGGCGAGGAGGTGAAGAGTTGTACAATCATCACCACCACGCCGAATGAACGCGTCGCCGCCATTCATGACCGCATGCCGGTGATCCTGACAGGAGAACCGATGTGGAACTGGCTTACCTGGAATGATGCGATGCAGTTAACTGGTCTGATGGTGCCGTATCCGGCGGAGGAAATGCAAGCCGTGAGAGTCGGCAGCATGGTTAGCAGCCCCCATCTGGATGTTCCCGGGTTGCTAACACCGTTGGATTGACAAAAATGACCAATATCCTTGACGCTGGCGGTGCATCTGGTAAAATATTTCTCGCTGCCCCCATGGTCTAGCGGTTAGGACACAGCCCTTTCAAGGCTATAACTCGGGTTCGAGTCCCGATGGGGGCACAAGACAACCTTTGCATAAGGTTGTTTTCGTTTAAACAACCCTTTCACACCATCGAGGTGCAGGGGCTTTAACTCGGGTTCGACCTGCACCCGCAGGGTGACCCGATCCCCTTCGGGGAGGCTTCGCACTGTGGGCACCAAAAAGAACTGCGCGAGCAGTTCTACTACTTTAAGCTGCAGTATCCCACCGATGGATTGTGGGGCTATAATCTGTAACAATATTTGTAGAAAAACCTTATTCGGTTCGAGGTAACAATGACCCAGCAGAGAGTAGCGTTAATTACCGACAGTACCTGTGATATCCCGCAAAATTGGCGCGATCAATATGATATCGATGTGGTGCCCTTAACCATTATCCTGGGCGACCGTCCATACAAGGATGGCATCGACCTCACAGCGGAGCAATTCTATGAGATGCTGCCGCAATCGAAATTCTTCCCCAGTACATCACAGCCTTCTCCACAAGATTTTACGGTTGCAATTAATAATGCAGCCGATAAAGGTTATGAGGAAGCACTGGTGATTACCATCAGTTCCGCCATGAGCGGCACCATCAATTCAGCCCGTGAAGCCGCCGCCGAATCCCCCATTCCGGTGCATGTTTTGGACGGCAAGAACAATTCAATGGGCCTGGGTTGGCAGGTGATCGCGGCAGCCCGCGCACGCGATGTTGGCGGGGATGCGGCTGCGATGATAAGAACGGCTGAACAGGTACGCGACCACATGGCTTATTACATCACCCTGGATACGATGGAATACTTGTCCAAGGGTGGCCGGATTGGCAGCGCAACCAAATTCCTCGAGTCGATCATCAAAATCAAACCCTTGATTTCGGTCAACCCGAAAACGGGTTCTGTAACTGCCTCGATCCCGGCTCGTTCCCGTCACAACGCCATCGATGGCCTGGTACGCGAATTCTCAAATCACGTCGACGCGCGTCATCCCATCCACGTCGCGGTCTTGCATAATGCCGCCCTCGAGGAAGCTCAGGCGTTGGCTGAACGGGTGAGGCGGGAGTTATCCCCCTTGGAGACCATCATTTCCATCACATCGCCGATTCTGGGGTGCCATACGGGCCCAAAAGCCCTGGCGTTGTGCGGCTACTCAGATCCAGAAAGTTAACTAAATTCAGATCTGGCGCTATATAGGCGGCATTTATCACGAAGACTTGATTGAACGAGTCGGTCAGAGTGAAATGACCTTGCTCGCCTGGCGCTGTGCTTCGATGATGTCGGGCATCCCGCCGACGATGCCAACCTGTACCCGATCGGTCAGGTTGTAATAGTTGAGACAGGTGCTGCAAATAATTAAACGTACGCCTTTGCCTTCCAGCGATTTAAGAGTGGCAATCACCGGCGATCCATCGACCACCAGCTTAACGCCGTTCCCGTAAAAGCAAATCACCGCCGGAACCAAATTGTTCTCATCCAGCAGCCGCAAATAGGTTGTGGCCAGCTTTAGCTGCAATTCCGGTTCTGCATCTCCCAGACCATTGCGGGTGAAAAGTAGTACGGTTTCAGAATCTGCTACAGGCATGACAGGCTCCTACTGAAAGATTTGAAAATAAATTCACTTGAATCCAGGCTAGAGGCCTGGCGGGTGGATGATGAGGATGAATTCGGCTTTCCGCGGGCCAACACGTTTGCGCAAATCATCCAGGCGACCGCGGATGATTGTTTCCGAGGGCAGGGTCATATCCATCGCCAGGGTTATGCGCTGCCCGCCGCCAAAGACTTTGCCAACGTCGTCCATCAGCGCGCCCAGGCGGTAGGGCGTATCCAGAATGATGATGGCCATTTTCAGGTAACGCAAGGATTCAAGTTGTTTGCGCCGTTGGACTGGATCGCGGGGTAAAAAACCGGCGAAAGTAAAACGCTCCAGTTTAAAATCCAACACCGACAATGCAGCCATCAGGGAGGATGCCCCTGGAACAGGGATAACCGGCAGTTCCATGAGACTGATTTGCTGGACCAGAAAGGCTCCTGGATCGGCAAAGACGGGCGTGCCGCAATCCGAAATCAGGGCAAACGATTCGCCCTTGGCAATGCGCACTACCAGGTTGGCGGCCTGTTCATGCTCGTTATGTTCATTCAGCAGAATCAATTCTTTGGCCGGGATTTCAAGTTTTTTTAGTAAAGTCGTGCCGATGCGCGCTTCTTCGCAAATGATGCCGTCCACTCTGCGCAGCGTTTCGATCGCCCTCAGGGTAATATCACCCATGTCGCCGATCGGCGTGGCAACCACGTATAGACAGCCAGTTTGATTCATCAGGTTACCTCCGTTGCGCGTGCAGCCGCTGCCAGGCCCAGCCCTTTTGCGGGGCGAAAAAGAAAGCCAGTAAAAAGAACGCCGTGGCAACCAAAACAATGGCGGAGCCGGAAACGATATTCAGATAATAACTCAAATACAAACCAACAATGCTGGAAAGGACGCCGATTAGCGCAGCAATCACCATCATCGGCGCCAGACGGCGGGTGAGTAGATAGGCTGTGGCACCAGGTGTAACCAGCATGGCGGCAACCAGCCCAATTCCGACGGTTTGTAAAGACACCACGATAGTCAGAGCCAGCAGCACCAGCAGTAAATTGCGCAACAGCTCCACCGGCAGACGCAGCGTTTTGGCCATGACCGGGTCGAAGGAGATGACAAATAACGGGCGGAACAAAACCAGGACCACCAGCAGAACCACAAGCGTCAATCCCGCGATCAACCAAAGGTCGGCTGGACTGACCCCCAATACATTGCCGAAAATGATGTGACTGAGGTCAACTGCGTATGACCGGATGCTGGAAATTAAGGCAACACCCAGAGCCAGTGCGGCAGAAAAAAGGATTCCGATGGCGGTGTCTTCGCGCACGGTACCGCCGCGGGTGAAGAATCCAATGCCCAGCGCAACCACAATGGCTGCGATCAAAGCACCGATGAGCAGATTGCCGCCGACCAGGTAGGCAATCGCCACGCCTGGCAAAATGGCATGCGCCAGCGCGTCGCCCAGGAAAGCCATGGACCGCAGCACCACATAGGTGCCTACCACCGAACACAATAATCCCACCAGGACGGCCGCAATCATGCCGCGCTGCATGAAAGCATATTGGAGCGGCAGGAACAGCCAGCTCATGCTTGCTCCTCCCCGAAGGAATGCTCGTGTTCATCGTCCGGGCAGCAGTGGTCGACCACGACAATATTATCGAGGATCAGGGCTTGTTTGCCAAAAGCGGCGCCAATATTTTCGCGCGTGAATACCTGTTCGCGCGCGCCATAGGCGATCAGACGGCGTTTTAGCAGGAGAATGCGTTCGAAGCGTTCAGCTGCCATGTTCAAATCGTGCGTGGATACCATGACAGTAACGCTGCGGGTGCGTAAATCGTCCAGCAAAGCGAGGGTTGCTTCCTGTGTGGCTACATCCACGCCGGTAAAAGGTTCATCCATTAACAGGATGTGCGGTTCCTGCGCCAAGGCCCGGGCCAAAAAAACGCGCTGCTGCTGGCCACCCGATAGTTCGCCAATGGAGCGTTTGGCCAGTTTGGTGATGCCCAATTGATCCATGCTTTGCAGAACTGCGGCATGATCTTCCCCGGCGGGTTTGCCAAGCCAGCCAAAATTATTGAAACGGCCCATCATGACAACTTCTTCCACAGTAACCGGGAAGCGCCAATCGACTTCCTCCCGCTGGGGTATGTAAGCCACGCAGTCCTTGTGTTGTCCTAATGGCAGTCCATGGATACGAATTTGCCCTTTTCGCAACGGCAGCAACCCCACCAGGGCCTTGAACAAGGTGGATTTTCCGGCTCCATTAGGGCCGACCACAGCCACCTGGGCGCCATGCGGTACTTCAAAGGTCAAGTCATCGAGAATGGGATGGCCGTTGTAGGCGACCATGACATTTTCAAACTCCAATCGGGCTGTTCCGGTGTTGAAAAATTCAGTATCCCGTCGTTTCATTGCACCATCCTTACAGGCTCGAATTGTACTCCATTCAGAGCCGGCAGGATTAATTCCGTCAATTTCCTTTCTATGCTATATTTACGGCACTCGAGACCTTCAAATGTGTAGAACTGACCGGCTGGCAAACTGGCTGCGCCTATGCCATCAGCACTGGTTGTTGCCGCCTGAAGCATGTCCACTTGGCGGGAGAATTGATCCCGGAATCGCCTCCAGGTGGATGCGGACATGGCTCAGAGATGGGTGTTACGATCGGGATAACCTACAAAGGATCGCGGATGTAGCATTGAGATGAAAAAAATACAACTATCACGCCTCACGCGTATTACCCTGCTTCTGGCTGTTTTCTTTGGCATCGATAAAATTGTTGCCTTTGCCCGCATCATCATCGTTGCCCGCCAGTTTGGACTGTCCAGCGAGCTGGATGCCTTCAATGTTGCCAACAACCTGCCGGATTTACTCTTCGCATTGATCTCTGGCGGCGCGCTGGCGATGGCTTTCATTCCAGTGCTGACTGAAATGCTGACCAAACAGGGCCGGGCTCAAGCCTGGGATCTGTTCAGCCGGATCGCAAACCTGGCATTTTTGGTTACGGCAGTTTTTTCGGTTCTCATTGCCATTTTCGCAGAGCCTCTGGTGGGTTGGCGGCTTGGGATTGCGCCAGGGTTCGGGCAGCAGCAGCAGGATTTGGTGGCCACGCTGATGCGCCTAAACCTGTTCGCAACCCTGATTTTTTCGATCAGCGGACTGGTCATCGCCGGGTTGCAGGCAAACCAGCATTTCCTACTGCCAGCCCTGGCACCCATTCTTTACAACATTGGCCAGATTTTTGGGGCCGTGGTGCTTGCGCCTGAAAAAGGTCTATCCCTGGGACCAGTTACGTTGCCTGCCTTTGGCCTGGGTGTACACGGCCTGGTTTACGGCGTTATTCTGGGCGCTGTTCTCCACCTTGCCATTCAGATTCCCGGATTGATTCAGTATGGCTTCCGCTGGACGCCAAGAATTGGTTTGAACACCGAGCCGGTGCGCAAAGTGTTGCTGTTGCTGGGACCGCGCCTTCTGACCATGTTCTTCATTCAATTGATCTTCATCGTACGCGACAACCTGGCGTCCCGTTTGCCGGCGGGTTCGCCCTCAGCCCTAACTTATGGCTGGATGATCATGCAGGTACCTGAAACGCTCATTGGAACTGCCATCGCCACCGCCATGTTGCCTTCGCTGGCTGAGATGATTGCAAAACAGGAATGGGAAACGTTCCGAGCGACCATCGAGCGCGCCGTGCAGGTTTTGTTGGCATTGACCTTGCCGATGGCTGCAATACTCTCTGCCGGTTTGGGTCCGCTTTTGGCACTGGCCTTTGGTTTTGACGTGGCAGGAACCAATCTCTTGTTGTGGGTAACGCGCGGCTATTTGCTGGGATTATTCGGGCAGAGCCTCAAGGAGGTGACTGTGCGCACCTTCTATGCCCGGCAGGACGCCATTACTCCCTTATGGACAGCCGGAATGAACCTGGCGGTGTATGCATTGCTTGCCAGCCAGCTTTACCGCTCGATTGGCGCTGCCGGCATCAGCCTGGCTGACGCATGCGCCTTTACAGCAGAAGGGTTGGTGCTGCTTTTCCTTTTCAGCCGGCGTTTGAAGGACCGGGTTCAACTCATCCCAGCCTTGCTGCGTTCACTTGCGGCAGCTGTTCTTGGAGGCGGTGCAGCCTATCTTCTGGTTCACCTTGATCTTCCAGGACCGCGGTTTTTGAGCGGATTAATCGCTATGGCGGCTGGCGTGCTGGTTGCCATCCCTGTGGTTTGGAAAGAGCTTCGCCTTCTCGTGCGATTGTAGTACGGTATAATTGGCGCTATGACGATTCTGAACA
>CAZHYQ010000056.1:0-6139 GCA_964536805.1 uncultured Longilinea sp.
ACCCCCTGGGAGAGTAGGTCATCGCCAAGAGACTTTGTATTTAACCACCCGTGATGCGTGATCCGGTATCCGGTAGGATAAGCCTCTTCCTCAGAACTCATTGACACTCAACGCAGTACCCATTCTGGGCAGGCGGCTAAATGCTAACGGCTAAAAGCTAATAGCTAAAAGCTATCCTACACGCAAGTTGCCTTTGACGGGGTCATCGAAACGCGGTATAATTGTTCCGTAGAAAGTTTGCCTTTTCAGAGGATTGACTTTCGACCTGCAAGACCTTGGAGGTTACCCGAACATTGCTCCCGAGAATTACGCCGCATCACATGCACATTCTCTCTCGGCTGCTCCGTGGAAACCGCCAGCCGAGTTTTTATTGCCGTACCGGCGCGGCACACCCCACCATGGGAGGAGGTGATTTTTGTGACTTTCGTCATCATTCGCCCGAATGAGTCTCAGGACCAATTGCTCAAGCGCTTTCGCAAGAAGGTAGTCAAGAGCGGCATACTGAGCACCGTTCGCCGCAAGCGCTGGTTTATTTCAAAGAGCGAGCTGCGCCGCGTGGAGAAGAAGAAAGCGATTCGCCGTATTAAGCGCCGCCAATTGACCAGGTATGGCGAGTAAATCTCGCTGCAGGATCTTTCCCCGGGCAGGCGGCTTGCTCAGTTTGATTGGAGGTATGAATGGCCAAAGAAGAAGATAAGATTCAGGTAGAAGGCGTCATTGTTGAAGCCCTGCCAGCCACGCAATTCCGCGTGCGCCTGGAGAATGGGCACGAGGTGCTGGCTTACCTTTCTGGCAGAATGCGCAAGTATTACATCCGCATCCTGCTGGGTGACCGGGTGAGGGTGGAAATGTCCCCTTACGATCTGACCCGCGGCCGCATCGTCTACCGCCAAAAAGCTGGCGCAGCGCCGATGGAAGAAGAACAGCAGTAAGCCCCCGGAATCATCGATCATTGAACCATCAGGACCGTTCCCACAAGGAACGGTCCTTTTTTATTATGCCAGCCAGCCCCATTGGAAATAAACGCTCGCGAGAAACAGCAGCGAGAAGAGTCCAATGCTGAACAGCGCCAGGCGGGCCAGTTTTCCTGAGGCCAGCAGACCGGTGGCGATAAATACCGGGAAGGCGATCAGCAGAAATCTGCCCATGCTGCCAAACGGCGTGTTGTACATGGCGGTGGAGCAGATGAAAAGCAATAGACTGACCTGGTAAACGCTGAAAGCGGCCGGCAGTTTTCGCAGCACCACAATGGTCATGCCCGCGGCGAATACAAACAAAAGCATATTGACCCAGCCGTCGGCATGGCCCAGGTAGGCAGTAAAAAACCGTTGAAAGTCCCCCACAATCATCCAGGGCGGTTGCGCAACCCGCGTCCAGTACTTGGCCTGCATGGCGTTGAAATCGGCGAAACCATTTCCGACACGCCAGGCAAGGAATAAAGCTGTGCCCAGCAGCGGACCGGCTGCTGCGGGCAGCAGCAGCCAGGCGCGGCGTTCCTTTCGCGCCTGTTGGTACCAGAGGGTCAACAGGCCCAGCGCCAGAGGAACGGTCATGCCGTGAGTCAGTCCAGCGGCCAGGCCAAACAGGGCTGCCGCCAGCCAGTGCTTGTGCAGTGCGCTTCGCAAACTGAGCAGCGACAGCAGCAATGCCAGGGCCAGCGGATAAGGCGCGAACCAGTAAACCCCCAAAGGATAAAAAGCAGCACAAACGATGGCAGCCGTTGCTGTTTTGTCATCGAACATCCCGGCGGTCAACTTGTAAAGCACCACCAGCGCGAATAAAAAGGCCAGGCGGCTCACCAGCAGCAAACCGCCCAGGTCGTCGCCGCCCAGCAGCCAACCAGCCGCCCGCCCCAGCAGCGGGTAGAGCGGAAAGAAGGCGCTGACCACTTCGGTGTCGTAGCCTTGTTGCGCAATGTGGTAGTAGTGCAGCGCATCCCAGCGCAGCCAGACACCTTCCAACGCACCGGGCAGACCTTCGTCGATCGGTGTGGAGCCCCATAAATTATGGGGGTCTGCCGGTCGAATGGGACTGTTCAGCCGCCAGGCCAGCACGCCCATGCCGCTTAACAAAACATTGAGCACCAGCCAGATTAAAAGGCTGCGCTGCCAGGCCGGCGTTTTTAATTCATTCTTTATCTGTTGCAGTGTAATGCGAAATGGCTGCGATGCGGTGGCGCCCATGGGAAATACCCTTCCAGTATGTGTCAATTATAAAGAAAATGAATAATCGCGGTTGAGTTTTGCAGGATTGTAATCTGCGGCCACCCCGGGTGTAAACAAATACGCCTCGATCCTGATGGATCGAGGCGTATGGTGAGTTTATGATGGCGGATGATTACTTTAAATTAAAATCCACATCGGCGGGCATGCCCGGTTTGAGCTTTTGGTCGGGATTGTCCACCTGAATTTTTACCCCATAGACACTGGATTTGCGTCCCTGTTCAGTTTGCACGTTGCGTGCAGTATATTCGGCTTCGTCAGCGATGTGGATGATCTTGCCGGTAAATACCTGGCCGGGGTACGAATCGACGCTCAATGTCACGCTGTCGCCAAGCTTCACCCGCCCATACAAGTCCTCGGCAATGTAGACGATCAGGTTCAATGTATCCAGATTGGCCATGCGCATCACCGAGCCGCCTGCTGAGACCATTTCGCCCACTTCAAGGCTGCGCGAAAGAATGACGCCATCCAACGCGGCCGTTACGGTGGTGCGCTCAAGTTGCAGTTCGGCCAGGTTCAAAGCTTCCTGAGCCTGCGTCAGACCGGCTTCTGCCTGAGCGACCTGGCTGGATGCAGCTTCGGCTGCCGCTTGAGCCGCCCGGACCTGGAGGTTATCGCCGCCGGTGTGCAACATCATCAGAGCATCGCGGGCATTATCCAAGGTCGATTGGGCAATGGCCAGGCGTGCGCGGCTCTTGGTGATCGCATCCGCAGCGGACGTTGAAAGCATCTGTTCGTAGTTCAAACGGGCTGAATTGAGTTCGGCATCCGCCGCATCCATTTTCTCCTGTGCGGCCCCTTCTAAATCCGCAGACCCCGATACCTTCGCCAGATCGAGCGTCTTTTGGGCAATTACGTAGGCGCTCTGAGCCTGAGCCAGGCGTTTTTCTGCTGCCATAAAATCCTGCGAACTGGCTTTTTCCTGTTCAGCTTTCAGGTCCGCCTGGGCGATGGCTAATTCGCTCTCTGCATCGTTGACCTGTTCCCCGGCTGCCTCAATGGACTCTTCCTTTTGGAAATACCATGTCGGGCGGAAGCCGTCTGGTGTGGTTCCGTTCCAGACAGTGGCACGGTTCTGGATATCTTGTGCCCGCGCGGATTGTAAGGTCAATTCATACTGTGCCTGCGCGCTGGCGGCTTGTTTGCGGGCACCATCCAGGGCGGCTTCAGCCGATTTTACCGCAGCCGCGGCCTGGTCCCGCTGCACCCGGTAGAACGAATCGTCCAGTTGGAACAATTTTTGGCCAGAGGTGACGCTCTGACCTTCTTCGACCGCGATCGAGACCACCTTGCCGCTCAATTCAGGCGCAATGACCGCATCATTGGCTGAAAGATTTCCGGATGCTTGCAGCGTGCTGGCTTCGGTGGTGGCACACGCGCTCAACGTCAACCCAAACAAGGCTGCCACGATGATGATTTTGCGTAAATTGGTTTTCATTTTGTAATCTCCCGTTCGATTTGCGTCAGATGCGCTTGCGAAATACCAGTACACTGGCAACAAAATAAATGACACTCATGATCAACATGGGCAATGTGGAGGAAACCCAGAGCGTACTTGCGCTGATCCCGCGCAGCATGATGCCCCGGCAGATTTCCAGGTATTGCGTCACTGGCAGCAGCTCGCTGTACCAGTAGGTGAATCCTGGCATATTCTCGCGCGAGAACATCAGGCCGGATAGGATAATGGCCGGGATTAACACCAAGAACAATGCGATATATATGGCTTGCATCTGCGATTGTGAGATGTTTGAAATCAACACGCCCATACCTAGCGAACCGATGATAAAAATAAAACTCAAGCCCACCAGTTCCCACGGGCTGCCGGCGATTTTCACGCCGAACAACAGATCGCTCAGCCAGATGAGCATGAACAAATTAAACATGCTCACCACAAGGTATGGGATGATCTTGCCCAACATCAGCTCCCACGAACGCACCGGCGTTACGATTAATTGCTCCATCGTGCCCTGCTCGCGTTCGCGCACGATTGCCAGTGCTGCCAGGATCAGCGTTTGAATTTGCAGAATGATGGCAACCAGCCCGGGGATCATGTAGAGTTGCACGTCGCCGTCCGGGTTGTAAAGCGTTTTGAGTATGCCGTTAATGGGCAGGTTCAGGTTGCTGGCCAGCCCTGCGCGGGTAACTTTTTGGATGAGAATATCCTGTGCGGCCGATGAACTGATGGCATTGAGCTTTAACTGGATGGTCATCGAATCGGTTGGCTGCAGCGAGCCGTCCAGGTAGATTTGAACGTCGGCCTGTTCGGAGCGCAACAACTTGCGGTCAAAATCCTCCGGGATGAGAATGCCCACGTCCACGATATCGCGATCGATCAGATCCTGCAACGCAGCTTCACTCTGCACATCGTAGCTCAGCTCGAAATCGTTGCTGCTTGTGAAGCGGTCGATATACCAGCGGCTGGAGTCGGACTTGGAAAAATCGGCCACCGCCAGCTTGATATCACTCGATTCACCGGAGATGCCGTAGCCCAACAGCACCAGCAGCAAGGCCGGCAACGCCAGAATCAAGCCCAGGGTGCGGGGGTCGCGCCAAATATGAAAGAACTCCTTGCGCATGATCGTCCATAATCGATTCATGCATCCCTCCTGTTGTTGGCCAGGCGGCGATCGGCTTTGCCTGCCTGCCAACGAGTAACCATGTTGATGAAAACGTCTTCCAATGAAGGGTCCACCGGTTCCCACACTCGCAATTGGATCCCGGCCCCCTCCAGTGCGGCCCGCGCCGGGACGCCGTCGGATGCATTTCGCAATGTTAGGTGGATCTGAGCACCATGCGGCGCCACCTGCTTTTCCATGGGCAGGTTTTCAAGCAGCGCCAGCGCCTCGGCTGGCCGGTCGCACTCGATCTGGAATAAGGCGCCGGGCAGTTCTGCCTTCAACCGTTCAGGGCTGGCCAGCGCCACCATTTGACCCTGGTACATCATGCCGATGGTGTTGCAATAATCGGCTTCATCCATATAATGCGTTGTTGCCAGCACGCTCACGCCCTGCCCTGCAAGCTGGTAAATCAGGTCCCAGAAATCGCGCCGCGAGATCGGGTCGACGCCAGCGGTGGCCTCATCCAGAAAAACCATGGCCGGCCGGTGGACAATGGCACAGGCCAGCGCCAGACGCTGGCGCCAGGCGCCTGACAGGCTGCCGGTGGGTTGCCGTTCGTGCCCTTTCAGATCGGCCATTTGCAACAGCTCATTCACGCGCGCCGCGCGTTCCTTGTGCGGCACCCCGTAGATGGAAGCGTAAAAGTTGATATTCTCCAGCGGCGTCAGGTCGTTATAGAGCGAGAACTTTTGCGACATGTACCCGATACGGCGCTTGACTTCCTCGGGATGGCGGGCCACATCGAAACCCAACACCTGTACCGATCCGGCGCTGGGCAGCAGCACGCCGCATAGAATGCGGATGGTGGTGGTTTTGCCGGCACCATTCGGTCCCAGCAGGCCGAAGATTTCACCCTCAGGAATGTAGAAGCTGATGTCGTCTACAGCGCTAAATTTGTTGAATTTGCGCGTCAGGTGGCTGACTTCAATCGTGTTCATGCTGTGCCTCGCTTTGGCGCTTTTCGTTCACCAGGTGGACGAACACGTCCTCCATCGTCAGCCGGGTTTGGCGAAGCAGCTTTACTTGCACCGGTTGCCGGTCAAAGCGCGCCTGAAGCTCATCCAACACCCGTCCAGCCGTACCGGCGGCAACCGTGAGGCGAAGCGAATCACCCAGCGGCCGCCATTCAATGACGCCGGGTGTTTCGGCTACCACCTGGCGCATGACCTTGCGCGGGGAGGCTTTCACCTCCAGCAGGTCAAACGGCAGGCGCGTTCTCAACTCGTCCGGTGTACCCTGGGCGAAGATTTGTCCCTGGTACAAGATACCCACCTGGTGGCAGCGTTCCGCTTCGTCCAT
>CAZHYQ010000057.1:0-5336 GCA_964536805.1 uncultured Longilinea sp.
TGCGCCGCTTACGCAGGTTGCGGGCGATGTAGCTGGGCTGGTAGCCCATTTCTTCCGCGGCCTGAATCACCCGCTGGCGCGTCTCCGCCGAAACGTCGGCATAACCGTCCAGCGCGCGCGAAACGGTGGTGATGGACAGATTTAGCTTTTTAGCCAGGTCGCGGATGGTGACAGGCATCGGCAGGGCGCTCCAAAACGTTTTCTGCCCTGATTATACACAATCCGCGCTGTGCGGCAGAGAAATAAGGTCAAGCCTCCGGGCGCAGCCAGGCCAGCGGGCGCGCCTGCACGTCGCGCAGGATCTCGGCGGAAAGCTGCGCCGCCTCCAGCACGTTGGCCGGGTTGACCCAGCGCAGCGAATCGTGGCGCTGGTGCGCCCAGGTGCGCACCGCCTGCCCGCTGAAGGCTGCCGCCGGCACGCCGCGCCAGGCAAAGCTGGAATGGTTGCTCTCCGGCCAGGGCTCGGTCCAAACCACGGCCGGGTGTGCCGCCACAATCTGCTCTAGGCGCTGCTGAAATTCCGGCGAGCAGGTGAACGCGGCCACGTTGAGCGTATCCAGGCGATGGCCCAGCCCGTCAAAGTTGACCGCCAGCAGCAGTTGGCCAAAGTGATCCTCGCCCACCGCCGGGATGTAGGCATCCTCGCCGATCGGCAGATATTCCTCGTTGGCAAATGCGATGAACTCCAACCCGCAGGCCAGTTCTTCAACGCTCAGGATCTCGGCCAGCGCCAGCAGCGCCGCCACGCCGGCGGCATTGTCGGTGGCGCCGGGCGTATCGTACTTGGTGTCGTAGTGCGCGCAGGCTACGGCGACCTCCAGCCGCGGTCCGTCCCGACGCCCGACGACGTTGCAGGTTTCCCCGGCCTGCTGCGCCGTTTCCAGGTGCAGGTGAAGCATACCGCCCGGATGGGTCAACAAGGCCAGCCCGCTTTCGGCTGGCAGGGTGGCCGAGGGCAAATTGAATTCCCAATCCTCGATCAACCGGTTGGTTGAACCGGGCAGTGCCTGCACGGTCAGCACTGCCAATGGTGCCTTTTCTTCCAACAAACGCACTGGGCGCAAATCTTCTTCGCTCGAAAGGAACCAGGATTTCGCCGCCAGCGGCGTACGCGTCAGCTCGCCGTAGAGCAGCGCGATGCGCCCACCCAGTTCGGCGTGTTCAAGTTCCGCCAGCGTGCAGACCGGCACAAATAACGCGTTCACATCGCACGAAGGCGAAAAGGGATTGGCCAGCACTTCCAGATCTTCACCGTCCAGCGTCAGCGACTCGCTCAGGCAGTGCCAGTTCGGGCAGGCCAGCGGCTGCAATTCCACCGTCAGCCCCAGGCGGCGCATTTGAGCGGCGATATATTCGGCGGCGGCGCGGTTGGCGGGCGTGCCGCCCGGGCGCGCGCCGATTTGGCCGCACAGCACATCCAAATGGCGAATGACGGCAGAATTCAAGTCGATTGTCATGCAAAGCCTCCTGGAAGGAAAAGCTTAAACTCGGTTGTGAAAGGAGAACGGGATGGAAACGAGTATAATCGCCCCATGCAGCCCGCGCAAGAACCCAATGAATCATTATCCCAATTGGCGCAACGCCTGATCTTCCGCCTGGAGCGGCTCTCGGTCGATTCGCACTGGGCGGTGCATGCCAGCGGGGTGCGCCGCTCGCTGCTGCGCGCGCTGGAGGACCTGGCCGCCGGCGACCCGACCGCTCCCGCCCGCCTCGAAGCCATCATGCCTCAAGGTTTCAAACTGGTGGAACAGGCCGCCCGCGAGATGGGGGACCGCAAGTAATTGATCGGTGGCCGAAAGCAAGCAAAAAAATGTGTATCATGGCTGGTTTTCCGAAAAAAATGTCATGCTGAGCGCAGCGAAGCATCTAAATAAACGCCCCTGATTCACCAAAAATGAGATTCTTCGGTTGCTGTGCTCCCTCAGAATGACATAAAATAAGTTGATTATTCGATTGGTTTGCCAATTAATATTTTTTTTGCCGACCCGATATCTCATAACATCTTCTGCCTCTTGACTTTACTAATTTGATTCTCTACAATATTCTTAACTGGTCAGACCTCTTACCAATAGCAAAGGCATCCCATGACCGATAATGGTTGGACCATTCCCGAAAAACCCGCTCAATTATGTGAAAACCGCCTTGTCGCTGCCATACTCGACGGCACCTTTGCCATTAACTCCAATCTGCCGGCCGAGCGCGAGCTGGCTGCCCGCCTGGGTGTCACCCGCCCCACGCTGCGTGAGGTACTGCAGCGACTGGCGCGCGACGGCTGGCTGGAGATTCACCACGGGCGCGCCACGCGCGTACGCGACTACTGGCGCGAGGGAAACCTGGTGGTGCTGGCGGCCATCGCCGCGCACAGCGAGCAGCTGCCGGCCGACTTCGCTGCCAATATGCTCACGGTGCGCTACCTGCTGGCACCGGCCTACACCCGCCTGGCTGTGGAGCGCGCCCCGCAAGGCGTGATCGCCGCGCTGCAGCCCTGCCTGGCGCTGGACGACGATGCCGCGGCTTTCACGGAAGCCGACTGGCACTTGCAGCATGAACTGACCATTCTGAGCGGCAACCCGGTCTTCACGCTGATCTACAACAGCTTTTCCAACCTCTACCAGACCCTGGGCGAGGTCTATTTCCGCCACCCTGCCAACCGCGAACTGTCGCGCGGCTTCTACCGCGAACTGCTCGGCTGTGCGCAAAATGGCGATGCTGAATGCGCCAGCACGCTGGTGGCGCGAATCATGGTTGCCAGCCGCGACCGTTGGTTGCAAATCTAAAAGAATAACGGAAAACCACAGAGTCACAGAGTACGCAGAGAAGATATTGTGGGAATAGGAGAGAAAAAAAACAAATACTGGACTTTTTGGTTTTCCTGCATTTATCGTTTTCATTCATTCTCATTTTTCGAGTTTTCTCCTTCCCATTTCTTTCCTCCTCTGTGATCTCTGAGTCTCTGTGGTTCTCTTTCTGTGGTTTTTCCTTCAGGAGGTCTTATGGATCCAGCCAACGAACGTGAAATACTCTGGATGCAAATTTCCGGGCCGTGGGACGTGCTCATCATTGGCGGCGGGATTGTTGGGGCCGGGCTTCTGCGCGAATCGGCTCGCCTGGGGTTGAAGGCTTTACTGGTGGAGGCCAGCGATTTCGGATCAGGCACCTCCAGTCGCTCCTCCAAGCTGGTGCACGGCGGTCTGCGCTACCTGAGCACGGGCCAGGTCAAGCTGACCGTTGAATCGGTGCACGAACGCCAGCGCCTGCTGCATGAGGGACAGGGGCTGATTGAACCGATTGAGTTTCTGCTGCCCGGTTACCAGGGCGACCGCCCGCCTGCCTGGATGTTTGGGCTGGGTTTGGCCATTTACGATACCATCGCCATGCGCTGGCAGCACGACCACCACTCGCCGCAGGAAATGTGCAAATTGGTCAGCGGTTTGAACCCGCACGAACTGAAGGGCGGTTACCGCTTCTTTGATGCCCAAACAGATGACGCCCGCCTGGTGCTGCGGGTGCTGAAGGAGGCCGTTCACGCCGGCGGAAGTGCGCTCAATTACGCACGGGTTAAGCAGCTGTTGCGCGACCGCAGCGGCCGCGTCTGCGGCGCCGGGCTGCATGACCTGGCCGGCGATCGCACCGCCGAGGTGACGGCGGGGGTTGTGATCAACGCCACCGGGGCATGGGCGGACGACTTGCGCAAGGAAATTAGCCAGCGCCCGCGTCTGCGCAAGCTGCGCGGCAGCCACCTGATCTTTGCGCGGGAAAAAATCCCCACCGAACAGGTGATCAGCTTCCTTCATCCGCGCGATGACCGCCCGGTGATGGTGCTTCCCTGGGAGGGCGCCACCATGATCGGCACCACCGACATCGATCACCCGGAGGCCATGGCAACCGACCCGGTCATCAGCGGCTCCGAAGTCGAGTACCTGATGGAAGGGTTGAATTACGTTTTTGGCTCGCTGGACGTGACCCTTGACGACGTGGTTTCCACCTTCTCCGGCATCCGGTCGGTGCTCGATACGGGCAAGTCCAACCCCTCCAAGGAATCGCGCGATGAGGTGCTGTGGAATGAAAAAGGTCTGATCACGATCACGGGCGGCAAGCTGACCATGTTCCGCCGCATGGCCCAGGATACGCTTCGTTTCGTGCGTCAGTCGCTGCCCAACCATCCATTGCCCGATCCCAAAGCGCGCGTATTGGACGAATTGGATCAGGCCGCCATTGATCTGGCCATGGAGAGCGGCGGCGCACTGGATCAATGCAGCAAGCTGCGGCTGTTGGGACGTTACGGCGTACATTCAGCCGATTTGCTGCGCGCCGCCCAACCAGGCGAGTTGGAAGCTGTGTACGGGTCGCCTACCCTGTGGGCCGAACTGCGTTGGGCGCTGCAGGCCGAACAGGTGGTTCACCTGGACGATTTGCTGCTGCGTCGCACCCGCCTGGGTTTGCTGCTGCCGGACGGCGCAAGCCGGATCATGGCGCCGGTGCGCGGATTGTGCCAGCAGGAATTGGGCTGGGATGACAGCCGCTGGCTGGCGGAAGAACAGGCATACACCAATTTATGGCAGCGCGCATACACGCTGCCGCTTGAAATGCATTCCACCCCGCAGGTGCGAGCATGAGTTCAAACGACTTTACCCCGAACTGGATCGAAAAGGCTGCTCCGGAGCATTCCTACCGTTCGCTGTTTAAATGGGGCGACCCGGCCGGGTTCAAGCATCCCAACCGCGGCCTGTACGGGCTGCTAAAGGAAACCTTTGGGTTGACGGACGCCGATTTTTTCACTCCGCGGCATACCGGCATGGAAGAATTCGACGCGCTTGCACCCGCTGCGCTGGCTGAAGGTCAAAGGCAGTTTTTTGAAACGCTCCTCGGTGCTGAAAATGTGACGACCGGCGCATACGAGCGCACGCGCGCCTCCTATGGTGCCGGCATGATCGATGCGCTGCGCTTGAGGCAGCATATCGTTGAGAATTTGCCAGCAGCCGTGCTTGCACCGCGTTCGCGCGCCGATGTGGAAGCCATCCTGCGTTATTGCGACGAACAACGCCTGCCGCTGTATGTCTACGGCGGCGGCTCGAGCGTGACGCGCGGCATGGAAGCCGTGCAGGGCGGGGTGTGCCTCGATCTGAGCCGCCATCTCAACGGGGTGATCGCCTTCAATGAGACCGACCAGACCATCACGGTGCAGGCTGGCATGTGGGGACCTGAACTGGAGCGCATTCTCAATAACGCACCGAAGACGTTAGGCGCCCGCGACCGCTATACCTGCGGCCATTTTCCGCAATCGTTCATGCATTCCAGCGTGGGCGGCTGGGTGGTGACGCGCGGCGCCGGGCAGA
>CAZHYQ010000058.1:0-5315 GCA_964536805.1 uncultured Longilinea sp.
TGCGCAACGACCGCGGCGGGCAGGGCGGGATGCGCCTGGTGGGCGTGGATATCACCGATGAGAGCGAAATGGCAGCCATGACCCTCATCACGGGGCAACCGGCGAAATTTGTCTTTCACATCAACCAGATTCCGCCCGGCATGGTGCTGGAGTACATCGACTTCACGATTTACGATCTGCAAGGCCGGCCGGTGGCTTACTTTAACAGCGGCGATAAAGGCGATAAGGACACGCGCGATGTCAGCCTGGGTACGCATGTGGTGTGCAACATTGATGAACTCTTGCTGATCCCGGGCCGGTACCGCATAAATGTTGGCATTGCCGGTAACGGCGATTTACAGGACCATGTGGAAGGGGCAGCTTTCTTCAACGTGGAAGAAGGACAGATTCGCGGGCGTCCGGTGGTGGCGCGCAACCAGCGTCTGGGCAGCGTAATGCTGCCTCACCGTTGGACGTTGCCAGAAACGAGGTAATCCAATGAAGAAGAGACTCTATGGCGCCTTGTTTAGGATTTATACAGCTTTGCTGCGGTTGTTCCGAAAACCACAGCCCGGTTCGGCTCTGGTAATGCCTCCCTATTCACCGGGCAGTTTCGGCGACGAGGCCGTGGTCACCTCGGTGGTTGTTCAATTAGCCCGCCAGGGAGTCAAGAGAATTGGCCTGGTTTCTTATCGCGAGGATGACAACTGGACCTACTTGAGCGGCATTTCGGAGGTTTTTTGTCTGCAGGATTTTTATGAATATGAGTCTTGGGGTGTGCGTTTTCGTTTTTGCTGGATGGCCAGCCGTTATGAGCGCTTCTACGTTCTGGGTACCGACGTAATGGACGGCTATTATGGACCGCGGGATTCGCTGCAGCGCATTGCTGTGGCAAAAATGGCAGCTCAGGCTGGGGTACCAACCCGAATCATCAGTTTTAGTTTTAATAGCCGTCCCGATCCCGATTGTGTACAGGCCTTAAAATCGCTACCTGCTTCCATACGCCTGTTTGGACGCGACCCATTAACATTGCAGCGGTTGACCAGTTCGCTGCAGCGCCCGGTGGAATTGGTGGCGGATGTTGCTTTTTTGCTCGAACCCACGCCGGAAACCGACAAGGTTCAATCGGTTTATCAATGGGTGGAGCGCGAACGACATGCCGGGCAGGTAGTAATTGGCATCAACGCCAATCACATCCTGCTTGAACAGGTGAAAGATCTTACAACCGACCGGTTGGTAAGTGCTTACGCAGTTGCCATGCAGGAAATTACTGCCCGTATCTCCAACGCCAGTTTTTTGTTGATTCCGCATGATATTCGCGGCAGGGTCAGTGATGTGATGTTGGCTGAGGCAATTTACGCTGCAGTGGATGAAAGCGTACGCATTCATTGCAAAATCATCCCCACGCCCTGCAAACCCTCCGAAATCAAGGCCATGGTGGCCGGGTTGAATTTTGTGTTGAGCGGCAAGATGCACCTGGCCATAGCCTGTCTGGGTCAGGGAGTGCCGGTGATATGTGTGGCCTATCAGGATAAATTTGAGGGTCTATTTCAGCACTTCGAGATGGACGGCCTGACCATTCAACCGCAAGATGTGGTATCGCCTGGAAAGCTTTCGGCCTTCTTCATCGAAAAATATGAGCAGCGCGAGGCTTTGGCGGCACAGGTGCAGCGCCGCCTGCCGGCAGTGCGTGACCTGGCGGGTGTGAGCCTGGGGTAGGCATGAATATACTGGTAATTTCCGCCATGCTTCCATATCCAGTGGATAATGGAGGTGCCAACCGCCTGTATAACCTCTATACCCGCATTGCCAGGAGGCATACCATCACCTGGGTTTGCCCGGTGTGGGCGGGACAGGAAAGGAACGTATGGGGCGTGGAAGCGTTTTGCGACCGCGTGGTGCAACTGCCGCGCAGCGATGAACGCCCCCTGCCGGAGCGCGGTTGGGCTGGCCTGTTGAAGAAAGTGGTGGCGCACCTGCATTGGGAGCGGCTGTTCGTTTACTGCTTCGGTTATGTGGATGCCCCGGGTTTATATTGGCTACCAGCCACACCCGAGCGCCTGCAGACGGTGGAACAGGTGCTGTCCGCAAAAAATTATGATGTGGTGGTGACCGAATTCGAGGGAAACGCCGAACTGGTGCAGGCAGTGAAAGGCATTCCCTGCGTGCTGGCGACGCATAATGTGGCCTCGAGCATCTTCAAACGAATTCGCAACACCCAGCCGGGTGATTGGGAAGACCGGCTCTTTGCCGGGCCGGAATTGCAAAAAATCATCCGCTACGAGCAGCGAAGTTATGCTGCTTACCAGGGTGCGGTTGCAGTTTCAGAGGACGATCGCCGTGTGTTGCAGGAGCGCTGTCCCGGATTGCCGGTGGAAATTATCCAGAACGGCGTAGATATCGAGTATTACCGCCCAAGCGAGGTCCCCGTGGACGTGCACAGCATGGTCTATATTGGAAATTATAGCTATCCGCCCAACGCGGATGCCGTGCAGTATTTTTGCCGCGAAATTTTCCTGCTCATTCGTGCACAGGTGGCGGACGCGCGCTTGATTTTGCTGGGCGCGAATCCGCCGCCGGAATTGACGGACGTACCCGGTGTGGAACTGACCGGCTTTGTCGAAGACATCCGCCCGATTGTGCAGCAGGCCGGTATGCTGGTGGTGCCCCTGCGCCTGGGCGGCGGTACGCGCCTGAAAATCTTGGACGGGATGGCCATGGGCAAAGCCATCGTTTCCACCAGCGTGGGCGCGGAAGGGTTGGATGTGCGCGCTGGCGAGGATATTCTCATCGCCGACCGGGCAGAAACATTCGCAGCCGCGGTGCTGCGCCTGATGGAAGATGGCGAATTGCGTGAGCGGTTAGGTCGCAACGGGCGCAAGGTGGTGGAGCGCGATTACGACTGGAATGTGCTGGCAGAACGCGCCGCCGCCTGGTATGAGCGCATGGCGAAAGCCGATCATACCGCGCTGAAAGGTGAGGCCGGGCTTGCCACGCGTTAGCGTCATCATCCCAACTTATAACAGTGCACGTTTTATCACAGCCACGCTGGATAGCGTACTGGCACAAAGTTATCGAGATTTCGAGATTATCGTCGTCGATGATGGTTCCACCGACAATACGCGTAATGTGATTCAGCCTTACCTTGACCGGATCACTTACATTTACCAGCAAAACAGCGAACGCTCTGCAGCTCGTAACAACGGCATGACCCATGCGAGCGGTGACTACATTGCTTTCCTTGATTCAGACGACTTATGGGCGTCGGAAAAACTGAAACGCCAGGTAGCCGTGCTGGATGCGCATCCTGAAGTCGCGCTTGTCTATTGCCAGGCACAGTATATTGATGAAATTGGTAAACTTACCTTTTTCTGCGGCAATTGGATTGATGGACCAAAGGCTGATGATCTAGTCATTGCAGATTATTTTGAAGCGCTTTTAGGCGGAAATGTCATCTCGGGTGGGGGCTCGACTCCAATCGTGAGACATTGGATGCTGAACCGTGTTGGACCTTTCGATGAGACACTGACGAACGGGGAGGATTGGGATGTCTGGCTAAGGCTCTCTCGCCTGGGGCCATTTGCATATCTGCCCGAGCCATTGACTTCGTACAGGGTCTATGGGTTGAAGAAACTGCTCACTCGTCAATCTGCCCCTCGAGATGTTGAGCAGAATATTCGTGTGATTGATAAGAACCTCACTGATTGGGAAGGCGATCCTATCCGAGGCGAAAGGTTGCGTAGTAATGCCATGCGCAGTGTATTTTTGCTGGCTGCATTGGGTGGTTATCAATTGGGTAATTTTAGCAGCGCGATGGATTACCTTGCCAAAACTATTCAATTGGATCCAAATTTGGGCACAAAACAGTCGATTATGTGGGTGGTCGTGGACCGCGCCAAGATCATTGAGCGCGCGAGTGGGTTGTACACCGAAGCCATAAGTTTCATGAATAACGTTTTCGACCATTTGCCGCCTGAACTATCAGGATTACATATTTCTCGCCGGCAGGCTGCTGGTTGGTTGTACATCAGCGGGGCGTTCGAACAGCACGAGCAGCGCAACGATCCCAGAGTGCGCTATTTGCTGGTCAACGGGCTGCTTCGCGCTCCACAGGCGATCTGCAACCGCGGTGTGCTTTCCATGCTGGCGGATGCCTGGCTGGGGCGGTCGTTTGCCGCTTTTCTAAAAGGCCTCGTGTAATAAAGGGCAACTTGATTCAAAAAAAGCCAAACTATGCCTAAAGTGAGCATTATCATCCCTGCATATAATCGCGCCGAAATGATCCTGACCGCCGTGAAAAGCGCGCTGGGTCAAACCTATCCCGATTGGGAGGTGATCATCGTCGATGACGGCTCGAGCGACGACACACGGCAGGTCATCGCTGGGGTGAACGATGCGCGTATACGGTATATTTACCAGGAAAACAAGGGACTGCCCGGGGCGCGCAATACCGGCATTCGCGCTTCCAGCGGCGAATATGTGGCATTTCTGGATTCCGACGATGCCTTCCTGCCCGAGAAACTGGCGCTGCAGGTACCGGTGTTGGATGCCGACCCTGAACTGGCGCTGGTGGCGGGCGGTTTTATCGAAGTGGACCCGCGCATGCAGTTTATCCGTGAGATTCGTCCTTGGGAGAAATACCCGGCTC
The DNA here is from genome assembly GCA_964536805.1 of uncultured Longilinea sp. Lineage (GTDB taxonomy): Bacteria > Chloroflexota > Anaerolineae > Anaerolineales > Anaerolineaceae > Longilinea. Next base: position 4,628 of record CAZHYQ010000058.1, read on the forward strand.
TGAATTTACTGGATTGGGTGCGCACCTGTTCATTCTGTGTTGGCTCCCCGCTGGTGCGCCGTTTCTGGCTGGATAAGGCTGGGCTGTTCGATGAGAACATGCGTTTCGTCGAAGACTGGGATTTATGGCTGCGCATGTCGTTGCTGGGCAGCCGTATGCAATGGCTGGAAAAACCAGTCTATCTCTACCGCATGCACGCCAGCAGCATGGTGCGTCAGGCGGTGATGATGAAGAACGGCATGATCGCGATGTTCGATAAATTCTTCGCGCGCCCCGACCTGCCGCCCGAAGCCGCGGCGCTGCGCGGCAAGGCCTACGGCCACGCCTACTTGAACGCGGCCGCGCGCGCGATGGCCGGCGGCGATGGCGCGGAAGGCAGGGCCTGCCTGACCGCGGCATTTGAGCACAATCCAGCCCTGCTGGACGGGAACCCGCCCGCGGCGATTGACACGCTGGCATCCTTTGCGCTCACGCCGCTGTGTCCGGACGCAAAGCAGTTCATGGCGCTGCTGGCCGACAGCCTGCCCGCGCCGCTGGCGCACTGGCCGCGCCGCAAGGTGTTTGGCGCGCTGTATGCCGTGCAGGCGTTTGAAAAAGCCGTTCACCAGCAACCCGGCGTGATGGGTTTAGCGTTCAAGGCCATCCTGAACGATCCGGCCTGGCTGCGAAACCGCGGCCTGTTGAAGCT
>CAZHYQ010000059.1:0-5299 GCA_964536805.1 uncultured Longilinea sp.
AAATAATTATCGACATTGTAAATAAATCATTGATTTTCTTTGACTGGTCTGATTGTATAATCAACAATGAACTCCCGTTTGCATCAATCCATTCCTCAACCATATCTTTTTCAGCATCGATTTCCGCAATACTGACGCGATCCATCCTTCGCACCCATGGAAATCGTTCCAATTCGATCGTTTCGGGGCCGGTAGGCGTATTGGGCTGTGAACTGAGGAGGGCGTACAAAATGGAAGCAGCTGGCCAGCCGATGCTGGTTTTCCGCGAGGGGCAATCCGACCGCGAGAACTACCGGATCGACAAGTCTGAAATCATTCTGGGCCGCGACCCGGCCGCCGATGTGTCGATCGACGCGCCCGGCGTCTCCCGCCGGCACGCCCGCCTCTACCAGCAGGAGGGCGCCTGGTGGCTGGAGGACCTGGAAAGCCGCAACGGCACCTTCGTCCGGGGCGAACGCATTACCGCGCCGCGGCGTTTGCAATCGCAGGATGAAGTCCGCCTGGGCCAGACGGTGGTGCTGGTATTTGTGGAACCACCCAAGGTAGCCGAAACCGCCTTCGAACCGGCGCTGACCGAACAACAGCCGTCCGCCACCCTGCTGGAAGCCGTGTCCGGCGTGGCCGCCACCATGATCGGCGACGATTCGCTGTTGGCAGCCAGGCCGCGCACCCCGCCCCGCCTGGCGGTGACTGTGGCGGGCGAAAAGCCCATATCCTACCCGCTGACGCAAAACGAAATTCGCATCGGGCGTGCGCCGGACAATGATATTGTCGTCGAGTCGCGCATTGTTTCGCGTTATCACGCCCTGCTGCAGAAAACCCCGACCGGATACAACCTGACCGTGCTACCGGAAGCCGCCAACCCGGTTCTTTTGGAGGGCCGCCCTGTGCAGGCCAGCCAACCGCTGGCCAACGGCGACCTCCTGCGCATTGGCAGCCTGGACCCCGGCCTGATGGTCAGCCTAGCCTACAGCGAGGAACTGCCCGTTCAGGCCGGTGAAATGCAGCCGATCCGGTTCGGCGAAAAAACGCTCGTTCAGATCGGGCGCGACCCGGGCAACGACGTCGTGCTGGAGTCGCCCAACGTCTCCCGTTTCCACGCCCAGATCGAACGGGTGGGGCACCGCTACGTCCTGCGCGATCTGCGCAGCGCCAACGGCACCTTCGTCAACGACCAGCGCATCGAAAAAGAAACCTGGTTAAGCGACGGCGATACCGTCCGCATTGGCCGCCACCGCTTTGTCATGAAAGCGGACCAGTTGGACCGCTACGACGATACCCGTGGGTTGAAGGTGGAGGCAGTGGGTTTGAACCGCTGGGTGCGCAAGGACCTGAACATCCTGCAAAACATCTCGCTGTGCTTCCAACCGCGCGAACTGGTGGTGGTGGTGGGGCAAAGCGGCGGCGGCAAGTCCACCCTGATCAACGCCATCATCGGCTACAAGCCTGCCACCCAGGGGCAGGTGCTGGTCAACGGCACCAACGTCTACCGCAATTTCGATGCCGTGCGCAACGACATTGGTTTCGTGCCCCAGCGCGACATTATCCACATGGGTCTCACTGTCTACCAGGCGCTCGATTACACTGCCCGGCTGCGCATGCCGCGCGACACCTCCAAGGAGGAGCGCCACAAGCGCATCCTGGAAGTGCTGGAGGACCTCGACCTGCTGCACCGCAAGGACAGTCCCATCAGCAAGTTGAGCGGCGGACAGATCAAACGCGTTTCCATCGGCGTCGAACTGCTCACCTCGCCCGGCCTGTTCTTCCTGGATGAACCCACCTCGGGCCTCGACCCCGGCACCGAAACCGCCTTCATGCACCTAATGCGCCGTCTGGCCGACCAGGGACGCACCATTGTGATGGTCACGCACGCCACCAAAAACGTCATGCTGGCAGATAAAGTGGTCTTCCTGGCAAGGGGCGGCTTTTTGGCCTGGTTTGGCCCGCCGGATGAAGCCCTGGCCTACTTTGATTCGTTCCGTTCGGAGCGCGAACGGCGCGCCCGCGAAATGGAATTCGACCAGATCTATGCCATCCTGGATGATCCCTCCAAGGGTTCAGCCAAGGAGTGGGCGCAGCGCTACGCCGAGACGCCCTACTACCAGAAGTACATCGTTGAGCCGCTCAAAAACACCGCGGCGGCTCAACCGGCTCCAGCAGGGGCGCAGCCGCTTCAGCCCGCCGCCGGCACGGCCGCTGCCGCGGCGGTCAAACCCAAAAACAAACCCACTTCCTCCGGCCTGAACCAGTTCATCATTCTCTCAGCGCGCAACCTGCGCATCCTCGTGCGCGACCGTTCTTCGCTGGTCTTGATGCTGCTGGCCGCCCCGCTGGTGGCGTCGCTCGACTTCATCATTGCGCCGTTGATGGGCAGAAATCCCTATGATTTCAATACCGGCGATGCCAGCAACGGTGCCATTACGCTCTTCCTGATGACCATCTACTGCCTGCTGGTGGCGGGTCTCTCACAGATGCGCGAGTTCGTCAAGGAAGAAGATATTTACAAGCGCGAACGGCTGGTCAACCTCAGGATCATTCCCTACGTGGCCTCGAAGGTGTGGGTGGCCCTGCTGCTGGCCTTCTATCACGCCGCCGCTTATACCATCGTGCATTACCTGGCCTTCAAAATGCCGGGCAGCCTGGCGGATATGGGCCTGATTTACGTGACCATGGTGTTGGCGGCCATGGCCGGCATGGTGTGCGGGCTGCTGGCCTCGGCGCTGGCGCCGGCCGCCTCTTCGGCGCCCATGATCATGATCATGCTGCTGGTGCCGCAGATCGTGTTGAGCGGCGTACTGGCGCCGGTGCCCAGTTCCATCAGCCAGATCGCCTCGACGCGCTGGGCCTTTGAAGGCCTGATCGGCATTGTCGGTTTTGGCTCGGACGTGGCCGCGGATTCGTGTTGGGCGCTGCCCGAGGATCTACGCGATGCCATGACGCTGGAGGATAAGGCTGCGGCGGGCTGCAACTGCATGGGCACCGCCATTTTCACCCCGGGTTCCTGCAATTTCCCCGGCGTGGGGCAATACTACGTGCCCGAGGTAAATTCAGCCGGGGTGGTCAAACCCGCCGACCTGGCCGCCAAACCCGCCGATCCGGTCATCCCGGCCGCACCCACCCCGCCCGCCAACCAGAACGACCAGGTCGAAATGGTCAAGTATCTGAATGCCCTCAAAGCCTACCAGGATGAGGTGACGGTCATCCAAAACGATTACAAGAGCCAGATGGAACTGTACGAAGCCCAGGCGAAAGTCTACCAGACTCAAATGGAAGAGTATCAAAAAGCGGTTCTAAAATATGAGACCGCACGCAATTCGGCCGTGGAACGGGCCGAAGGCGTGATTGGCAGCGTCAAGGAGCAGTTTGGCTGGGGCTGGGTCAATAAATCCGATCCGGCGGTTTTCCGCGCCTGGCTGATCCAGGTCTGGGGCGCCCAGGGCATTCTGGTTGGCATCTTTATTGTGATCATCGTATTCCTGATCAAGCGCAAGGACAACACCTGAGATGATATCCATGAAAAGTGGAGGTCAGCACGCGGGAAGGGAGGGTAGCCCCATGAAAAGGTCATCCAGCGCATTGTTCTGCCTTGTCATTCTGGCCGTCCTGGCGGTCAACGCGGGCTGTTCCGGCGGGGGCACAAAATCGGACCCGACCCTGGACGCACTGAGCGTGTCGGTGGCCGGCAGCGCGACCGCGGCGAAGCTGGCAGAGTCCTCGGTGGACAAGCTGGCCACCGCCCAGGCCGAAGCCGATGCCAAGAGCGCGGCCATCCTGGCGACCCAGACCGCGCGCGCTTCCGGGCAGAACCAGGCCCAGCAGGCCGAGGCCACCATCGCGGCGCCCATCGTGGCCGAACTGCCGCAGTACGGGTTGGACCCCGCCGGCGGGCACGTCGGCTGGGTGCATGATCCGCTCACCCTGGAAATTACAGGCTACCAGCAAATGGCCAACGGCAACGACCACCCCGAGGTGACGGCGGCCGATTTTGCCCTGGCAGCCGACGTGACCTGGGATACCCAGTATGGGTCCTCCGGCTGCGGCGTCTTGTTCCGCTCGAACGGCGACAAGAAGAAACCGGACGCCTACATGGTCTTGATGTCGCGCTTTGGCAGCGGACATGTCCTCTTTACCGCCATGTCTGCCGGCGAGATCGCCAATCTGCATGATTTTTACCCCAAAACGGCCGACACCTCCTTCCAGTGGCAAAACGGCACCACCAACCGCCTGGCAATCATTGCCCGCGGCAAGATCATCGAAATTTACACCAACGGGGTAAAAATCGGCGAGATCGATACCTCCAAACCGCCCGAGCGCATGGCAATGCCCTCCAAACCGCTGCCGCCCATCGATCAGTCCGACAGCGCGGCCATGAACGCCTACCAGGGCCAACTCAAGGAGTATGAAGATATCCTGAAGCAGAGCGAAAGCAGTTTTCAGACAGCCCAAAAGAATTATATGAACCGCAAAGCCGAATTCACGGACGGATTCCTGACAATGGTCGCGGCCTCCGATTCCGGCCGCACGGTGTGCACCTTCAAGAACGCCTGGCTGTGGTTGATCGATTCAAAATGAAACCATCAAGCCGCATGGAGAAACATTATGGCAAATGACCGCTGGGTGGGAAAGGTGATCGGCGGACGCTACCAGATCACGGAGCTGCTGGGCCAGGGCGGCATGTCGGCGGTGTATAAAGCCCGCGACCCCAACCTGCAGCGCACGGTCGCCATCAAGCTGATCCACCCCCACCTCTCAGATAACGAGGAATTCGTGCGGCGCTTCGAAACGGAAGCCACCGCCATCGCCCGCCTGCGCCACCCCAACATCGTTCAGGTCTACGACTTCAACCACGACGGCGACCTGTATTACATGGTGCTTGAATTCGTGGCTGGCGAGACGCTGCAAAGCCGCCTCAAGCGCCTGAACGCGGCCGGGCGGCGCATGCCCATCCGCGATGCGTTGCATTATCTCAGCGATGTCTGCAAGGCGGCCGATTACGCCCACCAGCGCGGCATGATTCACCGCGACATCAAGCCGGCCAACGTGATGCTGGATGTGAACGGCAACGCCATCCTGATGGATTTCGGCATTGCCCACATCCTGGGCGGGCAGCACCAGACCGCCACGGGCGCGGTGCTGGGCACGGCGCTCTATATGTCGCCCGAGCAGATCCAGGGGTTGCACCCGGATGCGCGCGCCGATATCTATTCCATCGGCGTCACCCTGTTCGAGGCGCTGGGCGGACGCCCGCCCTTCGAGGCCGATTCGGCCATGACGCTGATGATGATGCACCTGCACGACC
>CAZHYQ010000060.1:0-4763 GCA_964536805.1 uncultured Longilinea sp.
GTTATCTGGTTCTCCGGCCGGGCGGGGATGCCGCAAATGCCGCCAGCTTTTATGGCGCGCTCGAAACATTATGCGAACGCTCCGGCGTCATACTGGGCGGCTATTATCACGCCGTCAACCAGCAGCGGATGCGGGTTGCCCGCCAGAAAATATCTGCGGCTGACTGGCAAAACGCCTTCAGGGCGGGCCGTAAATGGAATAAGGAAACGGCATTCGAGCAGGCCGAAAAAGAACTGGGACCGGGCGGCAAGCATTAAGCACTGGCAGTCCGTAAAGCCGGATCCTTGGAAACTGCCTGGCCGGCATTCTTTCCGTGCGCCAAGCGGGCTCTGGCGGGAAGGCCGCAAAAACCGCGGGGTGCCTGCCGCCCTGATCTGGCAGCGGAAAACCCGGGTGATGTCCCTGATAAAAAAATGCGAAAACAACGTATAATCTTAAAACATTATACAAAATAATTATTTCTGTTGCATATCCTTATACAAAACTTTATACTAACGACATCGACATTCAAAACATTAGACGTATGGAGGAGATCAAATGAGACGCTTTTTAATGGTAGCCATGTTTGCTTCACTTATGCTTTCGGCTTGCGCGCCGGCCGCCACCCAGGCCCCTGCGCCCATGCCCGCCAACACCGCCGAGCCCATGCCGACCGCGGCTCCGCAATCCATTGTGGATATCGCCGTGGCTGACGGCCGGTTTGGAACCCTGGTTGCCGCTGTACAGGCAGCCGGCCTGGTGGATACGCTCAAGGGTGAAGGTCCCTTCACAGTCTTCGCCCCAACCGACGAGGCCTTTGCCAAATTGCCTGCCGGTACAGTGGAAGAACTGCTCAAACCCGAAAACAAGCAGAAACTGACCGACATCCTGCTCTACCATGTGGTTTCTGGCAGCGTGAAGGCTGCGGACGTGGTCAAACTGACCGAAGCGACGACCGTTCTGGGCAAGAATGTGACTGTCAAGGTGGAAGGCGATAAGGTCTTCATCAATGACGCACAGGTGCTCATCACCGACATCCAGGCCAGCAACGGCATCATTCACGTTATCGACAGCGTCCTCCTGCCGCCCGCTGATGAGAAAGCCATGGACATTGTTGATCTGGCGGCGGCCGACGGCCGTTTTACCACCCTGGTTGCTGCTGTGCAGGCTGCCGGTCTGGTTGATACCCTGAAAGGTGAAGGTCCCTTCACCGTCTTCGCCCCCACCGATGAAGCCTTCGCCAAACTGCCCGCCGGCACGCTGGATGAACTGCTCAAACCTGAAAACAAGCAGAAACTGACCGACATTTTGCTCTATCACGTGCTGCCTGGCAAGGTGGCCGCCTCGGATGTGACCGACGGCTTGATCGCCGACAGCGCATTGGGCACCTCGCTCTTCTTCAAGGTGGATATGGGCAAAGCATACGTCAACGAAGCACAGATCGTGGCGACCGACATCCAGGCCAGCAACGGCGTCATCCACGTCATCGATAGCGTGCTCCTGCCAAAGGATCTGGTTGACGCGGCCGTCTTCAACAAATTTGACACCCTGGCCGCCGCTCTGAACGCTGCCGGCCTGGTCGATACCCTCAAAGGCGAAGGTCCCTTCACTGTCTTTGCCCCCACCGAAGAAGCCTTCAAGGCCCTGCCCGAGGGTACCCTGGCCAGCCTGCTCAAGCCCGAGAACAAGCAGAAACTGACCGACATCCTGCTCTATCATGTGGTTTCCGGCAGCGTCCTGGCTGCGGATGTCGTCAAGCTTGAAAAAGCCGACACCGTATTGGGAAAACCGGTGACCATCAAAGTTCAGGACGGCAAGGTATTTGTCAACGACGCCCAGGTGGTTGTAACCGACATCAAGACCACCAACGGCATCATCCACGTCATCAACGCGGTCCTGCTGCCCCCGCAGTGACGCCCGGCTGAGACCGGTTGATCGCGGCCAAACTTCAAGGGCTGTCCTGCAAGACCGGGACAGCCCTTGATTGCGAAATTTGCAAGTCGGCTGTGAAAAAGGCTTGCAAAACAGGATTGAAAGACTGTACATTATACAAATAGCACCAAGCAGTAAACGCATCGACCTTGGAAGGCGGTCAAAATGACAAACATCGCTGAATTTTCGGACCAACCCCGCTACACCATCAAAACCGTCAGCAACATGACCGGCATTCTAACAGTCACGCTGCGTGCTTGGGAACGGCGCTATGGAGCGCTCAGCCCAAGCCGCTCTGGCAACCGTTACCGCCTGTATTCGGAGCGCGATGTGGCCGTGCTGCGCTGGCTGAACAGCCGGCTGCAAAGCGGCGTTTCAATCAGCACAGCCGTCAGGGAACTGCGCCTGATGACCGACAATGACCAGTGGCCCGAGGCGGTGGCTGGCGCTTTGCCGCTTTCAGCAAAGACCACCCCTGCCGCGCCGGCTCAAATTCACCGCGCATTATACCAGGCGCTGCTTCATTATGATGAGATCGAATCCGCCAGCCTGCTGCGCCAGAGCCTGGCCTCTTTTGACCTGATGACAATCATGCAGGAGGTGCTGACGCCCACCCTGGTTCAAATCGGCGAGGCCTGGTACCGCGGCGAGATTGGCATCACGGTGGAGCATTTTGCCAGCGCATTCTTGCGCGGCAAATTGCTGGGGCTGCTTCAAGCCTACCCGTTCCGCCGCAATGCACCGTACATCATGCTGGGCGGCGCACCCGATGAGCAGCACGAGATCGGCGCGCTGATGATTTCCGTGCTGCTACGCAGCCGGGGCTACCGGGTGGAATTTCTGGGACCGGATCTCCTGCTGGATGACCTGGCCGAACATGCCCGCTATGAGAAACCGCAAATGGTGATACTCACCGCCACCACGAGCGATTCCGCGCTGAACCTGGAGCCCATGCAGGAAAAACTCAACCGCATGCGCCCGGCGCCACTCTTCGGCTACGGCGGGTCCGCCTTTGTTTTCGATCCCGCGCTGCGCAAGCGCATAGCGGGCATCTTCCTGGGCGAACGCATGGACGTGGCTGTTGAGAAAGTCGTCGAGTTGCTGCCGCAGCCGGGCGGCAAACAGGCCCAGGAGCGGACTGCTCAAAGCCAAAAAAAGCGGCAAGCCGCAGATATCCCCTGAAATTCCGCCGGGTGGCGGTTCCTGAAAGATTCTTATCCACCCTGCCACAAATTTCCCTCCGGGTTCGATGATATACTTTCCAAAACGCACTCCCCGGAGGATCTTCGAGCATGAAACGCATCGTCGCCGTTAATTCCAACTGCTACCACGGTTATTCCATCGAAGAAGCCATCGACGGCATTTCCGCCGCAGGCTTCAAGTATATCGAGCTGACCGCCACCAAGGGTTGGACCGAGCACGTCTTCCCGACCATGAGCTTGAATTACCTTAACAGCGTCAAGGACCGGCTCAAAGCGGCCAGCCTGACGCCCTTCGCCATGAGCGGGCACACCAACCTGATGGATTCGGAGCGCATCGGCGATTTCATCAATAACATGCGGCTGGCCAACTTCTTCGGCTGCGAGACCATCGTTTCCTCCATCGGCGAGGCGCACCTCAAGGACCAGGCCGTGGCCAGCAACGAGCAGGTGGCCGGGCACGTGCGCGGTTTGCTGCCCTACCTGGAAGAATACAACCTCAATCTGGTGCTGGAAAACCACGGCGAGCATGCCACCGGCGCGGTCATCAAGAGCATTGTTGAATGGGTCGGCTCCCCGCGGGTGAAGGTTAATTACGATACCGCCAACGTCATTTATTTTGCCGGCATCGACCCGCTGGAAGACCTGCCCGGCTGCGTCGACCAGGTCGGCTTCCTGCACGTCAAGGATAAACTGGGCGGGAAGGGCGAATGGAACTTCCCGGCCCTGGGCCAGGGCCATGTCGATTTCGCCAAAATTCTAAACATTCTGGATCAGGCCGGCAACGACAGCCCGTTGAGCATCGAGATCGAGTTCACCTCCGCCGGATCAAGAGACCTGGCCGAAGTGAATAAAGCCGTTCAGGATTCCTTTCATTATCTCAAAGGACTCGGCTTGCAAATTTAGCACGCTGCCGATAATACATTCCATGGAGGGTACCGCATGATCCGCATTGGCATTGTTGGCACGGGCGGCATGGGCACGGTGCATTACAACAATTATGCGCGCATCGAAGGCTGCCAGGTGGCAGCCCTGGTTGGCATCACGCCGCAAAGCAAGGAGTCCGCCGCACAATGGGGGCTGCCGCTCTACCCGGACATCGCCAGCATGGCGAAGGCTGAACAGGTGGACGTGGTTGATGTGTGCTCGCCCACCTATTTACATAAACAGCAGGTGATGGAAGCGCTGTCGCTGGGCATGCACGCCATCACCGAAAAACCGGTGGCGCTGCACCGCCAGGATGCAGTGGAAATGTTTGACCTGGCCGAAAAGCAGGGCAGGCTGCTGCTGGTGGCGCAGGTTCTGCAATTCACCAAGGAAGTTGAAATCCTGCGCGGTCTGGTGCAGAGCGGCGAATATGGGGCTCCGTTGGACGCCTTCTTTGAGCGGCTGGCGGCCTGCCCGCGCTGGGTGCAGAATGGCTGGCTGTTCGACAAGGAAAAAAGCGGCCTGCTGCCCTTTGACCTGCACATCCACGACCTGGATGTGATTGTCAGCCTGTTCGGCCGGCCGCAGCGCTTCAGCTATACCAGCTGCGGCAACGCGGACAAGGCCTACCGGGAGCATTATCGCTTTATCTATGATTACCCAGGCATGAGCGCCGCGGCCGAGGCAGCCTGGTTTAACGCTGATTTTCCCTTCACCGCGCGCTGG
>CAZHYQ010000061.1:0-4698 GCA_964536805.1 uncultured Longilinea sp.
CCAGCGCGCGGTGAAGGGAAAATCAGCGTTAAACCAGGCTGCCTCGGCCGCGGCGGTCATGCCGGGATAATGGTAAATGAAACGGTAATGCTCCCGATAGGCTTTGTCCGCGTTGCCGCAGCTGGTGTAGCTGAAGCGCTCCGGCCGCCCGAACAGGCTGACGATCACGTCCAGGTCGTGGATGTGCAGGTCGAAGGGCAGCAGGCCGCTTTTTTCCTTGTCGAACAGCCAGCCGTTCTGCACCCAGCGCGGGCAGGCCGCCAGCCGTTCGAAGAAGGCGTCCAACGGTGCCCCATATTCGCCGCTCTGCACCAGGCCGCGCAGGATTTCAACCTCTTTGGTGAACTGCAACACCTGCGCCACCAGCAGCAGCCTGCCCTGCTGTTCGGCCAGGTCAAACATTTCCACTGCATCCTGCCGGTGAAGTGCCACCGGCTTTTCGGTAATGGCGTGCATGCCCAGCGACAGCGCTTCCATCACATGCTGCTTGTGCAAAAAGGTGGGCGAGCAGATATCCGCCACGTCCACCTGTTCAGCCCGCGCCATGCTGGCGATGTCCGCGTAGAGCGGCAGCCCCCATTGCGCGGCGGACTCCTTGCTCTGCGGTGTGATGCCAACCAGGGCTGCCACCTGGCAGCCGTCAATGCGGGCATAATTGTTGTAATGCACTGTGCCCATGCCGCCCGTGCCGACAATGCCAATGCGGATCATGCACTACCCTCCATGGAATGGTTTGTCAGCAGCGAACTAAATCTGCAGGCCGAGCCCTTTGAGATAATTGTAGGAATCCTGGACCGCTTTATTGACCTCGGCCAGGTCTTTCGAACCGGCGGAGGTGAACTCGATTTCGATACTCAGCGGGCTGTCGTTGCCGGCCTGATCCAGAATTTTTAGAATTTTGGCGAAATCGACATGGCCCTGGCCCAGCGCCGGGAAGTTCCATTCACCCTTCCCGCCCAGTTTATCCTTGACGTGCAGAAAGCCGACCTGGTCGACGCAGCCGGGCAGGTCCTCCAGCGGGTCGATGCCGGCGAAGTAGATGACGTTGGCGGTATCGTAATTGACCTTCACCCGCGGGGAACCGACCCATTCAACAATGCTCTTGATGACCGCGCCGGTGGCATGCTCGCCGTGGTTTTCCAGCACCAGATTGAGGTTGTATTCTTCCAGGTAGGGCAGCAAACCGCGCACGTGCCCGGCCACCTGCTCGTTGCTGGCCACGGCCTGGTCCTTGAGGTGCGCCTCGCCGATGGAGGAAACGATGGTCTCGCAGCCGAAGAAGTTGGCCAGCCGCATGTTATTGATGAAATCGCCGATGCGCTCCGAATCCATCAGGTTGGTGTGCCCGCTCATGGCGAAGGGCGTCAGGCTGGCCGCTTTGAGCCGGTCCTTGACGCTGTTAAGGTAATTCAAGCTCATGGTCGGGAAGACGTGCTCGGTCCAACCCTTGGTGGCGGTCAGCTCGATGTACTTGAAGCCCGCGGCGGCGATGCCGTCGATGGCTTCTTCGATGGAATAACCGTGGTAGCAATTGGAATTGACGGCGACGATGCGTTTCATGCTCGAAGATCCTCCGGGGCGTGCGTTTTGGAAAGTATATCATTGAACCCGGAGGGAAATTGCTGGCAGGGTGGATAAAGACCTTTAAAACTCAGCCACCCGGCGAAATTTCAGGGTGTGCCGGCAACCTGCCTCTTTTTTTGGCTTTGAGCGGTCCGCTCCTGGGCCTGCTTGCCGCCTGGTTGCGGCAGCAGCTCGACGACCTTCTCAACAGCCACGTCCATGCGTTCACCCAGGAAGATGCCCGGTATGCGCTTGCGCAGTGTGGGATCGTAAACAAAGGCAGACCCGCCGTAGCCAAAGAGTGGCGCCGGGCTTAAGCGGCTGAGCTTATTCTGCATGGGTTCCAGGTTCAGCGCAGAATCGCGCGTGGTGGCGGTGAGTATCACCATTTGCGGTTTCTCATAGCGGGCATGTTCCGCCAGGTCATCCAGCAGAAGATCCGGCCCCAGGAATTCCACCCGGTAGCCCCGGCTGCGCAGCAGCACGGAGATCATCAGCGCGCCGATCTCGTGCTGCTCATCGGGTGCACCGCCCAGCATGATGTACGGCGCATTGCGGCGGTAAGGGTAAGCCTGAAGCAGCCCCAGCAATTTACCGCGCAGGAATGCGCTGGCAAAATGTTCCACCGTGATGCCAATCTCGCCGCGGTACCAGGCCTCGCCGATTTGCACCAGGGTGGGCGTCAGCACCTCCTGCATGATCGTCATCAGGTCAAAAGAGGCCAGGCTCTGGCGCAGCAGGCTGGCAGATTCGGTCTCATCATAATGAAGCAGCGCCTGGTATAACGCGCGGTTAATTTGCGCTGGCGCGGCAGGGGTGGCCTTTGCTGAAAGCGGCAGCCCGCCAGCCACAGCCTCGGGCCACTGGTCATTGTCGGTCATCAGGCGCAGTTCCCTGACGGCTGTGCTGATTGAAACGCCGCTTTGCAGCCGGCTGTTCAGCCAGCGCAGCACGGCCACATCGCGCTCCGAATACAGGCGGTATCGGTTGCCAGAGCGGCTTGGGCTGAGCGCTCCATAGCGCCGTTCCCAGGCGCGCAGCGTGACCGTCAGAATGCCGGTCATGTTGCTGACGGTTTTGATGGTGTAGCGGGGTTGGTCTGAAAATTCAGCGATGGTTGTCATTTTGACCGCCTTAAGAGGTCGATGTGCTTATTGCTTGGTGCTATTTGTATAATGTACAGTCTTTCAATCCTGTTTTGCAAGTCTTTTTCACAGCAGACTTGCATATTTCGCAATCAAGGGCTGTCCCGGTCTTGCAGGACAGCCCTTGAAGTTTGGCCGCGATCAACCGGTCTCAGCCGGGCGTCACTGCGGGGGCAGCAGGACCGCGTTGATGACGTGGATGATGCCGTTGGTGGTCTTGATGTCGGTTACAACCACCTGGGCGTCGTTGACAAATACCTTGCCGTCCTGAACTTTGATGGTCACCGGTTTTCCCAATACGGTGTCGGCTTTTTCAAGCTTGACGACATCCGCAGCCAGGACGCTGCCGGAAACCACATGATAGAGCAGGATGTCGGTCAGTTTCTGCTTGTTCTCGGGCTTGAGCAGGCTGGCCAGGGTACCCTCGGGCAGGGCCTTGAAGGCTTCTTCGGTGGGGGCAAAGACAGTGAAGGGACCTTCGCCTTTGAGGGTATCGACCAGGCCGGCAGCATTCAGGGCGGCGGCCAGGGTGTCAAATTTGTTGAAGACGGCCGCGTCAACCAGGTCCTTGGGCAGGAGCACGGTGTCGATGACATGGATCACACCATTGCTGGCCTGGATGTCGGTCGCCACGATCTGTGCTTCGTTGACATAGGCTTTGCCCATATCCACTTTGAAGAAGAGCGAGGTGCCCAGTGCGCTGTCGGCGATCAAACCGTCGGTCACATCCGAGGCGGCCACCTTGCCGGGCAGGACGTGGTAGAGCAGAATGTCAGTCAGTTTCTGTTTGTTTTCAGGTTTGAGCAGTTCATCTAGCGTGCCGGCGGGCAGCTTGGCAAAGGCTTCATCGGTTGGGGCGAAGACGGTGAAGGGACCTTCACCTTTCAGCGTATCGACCAGACCGGCAGCCTGCACAGCAGCAACTAGGGTGGTAAAACGGCCGTCGGCTACCGCCAGATCAACAATGTCCATGGCTTTCTCATCAGCGGGCGGCAGGAGTACACTGTCGATGACGTGAACGATGCCGTTGCTGGCCTGAATGTCGGTGATGAGCACCTGCGCGTCGTTGATGAAGACCTTATCGCCTTCAACTTTGATAGCCACATTCTTGCCCAGAACGGTCGTCGCTTCGGTCAGTTTGACCACGTCCGCAGACTTTACGCTGCCAGAAACCACGTGGTAGAGCAGGATGTCGGTCAGTTTCTGCTTGTTTTCGGGCTTGAGCAGTTCTTCCACTGTACCGGCAGGCAGCTTGGCAAAGGCTTCGTCGGTCGGGGCGAAGACGGTGAAGGGACCTTCACCCTTGAGCGTATCCACCAGGCCGGCTGCCTGTACTGCGGCAACCAGGGTAGCAAACCGGCCGTCAGCCACGGCGATATCCACGATGGATTGCGGTGCCGCGGTTGGCATGGGCTCGGCGGTGTTGGCGGGCATGGGCGCAGGAGCCTGGGTGGCAGCCGGCGCGCAAGCCGAAAGTAAAAGTGAAGCAAACAGTGTTACCAGTAAAAAGCGTTTCATTCGATCTCCTCCATACGTCTAATGTTTTGAATGTCGATGTCGTTAGTATAAAGTTTTGTATAAGGATATACAACCAAAATAATCATTTTGTATAATGTTTTAAGATTATACATATCAGGAACTGATCAGCTGTTTTTATCCGGGGCAACAAGCGCGCAGGCAGAATGACGTCCCAGGCGGTATGCAATGATCCGGCCGTAAAGCGCCTACAGACTTTTTAACTTGCCGCCCGGTTCCAGTTCTTTTTCGGCCTGTTCGAATGCCGTTTCTTTATTCCATTTACGGCCCGCCTTGAAGGCGTTTTGCCAGTCAGCCGCGGATATTCTCTGCCGCACCACCTGCATCCGCTGCTGGTTGACGGCGTGATAATAGCTGCCCAGTATGACGCCAGAGCGTTCGCACAATGTTTCGAGCGCACCATAAAAGCTGGCGGCATTTGCGGCATCCCCGCCCGGCCGGAGAACCAGATAAC
>CAZHYQ010000062.1:0-4609 GCA_964536805.1 uncultured Longilinea sp.
GTGGATGCGGTGGAAACCATTGTGCTGGAGGAAGACCCCAGCGCTTTTATCACCACTTCGGATGTGCGCCAGGTACGGCGCGGCTTCTGGCGAGCCTGATACAAGGCAACAATCAAAGAACCGGCGGGGTTTTCTCAATCAACTGAGGAAACCCCGTTTTCATGCGGCTATAATGGATCTGATGGATAAATGTCTGCTCGGAATTGACCTGGGAACCTCCGGACTGAAAGCGGCCGTGCTGGATGAAAACGGCCGGTTGCTCGCCTCTGCCGGTAAGGACTACGCCATCGATTCACCGCATCCCGGCTGGGCCGAACAGGATCCACAAACATGGTGTGAAGCTGCCAGTAACGCGGTGCGCCAGGTAATGGCTGACGCCAGCCTGAGCGCTGACCAGGTGGAGGCGGTCGGGTTGGCGGGCCAGATGCACAGCCTGGTGTGCATCGATGAACGCGGCGATGCGGTCAGGCCGGCCATTCTGTGGGCAGATCAGCGCAGTGCACTCCAGGTGGACCGGGTCAATAAGCAAATCGGCCGCGAAAAACTGGCTGCCTGGGCGGGCAATCCGCTTGCTGCGGGCTTTGCGCTTTCATCCTGGTTATGGCTGCTGGAAAATGAACCCGAGACGGTCCGGCGCACGCGCTGGCTCCTGCAGCCCAAAGATTTCCTGCGATTCAAGATCACCGGAACAATCGGCAGCGAACCGAGCGATGCGTCTGCCACGCTGTTATTTGATCCGCAAAAGCGCGAATGGAACCCAGCACTCCTCGAAATTGCCAGTCTGGAGGCCGAACGAATGCCGCCACTGGGCGAGTCTGGGGATGTTTGTGGCGGGCTGACGCGCCAGGCTGCCGCCGATCTGGGATTGCGGCCGGGTATCCCAGTGGTGTTTGGCGGCAGCGATCAGGCTGTGCAGGCGCTGGGGCAGGGCATCATCGACCCTGGACAGGTTTCGGCCAGCATCGGAACCGGCGGACAGTGGTTTGCGCCTCTAGCGCAGCCTGTCCATGACCCGCGGTTGCGGCTGCACCTGTTTTGCCACGTGCTGCCGTCGCGCTGGCATCTGGAGGCCGCCATGCTGACCGCTGGATTGGCTCTGCGCTGGCTGCGCGATCAGATTCTGCCAGGCAGCAGCTATGTCGAATTGGCCGATGCTGCCGCGGAGGTCGACGCCGCGCTCGACGGTCTTTTTTTCCTGCCCTATCTGGCTGGAGAACGCACCCCGCATATGGACCCTGGCGCGACGGCCGCTTTTTTTGGATTGACCTTGCGCCACAGCCGGGCAACTCTGGCGCGCGCCGTGATGGAGGGGGTGGTATTTGCCATGCGCCAGGGGTTGGATTTGCTCGGAGAGCTTGGCGTCCGTCCAGCGGTGGTGTTGTCCAGCGGCGGGGCAAACCGGCATCCGCTCTGGTTGCAGCTGCAGGCTAATATCTACAACCTTCCCATTTTGCCCGCCGCCAACCCGGAAGCCACTGCCCGCGGCGCGGCGCTTCTGGCAGGCATGGGCAGCGGACATTTCTCCAGTTTTGCGGATGCAATCCGCACTGTCCCGGCGCCTGGTGCAGCCATCCTGCCCGATCCAGGCGCGGCAGAAAAATACAATCATGCTTATCGGTTATTCATACAACTCTACCCGGCATTGAAAGCTGGCCATGACAGAGATATTCCGAACCGATAAAGGCTATCGCCGGATTTGACACATTTTTTTACAGAGGAATCCTTATTAATTGATCAGGATTTGGTGTGGCGGAAAAATTTACCACAACGGATCATACCCGCCGGACTTTAAGCCGCACGCCTTCAATTGCCACAACCTCAACGGTTGCATGGATTTGAAGGGGTCCCTCGGAGGGATCAACCAGTTCTGCACTCCATAGTTCCCCGCCCACCTGCACCGTTCCGCCAGGGTTGAGCGGCGACCGAACCTGCCCGCGTTTGCCGACCAGAGTCTGCTGACCCGTTTTTACTGGCGCGCGCATCGCCCGCACCGCAAAGGAGATGATCACAGAGAAACTCAGCGCCATAAATAGTCCCGTGCCAATCACCAGCGGGATGGAAAGCCGCGGCAGCCCAGGAATGCGGATGGAATTAAACAGGATTAATGCGCCGGCAATGAAGGATCCAATTCCAGCTGCGGTCAATGCGCCGTGAGTGGGCGCTTTGACATCGACAATAAAAAGGACGAAGGCCATCAGCAGGAATATCAAGCCGAACCAGTTGACCGGCAGCACGCCCAGTCCGTATACGGAAAGCAACAGGCACACGACGCCAATGAAGCCAGCCACCCAACCACCCGGGCTGGAAAGTTCGATCAATAACGCCTGCACTCCGATGGTCAGCAGCAGAAATACCACGTTGGGGTTGATTAAAAATCCCAGGAGCTGCTCGATCAGGGTGTTCGGCACAGTATACGGAACGGCGCCGGCAGTGTGCAATGTGAAGGGTTGGTCAAGCACCTGCACGGTTGCGCCATCGGCCGCCTTCAGCAAAGATTGCAGATCTGGTGCGATCCAATCAATCATCCCGGCATCCAATGCTTCATTTGCTGAAAAAGCCCGCGCTTCTTCGACGGCTGATTCGGCTAATTTCGTGGCGCTGTCCGGGCGCCGTCCGGCCGTAAGCGTGCGCACGGTGGCTTTCAAGGCCTCTTTTTCTTTTGCCGCCATGGTCGTTTCCAGGTTTTCACCCTGACTGCCGACCGGGCTGGCCGCGCCGATCATGGTTTCGGGGGCCATGGCAGCCGCATGCCCGGCCAGCGTGATGATGGTTCCGGCGCTGGCAGCCATGGCGCCGCGCGGGGTTACATAGACGATGACCGGTATTCTGCTGGCACGCAACAGGCCGACGATGCGGGTCATCTGGTCAATCTGACCGCCTGGCGTATTTAACTCTAATACGATCACATCCGCATTGCGGTCGCTGGCAATTTTGAGTCCGCGGTCGATATAGGTTACCATCACCGGCGTCACCGCGCCTTCAGCACGGAGAACCACGGCGGTGGGGGTGCCTGTGCTGGTTTGTGCATGTACCAACCCCATGGGCAGCAGCAGGCAACTCAAGAGCAGCCATAGGGCTGCGAAGCGATAACTTTTTTTGTGCAACGGGTAAGTAATCATATGAACGACTCCCATAAAGATTATAGCGTACTCGCCGGGGTTTCATGCTGATAATAATCTTACTCAACGTTAATACAAATCTTTTATCGTCGCGATATCCTTATCACCATACAAGAACTATTTCGGATTAGGAGGGATGTTTCCCATGTCAAAAGTTATCGGCATTGACCTTGGTACAACCAACAGCGTTGTTTCAGTTATGGAAGGCGGCGATCCTGTGGTGATTACGACCGCCGAGGGTTCGCGGCTGCTGCCATCCGTCGTGGCATTCAACAAGAACGGCGAGCGCCTGGTTGGCCAGACGGCCAAACGGCAATCGGTGGTGAATTCTGAAAACACGGTTTATTCCATCAAGCGTTTGATGGGCCGCCGGTACGAAGAGGTGGAAGCCGAGCGTAAGATGGTTTCCTATCCTGTGGTGCGCGGCGCGGCTGGTGATGCGCGGGTGAAGATCCCGCAGACCAACCACGAATACACCCCCCAGGAAATTTCAGCCATGATCCTGGCCAAATTGAAGACCGATGCTGAAGCCTATTTAGGCGAACCGGTCACGCAGGCGGTCATCACCGTGCCGGCTTATTTCAACGACAGCCAGCGCCAGGCCACCAAAGATGCTGGCAAGATCGCCGGTTTGGAAGTGCTGCGCATAATCAATGAACCCACTGCTTCCGCACTGGCCTACGGTCTGGACAAGAAGAAAAACGAAAAGATCCTGGTGTTTGACCTGGGCGGCGGTACGTTCGATGTTTCTGTGTTGGAAGTCGGCGACGGCGTCTTCGAAGTCAAATCCACCAGCGGCGATACGCACCTGGGCGGCGATGACTGGGATCAACGCATCGTCAGTTGGGCTGCAGATGAATTCAAGAAACAGGAAGGCGTGGATCTGCACAACGACCGCCAGGCGCTGCAACGGCTGCGCGAGGCGGCTGAGAAGGCTAAAATTGAACTCTCCAGCATGATGGAGACCGAGATTAACCTGCCGTATATCACTGCCGACGCCAATGGTCCAAAGCACTTGCAGCTACGCTTGACCCGCGCGCATTTTGAACAAATGACCGCGGATTTGCTGGAACGCACGCGCGGCCCGTTCGAATCTGCCTTGAAGGACGCCGGATTGGACGCCAAGGGCATTGATGAGGTTGTCCTGGTGGGCGGCTCCACCCGCATGCCCATGGTTCAAGACCTGGTACGCAAATTGATCGGCAAGGAGCCGAACAAAGGCGTCAACCCGGATGAAGTGGTGGCAATTGGTGCTGCCATTCAGGCAGGCGTACTTTCCGGCGAGGTAAAGGATATTCTTTTACTGGACGTGACACCGCTATCGCTGGGCGTTGAAACCCTGGGCGGGGTGATGACGCGCATCATCGAGCGCAATACCACCGTGCCGGTCCGCAAGAGCCAGATTTTCTCGACCGCCGAGGACAACCAATCGGCGGTGGATATTCACGTGCTGCAGGGCGAACGCCCCATGTCGACCGACAATAACAGCC
>CAZHYQ010000063.1:0-4530 GCA_964536805.1 uncultured Longilinea sp.
TGTCCAGGCTGCTGGTGGCTTCATCCAGCACCAGGATGCGCGGATCCTTGAGGATGACGCGCGCCAGGGCAATGCGCTGTTTTTCACCGCCGCTCAGGCGGTAGCCGCGCTCTCCAACAATGGTGTCGTAGCCATCCGGTAGACCGCGGATAAATTCGTGAATATTGGCCACCCGGCAGGCGGCTTCCAATTGTTCCTGACTGGCATCCAGACGCGCATATTGCAGGTTGGTGCGGATGGTATCGTGGAACAGGTAGGTTTCCTGCGTGACCATGCCGATTTGCGCCGAAAGCGATTGCAGCGTCAGATCGCGCAGATCGTGGCCGTCGATGCGGATGGTCCCGGCGCTGGGATCGTAAAGGCGTGGAATCAGGTAGGTGAGCGTGGTTTTCCCGGCCCCGCTGGGCCCAACCAATGCCACTAGCTGCCCGGCATGTGCCTTAAAGCTGATGGCTTCCAGGGCAATGCCGCGTGCCTGGCTGCGCGGTGGGGCTTCCTCTTCCTCGCCGCCCTGCTCGCCTGAGAGCACTGCGGTGACGTTATCCATGCTGCCGTAGCGGTGCACATCGCTGAGCAGGTGCTCATCGCCGCTCTCGTATTGGAAAGAAACCCCTTCAAATTCAATCCCACCGCGCACATCCGTCAGGACGACCGCGTCTGCCTTTTCAGGCAGTTCGACCGGCAGATCGACCACTTCGAAGACGCGCTCAAAGCTGACCATCGAGGTGGCGAAATCGACTGGCGCGTTGGAAAGACCCGACAGCGCGCCGTAAAGCTTGCCCAGGTAAGCTCCAAAGGCCACAATCGTACCGACGGTAAAGGCGCCTTTGATGACAAAATAACCGCCCAATCCATACACCAGGGCAGAGCCCACCGCGCTGATCAGGCCGATGATGGCGCCAAAAATCGACCCGGTAATGGCGCGCTTCACACCCAGGTCGCGGACCTGTTCGGCACGCTGGCCAAAGCGCTCCACTTCCAGGCTCTGGCGGCCAAACAGCTTCACCAGCAGCGCCCCGCCGATATTGAGTGTCTCGTTCATCATGGCATTCATGCGCGCATTCGATTCCATCTGGGAGCGCGCCAAATCGCGCAGCCGGTTGCCCAGCAGGCGCGCCGCCAGCAGAAAGAGCGGCATGATGGCTACGCTGATCAGGGTTAACCGCCATTCGAGCGTCAGCATCACCCCCAGTACGGCGGCCGCCTCGATCAGGTCGGTAATAATGCCCACGATGGTACTGCTGATGGCATTTTGAGCGCCAACCACGTCATTGTTCAGGCGGCTCATCAGTTCGCCGACCTTGGTATTGGTGAAAAACCGCAGCGACATGCGTTGAAGGTTGGCGTACAGCGCCAGGCGCAGGTCGTAAATCACCCCTTCGCCGACGCGGGCATTGAACCGCCGCTGCATGACATTGATAAAACCGTTCACGGCCGGGATGAGCAGCAGCACCAATGCCAGACCGGTCAGCCGTCTCAGGTTGCCGGAAGGAATGGTCCTGTCGATCAAGTCCCGCAGAATGAGCGGCGTCAGCAGCGACAATCCCGTGGTCACCAGGATCATCACCAGCATGGCGATGATCAAACCGCCGTAAGGCCGGGCATAATGCAGCACCCGTTTGAGCAGGGGCCAGGTAATTTTCGGTTTTTCGTCGGGAGTATTAATCATCCCGTGCATGCCGCCGTGAATTCGCATCAATAACCTCGATTTTTATATTATTTCATCCCGAAATGGAAATCCGGGGAGATTCTTTTTTAGGCCTAGGGATACAGATAAATACCGCCGTCCGGCCCCTCGAAGACCGGTTTGAGTCCGGCCAGCAGGCCGCCAATGCGCTCATCCGTCTGGTCGCCGTACAGCGGCTCGAGCTGCCAGTACAACTGCTGCCTGAACACCACCAGGGCAGCTTTGCCCTGGCGAAACAGCACCTGGGCGTCATCCGCAGGATCGTCGCCAAAGCGGGTGAACTCGGCCGCGGGTTCCTTGCGGAAGCGCTCGCTTAACTCCAACGCGGTTCGCCCGCTGAAATACAGCAGCGCGCCGTTTTCATTGCTGATCAGGGTCAGCCCTGCTGGCAAATCGCGCAATGCCTGGATGGTAGCTGAAGTCTGCCAGGCAGGCATGGTGTAGCCGCGCCCGTCAGCGTGCAGCGAGCGCGCCGCTGCCAGATTGGCGGGCAGGTAGCCGGCACAGCACGCCAACAGCAATACGGCCACAGTCATCTGCGCCGCAACGCTGCCAATGCCACGGGCCAATCGCAGCCATAACGAGGCGGTTGCCAGCAGCAGCAAAAGCAGCAGGGGAAAAAGCGGCAGCAGGGTACGCGCGTTGACGTCCTGCGGCGGATTGCGGAACAGGTAAATCAGGATGAAGCCGATGAAGAAACATGCGAGCGACAGCGCCGCCAGCCCCGCCAGGCGCGCATCCGGGTCGTCCAGCCAGTCGCGCAGGCGTTTGCCCAGCAGCCGCCAAGTGCCCAGTGCAGCCAGCGCGGGCAGCAGCGCAAAAACCAGCAGGGTGCCTGCTCGCAGCAGCTTGGTATCGTGGAGCCCGCCCAGGGGCAGCCAGCTCCACAGCGTCTGGAAGATGCCGTTGCGCACCGGCGCCAGGTAAGCCCACGGGTTGGTCCACTGCGGGCTGCCCAGTGCGGGCGAGGAATCGGGGTTGAAGTACAGCCAGGCAGCCCAGACCGCCACGGGCAGCACGCTGACAGCGCTGAAGAGCAGCAGGTCGCCCAGGCGGCGTTTGAATGGATAATGCGTCAGCAGCAACACGGCCAGGGCCCCGGCTGGCAGGAAAACAATGCCGACAAAGCGTGTTATTGCGCCCAGCCCGGCCGCCAGCGCCGCGGCAATCAACCAGCCCCGCGATCCGCGCGCAAGGTACGTCAGCAGCGCGCCGAAGCCGAACAACATCAAAGTCAGGTAAAGCGGTTCGGTCATTATGCCGCTGTATAGTTCAATCACTGGCGGGAAAACTGCCAGCAGCAGCGCGCCAGGCAGTGCCAGCCAGCGCGTACGGCCGAAAGCCAGGCAAATCCAACCGAACAGCAGGATGCTGGCGAAGATCAGCGCCGCGTTCAACCAGCGCGCCGCCGCCAGAAGATCAGCGCCCAGCGCACCCAGTCCGGTCAGCGTCAGCGAATAGAGCGGCGGCATCAACGTGGCTGCCTTGCCCGAGGGCTGCAATACGCGCAGCCCATCGCCGGCCAGCAGGTTGCGCGCGGCCGCTATGTACACTGCCGAATCGCTTTCCGCCCAGGCGCCCAGGCGGGTTGCGTAGATCACCTGGGCAGCCGCCAGCAATGCAATCAACAGCAGTCCGGCCGGCAGGATGTATCGTCGAAGTCGCATTTCTTCTCCGCAAATGGTGTTACGGAGTCTATCTTATCATAGCGGCGGTGAATGCGGATCAATGGTCTGATGTCAAAACGCTCGCGAACGATCGAGGCGAGGTTAGTTTTTTTCTTCTCGGAACCCCCAGTGTTTTGCTGCCTGCTCCGCATTCATGTCCAGCCCCAGCGTGCCGCCGGGATTACAAATGTTGTGCGGGTCGAAGTGCAGTTTGAGCGCGCGGATCACGTCCATGCACGGCGTTCCAATCTGCTCCTCCAGCCAGGGCCCGGTCTGCTTGCCAATGCCGTGGTGGTGGCTGATGGCTGCGCCGGCATTCTTTATTGCCTCCAGCACGCTGTATTGCAGCCGCAAATATTCATCGATCTCGCTGATGCGCGCGATGAAGATGAAATACAAATTACCGCCCTGCGGGTAGGCGTGCGAGAGATGCGTCATGCAAATGGTCTGCGGCCGCGCTTTGACAACTGCGCGCACCTGCTGGTGCACTTTCGGCATCTGCTCCCAGGTGACCGCGCATTCCAGCGTGTCGATCAGGATGCCGAAGTCCATCAGGTCTTCCCGCAGGTAGGGATCGGTGAAACGGCTTTTCTCCCATTTTTGCGTTACGCTAAAAGGCGTGAGCGTGAAGGCGCCGTGCCTGCGGGCCGCCGCCGCGATTTTGCGGTTCACCAGGCGGGCAAAAGCTGCTTCGCCGTCGCAGGTACCCAGCAAAATGCAACGCTGCATCGGGCGGTAACCCAAGGTCTGCAGCAGGGTGTCAGCCGGGGTGGCGTGAATGTGATACATGCGCATGGCCACATCAGTCTCCTCGGGATCGGAAAGGCGAAACACCGACGGCAGGCCAAACTCGCCCTGCATAATCTCGCGGCCGGCCGCCAGCGCCTCTTCCCAGGTGCGGAACAGGTAGCTGTAGCGCTGCGTGTTTTCGGGGCGGTATTTGCACACTCTCAGCGTGACGGCCGTCAGCACGCCGAAACTGCCTTCCGAGCCCATCATCACCTGGTCAAAGTCTGGCCCGGTGGCGCTGCGCGGCTGGGGTGCGGTCTGCAGTAAACCACGCGGTGTGACATACTCCTGGGCAATGATCATATCCTCGATTTTGCCGTAATAGGTCGAGTTCTGCCCGGCGCCGCGCGTCACCACCCAGCCGCCCACGCTGGAATGCATGAACGA
>CAZHYQ010000064.1:0-4339 GCA_964536805.1 uncultured Longilinea sp.
CGGTGACCCTGTTAGACCAGGGCGCGGCAGAGCTGCGAGCCGCTGAACACAGTGGAGCCGGTGACTAGGATTTTCATGAGAGGGGGCTTTTCACCACGGAGACACGGAGTTCACGGAGAGAAGCTAAGAAAGAAAAACCAGACTAACTACTGAGACACAGAGCCCGATGAGAACAAAAGGGAAAAAAGGAGGAAGAGAAGACGTTTCTACCACGGAGGCATCAGGTTATTGAGTTAATTCTCTTTTACTTACTCTTCTTCTCCGTGTCCTCCGTGCCTCCGTGGTGATTATTCCTTCATAAATACTCTATGATGGTGGCTTCGCCCTGACCGACGCCCACGCACAGTGCCGCCAGGCCGTAGAATGGCCGGCGCGCCTGCGGGGCGCGCTTGGCCATTTCGTGCAGCAGGGTGGTCAGGATGCGTGCGCCGGAGCAGCCCAACGGGTGGCCGAGCGCGATGGCGCCGCCGTTGACATTGGTGATCTCTTCCGGGATGCCCAGTTCGCGCAGCACGGCCAGCGATTGCACGGCAAAGGCCTCGTTGAGTTCCACCAGACCCAGGTCTTCCACACTCAGGTTGGCGCGCTGCAGGGCTTTGCGGGTTGCCGGGATCGGTCCCAGGCCCATGACGCGCGGTTCGACGCCGGCGGCCGCCGAGGTGATGACGCGCGCCAGCGGCTTGAGTCCAAGCTGGGCCGCGCGTTCGGCGCTCATCAGCAGCAGCGCCGCCGCGCCGTCGTTCAGGCCGGAGGAGTTGCCGGCGGTAACGCTGCCGTCTTTGCGGAAAGCCGGGCGCAGGCGGGCAAGCGATTCAAGGCTGGTGTCGCGGCGCGGGCGCTCGTCGGTGGCCACCAGAATGGGGTCGCCTTTCTTTTGCGGCACGGGCACCGGCACAATTTCAGCGTCAAAGCGCCCGGAATCGATGGCGGCAATGGCGCGCCGGTGGCTCTGCACCGCAAAAGCATCCTGCTCTGTGCGCGTGATGCCGGTCTGTTCGGCCACGTTTTCGGCGGTCTCGCCCATGGCGTCGATGCCGTAGCTCTCGATCATCTTCGGATTCGGGTAGCGCCAACCCAGGGCGGTATCCCAGGCGGTCAGGTTGCCAAAGGAGAAGCCGCGCTCGGCTTTTGGCAGCGAATAGGGTGCGCGCGACATGCTCTCCACCCCGCCGGCGATGAAGATCTCGCCTTCGCCGGCGCGGATGGCGCGCGCGGCCTGGTTGACCGCGTTCAGGCCGGATGCGCACAGGCGGTTGATGGTGACGCCGGCCGTGGCAACCGGCAGGCCGGCCAGCAGCAGCGCCATGCGGGCCACGTTGCGGTTATCTTCGCCAGCCTGATTGGCGCAGCCCAGGTAGACTTCCTCAACCAGCACAGGATCAAGCCCGGTGCGGGCCAGCAGCGCCCGCAGTACGTGAGCCGCCAGGTCGTCGGGGCGGACTTCAGCCAACACGCCGCCCAGCGCGCCGATGGGGGTGCGGACAGCATCAATGATCACAACTTCGGTCATGCAAACTCCTCCGGAATTGACAGGCATTGCTTCCATTCTACCATCGATGTAAAAAGGAGCTGACGGTTTTGCAAGCTATGCGAAATTGGCATGTTTTCTCCTTGCGCTTTTGTTAGGAATGAATATAATTCTTATTGAGCCCTCTCCTATCTAATTGACGGGAAGCGGTGGGCGAATTAACGGCATGGCTCGTTGAAGCGCACGAAAAACCAGGGTGGTTTGGAAAAAGAATTGTAAGCTCACGAAATTATCTGTATTTTTACATACGGGTTCTGGCGGGTGCAAGGCTTCCAAGGGAAAAACGATGAATCGCAGGCTGAGACGCTTTGTGATGAACTTGATGGCTCTATTTTTGGCGGCACTGATCGTTGGGTGCGCGCCAGATGCCAGTTCAAGCCGCGTCCAGTCAACCCCGGAAGGGGCGGTTTTGGTCGATTCGGATTTCCGCGAGTTTTACCGCGCGCTGGGCGGCCTGGACCGCTTGGGTCCGGCCATCTCGACGGTCTTTGAAATGGAAAGTCGCAAATGCCAGTATACCGAAAACACGCTGATGTGCCTCGATCCGTATCTGACGGATGCCAGCCGCTTCAGCTTTTACCCGTTGGGTCAGAAATTCGGCATAAACGACACGCCCGATCAGCAGCCGGCGCAGGCCAGCGACCGGGTGGTGGACGGTTACAAGATCTATCCTGAATTTGTCCCGCTGTACGATGCGCTGAACGGCGCTTTGTACGTGGGCCGTCCGCTGACCAAAGTGCGCACCAATTCCGCCGAACGCCGCATTGAGCAATATTTCGAAAATATGGCGTTTTACCGCCGTTATGACGAACCCAGCGGCTCGGTGCACCTGCTGCCTTACGGCGCATACGATTGCGGCATGGATTGCCGCTACCGCTCGCCAATCGCTTTCATCCCGCAGCAGATGAACGTCGAGCAGCCCTTCCTGCAGCAAATGATGCGCCTGGGCGGACCGGATTTCTTCGGCCAGGTTCTTTCCGAACCGTTTGTACGCGATGACGGCATGCTGGTGCAGATTTATGAAAATGCCGTACCGTGCGCACCGCAGGACCAGCCGCAAGCGTTTCAATTATGTCCTGTGGCAACCTGGCTGAATATGCCCGCCACGCCGCCCGGTCCGAAGGTCTATACTGAACAAAACGGGGTATATTTCTACCCGGTGCAGGGCGATCAGGGCTACCACGTGCCCATCGATTTTGATAAATTCATTGCCACGCACGGCAGCAAGGAAATCTCCGGGCAACCGATTTCCGAGGTGATGCCGGCGGGCAGCGTTTACCGCCAGTGTTTTGAAAACTATTGCCTCGATTATGATCCCAACCAGGCACAGGGCAAGCGCGTGAAAATTGCACCGTTGGGAACGTTGTATTTACAGCAAGTGCGGCCTGAATCGGCGGCGGCTTCCAAGGTGAATGACGAACCCCCGACGTATTCGGCCAATATGGTGGAAATGCACATTAACGAGGCAAACTCCACCCTGGCGAACGGCCAATCGCAACGCTTCGAAATGGTGTTGCTCAACCGGGCTGACCAGCAGCCGCTGGCCAATATCGAAGCCCGCCTGGATATCGTCCTGCCGGACAGTTCAGTGGTCAGTTCACACTTTCCGCCCACCGGGACTGACGGACGTTCCACCGTGGAAGTAACCTCGCTGCCGAGCATTCCAAACGGCAGCGTCGTGCCGTACCTGGTGTGTCTGAACGTGCCGTCAGTGAAAGCGATCTGCGCCGCCGAAAATTTCCTGATCTGGAACCCGTGAGAAGAACGGATAGCCACAGAGTACACAGAGAAATTAAATAAGGAAAGCACGGATGATGAACAAGTCTGTGCTTTTTTGATTGCCGGGTAGATGAATTTACGGACGGGCTTCGGTCAGGATCTCCACCCGGGTGATTGCATCGCCAGCGGAATAGACGGTCAGGGCGGCTTCGAGAGTGGCGGTTGCACCGAGCGGGGAGGGGCTCTCCCAACGGCGCACGCCCACCATCCGGCCGGCGGCATCGTACGCCACGGCCAGCAGCCAGACCTGGCTGGCCTGGGCGGTGGAATCTTCCAGGGTCAGGCTCGCGCTGACAGCGGCTGTGAGACCGTCCGCGGCAATCTGGATTTGCGGCTGCGTTTCCGACAGGGTCAGGTAGCGCACTGGATTTTCCGGCACCGGCACGGCCGACGCAAGCTCGGCGCTGGCCAGCAGCGGCAGGACCGTCGGAGCGGGCAGGAAAGCCAGCAGCGGCAAGGTCGCGCCGGACGCAAGCCGGTTGAGCAGCGGATAAGCAGTTTGGGCGGGCAGTTGAACCCCCGAAGCATCCACGATGGACAGAACCGCCGTTACATTTTCAACCGCGAAACTCTCGCGGTTGGTGACCGGCAGGAAGCACCATACGCCGCCGCTGGCCTCGGGCAGGCAATTGGGCGTACCCACGTCAAGGCCGACGGGGGTGGGGACGAGGTCCTCCACGGGCACGGTCGGTACCGCCGCGGCACTGGCCGGAATGATTAGCACCGTCCCGACGCTCATCAAGTTGGGCGTGACACTTGGGTTGGCAGCCAACAGGTCCTGCAGGCTGACCTTGAAGCGGATGGCGATGCCAAACAGGTCGTCGCCCTTTTTAACGGTGTAGGTCATGGGGGTGGGCGTGGGAGAAGGCAGCGGCGTTGGGGTATCGGCGCTGGTGGGCGACGGTGTGATGGACGGTGTGGCGGAGGGGTAGGGGGTGAGCTGGCCGGGCAGCGTGGCGGTGGCTGTGGGCAGCGCAGGCGCGGCCGTGCAGGCGCTCAGCGCCAGGAGCAAGCCCAGCAAGGCCAGCGATT
>CAZHYQ010000065.1:0-3950 GCA_964536805.1 uncultured Longilinea sp.
CCGTTGTTGGCCGGGTATGGGAACCAGCGCGAGAGGAATAGAATACGCATAGGCTGACTAACCGTTTTGCGGGGACACCGGCCCCCAACGGCGGCCCAGGTAATCCAACAGGCCGCGCCAGAGCGCGTCGCGGTGGGCGCGTTTGCCGCGCCAGCGAGGTTTGAACGTCCAACTCAGCAGCGTGCGCACCGCCTGAACGGCCGCATACAGTCGCGGCAGCCAGCCGGCGTGCAGTTTGGAAAGCAGCAGCAAGTGATTGCGCGTCATGTAATAGGTGATATAAGGGCCGGGCTCGTAGTCCGGTGTCACGCCGGCGTGCCAGGCTTTTGCCTGCGGCACGAAAAGCGCTTCCCAGCCGGCCTGCCGGGCGCGCAGGCACCATTCCAGCTCTTCTTCATAGAGAAAGAAGCGCTCGTCCAGCAACCCAATCTCGCGGACCATCTGACTGCGCACCAGCAAGGCGCAGCCGGATAGCCACGGCAGGCTCTCGGCCTGCTGGTACTGTCCCTTGTCGGGCTGGTTGGCGCCGCGGTGGCCTGAGCGCCAGCGCGCATCCAGCCAGCCGCCCGCGCTCTGGATCAGGTCCGCGGGCTGCGCGTGCAGCACCAACGGCCCCACAAAGCCGACCCGCGGACGACACTGCCCGGCGGTCAGCATGGCCTCGAGCGCGCCCCGCGCCAGGATGACGTCGTCGTTCAACAGCAAAATCCATTCGCAATTCTGTGCCAGCGCCCATTGAATGCCAGCGTTATTTCCGCCGGTATAGCCGCGATTCTCACCCAGGACGAGCAACGGCACATCGGGTTTGGCACTGCGGATGAGCTCCAGCGAGTCGTCACCCGATCCGTTATCCACAACCACCACCGGAAGTTGATCCCCCAGCGCACGCAGGCAGGCCAGGGTATCGGCGGGTCTTTTCCAGTTGAGGATAACAGCCACCACAGGTATCGAGTTCACAGGGTTACTTTCGCGCTCCAGCGCAGGCTTCCAGATGGGCATTCAGTTTGCCAACCGCTTTCTCCCAGGTCCACTCACGCAGCACCAGGTCGCGCCCGGCCTCGCCCATGCGGCGCGCCAGCGCGGGGTCGGTCAACAGGCGGGCAATCGCCTGACCAAATTCCGCCGGACTGCGATCCACCAGGTAACCGGTCACACCCGGCACCACCGATTCGCGCAGGCCGCCTTCGGCCACCGCCACCACCGGGGCAGCACAGGCCATGGCCTCCAGCGGCACCAGGCCAAATGGCTCGAGGATCGACGCACAGGCCACCACCTGGGCACGGTTATATAGCTCCAGCAAAGTCTCGTCGCTGACCATGTTCATAAATTGCACCTGGACGCCTGATTGGCGCGCCAGATCCTCGCAATATTGTTTCTCCTGGGCTTCCTGGTAGTTGCTGGCCACGATCAGGCTGGGACGCACCTCGGCCCGTACAAATGCCAGGCTGCGGATGATGAAGTCAAAGCCTTTCAAGGGAGTCAATGCCCCCACCGCCACCACCAGGTTCTCACGCGCCAAACCCAATGGCCGATTTTTTTCGGAATCGATGCCGTGATAAACCACACGCGCATCCGCACCATAAATACGGTAGATGGCTTCACGGGTAAAATAGCTGTTGGCAATCAGAGTTGAGGATGCCAACACATTTTCACGATCGATTTCGTTGCGTTTGTGTTCGTAGGAAGCCTGCAGCACATCCAAACGGTCGAAAAATTTGGATGTTTTTCGGGCGTTTCGATAGGGACGCGGCACTTCCGGTTCATGGGCAGCACGCAGCGGTTCGCGGCTGTGATAAAGCGTGGGCGTGCGTAAATAACGAATAATGCCAGGCGTTTGGGCAAACTGACACGGATGTACGTAGACCACATCGTAGCCGCGGCTGTCGATGTCGGCGGCGATTTTGCGATGCAATTGTTCCAACCGCACCAGGTCCCACCAGCGCGCACCGTAATTCAACCGCCCAAAGGGACGGTGCAGCTGGGGCAGCGGGTCAAACGGGTAGGTGAAGGTTTGCTGAACGGACGCGGAGAGATCGCAGAATTTATGGTCTGAGCAAGCAAGGTCGTATAAATCGATGGCGTGCTGCTGTCCCAGCCGGCTGGTAATTGCGCAAAGTGTGCGTTTTGCACCACCCGAATGCAGGTTATGATAGACCGCAATCTTCAATGGTTTCGCCATCCCCTCTTACCAACCAATGCCATCATAAGCGCCGGCAAACTCGTCCGGCTGGTTCACCACGCGTGCCAGGTCAATGATCTGGCGTCCCGGCTGGCGAATGAGCGGCATGAACTCAGGCGCATTGTACCCCACCACCAGCACCTCGGCGTGCGCGCCCAACTCTTCGAGGCTGTTGCAAAGTAGTGAGGAAATGTGCGGGATGGCATGCTCGATATAGGCTTTGTTGGCGCCGAAAAGCTTAGCCAGGGATACATTGGCGTCATAAATTCGAATATCGTATCCCTTGCCCAGCAATGCCTCGATCAAATCCACCATCGGGCTCTCGCGTAAATCGTCGGTGCCAGCCTTGAAACTCAACCCTAGCACCCCGATCTTCTTTTTGCCCTTCCGGAGCACCATCTCCACCGCACGTTGCGTTTGCGATTGGTTGCTGCGGATGATCGCCTGCATCAAGGGCAGGTCCAGGTCGCTGTGGCGGGCGCGGTGCAGCATGGCGCGCAAATCCTTACCCAGGCATGAGCCGCCAAACGAGAAGCCCGGCTTGAGGTATGCGCCGGAGATGTTCAGCTTGTTGTCCATTTTGAAAATTTCCATCACGCGGTGGCTGTCGACCCCGGCGGTTTTACAGAATGACCCGATCTCGTTGGCAAAGGTGATCTTCAGGGCGTGATAGGCATTGTTGGCATATTTGACCATCTCGGAGGTCTTGACCTCGGTGCGCACCAGCGGTGCCTGCAAGGAAGCATACAACTGGCTGAGGGTGTCGCCGGCCCGCTCGTCGCTTTGCCCGATCAATGTGTAGGGCGGCCCGAAGAAGTCCTTGACCGCTGACCCCTCGCGCAGGAATTCGGGGTTGCTGCACATGCCGATTTGCTCGCCGACCTTCAGGCCGGAGGCCTGCTCCAGGATCGGCTTGACCACCGTTTCCAGCGTGCCCGGCAGCACCGTGGAACGGATGGCAACGACGTGGTATTGCCCCTTCTTCGCCAGCACTGCGCCGATTTCTTCGCACACGCGGCGGATGTAAACCAGGTTCAACCCGCCACTTTCATCGCTGGGCGTGCCCACACAGATCAACGAAACGTCCGAGCTCATCACGGCTTCCTCAGCGCTGGTCACCGCCCGCAGGCTGCCGGCGGCAGCCGTTTCCGCGATGATCTGATCGATGTCCTGCTCGATGATGGGGCTCTTTCCGGCGTTGATCATCTCCACCTTGACCGAATTGACATCCACCCCAACGACCGAATGACCCAGCTTTGCAAAACACGCCGCCGAAACGCAGCCTACATATCCCAACCCAAACACCGCAATGTTCATAGAATCTCCCTTGTGCTTTGAACTGAATTTCTCAGGCGTGCCCCTGCACCGTGCGCATCCAGATTTCAAACATCACCAGCAGCCAAAGCTGCAGGCCAAAACTATCCGAACCTTCCTTGTGCCGGTTCAACATATCCACAATTCGACTTTGGTTAAACAACCCGCGTTCCCGGGAGGTTTGATCGGTCAAATAATCGCGCGTGATTTCATACAAATCCCCGCGAATCCATTCATCGATCGGCATAGCAAAGCCCATTTTTTGCCGTCCAAGAATATCCGGAGGAAGCAAATCACCAAAGGCCAGGCGGAATAGTTTTTTCGTCTCCCCGCGGTGAACCTTCATTTCTGGCGGCAGGGATGCGCTCCACTCGATGATGCGGTAATCCAGGATCGGGCAGCGCACTTCCAGTGAATTTGCCATGCTGGCGATATCCACTTTGACCAGGATATCATC
>CAZHYQ010000066.1:0-3754 GCA_964536805.1 uncultured Longilinea sp.
ATTTTGTTAATATGAAATTGGCAAAAGGTTGAGAGATGTTTCTGATTGTTTTTGCGACGGCTGGGTTTCAAGTCATGTGAGATAATGCGCATGTGATTGTCGATTAGATAACTGGATTCAGCAGGTAGGACGACCGAATCTTGAAAGTAGGTGGGCACGGCAAAAGGAAATGAAATATCCAAGTTTCATACTCTATTCTGCCATGTGGCACTTCAGAGACAAAATATTGCATGAAAAAGAATATTCTAGGTGGTCCGCGGAAAAGCAAAAACCTCTCAGCAAGAGTTTTGATAGCACAAATGAAATCACCAAAAAATCCATAGAAATATTGATTTGTTAACTGTTTTTGAAGGCATCGAATTCTTAGGAAATCTAATCGGCGCATGGATGTTGACTTGTCCAAAGGAAAAAATTTCGGAAATCAGTTCACCACCAAATTCGGAACCAAGCGAAACTTGGATTAAGTCTGTTTTCTCTGGCGGGTTTATATCTGACACGCTTCTGAATCCGTTGTAATTCTGGGGTGAGGGCCACTTCGCTCTTCTTTTTATTCGTGCTACCTTTGGGACGTCCTCGTTTGCGCTTCGGTTCGGTGGATTTGACTTTCTTTGCCTCTTTTTTGACCTGGCACGCCGTTTTTTCCGCCTCGCTGCGCACTGTTTGCTCCACGCAAATCGGATAGGAACGCCTTTGGCTTACACTGACCAGGGAGATCACCAAAAATGATAGGCTGGGGATCACCTTTTGCTATAACCCGGAAAAAAAGCGATCCAGCCCATAGGTCTTCTTCCCGGCTTTGCCAACCACGCTTTCATCGCCTGCCAGGATGTAGACCTCTTCCTTCCGCAACAGGTGTTGACTAAAGAACTGCCA
The DNA here is from genome assembly GCA_964536805.1 of uncultured Longilinea sp. GTDB lineage: Bacteria > Chloroflexota > Anaerolineae > Anaerolineales > Anaerolineaceae > Longilinea. The sequence goes on from CAZHYQ010000066.1 coordinate 874, forward strand.
GAATATTGGCGCCCAGGGAATGGCAGTAGTGTAAAAACGCTGGATGGTCCGGTAACTGCCGCCTTTTTCTGCCCAGCGTGAAAGGCCCAACATCGTCACCCGTCCTGTCATGGCCAGCATCGCATTGATCACCCTGCTCATTTGCCGGAGAGTTGCTCTTGGTATACTGTCTTCGATCGATTGTAAAGGTGCTAAAATGTCCATGGTGGGCTTTTGTAGTTCCTGAGTTTTTGTCGTGGTTGACACAACTCTACTACAGAAGCCCATTCACTTCACTCTATTTTGGCGAAGGTATTGATAAAAGGAGTAAATTTCGTGGAAAAAAATGATTCTGCATTCGCGGCACCAGTTCCTGTGAAGTTGGACCACACGATGACGTCGATCGCCATCCCCGATCAGCCGAATGCGATCGAGATCGGTACTGCACCGCTCCCCGACGCAACGGCCCAAGAGGCGTGGCACTCGCAATATGGCAGCCAGTTCGCTCGTAACGTCACGGTTGCGACGATCACGCCGTTCCTGCCCGATCCAGCCAGCGCCAGCACCAGCGGCGCTGCGGTCGTCGTTGCACCAGGCGGCGGTTTCCGCACGTTATCGATGGAGAACGAAGGCTGGAATGTCGCCCGCGCTCTGGCCAATCGCGGCGTCGCGGCATTCGTCCTTAAGTATCGATTGAACCAGACGCCGGCGGACATGGCCGGATTCGAACGTTCGATGACCGAGATGTTCTCGAACACTGGACGCCGGCCTCCGCGCCCCGATCCGGAACAGATGAAGGTTCATCTCGCGCCGCAGATCGAGGACTCGCGCGCCGCCTTCGCCCTGATCCGGAATCGTGCCGCCAAGTGGAAGATCAATCCGGACCGTATCGGCATGGTGGGCTTCTCAGCCGGTGCAATGCTTACCATGGCGACTGCGCTCGTCGGTGAGAACGCTAAGCCGGCGTTCATCGGCAACATCTACGGTCCGCTGGCTTCGGTGACCGTTCCGGACGACGCTCCGCCGCTGTTCGTCGCGCTTGCCGCCGACGATCCCTTCTTCGCCGATAGCGGATTCGGGCTGATCGAGAGCTGGCGCGCTGCCAAGAAGCCGGTCGAATTTCACCTCTATGAGCAAGGCGGTCACGGCTTCGGCATGTACCCCAAGGAAACGACCAGCACCGGCTGGTTCAATGCCTTCGTGAGCTGGCTCACCATGCATGGGATGCTCAAGCCCAAGGCATGATGGATTCATTGCTGCTTCTATTTGATCCATGGAACTTCAATCGTTATCAGAAAGTGACAACCTAATCCAGCTTGCTTTAAAACGTGAGCAAACTGGTGATATTTCCGGCGCGCTGCGGCTGGCGCGTCAGGCGTTGAATACTGCCAGGTCTAACAACCTGCCATTGGAATATGCTCAGGCGCTTACAGCAATAGCCCGCTACCGATTCCGTCTGGGCCAATACGAAACTGCGCGCGAACTTGCCCAAGAAGCGATGGAAATGACAGACCCGCTCCAGGATACACAGGCATCTATTCACACAGAATCGTTGCTTTTGCTGGGTATGTGCGCACTCGAAACCAACTCATTGACCGAATGCGAACAGTACTACCGCAGTGCTGCCAATCTAGCGCGCGAAATTGGACATCCCTTGTTGTTTCAACGCGCCATGCACAACCTGGGCAGTGGAGTTTACTTGTTTCGAGGGCAGTTTGATCTTGCTATTGCCGCCGATTCCCAATCGCTCCAAATCTGCCGCGAGAAAAACTTTCCTAATTGGGCCGTATTCCCATTAATGACGCTGGCGATTGCTTACCAGATCATTGGCCAGAGGATGCGCGCGCGCGAGACCCTTACGGAGCTTCGCGCACTGGTTCAGCCGGGATCAGCCGGTGAAGGTTATGCTTGCTATGTGGCCGGCATGCTGGCGTTGGATGAGGACGATTTACAAAATGCGGATGCAGAATTGTCCCGAGCATTCACACTGGCTGAAGAATTAGGCGATCCAAGCTTGAACCTGGATACGCGCCTCGGGATCAGCCGAATGTGCCGGCTGCGTGGTGAAATTGCCAAAGCGTTGGGGTGGGCCGAAGACGCGCTTAACTTCGCGCAGCGCGTAGGTTATCGCATCTATCAGGGGCGCGCACGTGTGGAATACGGGCGCGCCAGGTGGCTAACCGGTGACCTGGTCGGTGCCGAGAACAATCTGCTCCAGGCCGAAGCGATTTTTGGCGATATGGATTTACGTTTTGACCTGGCCGAAGTACGCCTGCTGCTCACCGCTTTGTACCATCAAAAGAGAGACTCGCGGGTGGCAATATGCCTGCCGCAGGTGACCGCAGCCGTCCAGACGGGAGGCTATGGTTTTCTACTCGAGCGTGAACGGTCTCTGGTCTACTCGTTGGCAGCCTACCTCAACGATCCGAACCCACAGTTGGCTGGCGCAGCAGCCGAATTGCTGGCTGCGATCCAGGCTGTACCTCCCAAGCCGCTCAAGGTGATTACTTTTGGGAGTCTAGAAGTTTGGGTGGGGGCGAAGATGGTAGATGCGCGTATTTTACGCCAGCGCCGCGCCGGAGAGCTCCTGGCGCTCTTACTATCCAGCCCCGGATGCTCTCTTTCGGCAGATAACGTAACCGAGGCTTTGTGCCCCGAAAAAGATCCCCAGGCGGCGATGGATTTTTATCACCACGCCATTTCATCTCTGCGGCGGATACTCGAACCGGATTTGCCCGATCGGCGGTTCCCCTGTCGTTACCTTGAGGTGAGTGAGGAACGCGTCACGCTGACCCTCCCGCCCGGCTCCAAAATCGATTTCATCGAGTTCCAACATCACATTCAAGCCAGACAATGGGAGCAAGCCCTATCGATTTACCAGGGTGAGTTCTTGCCTTTGATT
>CAZHYQ010000067.1:0-3220 GCA_964536805.1 uncultured Longilinea sp.
CCATGGTCCCGATATTCATGTGCGGCTTGCTGCGGTCAAATTTCTGCTTCGCCATTGGAACTATCTCCCTTGTAAAAAATCCTTCGTTAGAACTAAATCGTCAGCGATTTAGGATCTTATCCGCAACCGAAGTCGGTACGGGTGAATAATGATCGAACTCCATGGTAAAAACACCACGACCCTGCGTCGCTGAACGCAACTCTGTTGCATACCCAAACATTTCTGCCAGCGGTACCTGGGCGCGTGCTGCCTGAGCGTTCGATGGACGAACTTCGGTGCCCTCGATGATCGCCCTGCGGGCGCTCAATTGGCCAAGCACATCGCCTAAATATTCGGCGGGCATTAATACTTCCACCTTCATGATGGGTTCAAGCAGGACTGGGCTGCCTCGTTGAAAGCCTTCCTTGAAAGCAAAAATTGCTGCCATCTTGAAAGCCATTTCGGAAGAGTCAACCTCGTGATATGAACCATCCGTCAAGGTTACTTTAATATCGGCAACCGGGTAACCAGCCAAAACGCCTGTTTCGGCAGCTTCTTTGACGCCTTTTTCCACGGCCGGGATGTATTCCTTTGGAATGGACCCGCCGGAGATTTTATTTTCAAAAATCACACCCGAACCAGCCTCGCCAGGTACCATATCGAATACGACATGCCCATATTGGCCGTGACCGCCCGATTGTTTGGCGTATTTGTAGTTGACTTTGATGGCCGGCCGGGTGATGGTTTCGCGATACGAAACACGCGGACGGCCAACATTGGCCTGAACGCGGAATTCCCGCAACATGCGGTCCACCAGGATGTCGAGGTGAAGCTCGCCCATGCCGGATATGATGGTCTGGCCAGTCGATTCATCCGTATGCACCCGGAAGGTTGGGTCTTCTTCGGATAGACGGTGAAGCGCTTCGTCCATTTTTTCCTGGTCGGCGGTCGTTTTGGGTTCGATGGCCACAAAAATGACCGGTTCGGGGAATGTGATATTCTCCAGAACAACCGGCGATTTTTCGTAGCACAGCGTATCGCCTGTAAAGCTTTCCTTCAGCCCCAGCACAGCGCCAATATCACCAGCCAGCACTTCGGTAACATCTTCCCGGCGGTCGGCGTACATGCGCAGTAAACGGCCAATGCGTTCGCGGCGGCCCTTCACCGAGTTGTACACCATTTCGCTCTGGACAACCTTTCCGGAATATACCCGGATGTAAGCCAGGCGGCCGACATACGGATCGCTGACAATCTTGAACACCAGTGCGCTCAGCGGTTCATTCTCATCCGTCGGGCAAATAACCTCGCTGCCGTCGGACGGTTTGATGCCGCGCGCTGGGGGAATGTCAATGGGTGAAGGCAGGTAATCGATGACCGCGTCCAAGATGGGCTGAACGCCCTTGTTGCGCAGAGATGACCCACAGAAAACCGGAGATGCTTTATAGGCAATGACTGCCTTCCGTAAGGTCGCTTTAAGTTCATCGAGGGTGATTTCTTCGCCTTCAAGATACTTGACGATCAAATCATCATCGTGTTCGGCAATCTTCTCGACCAGTTCAGCACGCCGGGCTTCTGCTTCTTCACGCAATTCATCCGGGATTTCAGCAAAGCGCGGCTCGCGGCCCTGTTCATCTTCCCAGTAAATGGCCTGCATAGTCAACAGGTCAACCACGCCGCGGAAGTTCGATTCGCTGCCAATCGGTATCTGCATAGGCAGCGGATTCGCGGCAAGGCGGGTTCGAATTGATTCGATGGTGCGTTCGAAGGACGCGCCGACGCGATCCATCTTGTTTACAAAACAGATACGCGGAACGCCGTATCGATCGGCCTGTCGCCAGACAGTTTCGCTTTGTGGCTCAACGCCCTGAACGGCATCGAAAACAACCACCCCGCCGTCCAGAACGCGTAAAGAGCGCTGGACTTCAGCGGTGAAGTCAATGTGTCCCGGGGTATCAATCACATTGATCTGGTAGCCTTTCCATTCAGCGGAAACTGCGGCAGATACAATGGTGATGCCCCGTTCACGTTCCTGGGCCATCCAATCCGTCACGGTGGTACCATCGTCGACTGAGCCGATCCGGTAAGTCTTACCGGTATAAAACAGAATACGCTCAGTCGTCGTGGTCTTTCCAGCGTCGATGTGAGCTATGATACCAATGTTTCGGTACCGCTCGAGCGGATAGTTACGAGCCATCATACACCTATAATGCTTTCAAACCAGACCTGGTTACAGGCGGTAATGCGAGAAGGCCCGGTTGGCTTCGGCCATTTTGTGGGTCTCTTCGCGTTTGCGAACCGCAGTACCCTGGTTGCTGGCGGCATCCAGTAATTCAGCAGAGAGTTTCTCCGAGAATGACTTGCCAGTGCGAGCCCGCGCGGCATCAATAATCCAGCGCATGCCCAATGCCATCCGGCGATCTGACGGTACTTCCATCGGAACCTGGTAGGTGGCGCCACCAACACGGCGGGGGCGGACTTCCATGACAGGGCCGACGTTTTTCAGGGCTTGCTCAAGGACGTCTACGGGATCACGGCCTGATTTTTCCTGCACGATATCCAGGGCTCCGAACATCATCCGAATAGCCGTGCTTTTCTTGCCGCGGCGCATGATATGATGGACAAAAGTCTGGACGTAAATATTGTTGTAACGAAAATCGAGTGGGACAACCCGTTTTTCTGGAGTAGTACGACGCATTAAACTTCTCCAATTGAAGGACTAAAGAACAGAATTATTTCTTGGCTTTCTTGGAGCCATACTTTGAGCGCGCCTGACCACGTTTGGCAACGCCAGTAGTATCCAAGGTACCACGAACAATATGGTAGCGCACGCCTGGCAGGTCTTTGACACGGCCGCCGCGGACAAGCACAACCGAGTGCTCCTGCAGTTGGTGGCCTTCGCCAGGAATATATGCAGTGACTTCGATCCCGTTGGTCAGGCGCACGCGGGCGATCTTGCGCAGCGCCGAATTCGGTTTCTTGGGTGTCATGGTGCGAACCACGGTGCAAACACCGCGCTTCTGCGGTGCGCCGGCTTCTTGCATAGTGCGGCGCTGTTTCACGGTGTTCATCGTGAACTGTAACGCGGGCGACTTGCTCTTAGCCTTCTTGGTCTCACGACCTTTGCGGATCAATTGATTGATTGTGGGCACTTTCTTTCGCCTCCGAAAAATGAACTTGCTAGTAATTTGCCTTGTTTTCCCAAGCAGCGAGGCCATCGCCAGCAATGATGGCCTCACCTTGT
>CAZHYQ010000068.1:0-3198 GCA_964536805.1 uncultured Longilinea sp.
TGCGGCGCGGCGTCGATATCGTGGTCGGCACGCCCGGGCGCATCATGGACCTGATGGAACGCGGCGAGATCAATTTTGAGAGCGTCCGCACCCTCATCCTGGACGAAGCCGACGAAATGCTCAGCATGGGCTTCATCGAAGACATCGAAAAAATCCTGGCGGCCACCCCGGCCGATCGCCAGACAGCGCTCTTCTCGGCCACCATGCCGCCCGAAATCCGCCGCCTGGCTGAGAAATTCCAGCACGATCCGCAGACCATCAATGTGCGCGCCGAGCAAATGACCGTCGCCACCACCGAGCAGCGCTATTACCTGGTGCATAACTCCGATAAACTGGCCGCGCTCACCCGCCTGTTCGAGGCCGAAGACGTGACCGGCGCGCTGGTTTTCGTGCGCACCCGCGCCGAAACCGGCGACCTGGCCAGCGAGCTGACCAACCGCGGCTATTCGGCTGAAGCGCTCAACGGCGACCTCAGCCAGGACGCACGCGAACGCACCCTGGCGCGTTTCCGCCAGAAGAAAGTCACCGTGCTGGTCGCCACCGACGTGGCCGCCCGCGGGTTGGATATCGACGACCTATCTCACGTGTTCAATTTCGGCCTGCCGGATGATAACGAGGTGTACGTACACCGCATCGGACGCACCGGCCGGGCCGGCAAGAGCGGCATTGCCATTTCCATCATCAGCCCGGGCGAACGCCGCCAGCTGCATCAGATTGAAATTTTTGCCCGCGTGAAGATCGCGCGCGCCCAGCTGCCCAGCGAGGATGACATCCGCCGCGGGCGCGAAGCCAAGCTGATGGGCCAGGTGGCTGTGTGGCTCAAACGCGGCCGCTGCCTGCACGAGCGCGAGCTGGTGGAAGCCCTGGTGGCTGAGGGTCACGACCCCATCGCCGTGGCTGCCGCTGCGCTGAAGGTTGCGCGCGCTGAAGAAAAGCAGCGCCCGCTCGAACCCGTCAGCGAGGTGGCCGATCTGCCGCGCGAACGCGCCTACGGGCGGGAAGCAAGTATGGGACGCGGCGACCGCGCTCCCCGTCAGAATCGTTATGGGAACCATCCCCCGGTTGGGGCGACGGTTTCTCATGAGCCGGGTATGGTGCGCCTGAGCCTGAGTTTGGGCCGGGAGCACGGCATTCGTGTCAACGATATCGTCGGCGCCATTGCGACGCACGCCGATATCCCCGGTAAAGTCATTGGGAAGATTTCCATCGGTGACCAGAGGTCGCTGGTGGACGTCCCGGAGGAGTTCGTGGCGCAGGTCATCCAAAAAACCCGCGCGGCAACCTTCCACCGGCAGCCGCTGGATTTGCAGCGGATCAATAATTAACACCCGTTTTATGTTTCATATCGAAAGGATCTAAAGAAATGTCAGAACGCATCACAGGTACGGTCAAGTGGTTCAACGCCACCAAAGGTTATGGCTTCATCGCTCGCGAAGGCGGCGCTGATGTCTTCGTGCACTTCTCGGCCATCGAAGGGTCGGGCTACCGCAGCCTTGAAGAAGGCCAGCAGGTGGAATTCACCCTCGAACAGGGCCCCAAGGGTCTGCAAGCCGCCGCGGTCACAGTCCTCTAGGAACCAGACCTGCCAAAATCAAGCCCCGCCTTTTCAGGCGGGGCTTTGTTGATTAATGCGGTGAGGCGTTATGGGTGAACCGTCACCCCGGTATTCGTCAATTCGGTATCCGGTATTGGGTACCCGGTAATCGGAAAGCCGAATACCGAATCAACGAAGAACGAATACCGGTCGTTGCCAATTACTCTTCACGGTTCACGCTTTACTCAAATCGCAAATTCCAACTCTCCGCGCGCCTTCAGCTCGGTCGGCAGCAGGCTGGCGTAGATCACTTCGTTGACCGGTACCGCCACCTGCTTTTCGCGGGCGAAACGCACCACCGTGCCGATCAGCGAATCCAGCTCCGAGCGGCGCCCGGCCAGGATGTCGCGCTGCAGCGACGAGGTGCCGAGATACGGCATGCCGTTGTAGAAGGTCATGGTGCGCGCCACAATATCCTCCGCCAGCGGGTAGCCGCGCGCGGCGGCCACCGAGGCGATTTCATGGATGCTGGCTTCCAGCATGGCGCGCGTATCGGGCAGCGAAAGGATAACACCCATCGGCGCGCGCGAAATGGAGCCCACCCCGCCAAAGGCCGTGATCATCACCAGTTTGGCCCACAATTCGCGCTGGATATCCGTCGTCAATGTGGCTTCAATGCCCTGGGCGGATTTGAGCATGTCAAACACTCCCTGCACGCGCGGCGTCAGGCTGCCGTCCAGCTCGCCCACCATGAACTGGGCCGATTTGCCGCCGTGCACGATGTGCCCCGGCTCGATCAGGTTGGAAAACAGGCGCGTGATGCCGCCAATGACGTGCTGGTGGCCCAGGGCCTCGCCAATCACCAGGTGCGAATCGACGCCGTTTTGCACGGTCACGATCATCGTTTCCGGGCCGACCAGCGCGGCCATGCCCGGCAGGATGCCCGGCAGCTGCCAGGTTTTAACGCCCGGGATGACCAGATCCACCACGCCAATCTCGGCCGGGTCGCTGACCGCCTGCACCGGGTTGAGCTGGAAATCGCCGAATGAGCTGTCGACGCGCAGACCATTGGCCTGTAGCGCGCGCAGGTTTTCGCCGCGGGCAATGAACGTGACGTCGTGACCAGCCTGGGCCAGGCGGCCGCCGAAATAACCGCCGACAGCGCCGGCGCCGTAAATGGCAATACGCATGAGAGATTCTCCTGTGAGTTGTGGTTGGCTGAATTATACCGAAGAATTGCGGGTTTTACCCGTAATGAGAACCCAACGCGGGGTGGTCAGATCTCATAGCGCAATTAGTCGCGCGCCGCTCCGAAATGTAATCGCTGATCGGCGCGGTGGTGCGCTGCTGCGAAGAGGTGCCGTAGGCTGGCCGCGATTCAAAATAGGCCGTGGTTTGATTGGGGACGTGCGATGCGAGTGGAAAACCACAGAGTGGAAAACCACAGCACCCTTCGGATGCAGGCGACACAGAGATCACAGAGATGATTTGAAGAGTGATAACCAATAATGTCATTCTTGAAATCAGCCAGGTGGAACGGTGGATGCATTTACCAGGGAATTGCAAATTGCAAATCGCCAACAGGTAACGGCTAAAAGCTAACGGCAAATTGCTAATCGCCAACAGCTAACGGCTAAAGGCTAACGGCAAATGGCTAAAAGCTA
>CAZHYQ010000069.1:0-3028 GCA_964536805.1 uncultured Longilinea sp.
GCACTTCCAGTGAATTTGCCATGCTGGCGATATCCACTTTGACCAGGATATCATCTACCATGTAAATCGACTGGTCCAGGTAAAACATTTTATCCAGCGCCAGCCAACCGGCCTTGGATGCCGGTAGGCTCCGCACCAGCCACGAATCAGACAGTTTGAGTTTTTTTCGCAGATTCTCAGAATAAAGCTGGTTTCGCGTTTTTGTGTTCAGAAAAGTCATCCGATTGGCAAACGCTTGTATGGGTTTGCCAATTTCACGCGCAATCCCGGCGGCACCTAGCGCCGCACCTTTGAATGCGCCCAGGAAACGGCGCGGGTTACGCAGTTCGATGCTGCGCGCAGCCGATTGTACTCCGTCGCGCAGGTAATCCGGCAGCAGGTGCAGCGGATTGAGCGCTGAGGCATAACGTGGATAGCCGCCAAAGGTTTCATCCCCCCCATCGCCGGTCAGCGCCACAGTCACATGCTCGCGGGCCAGTTTGGATACATAATAGGTTGCAACCGCCGAATCATCTCCGTAGGGCTCACCGTAATGTCGCAGCAGCTCAGGCACCACCTTAAGCAGTTCAGGCTTGACGATAAATTCATGGTGATCCGTTCTGTAGCGTTCCGCAATCTGACGCGCAAAATTTAACTCATTGAAGTCATCTGCCTCAAAACCGATCGAAAAAGTCTTGACCGGTTCGCGCATCAAACCGCTCATCAAAGCCACAATTGCGCTCGAATCCAGCCCGCCGCTCAAGAATGCCCCCAGCGGCACGTCACTGATCAGCCGCCGTCGGACGGCATCCGTCATCAACTCGCGAAGCTCTTCCACCGCTTCGTCCTCGTTCACCTGGCGCTTTTGGCCGTAGGGGATATCCCAGTAGCGCTCAATTTTGACCTGTCCCTTTTCAGCCAGCAGGTAATGCGCCGGGCGCAGCTTGCGAATCGCCTTATAAATCGTCATCGGGCTGGGGATATACATCAGCGTCATGTACAAATCTAACGCTTCATAATCCATCTCATCCGAAATTTGGGCATATTTCTGCAGCGCCGCAATTTCAGAGGCAAAAACCACGCCATCCGGCAGGATCGCGTAAACCAGGGGCTTCTTGCCCAGCCGGTCGCGCGCCAGCAGCAAACGTTGCCGCGAAGAATCCCAAATGGCCAGTGCAAACATACCATTGAGATGTTGCAGACAATCCACGCCATACTCTTCGTAGAGGTGGACAATCACCTCAGTGTCTGTGCGCGTTTTAAGCACATGACCGCGCTGCAAAAGGTCCTGGCGGAGTTCAAGGAAATTGTAGATTTCACCATTAAACGTGATCCAAATGCTGCCGTCCTCGTTGCCAATGGGCATGTGGCCGGTGTTCAGATCGATGATGCTCAGACGGCGCGAGCCAAAGCCAACGACAGTGTCTATGTAGTAGCCATCGTCGTCGGGGCCGCGATGGACAAGCTGCGCGTTCATTTGCCGGATCAGGTGCTCATCCACTGGGGTACCATTAAAGTTGAACTGACCGACAATTCCACACATGATCAGATCACCTTTGGCCCATTCAGCCAGAACTGTTTACGGTAATAACGCGTGTGCCACATGCACAGCAGCTTGCCGTAAATGCTGCCTGATTCGGCCACCAGCCACATCACCGGCGTCGTCAGATAATCATGGTCCTTGCCGCGCAGCCGCCCGACAATGCCGCGGTAAACGATGGACCCCACGTAGGTCAACAGCGCACGCACCTGCTTGAGCATGACTCCGGCTTGCACCTTGGAATTGCGCGGGTAATTGGGCATATCCTTATACAGAGTCGCCAGCAGCACCTCGGAATAGCCGTAAATTTTAAAGTGCCGGAACAGGCGCTTCACATTGGCGCTGAACATATGATACACCACAGCGTCTGGCGCGTTGACCACGCGTTTGCCGGTTTTCCATTGAATGCGCCAGGCCATGTCCACCTCAGAACCCGTGTAAAGGTTGGGGTTGAACATGCCTACATCCATCACTGCCTGGGTGCGGTAGGCCGCGTTGCCGGTCAGCACCGATTTTGGAAAGCCTTCGGCCATCTCAACACAATTATTAAAGGGACGAATTTCAGTACCCAGGAAACGTTCCACGCGCGTTTTCGGCTCGTACGGCTCGATCTGGCCTCCTACGGCCACCACTTCGGGATCCTCAAAAGGGGCTACCATCCGGCGCAGCCACTCTTTTTCAGGCACGCAGTCCGAATCCGTGAAGACAACGATCTCGCCTTTCACTTCGCGCAAGCCGGTGTTTGTGGCGGCATGCGGTCCCTGTAATTTGGTTTCATAGACCAGTTTGACCGGGTACTGTTTGACCGTTTCGGGTGTGCCGTCGCGCGAGTTATTATCAACCACGATAACTTCAAAGCGGTTTCGCGGGTAATCGACCGCCATGATGGCATCCAGGCAGTACCGGATCGTGCGCATCCCGTTATATACCGGGATGACAATAGACACGGTTGGGAAGAATCCCTCGATGGTGTTTTCAATGCTCAGGTCAATGTGTGGACTCATCGCTGACTCCAATACCGCTCTGCATGGGCATGGTAACCGAATAACTTTCGCCAGGTACGTTCGCGCCGGCCGCCGCTGCCTGCCAGGGCAAAGCGCACTTTCTCCTGCCAATGGATATGGCGGGCACGTTCGGCGGTAAAATCCTTCACGCGCTGTTTCAAACCTTCTTCGCTGCCAAAGATCTTTTGAGTCTGAGTGCCGTAGCCCAGCATGACATTGATCTTCGCATTCACATTGATCAGGAAGGTACGGCTGTACCATTGATCCAATCCCAAATCAGCTTTGACTTTATCCAAAGTGATAGGATCTTCGGCGTGCGGAAAGTCCTCATAGAACCACACTTCCGGCACGAGTTTCGACAACTCCAACCCCGCCAGCCGCGCCAGGTAATGATCGACGTGCCCGCCGATGGCCAGCGGAGCGTAACAGCGCGCCGGCTGGTTGGCCGTTAGCAGGTTGAGCGCCTGCTGGGCCCAGTATTGCGGCAGGCGCGACGCATCATCGG
>CAZHYQ010000070.1:0-1332 GCA_964536805.1 uncultured Longilinea sp.
CGAACCCGAACTGGTGGAAGATTACCAGGCGCATCAGGAGCGGATTATCTGCCTGAGCGTTGCCGAGGACGGCCTGGGGCGGTTGATGGGGTTCAACTGGGCCACCCGCGACCGGGATCAGGCTGATAAAGCCAATATTTATGTCATCGTCAAACCCGAGCAGCGCCGGCTGGGGGCTGGCGCGCGCCTGTACGAGGATTTGGAGCAGGCCGCCGCCGCTGCCCGCATCCAGCGCCTCACCATCACCGTGCGCGACAGCTGCCCGGAGTGCCGGGCCTTTGCCGAACGGCGCGGTTTCACTGAGATCCGCCACGAGATCGCGATGGGCCTCGACCTGGATGCCTTTGACGACCGCCCCTATGAGGAAATCATTGCCCGTTTGAAGAATGAGGGCTTTCAATTTACTTCGATGGTGGAATTGGGCAACACGGAGGAGGCCCAGCGCCGCCTGTATGCGCTGAACGATGCCGCCGGCTTCGAAACCCAGGGCGCGGAAGGCACGCACGCCTGGGCGGACTTCGCCGATTTTCAAAGGCGCGTGTGCGGCGCCGATTGGTACCAGCCCGCCGGTCAAAAGGTGGTGATCGATTTGGCCAGCGGTGAATGGGCTGCCATGAGCGCCATAACGTGCTTCAATGGGCAGGAGTACGCCTACAACCTGTTCACCGGGGTGGAGCGGCGCTACCGCGGGCGCAAGTTGGGGCAGGCCGTCAAGGTGACGGCGCTGCGCCATGCCCGCGAAGTGCTGGGGGTGCATACCGTACGCACGCACCACAACACTCAAAACCTGCCCATGCTGGCCATCGACCGCAAGCTGGGCTATGTGGTTCTGCCGGGCGATTACCTCATGGAAAAGCGGCTGGAATAAGCGGGCTGCCTGCAGACCGTGATCCAGCCAGAGGGCCGTGCCGTGGATAAACGCTTTGAACTAGCCCTGTTCGTTGTGGCCTCGCTAGGCCTCATTTATATCTCGCGGCGCTCTTTGCTGCGGCCGCGCTCGCACGGCTTTTTCCGCTTCTTCGCCTGGGAGTTCATTCTGGCGCTGATCCTGCTCAAGCTGGACGCCTGGTTTTTGGCGCCCGCTTCGCCGCACCAGCTTGTCTCGTGGGTCCTGCTGCTGGCCAGCCTCGTCCCGCTGATCTTCGGCATCCGCGCACTGGCGGCGCATGGCCAGCCAGCGGGGCAGCGGGTAGGCGAAGAAGAGCTGCTGGCCTTTGAAAAAACCTCCCAACTGGTGACAACCGGCATCTACCGCTATATCCGCCATCCGCTGTACAGTTCGCTGCTTTTGCTGGCGTGGGGCGCCTTTTTCAAGGCGCCGGACGCGGCTGG
>CAZHYQ010000070.1:1432-2787 GCA_964536805.1 uncultured Longilinea sp.
GACTCCCATGCCGCGATGACGTTTCACACATACAAGTAGCGGCGGGTCGACCCTTACAGGGCAGGTGCCCGCCGCTACCATGGGATTCATCCTGTAGGTTGGGTTGAGCCTCCCGCACGCAATACCTCCGGTAAAATGCAACAAGGCCAACACTTACTCGGCGAAACCCAACAATTGAAGATGTTGGGTTTCGGGAAAGCTATTTTTGGCTGCGGTGTTTTGCGTAGACTGATAAGCTGTGCGATCCCATCAACCTTTTCAGGGCAGGCCCAACCTACCAAGACCTCGCTACGGAGTTCCGAGAGCTGTTATCTTAATCTACCGAATCGCCAAATACCTCTTTCCTCGGCTACCCTGCGTAAGCGCGGCGCAATTCGGCGATATCCAGTTTGACCATTTTGAGCATGGCCTGCATCACGCGGCCGGCTTTTTCGCGGTCGGGGTCGCCCAGCAATTCGCCCAAAACAGCCGGGACAATCTGCCAGGAAACGCCGTAGCGGTCGGTCAGCCAGCCGCACTGGTCCGGGCGGCCGCCGCCTTCCAGCAGCTGGTCCCAGTAGTAATCGACTTCCTCCTGCGACCGGCAATCCACCACGAAGGAGATGGCCGGCGTAAATTGGTACACCGGGCCGCCGTTCAGCGCCAGGAAATCCCGGCCTTCGATCTGGAAAGACACCGTCAGCACCGTGCCTTCCTCGCCGGGGGTATCGGGGCCGTAATGCGAGATCTCTCCAATGCCTGAATTCTTGAATATCGAAGTATAGAAACGGGCTGCCGGTTCGGCCTGCCCATCGAACCACAGACAGGTACTGATCTTTTGCATGGGTGTTTCCTCCATTTATGGTCCTATAAAGGCTGGATGTTGTGATTCAGGTGGAAAAAGTTCTCCGGGTCGTAGCGGCGCTTGATTTCTGCCAGGCGCTGGCCGGTTTTGCCGGGGTAGACTTCGCTGATTTCGTCGGCCTTCGCGCTGCCCAGGAAGTTGACATACAGCCCTTCGGCCCGGTGCGGCAGCGCGGCGGCAAATTCATCCATCCAGACCTGGCGGGCGGGACGCTCGGCTTCGTCGGTAAAAATCGCTACCAGGTTCGCCAGGATGGGCGCCTGGCGGTGGGCGTAGGCGGTGGCATCCACCGGCACGCCTGCCACGGCGCCGCCCAGTACGCGCAGCTGCGCAATGCGCATCATGGCGTCGGATTGCGCAATATAGTGCAGCATGGCGCGGGCGGAGTCGAGATCGACCTGGTTCAGGTACATGGTATCCGTCAGCAGGGAGGGGTGAAAATCGCCCTCGTCCGCCAGGAAGATTTCGGGGTAGCGCATGGAGCGCAGCATGTCGGCCAGCGGCGGCGCCA
>CAZHYQ010000071.1:0-2608 GCA_964536805.1 uncultured Longilinea sp.
TCCACGTCCTCCAGGCTGAGGCCGGGCATTTTGGGGATCAGGTTGTGTCCGTCAATAATATAGATCATACGGCTTGTCTGCCCATGGGAAATTAGTCATTTTGATTATAATGCCGGATGATGAGGCAGGGGTGAATGGAATGCACAGCCAGTGTTTTCACCAATTCCAGGCTGTACCTGTCTTCCCACGCTGCCGGGTTTGCCATTACAATCAAAAACCAGTCCACCCGAAAGGGGATCGTCATGATTTCAACATCACTGTGGTTAATATGCCAGTGACACCCGGTTTATTGCCCTGGGAAGAACCCGGATGGCTGGCCGGGATTCAAAGCTGGATCACTGCCCAACTGGACCGGCTTGGTTTACGGCAAACCCAACCAGCAGAGCAGTTCCACACCCGGCCCTGGTCGACCGTGCTGCGCGTGGAGGCGGCCGGCCGGACGCTGTACTGCAAGGCTGCCTGTCCGGCATTGCGCTATGAACCCGCCCTGACTCGTTTCCTTTCCTCCCTCCACCCGGACCTGCTCCCCGAAGTGCTGGCGGCGGATGACGCCCGCGGTTGGATGCTGCTGGCCGACTCGGGTGAGATGCTGCGCACTCACCTGCATTCCCCGGCGGACTTGCACCACTGGCGCACCCTGCTTCCGCTCTATGCCGCCCTGCAGCAGCAAACCATCCCCCTCACCAGCGAACTGCTGGCATTTGGCGCGCTGGACCGCCGCCTGGAAAACCTGCCCGGGAAGCTCGCCGGCCTGCTGGAGGATGCGCCCGCCCTGCTAATCGACCAACCGGAGAGCCTGACGAGTGCAGACGTAAAAGGTCTGCAAAGCCTGTTGCCCGCCTTTGAGACCCGCTGTCATGATCTGGCCGCCCTGCCCATCCCGCAGACCCTGCATCACGATGATTTCCACGACGGTAACGTCTTCCTCGCCGACGGCCGTTACACCATCGCCGATTGGGCTGAATCCGGTGTGACGCATCCCTTTTTCAGCCTGCTGGTCAACCAGCGTTCCACCGCCTACCGCCTGGATCTGCCGAAAGACTCTCCGCACATCCAGGCTCTGCGCCAGGCCTACCTGGATTGTTGGAGCGCTTACGCATCCCCGGCGCAGATCGCGGAAGCCTACCGCCTCAGCCAACCGCTGGCGATGGCTGCCCGCGCTCTGACCTGGTATGACGTGATCTACAGCCTGCCGCTAACCCACCAGGCAGCCTATGCTGAAGCCGTTCCCGGCTGGCTGCTGGAGTTCCTCTCCGCCTGCCAGGATTGGTAAGTGTTGAAACCAAAGGAAAACATATCCTTTTCTAAATCTTGTAGTAACGGCGTAAGCCGTTCCCAATCACGACTTCCATCGTCACTACAGGAAGCAAGTCTTGTATTCACGAAAGGTGCAGCGTGATCCTCCCCAAAATTCGCGACCCGCGCTTCATCACCCTCCGCCGCGGCGGAACGCTGACGGATGCAGACCATCATCTGCTGGCCCTGTGGGCAGCCGTGTGTGCGGAGCACGTCCTGCCGCTCTTCGAGGTGGAGCAGCCTGCGGACTCCCGGCCGCGCCAGGCTATTGAGCAGGTGCGGGCCTGGGCGCGCGGGGAGGTCGCGATGTCCCAGTCCCGGGCGGCGGGCGGACACGCGATGGCAGCGGCTCGCGATCTGCGCGGGGCTGCGCGCTATGCCGCCTTTGCGGCCGGTCAGGCGGCGGTGGTGGCCCACGTTGCCGCCCACGAGCTTGGGGCTGCTGCCTATGCCATCAAGGCGGTGCGCGCAAATGGAGGCGAGAACGCAGGCCGGTTGGAGTGCTGCTGGCAGCGCGACCAACTACCGGATGCGATTCGCGATCTTGTCCTGGACGATCAGCGCTTGCGAAACGATATTTGTTGGTCGGTATTCGACTGCTGATGTGCCACATAAAAACCGATCCGCAAATAAAAACGGATGACGCAGATGGATAAAATTTCCTACCCTCACCGAAGTCGGAGGGAGGATAAAAGGGTAGGCAAGGGGGTTTATATAATAAGCTGTTGCCTTGCTCTCGCAAACGAAAGCTTGTATTACCCCGAGAATCAGTCCGGGAAATTACCTCAGCGGTTTTTCTGGTCGATCAGCACCTCGGCAGCCTGGCGTACATAATTCCAGATGGCCGCGGTTTTTCCCACGGCGTAATTCTGGGAGAACCAGATCGTGGCATTCTGGTAGATGGCTGCGCCGTCGTTGTGGAAATAATCCGGCATGCTCTCCGGAAACGGCCAATAGGAACTGAAAAGTGACTCGTCATCGCTGGTGAAGGTGGAGATGGCCGGGTTGGTTTTGGCATTATTTGCACGGGTGGTGGCAAACGTGGAATTCGGGCCAAATTCCTCATCCCAGGCAATCTGCGCCTCCTGGGTGGTGGGGTAGCCGTTGATCCAGATATTTACTGAAATGGTCTGATTGTCCGTAGTTTTCATGAAGAAAGAACAGGACAATTTGTTGATATTGTGGAAATATTCTCCCAGGGCGTATTCGACCGTGTAGCCGCTGAACGAACTGTGGAAGTATTCGCAATCCTTGGCCGCCTGGTCGCCGCTGAACCACTCCTTCTTGCTGCCGGTGCTGCCGGTTGAACCTG
>CAZHYQ010000072.1:0-2551 GCA_964536805.1 uncultured Longilinea sp.
AGCCCGTTCCGGGCAATCAAACCCCTATATTCCGAAAGGAGGAATGCGTGAAAACTAATTCCAAAGGCAAGATCGTAATCGCGCTGCTGCTGGCGCTGTTTCTGCTCACGTCCTGCAACCTTATCGACCTGCAGGCGCAGCTGGACAGCCAACTCACCACCGGCGATCCAGCTCTGGATGGCCTGGATTTCAGCGCGCAAACCAACCTGGTCAATTATGTCAACGATGCGCTGGCGACCGGCGCCTGTCATGAGAAGTATGCCTGCGCCGAAGGGTGGGCCGTTCAAAACGGCAACCAGGCGCTGGCAGATCGCCTGGCTCGCAAACAGCGTTGACAGAAAGGAGTACCCGATGAACCTGACCCCCGTTAAAAAAGCAAAAGCGACGATTGCCGTCGTCACTTTGGCTGCTTGCTTTGATGTTTCTCTGAACAAAAGTTTAGCACAATCTTTTGTGGGATGCAAGGGATTTAAAGGCACCAATTTCCACCAATTCCAAAATGGGTGGGCGGGCAGCTGCGCAACGGCGGTTAGTAACTTCCCTGGCGGCTGAAGCGCCGCAAAGATTTTTGGAAGCCGCGTACAGCGCGGGCTTGAAGGATGTGTGATCATGGGCAAGGTGGGTATGTATTTAAACCTATGTCACGAAAGGAGCAAACTCATGAGAACACTTGGGTTCGTCTTTATCCTGGTTGGGATTGCGGCCAGCAACCCTGCCGAAATGTTAGCCCAAATCCTTCACGCTGTTGAAGCCGTCGCGGCTTTGATCGGAGGTGTATGAGCCAGAACATCTTGCAAGAAGCGGAACAAATCCTGGGACACAATGCGCTGCAGGTGGAACGCCACCGCGCCTGGGCAACGTTCTGGTGTCCATTCCACGGGGACGCGGAGCGGGCGGGCCTGCATGGGCGGCCCAACTTTGGCGTCAATCTGCAGAACGGCAGCTGGAAGTGCCTGCGCTGCAGCGCCGCGGGCGGTTCGCTGCAGGCCTTGCGCAAGGCGCTCGGGCAGGATTGGCATGCCCTGCCTGTCCCGCTCCCGGTCCAGGCCACCCAGATCATCGAACCGCAGGTGGCAAAGCTGAACCAGGCCCTGGCGCTGTCCCGCGCAGCCCTGCGCGCCTCTCCGGCCTGGGAGTATCTGCGCAGCCGCGGGATCAGCCCGGCCACCGCGCTCTTGTATGGGCTGGGGTATGGCATCTACCATCCCCAGGTATCCCCCCAGACTCAGGAAGCGGCGGAGCAATCTGGGCTGGTCAGCCGCAAAGGATACTGGCTGTGGGGCGGCGGGGTGGTATATGCCGACCCGCCGCTCAGCCCGGCGGCAATCCAGGTGCGCCACCTGCGGCCGCATGCGGATAAGAAATATCAGACCTGGGGACGGCGCGAGACCCCGCTGGGCGCCTGGCGCCTGCGTCCGCAAGTCAACACCCTGATCGTGGTCGAAGGCATGTTTGACTTTCTGACAGTCAACCAGGTGATCCGCGAGCGCGGACGGGAAGACCTGCTGTGCGTGTTCACCGGCGGAGCCTCGCCCAACGCGGCCATGCTGCATTGGTTTGCGGAGCACCGCTTCACCTACATCCTGCTGCCCGATCCGGATGCTGCTGGAACGGACTGGACGCGGGTGATCACGAAGGCGATTCCGGATGATGCAGTTGTGAAAGTCTTCCCCCTGCAAAGCGACCCGGATGAGGCTTTTCTGAGCGGGTGGTGGCCGCCAGGGTTGTAGGAAACGAACAGCAATTACAAAACGGCATCCCCAAAGGGTGCCGTTTTTGTTAGCCCAAGAAAGGAGGTCGCAAGAAACAATGAACTCGGTAGCTGAAAAAGCGCAGGCGGAGCGCACGGAACGCGCCCGGCAAGCGCTGCGAGAAAATCAATTCCTGATCCTGCCGGTGCCGAACGAAGGCGCCTGGACGGTGCAAAATGGCGATAAGGAGCCGTACAGCGTCACCCGCGTGGGAGACGCCTGGGAATGCACCTGTGTAGATTACCGCTGCATGAGCAAGCTGGGGGTGACATGCAAGCATATCGAGGCCGTGCGCCTGTGTTTGGCTGACGGTTATAGCTTTCCATCTCAAAATTCACAAGGAGGTACTACCATGAGCGACAATACCAACAATACCAACAATACCATGACCAACGGCTGGGTCAAGCTGGATCACCCAGCGGGCGTGCAGGTGACCCTGCCGGTTCCGCTGGACCAACCGGTGACGGACGCGCAGGCGCGCGCGGCGATGCATTCGGTGGACGCCTACCTGATGGTCGGCTGGAAGAACCCGAACGCGGGGTTGGAGCAGGGCGAGACGCTCGAGCCGATCACGCACATTGTGCGCCGCGAGAAGTCCGGCAAAGACGAGGAAGCCACCCCGCTGGTGGATGTCTATACCGGCGGCAATTTCCGCACGCTGAGCGTCTATCTCAACACTGCCGAGGATGAAGCGGCCTTCCAGGCGGCTTTCGGCTTCCCGGTCACTGAACTGATCCTCTTCGACGGCAGCGCGCCGATCAAGCGCGGCGACAGCCCGAACATCGACAAGAAGTACGTGC
>CAZHYQ010000073.1:0-2551 GCA_964536805.1 uncultured Longilinea sp.
GACGATGACGAAGTCGTTGTACATCACGTCTTCGCGGCGCACGCCGTCGCCGTCGGTCATAAAGGTCTTTTCAGCGGCAGGCGAGTGCACCAATAACACATCGGCATCGCCGTCCTTGCCCATTTGCAGCGCCTGGCCGGAACCGACGGCGATCACGCTGACTTTAACGCCGGTTTCATCGGTGTACATGGGCAGCAGGTAGTCCAGCAGACCTGAATCCTGGGTGCTGGTAGTGGTGGCGAGAATAAGAGTCTTCTCGACAGCCGGCGCCGCGGTGGGTGCAGCAGTCGGTTCGACCGGGGCAGTCGTCGGTTGTGGCGGTACGCCGGTGGGTTCGACCAGTGGCGCAGCGGTTGGGGTGGCGGCAGGCGCGCAGGCAGCCAACAGCATGGTAGCCAACAGGAGCAGCCCCATCAAACGAGCGAATTGGGTTGACTTCATTTTCTTCCTCCGTAGAATCGTGGACTAATAAATCATCTCTCCGCGGACAAACGCGCGCGTGCGCGGGTCGCGGGGTTCCTCAAAGAATTGGGCGGTCGGGCCGATCTCGATCAGGCCGCCGTTGAGCAGCAGCCCCACACGGCCCGCCAGGCGGTGTGCCTGGAAAATATTGTGCGTCACCAGCACGATGGTGACGCCGCGCTGCTGGTGAACTTCCTTGACCACTTCCTCGATCAGCCCGATGTTGTAGGGGTCCAGGTTGGCGGTGGGTTCGTCCAGCAGCAGCACTTCGGGTTGCAGGACCATGGCGCGCGCCAGTGCCACGCGCTGCGCCTCGCCGCCGGAGAGGGTGCGCGCCTGGGCGCGGTGCAACTTCTCCAGCCCCATGCGGGCCAGCACGCCCTGCACCTGGCTGCGGCAGTCGCGTTGGCCGCGCAGGTGCAGCCCATAGGCCACGTTATTCTCCACGCTGTCGCGCAGCAGCGCTGGCCGCTGAAAAACCGTGGTCACCTGGCGGCGCAGTTCCAACGGAATGGACCCGGCAGCCATGCCCTTGTAGCGCAGCACGCCGGCATCCGGCGCTTCAAGGAAGTTCAACAGGCGCAACAGGGTCGATTTTCCAGCGCCGCTGGGTCCGACCACCGCCAGAATTTCGCCGCGCTCGACGGTCAGGCGGTCAAGGTCGAGCACGGCGCGCCCGGCATAGGTTTTCTTGAGCGATTCGAGTTCGTAAATGGCGCCCATCGCTCAGTTCCCTTTACCCTGAAGCTGGGTGACGCCGTAATTAATGAGGAAGGAAAGCATCAGCAGCACCATGCCCAGGCCGATGGCCAGCGAAAAGTTGCCCTGGCGGGTTTCGAGCATGATGGCGGTGGTGAGCACGCGGGTGGAGTGTTCGATGTTGCCGCCCACCATCATCACCGCGCCGACCTCGGAGATGATCGAGCCCAGCCCGCCCACCAGCGCCACAATCAGCCCCAGACGAGCTTCGCGCAGCACGGCCAGCGTCACCTGCACCGGCGTAGCGCCCAGCGAGCGCACCTGCAGGCGCAGGTCGGGCGCCACCTCGGCCACCGCCGACATGGTGTAGCCTGCCACCAGCGGCGTGGCGATGATGACTTGCGCCACGATCATGGCAGGCACGGTGAACAACTCCGGCACGAAGGGCAGGTTGAGCGGCCCGAGGATGCCGGCGCGCGAAAGCAGCAGGTAGACGCCCAGCCCGACCACCACCGGCGGCAGCCCCATGCCGGTGTAGACGAAAGCCTGCACCAGGCGCCGGCCGCGAAAACGCACCAACCCGAGAAAGGCGCCGAAGGGGATGCCCAGCACCGCGCTGATGACCAATGCGATTCCGCTGACCTTGGCGGAGAGCAGGATGATCTCCCACAACACCGGATCGCCGCCGAAGAACATGCGAAACCCATCGATAATGCCCTGGATGACTGTGTCCAATGAACGCTCCTGCGAGAGATGGGTTAATTATAGTGTATATTTAGTGGCGTACAAGCGGGACATTGATCATATGCTGCCAATGAAGCGGCTCAAGGGTACGGGCACGGCCATAAAATTTTGTTAACGCAATTCTTTATTAATTTGCCGTGCCCGGGTAATAATGTGCCGATATAATTATTTTGTAGATGAGGAATAAAATGGCTCGCAGAAACCTACCCCGCTTTGAAGATTGGGAATCCGAAAAGCTTCGGGATGCTGCATTTACCGCTGCCGCCGAGAGCATGGAACCCGGCTACCAGGTGGCGCGCCTGCGCATTCAGCACGGACTGACCCAGGCGCAGCTGGCCGAACTGGTGGGCACGCGACAGCCGTCGATTGCGCGGTTGGAAAACGGCACCAGCGCGCCGAGCCTTTCTTTCCTGAATAAAATCGCGGCAGCACTGGAAGCGAAGATCGAGGTCAGGTTTGAGGCTGAAACCAAAGAACCATATCACCTGAACGAGGGCGAAAAATAATCAGGGCGCAGCATGCTGCGCCCTGAAATTTCCCAGTAATCAATCCTACCCGATCACCCGCACCAGCGTGTAGTTCTTCTTGCCTTTCCTGAGGACAATAAACTGCCCTTCGAGCACGTCGCCCAGCCCGGCGGCGGGGT
>CAZHYQ010000074.1:0-2388 GCA_964536805.1 uncultured Longilinea sp.
TCCGCCAACTGCTTTACCTTGTGAGGCAAGGGATTCAAGAGAATCTACGGTTGAACGGTTTTTGCCAGTAAATTGGCACAGAAATGGCACAGCGCGTCACACAGTTATGCCGTGCCATGGCGTACCTGCCAGAGCGCAGGAAGATGATGCAGCAATGGGCGGAGATCATCCCGCCACGAGGAATTGGCGCGGCTTAACGACGGAGACCCCAATGAAAACCACCTTGGCCACCGCCATGCTTCTGCTTGTTTCCGGGTGCGGAATTGAAACAGCCACAACCGCAGCAACTACCGCAAAGCTGCAAGCCGATCAAACCAAACAAGCGCAACAGCAAATGGAGAAGGCTAAAGCTGACATCGATGCCGCCATGAAGCAATCAAGCGATCGACTCAACCAGGCGGAGAAAGCAGGCAACTAACGCGCTGCACTACCCTCAGTTGGAAAACTTCGGTTTGTGCCAGTTTGACGGTGCAGAATGGGCAGCGGACGTTGCATGATTTGCGTTGAAGCACTTCTTCAATAACGGCAGGCAACTTTTGCACCTGATCAGGAAACTTGAATTATTCTTTTCGCGCGAGGAATTGCCGTAACTTTGATGCGTGTCTATCCTGAAAACAGGAGGTGTAGCCATCATGCGTTACTTAATCGGAATAGTTCTGGGATTGTTCCTGTCAGTTGCCAATGCCGATGTATTTAAGTGTATTAGCGGAGGCGGCGAGGTTATTTTTTCTGACACCCCCTGTGATGAAGGGGAAGAATTCAGCAAAACTCGCCCGAGTGAGTCAGCCGGTGACCTCGAAGCTGCCAAGCGGGAAATTCAGCGACAAAAAGAGTTTGTAGAGCGAAGCTCTGCAACGCATGGCGCGACGGGCGGAATTGCCGTCCTACCAGACGAATCCAGCCCTCCACCGGCGTCGCCACCGGAATTGACCTTCCCTGGAGGATCAAGCAGCGGTTCTGGATCAGTCAACTCCAGCCCCAAAGGTATGCCATCACTTCCTCGGAACTAGGTGAGGTTTGAAGTGGGCCGGCTTAAATTTTTTGAAACTGCGGTCAGTTCGGAAAATCACCTTTCCATCCCGTATCGGAGTGCTGTTCTTCAAAACGGCGAGATATGCCAAACCGGTTTAGGCAGGTTCGACACCTGATTTTTTCGTCATCCGATCATTTTGGCCGTATTGCACGGCCACATTGGGTTGGCTAACCGAATAGGCCAATTCAGGCATAACCAGCCAAGAAAAACCCCGCCGCAGCGGGGTCCGGGTTCGTCAGGCGGTTTCCGCCCGTCGCAACAACGTATGCAATTCATCCTTCAGCACCAGCTTTTCCTTCTTCAGCGCCTCAATTTCCAGCTGCGTCGCATGTTCAATGTGCGCCTCCAGATTCTTGATCTTCTGGTCGAGTTCGTTGTGCTGCTCAAACAGGTTGAGGAAGTGGCGGTCAGTTGTTTTCAGTTGGGTAATCAGGTCACGATACTCAGGGAACATAGGAAAACTCTCATTGATTGCGGTTACGAAACAGACGGTTCCACCCTAGCAGGCGTTTTCCCCCTGCGTATTGCGCTGCGTCAACAAATGGCTTCCTCGGCTTTCAGCGGCAGCGCTAACGGCAGAAAGCTGGACAGCCGGAGCGGGGAGGGTAAACTCCTGCCTCCATTCACTATTTCCCGCGCCCCATGGCCCACCAACCCTTCCACGGCAGCGTTCCTGACGATCGACTGTATTGCCCCCGCCACGACATGTGGGTGCAGGCACTCGATAGCGGCGAAGTGCTGATCGGGGCGACCGGTTTCGGCATTTTCCTGGCTGGCGAGATCATCGCCTTCACCGCCAAGCCGAAGGGAGCCGAGGTGGCGATTGGCAAGGGGCTGGGTACGGTGGAGTGCCGCAAGACGGTGCTCGCCGTGCATGCTCCGATCTCCTTCATCCTGCTCGAAGGCAACGAGGCGGCGGAGGAACGCCCCGCCCTGGTGAACCAGCAGCCCTATGCCGCCGGCTGGATGGTGCGCGCTAGGCCGACGGACTGGGAGACCGAAAAGGCTGGCCTGCTCGACGCCGCCGCCTACCGCCAGCACATCCTCAAGGTGGAGCCGGAGGCACGTTTTGACTGACCGGCTGGCCATCCTGATCGCTTCGGCCGGTGCCGAGCGGCCCGAGCTGTGCGCCACGCCGCTGGTGCATGCGCTGGCTGCCCACGCCCTGGATGCCGAAGTCGAGATCCACTTTGCCGGCCCGGCGGTACGCCTGCTCGTCGCGGGCCTGGCCGACGGCCTTTATGCCACGCCGAGCCGGGAAAAGTCGATTGGCGAATTTCTTGGCGAGGTGATCGCCTGTGACATCCCGCTCTACGCCTGCGGCATGGCCCGGGCCGGCTGGGTCGGCGCCGATG
>CAZHYQ010000075.1:0-2278 GCA_964536805.1 uncultured Longilinea sp.
AACATTCTTCTGAAAAGCATTGCCGCTCCTGATGTCCTTTATAATCATGGTATTCAAGCATTCACATTGATTTTCTTTAGGATACCTTCCGGAGCCTGGCAGGGGGTCACGCCCGCCGTGACAAAAACCGTTACAAAATGAACGCTGAGAACCCTCAACCAACCTTTGGCGCCTGGGTGCGAACCCGCCGCCGGCAGCTCGATCTGACCCAGAGCGAGTTGGGCGGACGCGCGGGCTGTTCGGCCGCCGCCATTCGCAAAATTGAAGCCGAAGAACGCAAACCTTCCCGCCAGCTGGCAGAACTTTTATCGCGGGCGCTGGAAATTTCGGATGGCGAACGGGAAACCTTCCTTCAGGCTGCGCGCGGCGTGATCTCCGACCCGTTTTTCCAGCCGGCGGTCGAAACAAAACCGCACCCCAACAACCTGCCGGCGCTGCTTACCTCCACCATCAACCGCACCCACGAGCATGCCGCCGTTACCGCGCTTTTACAGGAAAAAACGGTCCATCTCGTCACCCTGCTCGGCCCGCCCGGCATCGGGAAGACGCGCTTGAGCATTCACTGCGGCTATGACTTGCTGGGCAATTTCCCCGACGGGGTCTGGTTTGTAGATCTGTCCGAGCTTGGCAACCCCGGCTTCTTCATCGCCACCATCGCGCGGGCGCTGGCGGACTTTAACCTCCCGCCTGCGCCGAGTCTTCCGCAACTCATCAGCGGGTTAAAGGACAAGACCCTGCTGCTTATCCTGGATAACTTTGAACAAATCGTCGACCAGGCCGCCCTGGAGGTCGCTCAGATCCTCAAAGCAGCCCCGCGCTGTAAAATGCTGGTGACGAGCCGCGTGCCGCTGCACATTTACGGCGAGCATGAATACCCACTGCCGCCGCTGGCAGTACCCCCGCTAAACGCGGAGCGCACGCCAACGGATTTGATGAAGTATGAAGCGGTGCAGCTCTTCGTGGCGCGCGTCCGCCAGCACCGGTCCGATTTCGTGATTACCCCCGAAACCGCCGGGGCTGTGATTGAGATCAACACCATCCTCGAGGGCATTCCGCTGGCCCTTGAGCTGGCGGCGGCCACCCTGCGTCAGTTCACCCTGGATGAAATGGCCGCCTTGCTGCATGAACGCGGCTGGGTCAAAAAAATTGGCACCCCCGCCCGCGACTTGCCCCAACGGCAGCGCACCCTGGATGATGTCATCGAATGGAGCTACACGCTGCTCACTGCCGAACAAAGAGATTTCTTCAACCGCCTGGGGGTGCTCTCCGGCTGGTTCGATGTGGATGCCGCCGCGGCGGTGGCTGAATTGGATGCTTCAAGAACAGCCGCGTTATTGAATGATCTGGCCGACCATTCCTTGCTTCAACACGAGAATATCCACGGCCAGGCTCACTGGCGCATGCTGGAAATCATCCGCGAATTCGCCAGTTCGAAGTTGGCGCAACCCGAAACGGTTGAATTGCGCCGCACCCAATATTTTCTGGAAAAAATCCAGCAACTCAGGCAAAACGCGCCGCTCGAACAGCAGGAAGAATACTTCCAGATCAATTTTGCAAATTTTCATGGCGCACTAAAGTGGACTGTTGCCGCAGGACAACCTGAGCTGGGAATGCAGATGGCAACCCAGTTGGAGCCTTACTGGTTTTCGCTTGGCTATTTTAAAGAAGGCATTGACCTGATGGAGGGGCTCATCCAGCACCCCGGCGGGCTGGATGCACTGGCGCGCGCGAACAGCCTGAAAATTGCGTCCGACCTGGCCTGGCAGCAGCATGATTTTGAAAGCGCATTATCCTTCGCCCGGAATGCTGCCGACCTTGGCCGCACGCAAGGCTTAACCAGGGAATATCCCCAGTATTTAAACCGCCTGGGACGCATCTATATTGAGCAGGAACAATTTCCGAACGCCGTGGAAACGCTGCAACAGGCCTTTGAACTGGCCAGCACGGATGCATCCGGCTTGAATCCGGGGATTCCGTTGGCGCAATTGGGCGAGGTCGCACTCTTCCAGGGCAACCTGGAGGAAGCCGGATTGATGCTCGAGAAAGCCCTGGCCAATTTACCGCCGCAGGAGGACATCTTCACCGCCATGGCATTAACCGACCTGGCGGAAATCGAGCTGGCCGGGGGGAATTACGCCCGCGCCCGCCAATGGCTTTGGCAGGCCCTGCAACCCGCCCGCCGCCAGATTCGCAGGTCGATCGTATTCCTTTCTGCTCTGGCAGGTTATCTGGTTCTCCGGCCGGGCGGGGATGCCGCAAATGCCGCCAGCTTTTATGG
>CAZHYQ010000076.1:0-1998 GCA_964536805.1 uncultured Longilinea sp.
AAACCTGGCGGACGCTGATCATGTCGGTGATCTTCCTGCTTTCGATCGGGCTGGCATTCTTCAATGACAATCTGGCGAAAACATCGTGGGGGTTAATTTTTGTCACTTCTTACCTGCTGCGCTAGAGCAGCCGGAAAAGGAAAATTCATGAGCAATCATCCAATCAATTTAGGGCTGCGTTTTTTGCTGGAACTGGCAGCGCTGGCGGCGGCTGCTGCCTGGGGCTGGCAGAAGGGCGAAGGCTGGCTGCGTTTTGTGCTGGCGATTGGTATTCCGCTTTTGCTGGCCGTATTATGGGGCACCTTCCGCATCCCCAATGACCCCGGCGCAGCCCCGGTGGCGGTACCCGGTTGGCTGCGGCTGGCGCTCGAACTGGCCTTTTTCGGCTTTGCCGTCTGGGCGCTGCAGGACGCGCACTGGACGACACTGGCCTGGACTTTTGGCATTGTGACCGCCCTGCACTACATCGCGTCTTACGACCGCATCCTGTGGATGCTCAAGGTGTGAACGGCACCGGGGCAAGGATTGACCCGCACCCGGTGCTTTCGGCAAGTTGAAGAGATCGACCCTGGGTCAGCAAGGCCGGTCAGGAAGATAAGCGGTTGAAGATACGGTCGGCCATATCGATGATGCCTGATTCGGTTTGCAGGAACAGGATGTCGGCTGCTTTGTAGCGCATCACCAGGGTTTGCTCGCCGCTGCGAACATAGACCACCGACTGTCTGTTCAGACTGGAATTCCAGGTGTAATTTTCATTGCCCAACTGGTCGATGCTGATCACGGCTGTATCGGCAGGCTCGTTGGCAATTTCGGCTTTGCGGGCCGATTCCCAATCCTGCACGGCTGTTTTGCCAAAATTGACCTGTACCTCGAAGGTGCTGGCCTGGACGGCGCCTTTGGGGGTATATTGCCACAGGCACGTGGTGCTGCCCGGATTTTTGGTTTCCGTTAACGTGGCCGCGGCCTGATTGACGAGCAGGTTGAGCTCATCCGGCGGGACAAGCTGCGCACAGGATACCGTTTTATCGGCGTTTGTCCCGTTTGCCGCCGGGTTGGCGGCCGGCTGAGCGGCTGTCGCAACCGGTTGACCGGCCTGGTCTGCCGCGGCCGGCTGGGGCGATGATTTTTGCGCACAGGCAGCCAGGCTGAGCGCCAGGGCTAGGAGGACAACCGTTAAGAAATTGCGGAGATGGTGATTCATAGTGCCTCTTCATTAATCAGGGATATCGTAGGAAACCAGTTCGGCGCTCGGAGCGCCGTCCATGGCGGATTTGACGGTTCCAACGCCCTCGGCAAACCACTGGAAGCCATGCATCTGGATGGAATGGCCCAGCATCTTTACCGTGCCGGATTGCTCCACCTTGAGCACATAGAAATTTCCGGCCGGGACGGTGATATTTTCAAACCCGACGGCGGTGTAGTTCGTTTCAATGGTGGCTTTATTCTCTCCGGTGGTGACAGTGATGGTTTGCGACCATTCCTGGCCAATGGCAATATCCTTGGGCAGGGTCACGCCAACCGCATCGATCGTACTGACGACGGAACTGCCCTGCTCGCCGGAATAGGTGGTCGCGGCGCCGGGGGCATCCATCAAAACGATGCCTTCGTCTGAACATTTGCCGTCAACCGTGAAGACGCTGTTCCCGCCCTGGATGGTGATTTTGAAGGCGTCCTTCTCGTCAACTGCCATGGTGTGGGTTGCGCTGCCGCCCGAGGACATGTCGTAGACCCAGGTCGCCTCGTCGCTGACCGGATAGAACGGGTTATCGCATTGGTTGCTGTCATTGGTCACAATTTCCGGCGTCGGTGCGGGTGTAAAGGTCGCCTCAACTACGGTGCTGGAAAGTGCGGGCAGGGTTTCGGTCGGTTCAATCGTTGGCGGGTTCGACACTGGGATCTGGGTTGAACAGGCGCTGATCAGCGCCGTGAAAAAAACGAGAATAAACATTCTTCTGAAAAGCATTGCCGCTCCTGATGTCCTTTATAATCATGGTATTC
>CAZHYQ010000077.1:0-1889 GCA_964536805.1 uncultured Longilinea sp.
ATTTCTCATGAAAACAAATGAATCATCCCTTGATCGCATCATCCGCGTTGTCCTGGCGGTCGTTTTGTTCGCGCTTTATTTCACCCAGACGGTCACCGGCACGCTCGGCATCGTATTCATCGTTCTTGGCGCCATTGCGCTCATCACGGGCATTGTCGGTTTCTGCCCGCTGTACGCTCTGCTCAAGATCCGAACCAACAAAGCCTGATTTTTCGCACTACACCGGCCAAAAATTAAAAATGGGCTCGTTGATGGGGTATCACCCATCAACGAGCCCATGCCTTATCATCCTGACAATGTTTACCATGTAGCGGATAAAACCGCTCTTCATCCACCCTTTTTCTGGTTTTCTGCCAGCCTGGCCAGGACGATTTTCCGAATAAGTTCATACGGCATCTCCTGGTCCAGCGGAAAATGCAGCGCCGATTTCGTTCCGCGGTAGGCTTCAATTTCCTCGGCGAACGCGTTCATCCCGGACGTAATTGGATAAAAGCCAATAAACTTCTTGTAGGCTGCGAACCACACCAGTCCGCCATTCAAGAAGAAGGCCGGCATGCCGTAGCTGATTCTCTCCTCGGCCTCCGGCGCGCTCTCATGGATGACCGCCCGTATCTTTTCCAGGATTAACTGGACTTCCTGCGGGAATTGGGCAATGTAGGCATCAATGCTGGCCGGCCGGGTCGTTTTTTCGTCCATCCTGGTTTCCTTTGCGCTTTTCGTTACCGTTTTCCAATATTATATACTATTTATATCTTGATAGTATTTAATATTGAACCTCAATCAACCAGGATTTCGAATTCCACCAGCCGCGATGGCGCCATGCAGGGCGGTTTGGCCGTCAGGCACAACGGATCGCCCTGAACCGTCAGGGTGGTGCTGCCATTGCCGGCCCCCTTGAACAAGTGCCAGCCGTCCTGGCTGCCTTCCAGCACTTTGAGCACCTTTTCATCCGCCGACGTAATCGTCCAGCGGTAGCCCTCATCCAGCCGCAGCGCCGCCGTTTGCCCCACCCGCAGCGCCGCGTGCGGATTGTCGAGGTTGAGAATCACGTCCGCGGGTGCCGCCAGGGTTGCGGTCGCTGCAACCGTGGCATCGCCCGGCAGGTTGGTCGACACCGATGGGATGAATGCAGCCGTTGCACTCGGAGTAACCGCAGGCGCCGGTTCAACGGCCGCCGGCACGCACCCGCCCAACAGCACTGCCAGACCAGCCAATAGAATCAGTTGTTTCATCATTCCGCACCGCCTTTCGTTTCCTCACCTCCAAGACGCATCCGCCCCCGCTTTCGTTCCCCAATCAAAAAGGGGCTGCCGGTTTGATCCAGGCATCCCCTTCATTTCGTCCCTCAATCAGGCTGGTTACTTGACTTCGATATCGACCGAGAATTCCTGGGCTGGCATGGCGCATGGCGGCTTTTCGCAGGAATTGCCCACCGCGCTCAGCGTCACCGTCCCGGGTTTGAGCGCTTCATATACGCCCTGTTCGCCCTCGGCCAGCGTCACGCCCTCTCGCGGGGCCAGTACGCTGGTGTCGCTGATGGTCACGGTCCAATAGTAAAACGAGCCCAGTTTGACCGTGGTGGTTTGTCCAACCGTCATCTTCAATTTGGTGCCCTTTTGCGCCAGCATGATATCGAAAGGCGCGATCGGTTCTTCCGTCGGCGCATTTGTGGCGACCGGCGCGGCTGTATTGCCTCCGGCCGGTTGTGTCTCGCTGCCGCCGCTGGAACCGCACCCGGCCAGCAGTGCGGCCGTCAACGCCAATAAAACCAGGACCATCCACATTCGCTTCATATTGCCTCCCAGGCAAGCAACAAAATGAGAATTGCCCCCCGGCGTGCGGAACCGCCGTTGAATCGGACCCAATAAATAAGCCGCGCCGCCCTGCCT
>CAZHYQ010000078.1:0-1886 GCA_964536805.1 uncultured Longilinea sp.
TCGCCGAGGACGCGAAGGTGAGCAGCAATGACCCGTTGGGCAGCATGACCTTGCCCAGCGCTAACATGCCCAGCACGGTGCGCACCTGGGAAGACTGGATGAAGGACCGCGGGGTTGTTCCCGGCGTGCCGCAATCGCGCAAGCGGCGGCAAGGGATGGGGGATGCAGCGCGTCAGCAGGCCAGCCTGTTCTAGGCTGGTTTTAACCAGAGGGCGGTTGAAGTAAAAGGCCGCCCTCTGGCTTTTCATGTAGAAAAACAAAGGAGGTACGATGAAACTCAAGGTTCTTGGGCTACTGTTGATGTTCGTGCTCACAGCCTGCGATCAGCAAGAACGCCTGTGCGTTGTGGGGTGTTATGAAGAGGAATTGAACGCCGGCGCATGTCATTTGAAAATCTTGCTCTATCGGGATGGTGAGGCACGCAAGCCGGAGGATGGCGAGGTGTTGACCATTTCTTCGGATTACTTTGGCGCTTACGGACGCGAATATTGGGTCACGGATGAGCAGGGCACCGGCTTGCTGCCTCCGGTGTGGTGTATGGAAATCGGGGAACCGCCGGACGCGGAACTTCACCTGCAAGGGGATGTGATTGTGTTGGTTACCACACTAAATTATGCTGACCTGGATCGCTGGAAGGATGCTGGATGGGGGATGGTCAATCCGGGCGATAGGGCTTCTGTTGAATGCGCATTGTCGTTCCTGAAGGATGGTATGGCGCAAGGTTCTTGTACTGGACAAATGATTACCATCCCACTGATTGAAGGTCAGGTTGTGCAGGTCTATCAAAACAACCAGGTAAAAGTCTATGATGGCGAAACTCTGATCCATGATGCAGCCTACCAGATCACCCCTTCGGGCAACGAGATCGGAGGCGGACGATGAACAATGCCTCTGAGCTGCTTTTCTTCGACATTGAAACCACTGCCCGCACGGACGCGGGCGATCTGATCCAGGTGAAACCGCCTTCCAACTACAAAGATCCGGATAAGATTGCCGCATATGTGGCCGAGAAAAAGGCTGAGCAGGTAGCGATGGCTGCGCTGGATCCCGACCTGGCAGTGGTGCGCGCAATTGCCTGGCGGCACGGGGTGGAAAGTTGGACGACGACCCAGCTGGCAAAAACAGTTCAGGAGGAAGCGGCTGCCATCTGCGCCTTCTGGGAGGCCTTTGCCAACACGAACGGGCGCTGCTGCGGCTACAACGTGATCGCCTTTGACCTACCGTTCTTGATGCGCCGCAGCATGGAACTCAAGATCCCCCTGCCGCTGATCCCCAACCTGGCGCGTTACCGCACCGAGCCGGTGGTTGACCTGTTCTGCCTGCTGTATAACTGGAACCCCGGCAAGGGGCTGAAATGGGTGGCCAAACGCTATGGGCTGGATAACCCCTTGCCGGAACTCCATGGGGGACAGGTTGCGGAGATGGATGACGATACGGCCCGGCGCTACGTAGCTAACGACGTCTACCTGGTCGTCCAGTTATACCAGCGCATGGTCGGGGTGTATTTTCGATAGGAAGGAGGTCTATGAACCGCATACTTAAAATCGTGCAAACAGCCAACGCGCGCCGCGGGTGGCCGATCATCGCGCGCCGTTTTGACCGGATTGACCGACGCATCAACCGCCTGCGGGTGATCCTGCGCCTGCGCAATGGGGAAACTCTGACCGAAGGCGCGGAACGCGCTCTTCGCGAGGCCTACGGCAGCGGGTTTGCCGCTGGGGTTTTCACCGCGCGGGTGGTTTTCAAGATTAACAGAAAGGAGGGCAGACAGCATGCAGGCGAATCTATTCGAACTACAGGTGCCGGTGCCGCCGCTGGATCTGGTGCGCCAGATCTTGGAATATAGCAGCCAGACGCGCTATGTTGGCGCCTGGTGGGAACGATGC
>CAZHYQ010000079.1:0-1809 GCA_964536805.1 uncultured Longilinea sp.
CGCAGCGGCTCAGCACATCCAGGACGTGCATCAGGTCGTACCACACAAAGGGTACCTTGAGTTTTCTAAAATCGTTGCCCATGTAAAAGATGTAAGGGTGGCGGGTCAGGCTCTGGCTCCATAAATCCAGCAGCGTCTCCGCGCCGCTATGCGCGGCCGGGCTGTTGCGCAGCTCGTCCACCTCTGCCAGCAACTTCAGCATGGCCAGGGTCGCGTACGGGCACGGATCTTCCTTGCGCCCCGGCCCGCGCCATTTACCCAACTCCTTCGAAACCGCGCACGGCCAGCCGTTGTCGCGCACCAGGCTGGTCAGGAAATCAATCGCGGTCCGCACGGCCGGCTCATTCACCAGGCCAAACTTGACCAGCGCATAAACGGTCAGCGGCGCGTCGCACAGCGCCCAACCCCACTGCTCCAGTCCGCTGCCCCCGTGCCCTTCCGCGATGTTCATGCTCAGTAGAAAAGGTCCTTCGTCCGAGCGATGCGCCAGGATGCGCGCGACAATTTTGTCCACCCCGGGGTCGCCGGCCTTGAGTCCCAGATCCGCCAGAAATGTCAGTCGGTGAAAGGGTTGCCCGGCGCTCTTGTGGCTGGCAATCACCTTTCCTGGCCAATCGCTCAAATCCGCTGCCAGTTTTTGTACCCGCGCATCCGCCAACATCTGCTCGCGTGCTGCCTTCACCGCGGCATCCTGTTCTTCCTCGCCCAACAAATCCAACCGGGTGCGGTATTCCACCCAGGCTTCGCCTGCCAACAACCAATCGATGGGTGCTTTCATTCCATCCATCCTTTTTACCGCGCCCTTACAGCTTTGAGCAAGTCTTTAGCGGCTTTCCGCACCACGCCTTTTTCCGATTGGGAATATTTTTCGGCAATTTCGAGCAGATCATCCCTTCTCAGCGACAGCCAACCCGCGGCCTTCGTCAACCCTGCCAGGGCATGCCCGGCATGCCGGCTGTTCCAGGCGGTCAACGCTTCGATCAGGACCGGGTAGGCTTCCTCTGCTTCCGCAGGACCGGAGCCGGCATAATTGGCAGCCGCGTCGACGGCGTAATCGCGCACGATGATGCTTGAATCGTTTCGGATGACCTCTGCCAGCCGGGGCAGTAGCCCGGCCGTTTCGGCCGGGGTGAGTGCTGCCAGCAGCGCCAGGGCGTGAACCGCCTCCCAGCGCACGCGTGTCGTTTTATGATTCATCAGCGCGGCAAGGCCCTGAAAATATGGGGCGATGTATTCCGGGTGCGTCAATGCCACCTGCGTCATCACCTCGGCGCAGTCGCCGACCAATGCCGCGTTCTTCTGTGAAAGTCCCCCGGCGATCTCGGTCAGCCGTCGCGAGTCCTCGAGGCAGAGTTTCACAATCTTATCATTGGATGCCTCGCTGCGATCCCCGGTCTGGGAGGATAATTGCGAAAGTATGGACATGGGTTTCACCTCCAACACAATTCCTGGCAAATAGCCGCCCGGAAATCCCCAAATCAGGCACAATTTTCCGCTGTTTTCATTATCAGCCGTTCATCCGGAATTTCAACAGTTACTTTACTACCGATAATACAGTTAAGGCAATTTCCCTGCACCCGCTAGGGCGGCAAATCTCCTCCTTCCCATCCGTCGCAATCTCCGCCCTTTGCAGCTGGCATTTGTGCCCCACCTGTTCATTAAATATGGATTTTGCCAATGAATGTAACTTTCTTCGCACGCATGCATCTATATTTTTGTAAATCCCAATCAGACAGGTTCAGTTCCCGAGGAGTATTTCTCATGAAAACAAATGAATCATCCCTTGATCGCATCATCCGCGTTGTCCTG
>CAZHYQ010000080.1:0-1552 GCA_964536805.1 uncultured Longilinea sp.
GCGCCAATTACATAATTTCCCGGCATGCCGTATTCTTCAGCGGTATTCCAACAGCGCTCGTGAATGCCGCACATGATCTGGTGGAGTTTCTCATCCACTTTATCAAAGCTCCAGGTTGTGCGGCAGGCGTTTTGCTCCATTTCCAGTCCTGAAGTGGCCACCCCGCCCGCATTGACGGCTTTTCCGGGGCCGTAGCAAATGCCAGCCTGCTGAAAAACATGCACACCGGCGGGTGTGGTGGGCATGTTGGCGCCTTCGCCCACAGCGATGCAGCCGTTTTTCACCAGGATCAAGGCGTCCTGTTCGTTGATTTCATTTTGCGTAGCCGACGGCATGGCAATTTCGCAGGGAATACGCCAGATGTTTCCATCGGGCATATAGCGGGCGCTGTCGCGCCGTTCAGCATACACCTTGATGCGCTGGCGTTCCACTTCTTTAATCTGTTTGACCAGTTCAACATCAATGCCCTGCTCGTCATAGATCACGCCGTTCGAATCGGAGCACGCCACCACGCGCGCGCCCAACTGCTGCAATTTTTCGATGGTGTAAATGGCCACATTGCCGCTGCCTGAAACCAGGCAGGTTTTGCCTTCCACGGTTTGGCCGCGCCGCTTGAGCATTTCATCCACGAAATACACCGCGCCGTAACCGGTGGCCTGGGTGCGCCCCAACGAGCCGCCCCAATCGAGGCCTTTGCCGGTGAGCACACCGGCTTCAAAGCGGTTGTTCAGGCGTTTGTATTGCCCGAACAGGTAGCCAATTTCACGTCCGCCCACGCCAATATCTCCGGCGGGAACATCGGTCTGTTCGCCAATATGGCGGTGCAATTCGGTCATAAAACTCTGGCAAAAGCGCATGACTTCAAAATCAGATTTACCTTTGGGGTTGAAATCGCTGCCGCCTTTGGCGCCGCCCATTGCCAGGCCGGTGAGTGCGTTTTTAAAGATCTGTTCAAAACCTAAAAATTTTATGATGCCAGAATAAACGGAGGGGTGAAACCGTAAACCGCCTTTGTAGGGCCCAAGCGCGCTGTTGAATTGAATGCGGTAACCGCGGTTTACCTGAATCTTCCCCTGGTCATCCTGCCAGGGAACGCGAAAGATAATCTGGCGTTCCGGCTCGACAATTCTCTCGAGTATGGCCAAATCGTCAAGTTCGGGATGTCGTTCGATTACCGGAATTAAGGATTCCAGCACTTCGCGCACGGCTTGATGAAACTCTGGTTCGCCAGGATTTCGCCGTACAACCGTGGTGTAAACTTCATCAACGCGTTCGCGAGCCGGTGTGGGTGTGTAGTTAATCGGGTAATCGGCATGTTCGTTTACCAGCAGTTGATTCAAATCAGCACTTAATGTAATCGCCATTGCTACCTCTCCTTATTCGTCATACAGGAATCTGATCAGCCAATCAGGCAGCTCCCTGTATAAGTTTATTATCGCTACCATACGGGTAACGGGCTATTACCCAAATGGGTCATTTAAAAGGAGGACGGTCGGCGTTAACCGACCGTCTGGGAGAGGAATTGCTCGTAACCGCTTCCTTTGGCTGAAGT